>NZ_JACJVR010000099.1 GCF_014212175.1 Cohnella xylanilytica | reverse complement strand
AGGCTTTGATCCGGGGATGTCCGAATGGGGAAACCCGGCTGGGGTAATGCCCAGTCACCCATGAGTGAATTCATAGCTCATGAGGAGGCACACCAGGGGAACTGAAACATCTAAGTACCCTGAGGAAGAGAAAACAACAGTGATTCCGTCAGTAGCGGCGAGCGAAAGCGGATTAGCCCAAACCAGAGGGCTTGCCCTCTGGGGTTGTGGGACGTCTCACATGGAGTTACAAAGGAGCCGATTAGGCGAAGAGGTCTGGAAAGGCCCGGCATAGAAGGTAAAAGCCCTGTAGCCGAAAGTCTGCTCCCTCCGAGACGGATCCCGAGTACCGCGGGACACGTGAAACCCCGTGGGAATCCGGCAGGACCATCTGCCAAGGCTAAATACTCCCTGGCGACCGATAGCGAAGCAGTACCGTGAGGGAAAGGTGAAAAGCACCGCGGGAGCGGAGTGAAAAAGAACCTGAAACCGTGCGCTTACAAGAAGTCAGAGCCCTCTAGATGGGTGATGGCGTGCCTTTTGTAGAATGAACCGGCGAGTTACGTTCACGTGCGAGGTTAAGTCGGAGAGACGGAGCCGAAGCGAAAGCGAGTCTGAATAGGGCGAATAAGTACGTGGGCGTAGACCCGAAACCGTGTGATCTACCCCTGTGCAGGGTGAAGGTGAGGTAACACTTACTGGAGGCCCGAACTCACAAGCGTTGAAAAGCTTGGGGATGACGTGGGGGTAGGGGAGAAATTCCAATCGAACTCGGAGATAGCTGGTTCTCCCCGAAATAGCTTTAGGGCTAGCCTCGAGATTTAGCATCGTGGAGGTAGAGCACTGATTGGGTGCGGGGCCCGCCAAGGGTTACCAAGTCCAGTCAAACTCCGAATGCCATGCATGTATGCTCGGGAGTCAGACGGCGAGTGCTAAGATCCGTCGTCAAGAGGGAAAGAGCCCAGATCATCAGCTAAGGTCCCCAAGTGTGTGTTAAGTGGGAAAGGATGTGGAGTTGCGAAGACAACCAGGATGTTGGCTTAGAAGCAGCCACCATTTAAAGAGTGCGTAATAGCTCACTGGTCGAGTGACTCTGCGCCGAAAATGTAACGGGGCTAAACACACCACCGAAGCTATGGCATTCAAGTGAGAATGCCGGTATGAGTAACGAAAAGACAAGTGAGAATCTTGTCCGCCGAAAGCCTAAGGGTTCCTGAGGAAGGTTCGTCCGCTCAGGGTAAGTCGGGACCTAAGGCGAGGCCGAAAGGCGTAGTCGAAGGACAACAGGTTGAAATTCCTGTACCACCGTAAGCCGTTACGAGCGATGGGGGGACGCAGGAGGGCAAGAACGCGAGCTGATGGATATGCTCGTCCAAGCAGCAAGGCTGGTGTGCAGGCAAATCCGCACACTGTAAGGCTGAGCTGTGATGGGGAGGGAAAATCACAGTACCGAAGGTTCCGTGCTCACGCTGCCGAGAAAAGCCTCTAGCCAGGCGAAGGTGCCCGTACCGCAAACCGACACAGGTAGGCGAGAAGAGAATTCTAAGGCGCGCGGAAGAACTCTCGTTAAGGAACTCGGCAAAATGACCCCGTAACTTCGGGAGAAGGGGTGCCTCGGTAGGGTGAATAGCCCGAGGGGGCCGCAGTGAATAGGCCCAAGCGACTGTTTAGCAAAAACACAGGTCTGTGCGAAGCCGTAAGGCGAAGTATACGGGCTGACGCCTGCCCGGTGCTGGAAGGTTAAGGGGAGCGGTTAGGGGCAACCCGAAGCTGTGAACCGAAGCCCCAGTAAACGGCGGCCGTAACTATAACGGTCCTAAGGTAGCGAAATTCCTTGTCAGGTAAATTCTGACCCGCACGAATGGCGTAACGACTTGGGCGCTGTCTCAACGAGAGATCCGGTGAAATTTTAGTACCTGTGAAGATGCAGGTTACCCGCGACGTGACGGAAAGACCCCATGGAGCTTTACTGTAGCTTGATATTGGACTTTGGTACGGTCTGTACAGGATAGGTGGGAGCCTGAGAAGTCGGAGCGCAAGCTTCGATGGAGGCGCCGTTGGGATACCACCCTGATCGTATCGGAGTTCTAACCTGTCACCGTGAATCCGGTGAAGGGACCGTGTCAGGCGGACAGTTTGACTGGGGCGGTCGCCTCCCAAAGCGTAACGGAGGCGCCCCAAGGTTCCCTCAGAATGGTTGGAAATCATTCGAAGAGTGCAAAGGCATAAGGGAGCTTGACTGCGAGACCTACAAGTCGAGCAGGGACGAAAGTCGGGCTTAGTGATCCGGTGGTACCGAATGGAAGGGCCATCGCTCAACGGATAAAAGCTACCCTGGGGATAACAGGCTTATCTCCCCCAAGAGTCCACATCGACGGGGAGGTTTGGCACCTCGATGTCGGCTCATCGCATCCTGGGGCTGAAGTAGGTCCCAAGGGTTGGGCTGTTCGCCCATTAAAGCGGTACGCGAGCTGGGTTCAGAACGTCGTGAGACAGTTCGGTCCCTATCTGTCGCGGGCGTAGGAAATTTGAGAGGGGCTGTCCTTAGTACGAGAGGACCGGGATGGACGCACCGCTGGTGTACCAGTTGTTCCGCCAGGAGCATCGCTGGGTAGCCAAGTGCGGGAGGGATAAGCGCTGAAAGCATCTAAGCGCGAAGCCCGCCTCAAGATGAGATTTCCCAATTCGTAAGACCCCTGGAAGAACACCAGGTTGATAGGCTCGGGGTGGAAGCGCGGCAACG
>NZ_JACJVR010000098.1 GCF_014212175.1 Cohnella xylanilytica | reverse complement strand
TACGAGGGACGAACCCAGGAGACGCTATTTAGCGTCAAAAGCCCCTTTTGAAAATCTAACGAACTCCAGCGATCTTATTTAGGGTATTTGAGGGGAAAAAGGAGCTTCCAGAACGAAATAGCGTCTATACGATTCGTTAGAATCGAAAATCCATTGTTTTTGGCAAAATAGCGTCTCCTCGATTCGTTAGCCGCTTCCCCCAATTCAAACGGGAACCAGGTAACAAATAGAGAAGCTCAACGCGAGCGAATCTGAGCCCGGATAACAAATCTGTATGTGAATTGGGCAGTCGTAGTTTTTTTTGCGTTGCGGGGAGGCCGCGGATTTGGGGGCGGGTTTTGCGCGGGGCGCGCAATCTTTTGCGGGACGAGGGTCAACGCTTGCGGGGCGGGGGACCGTTGCTTGCGCGATGCGGGGAGCGCCGGGGCGGTAAGATGAACCTAGCTTAAGGAATCAAGCCGCGAACGGGGATGACCACTGGATGAGAAAAGATACCATCATGGACGGAATCGCGTACGGGGGGCTGATCGGCCTGCACGTCTGCTTCGGATGCGCCATCGCGGCGGACGTGTACGATCTCGCATGGCTGGATCGCGCGCTATCGATCGGCTGGGCGCTGTCGGGGACCGCCTGCGCAGTCGGCGCGGCGGACATCGCGTATTCGATGATCCGCAGAAGAAGGACCCCGAAGCCGCAGCCGAAGCCGCCCGGGGAGGAGAAACCCCGATGAAGGAGATGCGCGCCTTCTGGCCGTACGTCCGGCGCGAGCGGAAGCTGTACCTGCTCGGGTTCGCCGGCAGCCTGTTCCGCTTCCTTATTCCGCTCTCCGTGCCGCTCGTCGTCAAATACCTCTTCGACGACCTGCTGCGAAGCGACTCGCTGACCCGGTCCGACAAGCTGGGGCAGCTGCTGCTCGTCGCGGCGATTATGGTCGGCGTCTTCTTCGCGGTTCGAGCGCCAATGGAATACGTTCGGCAGTATTGCATGAACCGGGCGAACAACCGGATTCTGACGGCGCTTCGCCGGGACGCATTCGCCAAGGTGCACGCCCTGGACGCCAAATACTTCGCCGACAACCGAAGCGGGGAGATCGGCGCCCGGTTCTTCGACGACGTCGAGAAGATCCGCGGCTACATGACCGCCGTCTTCTCCAACGTCTGGATCGAGACGATCGTCCTCGGCTGCGTCGTCGGCGTGATGGTGACGCTGAACGGGCAGTTGACGGCGTTGTCCGTCCTGCTTGTCGGCGTTCAATTCGCGCTGGCCCACCTGCTGTCGAAGAAGGTGAAGGCGGCGACGCGGAGCCTGATGGGCTATCGCTCCGTGATGAGCGGTTTCGTTTTGGAAAAGATTCAAGGAGCCCTCTGGGCCAAGCTGTTCCAGGCGGAGAAGCGCGACCGCGAGCAGTTGGACGGCCACCTGGAGCATTACGATCGGCTTGCGGACCGGCAGGCCTCCCGGCAGGCGCTCTCGCTCGCCTCCGTCAACGTGCTGAGCGATATCACGCCCTTCCTCGTCGTCGCGGCCGGCAGCCTGTTCGTCATCGACGGCTCCCTGTCGCTCGGCAGCCTGATCGCGTTCTTCGCCTACGTGGACCGCATGCGCGCTCCGGTGGCGGCTCTCGTTCAAGCGTTCCCGATCGTCGCCGAAGGGGGCGTCGCGCTCCAGCGCATCTTCGACTTCCTGGCGATTCCAGTCACCGTCGCGGAGAAGGAAGGCGCCCGAACGCTCGGGCGGTTCGCGGACGCGATCTCGTTCGAGCGGGTCTCGTTCGCCTACAACGGGAAGGACAAGGTGCTCGATAACGTCTCCTTCCGCATCGAGCGGGGGAAGACGTACGCGTTCGTCGGGGAGAGCGGCGGGGGCAAGAGCACGGTTCTTCAGCTCCTGACCCGAATGTACGACGCCGACGAGGGGACGATCGCGATCGACGGCATCGATATCAAGGATCTGTCTCTGGCGAGCCTTCGCGAGCGAATGGGCGTCGTGACGCAGGACAACTTCCTCTACAGCGTCTCGATCGCGGAGAACATCCGGATGGCGAAGCCGGACGCCTCGGAGGAGGAGATCCGGGCCGCCGCCCGGCAGGCGTACGCCCACGACTTCATCTGCGCCCTTCCGGACGGATACGAGACGGAAGTCGGAGAGAGAGGCGTGAAGTTGTCCGGAGGGCAGAAGCAGCGGATAGCGCTGACTCGCGTCTTCCTCAAGAACCCGGACGTCGTTCTGCTGGACGAAGCGACCAGCGCGCTGGACAACGAGAGCGAGAAGCGGGTGCAGGAGTCGATCGAGAGGATGCGCCGCGGCAAGACGATCGTCATGATCGCCCACCGGCTGTCGACGGTCGTGCATGCGGACCGGATTTTCGTCCTGAAGCAGGGGCGTATCGTCGAGAGCGGCAACCATCGGACGCTGCTGCAGGCGAACGGTTATTACAAGGAGCTGTACGAGAAGCAGAACGCGGAGCGCCCGTCTCCGTCGGAGAGCCGCGTGTCGTAGACAGTCGGCGAGGGGGATTGGTTTACTCGCTTGAGGTGGAGTTATCGAATAAAGGGCAATAACGGGAGTGTCGTGCCCAAAGTCAAGGACCACCGGAACTTAAGTCAACTTTGTGTCTAAATTCACAAACTATCCAATATTGTGATCTATTTCACATTTCTCGATCGCGGAATGCGCCATAATGAGGTCGTAAGGTTAACGAAGCATCCGATGGATGACAAAAAGGAGATGGCCATCATGCTTAGATGGTTCCGGGAAAACGTATGGGTCGCCGCCGCGATTACTTTGCTCAGGATCTATGTCGGTTGGCAGTGGATGTATCATGGGTGGGAGAAATTGACCGACGGCTTCGACGCGGGAGGCTTCCTGAAGAACGCCATAGCGAACCCGGTTGCCGACCGGGCGACGCAGGAAGTGCTGTTCCCCAACTACACGTACTTCATCGAACACTTCGCGCTTCCCAACGTGAAGCTGATCAACTTCTTGATTCCGCTGGGCGAGTTCCTGATCGGGGTCGGTCTCATCCTCGGCGGGTTGACGCTGACGGCCGCCTTCTTCGGAATGCTGCTTAACTTCCTGTTCCTCTTCGCCGGAACCGTAAGCACGAACCCGTGGCTGCTGGCGCTGGGAGTCGTCATCTTCACGGCCGGCGCGAACGCCGGACGGTTCGGACTCGACGGCTACGCAATGCCTTTCGTACGCAGAGCCTGGAATCGTATCTTCCATCGGACGGATGGCGAACCCGGCGCGGCCGATGCCGGCGGCAAGTTCGCCGCCCGATAACGGGATGGGGCCGTTCTCCAGTCATCGCAGATGACATGGGGGACGGCCCCTTCTTCATGGCCGGGCACTATCGGGCAAAAAGGGGGATTCCCGTCTCCGTCGAATAACTATATAAATGAAGGAACAATTTCGTTTTGCAACGCGGGGCCGGGGGATTCTTCGATGAGGAAGCTGTTTATAACCGATATCCATGGAGAGTTCGAGGGAATGCGGAAGCTGCTGGCGCATGCGCGCTTCGAGCCGGGAGAGGATCAGCTCGTGATCGGCGGGGACCTGGTGAGCCGCGGACCGGACAGCGCCCTTGCGCTCGAGGAAGCGATGAGTCTGGCGCTGCGGCATCCGGAGCATGTCCGGGTCCTGACCGGCAACCATGAAGAGATGATGGTCTGGCATTACGAGGGCAAGTCGGACCTGTGGCTGTCCCACGCGGGAAGCCGGACGATCGACGGCTTGAACCGGCTGCGGGACCGCGGCGCCGACCGTTGGCGGGACGTTCTGGATTGGTGCCGCGGACTTCCCCTGCTTTTCGAAGATGACGAGTTCGTGTATGCGCATGCCGGGCTGGACCCGCATAGCCCCTTGACGGAGCAGGATCGCGAGACGCTCTGGATGCCGGAATCGGACTTCTACGGGTACCCGCGGGAGCTCGTCCTGGAACGTACCGGGGGGAAGCCGGTCGTTCACGGACATACTCCATGCGAGTATATCTATTGCGACGGGGCTCGCATGAATTGCGATCTGGGGGCTCACACCTACTCGATCGAAGAGGAGAGAGCTCTGGCGTTGGTCGATCTGAGCAACCGCGTTTACTATGTATACAAGATTGCGACCGGCCGGATCTCCGAGAGGAGAATCTCCTTCTGGGGCTAGACGTTCGATCGGTTATAATGAATGGACGGAAAAAATAAGCAAGGGGCATGAAACCATTGGAGGCGGCGACATGAAGCTCGATGAACTGGAGAAAGCGATACCTTCCGTCATCTTGAAGAGAGGCCAAGCTTATCGTCTGGACGATCGTATCGCGGAGCTAGAGGAAGTCGAAGAGGGCGATTATCGGGCGGAGGTGGAAGGCAGCGAGCTCTACATAGTCGAGGTGCGGATCGGAGCGGAGGGCGAGATCGAATTCTCGAGCTGCGATTGCCCTTTCGCTATGGAAGCTATCTGCAAACACCAGGCCGCCGTGATGCTGGAGATCCGGGATCGGCTGCCAGCACCGGCTTCAAGCGGGAAGGGCCGGTCCCGTCAGCCGAAGAAGTCGCTGGCCGACCGGTTGGCCGCCTTAAGCAAGGAACAGCTGGTCGGGCTGCTGTCGGAATATGCGAAGGAGTTCCGCGAGGTCAAGAGCAGGCTGGAACTCTTCTTCATGAACGCGGAAGGAACGGTCGACGAGAAGCAGTTGATCAAGCTCATTCGCGGCTACGTGAAGAGGTACTCGGAGAGGGACGGCTTCGTTCCTTACCGGCATGTTCCGCGTGCCGTCGAAGGCGCGAGGATCGTGCTGGAGAAGGCGAGAGCGGCATTGGATCAAGGCAATGCTCTTCCGTCCATTCGGATAAGCTTCTGCGCGTTGAGAGAGCTGACGGACCTGATCCACTCCTGCGACGACTCCGACGGAATTGTCGGCGGGCTGGCGGAGGATGGATTGGAGCTTGTCGGAGAGGCCGTGGAGGAGATCGCCCCGTCCCTGACGGCGAGCGAGAGAAGAGATCTCTTGCGTTCGATTCTGCGGGAGACCGAGCTTCCGTTGTTATCAGATTGGCTTCTGGATTTGCTGCGAATCTCTCTTCAGCTCGTTAACGACGAAGAGACGAGAGCAATATGGGAAGCGAGCGCCGGGAAGCTGGAAGCGGAATATGGCGATTCCTATTCGGCATCCTTCTTCGCGAGAGAAATGGCTCCGATGAAGTACGATTTGGTCCGGCGGTTCGACGGCGAAGCGCGAGGGGCAGAATTCCTTCGGGAGAATATGGAAGTGCCCGAGATTCGCGAGAAGGCCATTCGGGAAGCGATCGAGAGTTCCCTCTACGAAGAGGCGCTAAGACTTGCCCGGGAAGGGGAGGACGAGGATGCCCGTAGGGGCTATCCGGGGCTTGTAGACCGTTGGCGGAAGCTAAGGTTGGAGGTCTATCGTCTGACGGGCGAACGGCAGCTGCAGCGCGAGCTGACGGAGGAGTTCGCGGTCTCGGGAGATTATTCGTATTACGAGGAGTTAAAAGGCTTGTACTCTCCCGAAGAATGGCCCGAAGTGTATGCCCGAGTATTGACGGCACAGGAGCAAGGGGGAGGTTGGAGAGCGCAGGCGATGTATGTCCGGTTGCTCGTCGAAGAGAAAGAGCATGACAAGCTGCTGGAGTACGTCGAGATCTCCCCCGGCCGTATCGTTCCGTATTATAAGGAGCTGGTCGGGCCCTATCCGGAAGAGACGTACCGCCTCTTCGAGCGGCATATCGAGGCCGAAGCCGCGGACGCTTCCAACCGGAAGCAGTACAAGCAGGTGTGCAAGATCGTCAAGGAGCTTCTGAAGGCGGGAGGCCGGGAGACGGCGGAGCGGATCGTAAGCGGATTGCGACGAACATACTCGAAGCGCCCTGCGATGCTGGAAGAATTGGACAAGCTGGGCCTGTGACGCCGGAACGCCATGATGACGAATGGGGAAAAGGAAGGAACAAGGGGCGCCGGGAACTCCCCTCATAAACGAGGGGGGGCGGCTGCCCTTCTTTGTCGCTTGACGATTTTCTGAACGATACCGTACAGACGTGACGAGCCCTATCGTTATGCCATATAATGGACCTATCTAGACGATATCGTACAGAAAGAGAGATGGGGATGCCGAAGATCGTGGCGACGGAAGAGCAGTGGATCCGGCTGGGGGCGGAGCGGTTCGCGGAAGGAGGGGCCGACGCTCTGGTCGTCGAGAGCATGGCGGCGGCTCTGAAGTGCAGCAAGAGCAGCTTCTACTGGTACTTCGCGAACCGCGGAGAGTTCGTGCGGAGAGTCGTGGACTACTGGGCGGGCAAGACGACGCGGGATGTCATGGCGGCTTCTTCGCGGCCGAAGACGGCGGAGGAGAAGATCTCCGAGCTGCTTCAGCAGATGTTCTCGGTTACGGGGAAGGGGGACTTTCTCTTCTATTTAAGACGTCTGGCCGAGAGGGAGCCCGAATACCAGCCCCTGATCGACGAGATGGAGCAGAGCCGGATGCGGTTCGCCGGGGAGTTGTTCATGGAGGCGGGCTCGACCGCCGAGGACGCCGGGCGCAAGGCCTGGCTTCTCTATCACTACTACCTCGGTTGGTACGAGAGGCACAAACGGACGGCCTTGACGCGCGAAGAGGTTCAGGAGCACGCGACTTGGCTTTGCGAGCATCTGATCCGACGATAAGGAGGAAGACGGATGGCGGAAGGATTGGCCTGGATGACGGGAATCGTCTTGTTCGCGTTAAGCGGGGTTCACGTCTATTGGGCGGCCGGAGGGAGGAAGGGGTTCCGGATCGCGGTCCCGACCCGCGGGGAAGAGCCGCTGTTCCGGCCGTCCAAGGCGGCTACGGCGATTGTCGCCGCTCTGTTGGCGATGGCGGGCGCCTTCGTTCTGCAGTTGGGCGGGATCGGAGAGCCGCTGCTGCCCGGTTGGCTGTTCGCGCTTGGGGGATGGGCGCTGGCCGCCGTGTTTGTCCTGAGAGCGATCGGGGATTTCCGATGGGTGGGATTATTCAAGAGCCGGAAGGGAGCCCCGTTCGCGTACTGGGACAGCGTCTTCTATTCGCCGCTCTGCCTGCTGCTCGGAATCAGTCTGATCTGCATTCGATCGGCCGCCTGACGGTCGAAGTCCGCCGCGTTCCTTCTCTTGCGGGAGAAGGGGCGCGGCTTTTTTTCTATGGTTGACCAACTCGCATACAGACTTGTGATCCGGGCTAGAGCCTCTTTGTGGAGTTTATGTTGCGTTGGGCTTCTATATTTCGCTTGGTTTCGTTTAGCATGGTTTCGCCTGGCTTCCGTCTCGATTGGGGGGGGACGGCTAACGAATCGAGGAGACGCTATTTGGTTGAAAATCGTGAATTTTCGGTTCTAACGAATCGTATAGACGCTATTTCGTGCTGGAAGCCCGTTTTTACCCTCGAAGGACCTAAATAAGATCGCTGGGGTTCGTTAGGGGTTTCAAAATGGGCTTTTGACGCTAAATAGCGTCTCCTGGGTTCGTTAGAGAACATGGGCCTACGAACCGGCGCCCTGTGATTCGGATTGAAACCAGGAACTAGACTTCCAAACTTCCCTATTCCCCAAGCGCTCGCAACTTCGCCGAATCTGCCTCAACCGCTGAGTCTCTTTGATCGCATAACCGCAACTTCACCGAATTTACCTCAGCAGCTGAGTCGCTTTGATCACATATCCGCAACTTCGCCGAATTTACCTCAACCGCTGAGTCACTTTGATCGCATAACCGCAATTTCGCCGAATCTACCTCGACCGCTGAGTCGCTTTGGTCGCATAACCGCAACTTCGCCGAATCTGCCTCAACCGCTGAGTCCCTTTGATCGCGGATCGCACCTCCACAGCGCGTCGGCAGGGCCCTGGCAGAGAATAAAAATACACCGGAACATGTTGAATAATTACAAATATTATTTAGTTGCTCTATAGAAAGTGTAAACGCTTAATTTTATAATATCCTCATAACATTGTAGCTAAATCAACGGGTCCGAGGCTTTCCGGAGGAGAACGCTCATTATTATCAGGAGGCCCAGTCGTTAAATAGCCGATTAATTGTTACAAGTGTCCCTGGAGGATTGAAATGAATAATAACACCAAGATCAAGAACGAGACGACCTCTCTCGGCGGGGTGCCGGCGGTTGGCGACGCTTATCGGGCGTGGCTGCGATACGCTCCGCTGCTTCCGGACCAAGCGAAGGAATATGCTCCATGGTGCGGGAAGATCGTCGTCGCCTCTTCCGGGACGGCGCCGTTGTTAGCACCGGCGGTCGAAGAGCTCGCGGCCGGCCTCGGCTCGATGCTCGGACGCGAGCCGAGGCGAGGGCAGGCCGCGGACGGCGAAGGCTGCCTCGTCGTCGGCACGCTGGACAGCGCGGAGCTTCAAGGCGTCGCGGACGACGCCGAGGCGAAGGCTCTGGGCGACGAAGGATACGTGCTCCGTACCGTCGACGAGCCCGGACGCCGCTTCATCGCCATCGCCGGACGAACGGACAGGGGCGCGCTGTACGGAGCGTTCCATTTTCTGAGGCTGCTGCAGACCGGTCGACCCATCGCCGATCTGCGGATCGCGGAGAAGCCATCCGGCAAGATAAGAATGATCGACCACTGGGACAACATGGACGGCAGCATCGAACGGGGGTACGCGGGGGAGTCGGTGTTCTTCCGCGAGGGAAGGTTCCTGGAAGACCCGGAAGACCGGAAGCGGCTCCGCGATTACGCCCGGCTCATGGCGGCGGTCGGCTTGAACGCCGTCGCCATCAACAACGTGAACGTCCACGAGATCGAGACGAAGCTCATCACGCCCGAGCTGCTGCCTTCGGTGGCGAAGGCGGCCGACGTTTTCCGAGAATACGGAATCCGGCTGTATCTGAGCATCAACTTCGCGAGCCCGATCGAGATCGGGGGGCTCTCGACCGCCGATCCTCTGGACCCCGAGGTGAAGAGATGGTGGGCCGAGCGGGCGGCCGACGCGTACCGGCACGTTCCCGACTTCGGCGGGTTCCTCGTGAAGGCCGACTCGGAGTTCCGGCCGGGTCCGTTCACGTACGGACGCGATCACGCGGACGGCGCGAACATGCTCGCCGAGGCGCTCGAGCCTTACGGCGGCATCGCGATCTGGCGCTGCTTCGTGTACGACTGCCTGCAGGATTGGCGCGACCGGACGACCGACCGGGCCCGGGCCGCATACGATCACTTCCGGCCGCTCGACGGGAAGTTCCGCGACAACGTCATCCTTCAGATCAAGAACGGCCCGATGGACTTCCAGGTTCGAGAGCCGGTGTCCCCGCTCATCGGCGGCATGCGGCACACCAACCAGCTGCTCGAGCTGCAGATTACGCAGGAGTACACCGGGCAGCAGAGACATCTGTGCTACCTCGTTCCTCAGTGGAAGGAGATCCTCGACTTCGACACGCACGCTCTCGGCGAAGGCTCGACGGCGGCGAAGGCGGCGACGGGGGAGCTGTTCGGCCGGCCGCTCGGCGGATTCGCCGCGGTGGCGAACATCGGCAGCGACCTCAACTGGACGGGACATCTCCTGGCGCAGGCGAACTACTACGGCTACGGCCGCCTGACCTGGTCGCCGGAGCTGACGAGTGAGCAGATCACGGACGAATGGGCGCGGATCTCGTTCGGCCACGATCCCGTCGTCATCGGAACGATCAAGCGCATGCTGCTCGAATCCTGGAGCATCTACGAGAGCTACACGTCGCCGCTCGGGATCGGGTGGATGGTCAATCCGGGCCATCATTACGGCCCGAACGTCGACGGCTACGAATATTCGAAGTGGGGCACCTACCACTTCGCCGACAGCAAGGGCATCGGAGTGGACCGCACCGTCGCCACGGGAACCGGATTCGCCGGACAGTACCACGACGTTCCCGCCGCCCGCTACGAATTGCCGGAGAGCTGTCCGGACGAATTGCTGCTGTTTTTCCACCACGTCCCTTACCGACATCGGCTGAAGTCCGGCAAGACGGTCATCCAGCATATCTACGACTCTCACTTCGAAGGAACCGAGAAGGCCGAGGAACTCGTGAAGGCGTGGCGCTCGCTGGAAGGCAAGATCGACGAAGAACGTTACGAGAGCGTGCTGGACCGCCTCCAGCTGCAAGCGGCGCACGCAGCGGAATGGCGCGACGTCATCAATACGTACTTCTATCGGAAGACCGGCATCCCCGACGAGCACGACCGGAAGATCTATTAAGAGCCGCGCGATCGCGGGCCCTGTCGGCCCGAGAGAAGAAGCAGATAAGAGAGAGGAATGGATAGATGAAGGCGTGTGCGTCGCGCTTTTTCTTTCACATCGAATGTAAGCGTTACCGGCAGGCATCGATTTCCAAGTGGTGATCCGGCCGGATTTGAGATAAATTGAAGCATGCAGCGGATTCATAGATTCGCAGGCGAATCTCCCGGAAGGAAGCGGTGAGGATATGGCAGCTGAAGAGCAGGCGCTCCAGGCCCCAAGATCGTACAGGAACTCTCTCTGGAAGCATGTTAGGAAGGAATGGAAGCTTTATTCGTTTATCGTGATCCCCGTCGTCTATTTTCTCGTCTTCAAGTACTTGCCGATGCTGGGGAACATCATCGCGTTCCGCAAGTACAGAGGCGGTCCGAACCTGTTCGGCACCGAATGGGTAGGGCTTCACTACTTCCGCATGTTCATGAAGGACCCCACCTTCTGGAGAGCCTTCTACAACAACCTGTTCCTGAGCATCACGTATTTGATCGTCCGGTTCCCCCTGACGCTGATCTTCGCCCTCTTGCTGAACGAGATTCGCAAGCTTCGGCTGAAGAAGTTCGTCCAGACGGTCTCCTACTTGCCCCACTTCATGTCGATGGTCATCGTGGCGGGCATGGTGAAGGAGATGCTCAGCTTGACCGGCCCGATCAACTCGCTGCTGGGGAACCTCGGCATGGAGAAAATTCCGTTCATCACGGTCCCGGAATGGTTCCCGGCCATCTATATCGGCTCCGGCATCTGGCAAGGACTCGGCTGGGGCACCATCCTCTACCTGGCGGCGATGACCGGCATCAACACCGATCTGTACGAGGCGGCTAGGGTGGACGGAGCGAACCGGTTCCGGCTGGCGTGGCACGTGACGATCCCCGGCATCCTGCCGACCATCATGACTCTGCTTATTCTGGACATCGGCGGCATCATGGGATCGAACTTCGAGAAGATCTTGCTGCTGTACAATCCGCTCACCTACGAGACGGCCGACGTTATCTCGACCTACGTGTACCGGATGGGGATCGGCGGCGCGAGCGGCGGCTCCAACGGAGCGGCGGGCGGGAACTTCAGCTTCGCGACGGCGGTCGGCTTGTTCGAAGGCATCATCGGTCTCATCCTGGTGACCACCGCCAACTTCATCTCCAAGAAAACGACCAAATCGAGTCTCTGGTAGGAAGGAGCAGATCCCATGAAGGCGACCCCCTCTTATCGGGCGTTCCAAGTATTCAACGCGCTCGTCATGACCCTCGTCGTGCTGCTGACGCTATATCCGTTCGTCTATCTGGTCGCGCAATCGTTCAGCTCGGAAGCGGCCGTGTACGCCGGGAAGGTCTCCTTCTTCCCGGTCGAATTCACGACGCAGACGTACGAGCTCGTTCTTGGCAAACCCGACTTCTATCGGTATTACGGCAACACGATTATGTACGCCGTGCTCGGAACGCTCATCTCGGTAACCGCGACGGCCGTTCTCGCGTATCCGCTGTCGAAGGAAAAGCTTCGCCTGAACAAGTTTTTCATCCCGTTCGTGCTGTTCACGATGTACTTCAGCGGCGGCCTCATTCCGAACTACGTGCTGGTCGCCCAAGGACTTCATCTTCGGGATACGATCTGGGCGCTCATTATTCCCGGCGCCATCAGCGCCTTCAACGTCATCCTGGTGAAGACGTTCTTCTCCAGCCTGCCGAACGAAGTGGAGGAAGCGGCGACGGTCGACGGGCTCGGCGTATACGGCATCTTCACGAGAATTACGCTGCCCTTGTCCAAGCCGATTCTGGCGACGATGGTGCTGTTCAGCATGGTCGCCATCTGGAACGACTGGTTCAGCGCCTCGCTCTTCCTTCAATCCAAGGAGAAGTGGCCGGTCGCCCTGTACTTGCGCCAGATTATCGACAGCGCCGTCAATTCCACCGAATTCGGGGCGACGGACGCTTCGTACGCCCAGATCGCGGCGACGATCAAGTCCAGCGCCATGCTGCTCACTTCCTTGCCGGTCATCTGCATTTATCCCTTCGTGCAGAGGTACTTCGTGCAAGGGATGATGATCGGAGCCGTCAAAGGCTGAGGCGGTGTATTTCAGAAGGGCTGCGGCAGCTTCTTACCGATAATTCCAGACATCCGCGAAGCGGCCCGTTCTGTTATATAAACTAAACAAATTATAAGGAAAGCGGGAGGTACGGTATGAACAGAATGACAAAAGCAACCGGGGTCATCTTGGCGGTATCGATGGCTGCGGGACTGACGGCGTGCTCCGGCAACGACAACGGCAACAACGCCTCGTCGTCCCCATCGGCCGGCGCCTCGGCGGGAGCGAGCGGGACGGAAGCGGCGGCCCTCGACTACACGTTCGGCGAAGGCCAGACGTTCCACGCGAACTCGCCGGTCACGTACTCCATGATGTTCAGCGACAACGAGGGCTACCCCTACAAGAAGGACTGGAGGCTGTGGAGCGCGATCACGGAGAAGACGAACGTCTCCTTCGACCTGACGGTCGTCGCCCGCGCGGAATACGAGAACCAGAAGTCGCTCCTGGTCAACAGCGGCGACGCTCCCTTCATCATTCCGAAGACGTACGAAGAGAGCGCCTACGTGGCCGGCGGCCAGATCGTGCCGATCAGCGACTGGGTGCAGTACATGCCGAACTACATGAAGGCCGTCAAAGAATGGAACATGGAAGACGACCTGAAGATCAAGATGCAGGCGGACGGCAAGTATTACGTGCTGCCGGGTCTGTGGGAAGTCGCGGGCGGCGGTTATTCCTTCATCATCCGCAAGGACGTGTTCGAGGCGGCCGGCGTAGACGTGACGGGCCAGGAAGGCAACTGGACGTACGAGGACTTCTATGAAGCCATGAAAAAGGTGAAAGCGCATACCGGCGCGAAGTACGTCATGTCCGACCGGTTCAAGGGCGACGCCACGCTGAACATCGCGGCCGTCCAATACGGCGTCACCGGCGGATGGGGGCTGTCCAACGGTCTCGTGTTCGACCATGACAAGCAAGAGTTCGCCTTCGCCGAGACGACGGATAACTTCAAAGCGTACGTCACTTACTTCAACAAGCTGATCAAGGACGGCATTCTCGATCCCGAATCGTTCACCCAAGACGACGATACGGCTCAAGCCAAGTTCTTCAAAGGCGATACCTTCGTCATCAACGGCAACTATCAGAACCTGGCCGACATGAAGGCGAAGATGCAGGTGCCGAACGCCGACCTGTACATGATCGTTCAGCCGGGCGGACCGAAGGGCAAGCTGCAGATCGAAGCTTCCCGCCTGGAGAACGGCGTCATGATCAGCCAGAACGCGCTCAAGAAGCTGGGCAAGGACAAGTTCATCGAGATGCTGCGCTTCGTCGACTGGCTGTGGTATTCGGACGAAGGCCAGACGCTCAGCCTGTGGGGCGTCGAAGGCGAGACGTACACGAAGGACGCGAGCGGCGCCATCAAGCTGAACCCGGACATCACGTACAACGGGCTCAACCCGACGGCTACGAAGAAGCTGAACGTGGACTACGGCTTCGGCGGCGGCGTGTTCGCTTACGGCGGCTCCAAGGCGCTGAAGATGTCCAAGATGACCGACGGCGAGAAGGACTACAACGACCGCATCCTCAAATACCGCGAGCCGCGCAAGCTGAATCCGCCGATCATGGCGACTCCGGACGAGAGCGAAGAGATGAACCTGATCTCCAAGCCGCTCATGGATTACGTCAAGACGATGACGCTGAAGTTCATCACCGGCCAAGAGAACATCGAAGCCGGCTGGAGCAACTACGTGGCTCAAGCGGAAGCCAACGGCAGCACCCGCTACACGAAGATGGCGAACGACATCTTCGCGAAGACGAAGAGCACTCTGGGCTACTAAGATTAACGCAGAGGGATCCGCGGCCCGGCCGGGCGCATTGGCCTGCGGCCGCGGGCCCTTCTTGCCATTTCACCGAGGAAAGCGGGTGTTGCGACCGTGAACAAGACCGAGAACAAGACCGAGAACAAAACCGTGAACAACAAGATTCTGTTTAACGACGGCTGGGAATTCGCCAAGAGCGGGCTCGACGCGGCGGATGCCGAATCGCTCTCCTTCGAGCCGGTGGACCTTCCCCACGACTGGCTTATCTACGATACGCTGAACCTGTACGAAGACGGCATCGGCTGGTACCGCAAGCGATTCACCTATACGGAAGAAGCCGATCAGGTCCTGCTGCATTTCGACGGGGTGTACATGGACTCTTCCCTATACGTGAATCGGCGTCTCGTCGGCGAATGGAAGTACGGCTATTCCTCGTTCGAGCACGACATCACGGACGCCCTGCGGCCAGGGGACAACGAGCTTCTCGTGAAGGTCGTCCACCGAAGTCCGAACAGCCGCTGGTATTCCGGCGCCGGCATCTACCGGAACGTCTGGCTGAAGACGCGGGGGCGAACCCATCTGGCGACGGACGGCGTCTATGTCTCCGCGCGGCAAGAGGAGGACGGCTGGAAGCTGGAGGTCGACACGGAGCTGAACGTCCATGAAGACGCGCTCCTGTCCCAGACGCTGCTGCATGGGGATCGGGTCGTCGCGACCGTCTCGGCCCGGGTCGCCGCGGGGGACGAACCCGAAGCGTTCCTGTCGCAGACGATGTCAGTGCACGATCCGTTGCTCTGGAGCCCGGAAGAGCCGAATCTCTATCGGCTGGTCACCCGGCTGCAATCGGCCGACGGGCAGGCGGTTCTCGAGACCGCAGTCCGGAACGTCGGCTTCCGGACGATCGAGTTGGTTCCCGAGCGGGGGCTTCTGCTGAACGGCGTCCGCCTGAAGCTGAACGGAGTGTGCGAGCATCACGACTTGGGGGCTCTTGGCGCGGCGTTCAACAAGGAAGCGCTGAGAAGGCGGTTCGCGATTCTGAAGGAGATGGGGGCAAACGCGATCCGGACGGCGCACAACATGCCGGCCCCGGAGCTGATGGACCTGGCGGACGAGATGGGCTTCCTGGTCGTCTCGGAGGCGTTCGACATGTGGGAGAGGCCGAAAACTCCCTACGATTACGCTCGCTTTTTCAAGGAATGGGCCGCCGTCGACGTGAGGAGCTGGGTTCGCCGGGACCGCAGCCATCCGAGCTTGCTGCTGTGGAGCATCGGCAACGAGATCTACGACACCCACGCGGACGAGCGGGGGCAGGAAGTAACCCGGATGCTCATGGAGGAAGTGCGGAAGCACGACCCGAAGGAGAACGCGAGAGTCACCATCGGCTCGAACTACATGCCTTGGGAGAACGCCCGGAAGTGCGCGGATATCGTCAAGGTGGCGGGCTACAACTACGCGGAGAAGTATTACCGCCAGCATCATGAGGAGCATCCGGACTGGATTATTTACGGCAGCGAGACGGCATCGGTCGTGCAGAGCCGGGGCGTGTATCATTTTCCGTTCGAACGGTCGATTCTGACCGACGACGACGAGCAGTGCTCGGCGCTCGGCAACAGTCCGACGAGCTGGGGAGCGAAGTCGGCGGAAGCCTGCATCATCGCCGAGAGGGACGCGCCGTTCTCCCTAGGCCAGTTCCTGTGGACCGGCTTCGACTACATCGGCGAGCCAACGCCGTACCATACGAAGAACTCATATTTCGGACAGATCGATACCGCTACTTTTCCGAAGGATTCGTACTACATCTATCAAGCCGCCTGGACGGATTACCGGACGAAGCCGATGGTGCACCTGTTCCCTTATTGGGACTTCAACGGCGGGCAGACGATCGACGTCCGGATCTGCTCGAACGCGCCGGTCGTCGAGCTTCTGTTCAACGGCGTGTCGCAGGGGAAGCAGAAGCTGGACCGGGAGACGGGAACGCATCTCGTCGGCTGGTGGAAGATCCCCTATGCGGAGGGAGAGCTGAAGGCGATCGCCTGCGACGAGACGGGCGCCGTCATCGCGACGGACGTCCGCCGATCGTTCGGGGACGCGAAGAACATCCGCCTGCGCGCGGACAAGGCCGGCCTGACGGCGAACGGAACGGATCTGCTGTTCGTCGAGATCTCGATGGAGGACGAGAAGGGCAACCCCGTCGACAATGCCAACAACCGCGTGCGCGTCGAGGTGACGGGAGCGGGGCGGCTGCTCGGTCTGGACAACGGGGACAGTACGGACTACGACCCGTACAAGGGACTGAGCCGGAGGCTGTTCGGCGGCAAGCTCATGGCCATCGTGGGTGCGGCCTTGGAGCCGGGGAGCGTGCGGATCGAGGTGTCCTCCGTCGGCATGGAGACCGCGGTTTTGGAGCTCGAGTCGGTACCGGTCGGGGATGCGGCGGCCCTAGCCGGCGTCTCCGCGCGGACGAGGAACCGGGAGATGCCTTGCGTCATGGGCTCGGAGCAGGGGGAAGTGCCTCTTCGGAAAATCGAGATTGTCAGCCCGGACGGCCAGTCGTTCGACGAGTCGAAGCGGGAGCTGGTCGTCGGCGCCCGGCTCCATCCGGCGAATACGTCCTACCGGGAGCTCGAATGGAGCGTCGTCAACGACGCCGGCATCGCTTCGAACATCGCCAAGGTGGAGGCGAACGGCCATGAGGCGAAGGTTACCGCGCTGGGCGACGGGGACTTCCGGCTTCGCTGCATGAGCAAGAACGGGACGGGCAAGACGAAGCTGATCTCGCAATTGGAGTTCAAGGCGACCGGTCTCGGCGTGGCGTACAAGGATCCGTACGGCTTCATCTCCGCCGGGCTGTACGACTACAGCAAGGGCGAAGTCGGCAACGGCAACGAGAGAGGAGTCGCGACGAGCCGGGACGGCGAGACGCAGGTCGGGTTCCGCGACATCGACTTCGGCCCGTACGGATCGGATACGATCACGATTCCGATCTTCGCGCTGATGAGCGAGGAATACGCCTTGCAGATCTGGGAGGGCATGCCGGACGAGGAAGGCAGCGCTCTGCTGGCCGACGTCGTCTACCAGAAGCCGTCCCGGTGGAACGTGTACCAGGAGGAGACGTACCGCCTGTCCAAGCGGCTGCGCGGAGTGAGCTCGATCTGCTTCGTCCTGCGGCAGAAGGTGCATATCAAGGGCTTCTCCTTCGAGCGGCAGAGCCGGGCGTTCGCGCTGAACCGGGCGGCGGAGTGCGACCGCGTGTACGGGGATACGTATGAGGTGGCGGGCTCGAGCGTCGAGGGGATCGGCAACAACGTCTCCCTTGAGTTCGAAGGGATGGACTTCGGGGACGAAGGCGCCTCGAAGCTGGTCGTGTACGGCCGGTCTCCGATCGACAAGAACACGATTCACGTCCGGTTCGAGGGGCCGGGCGGGGAGCCGAGCAACCAGCTGATCGAGTTCCTGCATTCCGACGGTTACGAGGAGCGCGTTTTCGAGCTGGAGAGGGTGGCGGGAGTGCGGAAGGTTACCTTCATCTTCCTTCCGGGAAGCCGGTTCGACTTCGGCTGGTTCCGGTTCGAGCGGTAGGGCGCGGCAGAACTGCGGTAGGACCGTGGAAGGATCGCGGAAGAACCGCGGAAGAACCGCACAAACGGAAGAGCCGTAGGCGGAGGGACCGCGGCAAAATGGAAGAGCCATAGAAGGACCGCGGAAGTACCGCAGAAGTACAGTGAAAGGACAAGCGGCAGAGCCGGAAGGTCCGTGTAAATTGGACAAAGGGGCCGTCCCGACAGTCATCAGCGATGGCTTCGGGTCGGCCCCTGCTTATTGGACCCCGATGCTCTAACGAACCCAGAAGTCGCTATTTGGCGCGAAAAGCCGATTTTGAAAATCTAACGAATCACAGCGACCTTATTTACGTCAATCGAGGGAAAATACAGGCTTCCGGAACGAAATAGCGCTTCTACGATTCGTTACAATTCCAAATCGCTTGATTTCATACAAATAGCGTCTCCTGGATTCGTTAGCCGCGTGAACCTTCTGATTAGGGAAAGAAGCCCATGGTCGAATTCGTAATTCGAGGCCGCGCTATTCCAGCAGCTTCAGCTCCGTCGCCTGCGCGATCGCGTTGATGCGGCGGTTCACCTTCAGCTTGGCGAAAATGTTCCTCACATGCACCTTCACCGTACCCGAGGAGATAATGAGCCGCTCGGCGATCTCCTTGTTGGACAGCCCCTTCGCCAGCAGGGAGAGCACCTCGAGCTCGCGATCCGTAAGCGGTTCGTCCAGCGCCCGCGGAGCGGAACTCGAGGCGGCGGGTTGGCCCGGCGGCTCCTCCGTCTCGTGCCCCGGTTCCAGGGAGGAAGTAGGCTCGGGCGCGTTCTGCAGCACGCACATGAAGATGCCGTTCGAGGCCATCGCCCGCAGCACGGCCGTCCGGTCCGGCGGGAAGACGCCGGCGGCCAGCTTGTTCTCCAGGTAGAGCACGCCCAGCATCGCGCCGTGAACCGACACCGGAATGCAAAGAGCCGACTGGGGACGTTCCCGCGCGATATACGGATTGTGGATGAGCCAGCTCTCCTCGCCGCCCGAGTAGCGAACGTCTTCTTGCGTCCGGAAGACGTAGCGGATCAAGCCGTCGGGCAGCGGCGAACTCTCGTTCAGCTCCCGCGGGGAGGTCGCGATCGGGCTCTCCGAGGCCGCGTAAGCCTGCACCCAATAGACGTCCCTGTCGTTCCCCGTGATCAAAGCGCCTTTATTCGCTCCGGCATAACGCAGAATGGTTCCCAAGATCTCCGCGAGCACCGAATCCAGGTCCATTCGGTCGTTCATGGCCCGCGTCGTCCTCAGAATGGCGGCCAGATCGATATTTTCCCAGAGCTCGAAGGTTCCTCGTTCGCCTCCCGGCCCCCCGTCTTCCCATCCCGCAGCCGTCTCCTGCTCCGCCCGACTCTCCTCCGCGGAACCCGCTGCCGCTTGCTCCGGACGAAGCAGGTTCTGCAATCGAACCGCCAACCGGGCAGCTCTCGCCTCCAACCCCCACCGTTCGAAGCCTTCGATGGCCAGCCGCAGATAATGGGCCGCGGCCGCCTGCCTGCCCCGCTTCTCGTAATAGTCGGCGGCCAGCTCGCCGGCGAGCGCGGCCGCGTGGAGATCGTCGCGCTCGCGCGCTTCGCGCAGCGCCCGGTCGTACAGCTCCTCCGCCGTCCGCTCTTGGCCCAGAACGCGGGCGTGCTCGGCTTCGAGAAGCCGCAGCCGCGCCTCGAAGTTGGCCGGGCCGGATGCCGCCCATCTGCGATAACGCCCCAGATGCCGCTTCAGCCGCTGCTTGTCTGCCGCGTCCTTTCCGGGCCGGTCGGCGTCGTGGACAGCCAGCATGGCCAGCGTCTCATAGAAGATACAGTACGGCAGATGGGGCAGATGCGTGGCGTAAGCCTCGTAAGCCTCCGCTTGCTTCGCCCAGCCGATAGCGTCTTCGTACCAGCCGGACAGGTAGCAGAGCTGGGTCTTGTACGCATGGTATTGATAGTTGGTCGTCGCCGCGGTCTCTTCCTTCCCGATCCGGCGCAGGAACTCCGCCTCCGAGAAGCCGGGCCCGTCGAACGAATCCGGAGCGTCCGTCCTCTCCCGCAGAGCCAGGATCAATCTCTGGTAGAGATAGAAGTTCTGGCGCACGAATTCGTCGTTCGTCGTGTCGAGGGCCGCCATGGAGTCGGCGATCGCCCGGGACAGCTCGCTTAAGGAGGCTCTCGTATAGAGGGAATTGACATAGCCGCCGAGGGCGTAGCTGGCGAACACGTAGTCCCCCGATTCCAGGCCGAACCGCAGCGCTTGCTGCAAATAGCCGTCACCTTCGCGCGCGTCCCCGGCGAATTGGCACAGCACGGCGCCGAAGACCGTATAGACCTTCGTCTTGACCGAAGCGATGTCGTATCGTTCGGCCAACTCGACGCCGGCCTTGGCCAAGGCGAAGCCCCTCTCGTAATCGGCGGAGCCGGTTCCGAGGAACATGCCGTAGGCGGAATAGACGGCCGCGGATACGGCCGTATTGCCGTATTTGAGCGACAGCTGGACGGCTTTGCAGGTCAGCAGGAAGAACACCTTTTTATTGGTGAAAAAGGTGGAAGGAACGATCGCGAAAATGAGGTTCATCGCCGCGATCCGGTCGGCGTCCGACATCTCTTCCATCCGCGCGATCCGATCGTGTCGGTCTCTCAGGATCAGTTCCGTGCGGAGGGCCTCCAGCTTGAGCGCAACCGGGGCGGGCTCCTCGGCGATGAAGATCCGGTGCTCCCGCAGGCTCGCCAGCCCGAGAGCGGTTCCCTCCAAATATTTGCCTTGATTGATGTGCTGCATGATCCGAATGAGCCGGGCCCGGCTTCGTTCGACGGCGTTGCGGGCCCGGCCGAGCAGGATGTCGACGGCTTCCCCGGACGCCTCGTGACTTCCGCACAGGAAGAGGCACTCCGCCTGCTGGGCGCGAAGCTCGAAGACGAGATCGAACTCGCGGTCCCATTCTTCCTCCGGCAGCCATTCGGCGCCCTTCGCGTAATAGCCTAGCGCGACGTCGTACGCCGAGGACGACTTGGCCCGGTTGCCCGCGTCGAGGTTCAGCCGGGCCAGCCATAGCAGCTCCTCCCGATCGGCCGGGTTCCGGATTCCCCGGTTTAACTGATTGATCGCGTCGAACGCGCTCGCCCCGTATTCCGCTTCCCGGCCGATCATCAGCCGGCCGATGCGCGCGTGGGAGTCACCCTTCACCTGATCGTCCAATTGGGCATACAGGAACTTCTGCACGTTGTCGTGCGCGAATCGGAACTTGTCCGGTCCGAAGGGCACGAGCAGTCCCGCGTTCTCGGCTTCGGACCATGCGGCGCCAAGATCGTCCCCTTCCCGGCCCGCCGCGCTTGCGATCAAGCGGATATCGAAGACGCTTCCGACGCAGGCAGCCAGAGGAAGCAGCTCGCGAATCTCTTCCGGCAGACGGCGCAGCCGGTGCCCGATCAGCTCGGACAAGGCATACTCGGGTCCCAGTCCGATCAATTGCCCCTCGTCCCACCGCCAGCGCCGAAGCCCGCTGTCATAGCGAAGAATGCGGTCTTCCTGCAGGCGCAGCAAGAGCTGCTTGAAGTGGAACGGGTTGCCGCCGGACGGGCTAAGCAGCAGCTCGGTCAAGGCCAGCGTATTCTCGTGCGTGCCGTTAAGCGTCTCCGCGGCGATCCGGCTCAGCGCCTCCAGTTCCAGCGGAGAGAGCCGAATCTCTCGAACGACGGCCTGTCCGGCGATGAAGCCGTCCGCTTCATAGCCCGGCAGCCGTCCGCGGTCGGTCTCGGCGGGCCGGAAAGCACAGACGAGCAGCAGATACTGGCATTCGGGATCTCCGAGCAGAGAATGAAGCAGCTCCAAGGAAGAGGCGTCCGCCCATTGCAGGTCGTCGATGAACAAGACGAGGGGCTGCTCGCGGGAGGCCAGCGCCTGAACGAACTTGCGGAAGGCGTAGAGGAACCGCTTCTTCGCTTCCCCCGCCTGCAACTCTTCCGAAGGAGAGACGCCCCCCATCAATAGCCCGGCCTCCGGAACGAGATCGGCGATGACACTGGCGCTGGCGCCAAGATTCTCCCTCAGCTTCGCCCCCCAGCTCTCGGCCTCCTCCTTCCGCAGGCTGAGCAGATGCCGCATCAGACCCCGGAAAGCTTGAAGGATCGGATAATAAGGACTCTCCCGCGGAATCTGTTCGAACTTCCCGGCGATAAAGTAGAACGGGCTCGAAGGCCGCTGGCGAAGGAACATCTCCTCGATCAGGCTGGTCTTGCCGATTCCGGCCTCTCCCGACACGTAGATCATCTCCGTCGATCCGAAGCAGGCGGAATAGAAGGCCTGGGTTAGAACGGCGAGCTCGCGGTCTCTTCCCTGAATGCCGGGTTCCGCTATGACGGCTTCGGGGGAACTTCCGATTTTGTCCAGATCGGCGATGAGCAAGCCGGCATTCGAATAGCGCCTGTCCGGATTCTTCTCGAGCAGCTTCAGGACGACGGCTTCATAACCTTCCGGCAGCTTGGCCGCGCGGCCGGTCATCGGCTCGGGGGGCTGGGTCAGATGCTTGTACACCCATTCCAGCGGATTATCGGCGGCGAAGGGCAAACGGCCGGTCAACATCTCGTAGAAAATGACGCCAAGAGAATACAGATCGCTCCGCTCGTCGACGCATCGCTGCATGCGGCCGGTATTCTCCGGCGCGCAATAAGGCATGCCCTCCGGGGAGAGGCTTAATCCCGCCGGGCGCGCGTTGCCGTCGGCCGTATGCCGGACGGCCAGTCCCGAATCGAGTAGATCGGCATCGCCGACGGCGCCGGGAACCGCGATTCGCTCGGGGCGCAGGTCAAGGTGAAGCAGCTGACTGCGATGGAGGGTCTCGACTCGGGCGGCGATCGTCCGGGCCAGTTCGAGGAACGCTTCCGCGCCGAGGGGCGCGTGGCGATCGATATATTTTCTTAGCGTGCCGGTGGGAGAGTGGGCGTTCATTGCGGGGTATCGATTCCTCCGAAAACTAGTAATTTGCATTTTATTGTAAGGGAAGTCGTTCGTCGGATACAGACAAAAAACGGCACCTCGATTAGGTAATTGGTCTCATTTTTCGCCAAGAGGGAGGCATGGAGGAGGATGCCGGCGTCGCGTCCTCAACAAATTACCCCTTTGTAGGTATGGAGCCGCGAAGGCTTTTTGTTTACTTTTGTTAACGTCATGAAATTATTCGGAGAGGCTGGCTGGAGTACGATGTATAACGGCTTTATCGGATTTATCAGCATTCTTATTCTCGGCGGCGTCATCTACGCCAAGCTATGGTGGGACGGTTCCGGAATGAGCTGGAAGTTCACCAAGTGGTATTCCCTTCTATTCCTTATCGCGGCGTTGGCCGTCGGGATCGGCATCTGGGTTACGGGGTCTGCCATTTGAACCCGGGGAGGAGGAGACGACTGGTGAAGGCCTTCTACGGAATTCGACGCGGGCTGGTGATGCTGCTCGCGCTTCTGCTGGTTATGGAGACGTTGCCGGTCGGGCACGCGAGGGCGGACGGCACGGCCGTCCTGGATCAGGCGCAGGAGAGCTATTACGGCAACGTGTGGGTTAATGCCGATACATCGCGCTATCAGACGTTTACCCCGGCGATTGCCGGGACTTTAAGCCGGATTGAGATTGCCGTGTTTGACAGCTTCGGCGCGCCCGGCGACATCAAAGTGTCGCTGTATAAGGAGAGCGATCAATCGACGGCGATCGCAACTGCTCAGGCGGCGATGCTTGGCCCCGGCTGGACGTCGGTCGACTTCGGCGGGAATGCGCCGTACTTAAAGAGAGGAACGATGTACCGGATGGTCGTCTCCACGCAGAACGGCGGTTCAAGCGGCATCGGATGGTATTTGAGCAGCAGCGACGTGTATGCCGGGGGTTTCTCCGCCGCTTTCGGCAGGGACTTCGCCTTCCGAACGTATATGGTTCGGGACGATTCCCTGTCGCTGACGGAGAGTGCGATAGCCAGTTCTTCGCCAAGCCTTGCGGCGGACGGAGCCAGCACCGCTACGGTTACGGTAACGGTGAAGGATGCGCAGGGCAACGTCATGACGGGGGGCGGGGCGACGGTCGTCATCGGCACGGATAAGGGAACGATCGGCCCGACGACCGACAACCATGACGGCACGTATACGGCGACGCTGAAGGCTCCGACGACGCTGGGCACCGCGACGGTGAGCGCGATGGTGAACGGGAGCGCTCTCGCATCGACGGCGAGCGTGGCGTTCGTGCCGGGACCGCCTTCGGCAGCGAAGAGTACGATCGAGACGGCCGATACCTCGCTGGCCGCGGACGGCGTCAGTACGACGTTGGTTACCGTGCGGCTGAAGGACGCGCAGGGGCATGCGTTGACGAGCGGCGGAGCGGCGGTCGTCATCGCAACGGACAAAGGCACGATCGGCCCGACGACGGACAACCACGACGGCACGTACACGGCGACGCTGAAGGCTCCGACTACGCTGGGAAGCGCGATCGTGAGTGCAAAGGTTGGAGGTACGGCGCTGACGTCGACGGCGAGCGTGACGTTCACGGTCGGTGCGCCATCGGTTGCGACGAGCACGATCGAGGCGGCTGACGCGGCGTTGGTCGCGGACGGCGTCAGTACGACGTTGGTCACTGTGCGGCTGAAGGATGCGCAGGGACATGCGTTGACTAGCGGTGGCGCATCGGTCGTCATCGCTGCGGATAAGGGTACGGTCGGTCCGACGGCGGATAAGGGCGACGGCACGTATACGGCGACGCTGAAGGCTCCGACTGCGTTGGGAAGCGCGATCGTGAGCGCAAAGGTAGGCGGTACGGCGCTGACGTCGACGGCGAGTGTGGCGTTCACGGTCGGCACGCCGTCGGTGACGACGAGCACGATTGAGACGGCTGACGCCGCGCTAGTCGCGGACGGCGTCAGTACGACGTTGGTCACTGTGCGGCTGAAGGATGCGCAGGGACATGCGTTGACTAGCGGTGGCGCATCGGTCGTCATCGCTGCGGATAAGGGTACGGTCGGTCCGACGGCGGATAAGGGCGACGGCACGTATACGGCGACGCTGAAGGCTCCGACTGCGTTGGGAAGCGCGATCGTGAGCGCAAAGGTAGGCGGTACGGCGCTGACGTCGACGGCGAGCGTGGCGTTCACGGTCGGCACGCCGTCGGTGACGACGAGCACGATTGAGACGGCTGACGCCGCGCTAGTCGCGGACGGCGTCAGTACGACGTTGGTCACTGTGCGGCTGAAGGATGCACAGGGTCATGCGTTGACAACGGGTGGTTCATCGGTCGTCATCAACGCGGATAAGGGCACGATCGGCCCGACGGCGGATAAGGGCGACGGCACGTATACGGCGACGCTGAAGGCACCAACGGAGCTGGGAAGCGCGATCGTGAGCGCAAAGGTAGGCGGCGTGGCGTTGACATCGACGGCGAGCGTGACGTTCACGGTCGGTTCGCCGTCGGCAATAACGAGCTCAATCGAAGCTGCCGACGCCGAGCTAACGGCGGACGGAACGAGCACGACGACGATCACTATCAAGCTGAAAGATGCGCAAGGCCACGACCTGACGGCGGGCGGCGCAACGGTCGTCATCGGCACAGACAAGGGCGCGATCGGGCCGACGACCGATAACCACGACGGCACGTATACAGCGACGCTGACGTCCCCAACGGAGCTGGGAAGCGCGATCGTGAGCGCAAAGGTAGGCGGCGTGGCGTTGACGTCGACGGCGAACGTGACATTCACGGTCGGTACGCCGTCGGTTGCGGCGAGCACGATCGAAGCGGCGGATTCCGAGCTAACGGCAGATGGAACGAGCACGACGACGATTACCGTCAAGCTGAAGGACGCGCAAGGCCACGACCTAACGGCAGGCGGAGCGAAGGTCGTCATCAGCACGGACAAGGGCACGATCAGCGTAACAACGGACAACCATGACGGCACGTATACGGCGACGCTGACGGCGCCCACCAATCTGGGCATCGCAACGGTGAGCGCCACGGTGGGTGGTACAGCTTTGACGTCGACGGCGAGTGTGACATTCACGGTCGGTGCGCCGTCGGTAACGACGAGCACAATCGAAGCAGCCGACGCCGAATTGACGGCGGACGGAACGAGCACGACGATGATCAGCGTCAAGCTGAAGGACGCGCAAGGCCACGACCTGACGGCAGGCGGCACGAAGGTCGTCATCAGCACGGACAAGGGTACGATCAGCGCAACGACGGACAACCATGACGGCACGTACACGGCGACGCTGACGGCTCCAACGGAGCTGGGCACCGCAACGATAAGCGCCACGGTAGGCGGCGCGGCCTTAGATTCCACGGCAAGCGTAACGTTCACGGCCGGCGCGCCGTCGGTAACGACGAGCACGATCGAAGCCGCCGACGCGGAACTGATGGCAGATGGAACGAGCACAACGACGATCACCGTCCAACTGAAGGATGCACAAGGCCATGACCTAAAGGCAGGCGGCGCGAAGGTCGTCATCAGCACGGACAAGGGCACGATCAGCGCAACGACCGACAACCATGACGGCACGTACACCGCGACGCTGACAGCTCCGACAACGATCGGGATCGCGAAGGTAAACGCTGCGGTTGACGGTATCGCGCTTACGGCGACGGCCGAAGTTCGCTTCGTCGCCGGCCTCCCGACCGAAGACGGCTCGATCGAAGCCGTCGACGCCGAGCTAACGGCGGACGGAACGAGCACGACGACAATTACCGTCAAACTGAAGGATGCGCAAGGCCACGACTTAACGACAGGCGGAGCGGCGGTCGCCATCAGTACGGACAAGGGGACGATCAGCACGACCGCCGATAACCAAGACGGCACGTACACGGCGACGCTGACGGCGCCTACAGAGCTAGGCACTGCGACAATAAGCGCGTCGGTTGGCGGCGCTAAGCTGAAGGCGACGACGGAGGTCCGGTTCGTTCCTGGTTCCCCCAGCTCCTCAAGCTCGACGGTGACGGCAAGCGATCTGGTCGTTCGGGCGGACGGCGTGAGCAAAGCGGAGATTGTCGTCACTCTTAAAGACGGCTACGAGCATGCGCTGCCGGGCCAACGGGTGAAGCTGCAAGCGCAGGGCGGAAGCTCGGTAACGGACCCCGAGTTCCAGCTCACGGACGAGAACGGCCGGGCCGTCTTCACGGCAACCGATGCGATAGCGGAGGAAGTGACGTTCGCCGCGATGGAGGAGACGAGCGCAACGGCGTTGGAGCAGACCGTTACGATCCGGTTCGCGTACGATGTGCCGCCGGTCATCGACTTCTCCATCGACCCGGCCGAGCCGACCTTCGGCGCCGTGACCGTAACCGTAGCGGCTTCGGTCTCCGGAGAGAGCAATCGCCTCTCCGCGCTGAAGTGGGCGCCGGGCAGCCAGTCGCTCGCCTTTTTCGAATCGGGGGGAACGGCCTTCGAAGACCGCTTCGTCGTAACGGCGAACGGGATCTACTCCGTCTATGCGGCGGACGCGGCCGGCAACGCCAACGTGCGGACGATCGAGATCGGCAATATCGTTCCTCTTAGCGGGGACGCGAATTTGAGCGGGTGGCAGCTAACGGGGACGGGCGGAACGATCGCATTCGAGTTCGATCCGGGGGCTGCGTCCCAGACGGCGAAGGTACGTCCTTCGATCCGAGGGTTGAAAATGCTCCTGACGACCGCGAACGATTACTCCGAAGTGTTCGTCAACGGGGAGCGGGTCGACGCCGGCGAATGGACCGGAGAGTATGCGCTGAAGACGGGTAAAAACAAGTTCGAGGTCGCGGTCCAAGCGCAGGACGGTACCTCCAAAACGTATCTGCTGACCGTCGTTCGCGCGCCGGCGGCCACGGGCGGTTCCTCTCCCGCAACCGAGAGTCCGCCTCCGGCCAACGATTCGTTCGTCATTACGATCAACGAACTGGGGGTATCCGGGACCGCCAAACGGAACGCCGGAGAAGGAGGCAGGACCACACTTGAAGTCCAGGCGGATACCGCTTCCTTGAAGAAGGCGCTCGAAGCGACGGCGGCAGGCGGAACGGGCGACTTCGGATTCTCGATCGGTGAAGCGGCGGACAGCATCGTCCTGACGCTGCCGGGCGAAGCCGTCGCGCTTCTCTCGGAGAAGGCGCGGGCGATCGTCTTGAACACCCGGGACGGCCAATACAAGCTGCCGCTGGAAGAGCTCGGCCGAATCGGCGGACAAGGCGCGCAGCTGGCGATCGAGATCGGCCGGGACGCGGCGACGGCCGGCTTGCGGGAGGCCGCCGATAAGGAGGGCATTCGGCTGTTGTCGAATCCGGTTCATTTCCGCGTTTTCTCCGGCACCGAAGAGATAACCGGGTTCAGCCGCTACGCGACGAGCCGGATCGATGCGGCGGCCGACGGGAATCCCGCCACGACGGTCATGATCTGGGACGAACGGCTGGGCATGCGTCCGGTTCCGACCGAGTTCGCCGAAGCGGGCGGGCGGAAGGTCGCCATCATCCGCAGCCTGGCGAACGGCGAATTCGTGCTCGTCGCGAAGCCGTCCGCGCTCGTCGACATACAAGGACATTGGGCCGCGGAGGAGATTCGCGATTTGAACGAGAGGATGATCGTTCAAGGCGCGGACGGCGGCCGGTTCGTCCCCGATGCCGAAGTCACGCGGGCGGAGCTTGCCGCTATGCTTGTCCGGGCGCTTGGATTGCCGCAAGGAGAAGCCGGGCAACCATCCTACGGCGACGTCGGCGAGTCGAGCTGGTATCGCGGCGCCGTGGCGGCCGCCGGCCGATACGGCGTCATGGGCGGGCTGAGGGACGGCACCTTCGCTCCCGAACGGGAGGTAACCCGGCAGGAAGCGGTCGTGGCCTTCGTTCGGGCGCTTAAGCTGGCGAATCCCGATTCGTTGGCCGGAGAGAGCGGGAAAAAGGTTAGCCTGTCGGCCTATGCCGACGGCGGCAAGGTAGAAGGCTGGGCGAGAGAGGCGTTCGGAATCGCCCTCGAAGCGGGGCTCGTGAACGGCTACGGGGGCGAATTGCTTCCGGACAAGCCGCTGACCCGCGCGGAGACGGCCGCCTTGCTCTACCGCCTGCTGCGTATAGCGGGATTCATAGACGGATAACCGTCGCGCGGAAGACGAGCCGAGAGGCTCGTCTATTTTTCTGTGCGCCCCCTTCGAACTTCGCGCGGTGTGAGCTGCATATGGCGAGTCCTTATCCTGAGGCCTAAGCCAAGAGCCGCGCCTTGCTTGTCGCCGGAATGCGAATCTCCACGCAGGTTCCGCCTCCGATCCGGCTCTCGATCGCGACCCCGTACGGGTCTCCGAAATACAGCTTGATCCGCTGCTCGACGTTGCGAATTCCATAACCCAGATACACCCCGTCGCTGGGCGTGAAGATCTGGGCGATCGTCTCCTCGCTCATCCCGGAGCCGTCGTCGAGGATGCGGAACACGATAAGGCCGTCCTCCATGGCGGCCCGGATCGTCACGCGAAGAGTCCCCTCTCCGCTCCAGGCGTGTTCGATGGCGTTCTCGACGAACGGCTGCAAAATCAGCTTGACCGTGTCATGGCTTAAGACCGACGGATCGACGTCGAAGTCGGCGGACAGCCGGTCCGTCAATTTGATCCGCTGGATCTCGATATAAGCCTTCACCTGCTCGAGCTCCTTCCCCACGGAGATCAGCGTCTCCCCGTTGTTGAGCGAATACCGATAGAACTTGGACAGCTCCATCACCATAAGCTTCAGCTTCTCCAGCTCCCCGAACTGGGCCAGCCGGCTGATGGAAGAGAGCGTGTTGTACAGGAAGTGGGGGTTGATCTGGGCCTGCAGCGATTCCAGCTCCAGCTCCTGCTTCTCGATTTTGCTCAGGTACGTCTCCTTGATCAGCCGGTTCATATGCTCGCCGAGCTGATTAAGCGCGGACGCGATATAGGCGAATTCGTCGCCGCCCCGGTACCGGATCCGCTTGTCGTATTCGCCCTCCTGGAACAGACGGAGCAGCGAGACGACCTTGCCGACGCGCTTCGAGAACACGCGGGAGATGAAGATGCTGGCAACGATACAGAAAGCGATGCTGACCAGGCTCACGAACACCGTCCAGTTCGCGAGCTTCTTCGCCTTTTTCTCGAGCGAATGAGTCGGGATGATCGCCGCCAGCTTCATGTTGATGCCCGGAATGTCCTGGGTGATGACGATCTTGTTCGGCGAAGGAGCGTCGGTCCAGGCCCGCTGGACGAAGCCTTCCTCCGAGGAGTACAGGATCCGGTTCTGGTTATCGATCGCGTAGACGATCGTGTCCGCGCCTAGCTTCCGGTAATCGAGACTTCGGAAGATTCCCGAGATCTTCGTCGTGATGCGGATGAAGCCGATCTGCTCGTGCGTGAACGGATCGCTCGAATCGACGAGCCGCCGCAGGAAGGAGATGTTGCCGTGCTCGCGGTCGTCGCCGATCTGCTGCCAGGACATCGTCAGGCCGAACTGCTCCTTGGGAAAATTCTTGTACCATTCCTCGTTCTCGATGCGGCGAATGTTGTACATCTCGAAGGAGTGCTTCTGCGAGACAAGCGGATCGATTCTCGAATCGGACTTCCCGTACACTTCGGGGAACGCCGGATTGTTCAGGTAGACGGTCAGCTGGATGTCTTGTCCGGTCGCGTTGATCGTGCTCTGAAACTTCGGAATCACGTACTTGACGGTGCTCTCGTAGCTCTCCCAGCCCATGTTGAAGTTCTGGATATCGCCCGCGAGAGTGTAATCGTTGTAGAGCAGATCGGAGATGCGGCGGATATCCTCCAGCTTGAAGGAGACGTTGTCCCCCACCTGGCGGAGCGTGTCGCTCATCGCGTCCCGGGTCTGCTCCTTCATGGAATTCATGTACGTGAAGTACGAGAATAAGCCGATCGCGAGGATCGGAACGAGACAGATCGCGATATACGAGATTAATAGTTTATAGCCGAAAGGAATATAGCGGCGGTTCCGTACGTCTTCCATCTGCCATTCCTGCCTTCCGATCAGCTTTGTCTTCTGAATTCGAGGGGGGACAGCCCGAAGCTGTCCTTGAACTGCTTGCTGAAGTAGTTCAAATTCCGGTAACCGACCCGGTCGGCGATCTCGTAGATCTTCAGGTTCGTGTCCCGGAGCAGCTCCTGCGCCTTCGTCAGCCGCGCCTGAATCACGTAATCGGTGAAGGAGATGCCCGTCTCCTCCCGGAACATGAGACCGAGATAGTTAGGGGTATAGGAAAAGGCGTTGGCGGCGTTCCGAAGCGTGATGACCTCTCCTAAGCGGGCGTGTATGTAGTCGATGATCTCCTGCGCGAGCTTCGAATTCTTCTTGGGCTTCCGATCCGAATCGGGGGGCCCGGGCTGCGGCTCGGACGGGGGAGGGACGGAATCCGGTTCGCCCCGCCGGCGAATGAGCTCCAGATAAGCCTGCTCCGTTCGCTTCCGCTCGCGCTCGTCGTCCAGCGACTCCTTCGCCTTCCCCAGCGCTTCGAACACTTCTTCATCGTTAACCGGCTTCAAAATATATGAGCAAGCGTTCAGGCTCAGAGCCTGCTTCGCGTAAGAGAAGTCTTCGTAGCCGCTGATGAACAGAATCCGCAGGCTCTTGTTCCTCTCCTGCGCCAGCTTCGCCAGCTCCAGCCCGGACATCCGGGGCATGCGAATGTCGGTCACGAGCACGTCCAGATCCGCTTCCGCGACGTACTTGGCGGCGGCCACCGCGCTGTTCATCGCGACGACCCGCATGTCCAGCCTCTCCCAGGGAATGAATCTCCGCAGCGCTTCCAAGTCCAGATCTTCGTCGTCCACCAGCAGCACATTGTACATTCGGATCCCCCTCCGTCTTCCGTCATAGGCAGAAAAGAGCATACTAGACACTAGTCTAGCATACTCTCTCCTGCCGTATGGATGGGTTTATTCGCCGCTCATTTTTTTCAGATTCGCCTGCCATCGGGCGGTCTCGTAATCGAGCAGCTTCTGGTAGCCGGCCTTGTTCGCCGCGGCTTCTCCGTCCGCGATGATCTTCTCGACCTCCGCGTCGCTGCCGGCATAGAGCGACTTGGCGATGACGCTCGTCTCGATGTCGGCGACCTTCTGCAGCGCTTTGCCTTCCGCGGTAGAAGAATCGGGCGCAAGGTTGGAGAATTGCGTCGTGTTGTAGGAGGTTTTCCAAGCGATCGTAAGCTGCGCTTCCGCGGCCCAGTCCCGCTGGTCCTCCGGAAGCTTCATGTTGTTGCTGGCCTTCGAGCCGTCGATGAAGCTCGTATTGCCGGCCCATTGGAAGCTGTCCGTGATCGCCATGAACTTCGTCCGTTCGTCCACGTCGGTCTTGAACTTCTCCGTCCAGTTCGGGGCTCCGTTCTCGTCCGTGCCCTGCCAGTACAGGCCTTCGGGCCCCCAGAAGATGACGCGCTCGCCTTCCTCCCCGGTCAGCCAGTCCAGGTAGGCGAAGATGCCTTCCGGATTGTCGGCCGCGGTCGTGATGACGTTGACGTTCCAGCCGATCGTGTCGTAGTTGTTCGGGTACACCTTGTTCGGGTCCACGCCCTCCTTGCGAAGCGGCCAGATCATCTCGTACCCGGCTTCGGGATCGCCCTTCTTCAGCTCGACCGTAGCCTGGCTGCCCAGATCCGAGGTGTCGTACGAGGCGTAGACGGCGACCTTGCCCGTATTCAGCTTCTCGACGACCTGGTCTCTCGTCTGCGTCAGCGCGTCCTGGGTGATGAGCTTCTCCCGGAACAGGGAGCTGGCGAACGTCAACGTCTCCTTGAAGGCCGGGTCGGAGAACAGGGAAGTCAGCTTGTCCCCGGACGGGACGAATCCGTAGGAGGTGTAGGCGCCCGTGCGGTCCTCTCCGAACCCGGAGAAGAGGATGCTGATGCCTTGGGTTCCGTAGCCGATGTCCAGCGGCACGATGTCCGGATACTTTTCCTTCACCTGCTTCAGATAACCGCGCAGATCCTCGAACGTCTCGAGCTTGGGGGAGCCGAGCTCCTTGTAGATCTTCTTATTGACCATATAGCCGCCGTTGCCCATCGGGGTCGACGTGTACCAGTTCGGGAACTGATAGAGCTTGCCGTCGTCGGAGCGGAGCATGTTCAGCGTCTCTTCGCCGGCGTACTTCTTCAGATTCGGATACTTGTCGAGATACGGATCGAGCGGAACGAGCTTCCCGGCTTGGCGCAGCTTCTCCACGAGCGGGCCGCGGTCCATGAAGAGGACGTCGGGGAGATCGTCGGAGGCGACCATCGTATTGAACTTCTGGACGGAAGCGCCTTGCGCCGGAACGGGGGTGACGGTAACCTTCTTGTTTTCCTTGATCCACTTGGTGGCGGGGTCCTCGCCCCAGGGCTGCATCGTGTACCAGTCGTAATTCCCATAGAAGGAAAAGGATAAAGGCGTCTCGCCGAACACGAAGGAGTCGTTCGCCGGGGAGGCGGAACCGTTCTCCTGCTTCTTGTCCGAACAGCCCGAGACGACGGCAGTAATTCCTAGCGTTAGGGCCAGCAGGCCGGAAGCGCGGCTTTTTTTCTTCCATAACATCGACATCCCTAGACACCCCTTCGATTCCCGATGTGATTATTCCTTAAGCGAGCCGACCATGACGCCCTTCACGAAGTACTTCTGCACGAAGGGGTAGACGAGAATGATCGGAATCGTGGCGACCATCATGGTCGCCATGGTCAGCGACTTGGTCGTGACCGAATGCGCTGAAGCCATGTGGCTCTGGGCGGCCGAGTTGGTCTGCATCATCTGCTCGGACATGATGTTTGAGCTGAGAATCTGCTGAAGCAGCGTCTGGATCGGGAGCAGCTTCGTGTCCGAGATGTACAGCGTCGCCGTGAACCAGTCGTTCCAATGGCCGACGGCCGTGAAGAGGGACAGCGTGGCGACGACCGGGCCCGAGATGGGCAGAACGATCCGGAACAGCGTCTGCCAATACCCGCACCCGTCGATACGGGCCGACTCTTCGAGGTTGTGGGGCAGCTGCTGGAAGAACGTCCGGAAGACGATCATGTTCCAGATGCTGACGAGGCTCGGGATCACCATGACCCAGAACGAGTTCATGAGGCCCAGCGAGCGAATCAGCATATAAGAGGGGATGAGCCCCCCGTCGAAGTACAAGGGAATGATGCAGAAAATCATGTAATACTTGCGTCCGACGAGCTCCTTCTTCGACATTCCGTAAGCGAAGACGGCGGTCGCCGCGATGGAGAGCGCCGTTCCGGCGACGGTCCGCAGAACGGAGACGAAGAAGGCTCGGAGCAGCCGGCTGTCCTGGAAGACGATCTCGTAATTGTCGAACGTGAAGTCCCTCGGCCAGAACGTGACGCCTCCAAGAGAGGTGTCCGAGCCGGTGTTGAAGGAGATGACGGCCGAGTTCCAGAAAGGGTAGAACGTGACGAACGCAAGCAGCGCCAGCAGCGCATAGATGACGACGGACGACATGCGTTCACCGTACGATAGTCTCATCGGGTTATCTCCGCCTTCGAATAAGTTACCATAAGCTGTTGCCGGACCTCCGGGCGAGCGCGTTCGCGACGGTCAGCAGGATGACGCTGACGACCGCCTTGAACAGGCCGACCGCGGCCGCGTAGGAGAACAGCGAATTTTTGATGCCGACCCGGTACACGTACGTGTCCAGAACATCGGAGACGTCGCGGACGATGTCCGATTGCAGCAGCAGAATGTCCTCGAACCCGGCGCTGAGCAGGTCCCCGATCGCGAGAATGAGGAAGATCGAGACGACCGGCATGATGCACGGAATCGTGATGGAGAAGATCTTCCGGAAGCGGCCGGCCCCGTCGATCGAAGCCGCCTCGTAGAGCTCCGGGTTGACTCCGGCGATCGCGGCGAGATAGACGATGGAGCCGAAGCCGATCCCCTTCCATAGGCCGGTCGCGATCAGGATGGCCCAGAAGTAATTCGGGATCGTCAGCCAGTTGACCGGTTCGTCGATCAGGTTCAGCTTCTCCAAGGCGATGTTCAAGCTGCCGTAATCGGCGGAGAGCATCGTGAGCACGAACCCGGACACGATGACCCACGACAGGAAGTGGGGCAGATAGCTGATCGTCTGAACGACCCGCTTGAAGATCGGAATTCTCACTTCGTTCAACATCAGAGCCAGTACGATCGGGGCCGGGAATCCGATCAGCAGCTTCAGGAAGCTGATGCCGAGCGTGTTGCGAATGACCGTCCCGAATTCGTCCGCATGGAGGAACTCCTTGAAGTTGTCCAGTCCGACCCACGGGCTCGAGGCGAAGCCTTGGAAGATGTCGTAATCCTTGAACGCGATCAGAATGCCGGACATGGGGATATAACTGAAGACGAAGATGAACATCAGGGCCGGTACCACCATCAATTGCAAATCCCATTGACGGATGATCGATTGTCTAGTCTTCACGCTGCGGCCCTCCTTGGGCGGCGCGTCCCGCGGGGCGAAGCCCGCCGCCGCGGAACGCGAAGAGTACTGTTCGTTACCAGTTTTTGCGGTTATCGATCTTCTTCAGGTCGTTGTCCGTCCACTTGCCGTAGAGGAAGAAGGCGAGATTCTGGACCTCGGCCTGCTGAGTACGGATGCCCGAGTAGATCTGATGATACTGCGCGTTGGTCCACCATACGTCGAGTCCGGGAATGATCTCCTTGTCGCCGACCTTGCTCCGGGTTTGGGCGAGAATCCCCGTTCCGTTATAGACCCAGGAGGGATCGAACCCCCAGTCGGCGAAGTAAGCCATAGGAGAGACGAAGTCGACATAATCTTTGAACTTCCCTGCATCCTGCCCGACTTCGGCGAATTCCGGGGGCAGAATGTAGACGCCGGTGAAGAGATCCGGAACGAGGCGATCGATGTCGTTCGCCACGTCCCTCACGTATTCGCCGATCCGGGTCGTCCGCCAGTCGTTCCACTGCCGCCTCTTGGCGTTGTCCGTCGCGAAGTCGATCGCGGCGGGGTCGTATCCGTAAGTGGCGCTGTACGCTTGTCTCGTATAATCGCTCAGATCCATGTTGTAATCGTCGAAGCGAAGCCAGTCCAATACGACTCCGTCGACATCGTAATTGGCCACGATCTCCCGGATGATCGAGCGTTCGTACGCCTGGACGTCCGGATGAAGGGGGTTCACGAAGTATTCGTTGCCGTTCGAGCCGGTGAACGGCGCGATCTGGCCGTCTTTTAAAGCCATCATTCTCCAGGCGGGGTCATGATCGAAGGCGGCTCTGTCATGGAACTGCGGAATCCAGGCCCGGACTTGGATGTCTCTCGCGTGAGCTTCAGCGATGACGTCGGCCAAGGCGTCGAACTGGGCATACCCGGGCGCGACCGGGGCGATCGAGCTGTCGTAGAACACGTAGCCGGAAGGGACCGCATCGTCCTCGTCTTCCTTGACGTTCAGATTGATGACGGAGACGTGGCGGTTCGCGGCGCTGTTCATGAACTTCACGACGTCCGAATGGTTCTTGAAGTTCTCGACCGTTCGGACGATCACTTCGGTCACGAACGCGCCGTCCGCCGCCTGGGCCGCATGCTGGCCCGGAATGCCGGCGGAGCTCGCCGCGATGACGGCGGCCAAGGCCAAGGCCAAGGCAAGTCTGGAGGAAGCTCTCCAAGTTCTCCTAACCATGTTCGGGAATCCTCACCCTCTCATCGATTTCGACCGGTCGATGCCTTAATCGTAAGCGTTCTCGCGGTTGAAAACCACAGCAATAACCAACAAAAAGTGCAAGAAATCAACGATGATGACAGTTAAAGTGACATGCCGGATCGCCGGCCGATGTGAGGAACTTCTCGCGCGAATTCGCGCGGTGTGACTTCCATCACAGCTAGAGACGGCTGCGATCGATAGTATCTTCTTCAAGAAGCTTAATGGTGAAGGAGGGGAGTCCGATGGAAGTCGCCGCGCTCGAGAAGGTCGAACAGCTGGCTCTGAAGAAGATCAAAGTCTTCAAGCAGAGCCGACTCCGGTATATCGCGCGTTCCGCCTTGGCGAGCATGTTCATCGGCTTCGGCGTCATCGTGGCGTTCAAGACCGGCAGCTTCTTCTACGGCGAGCATTCTCCGCTCACGTACCCGATGGCGGCGCTGACGTTCGGGGCGGCCATTATCCTTATCTCTTACGGGGGAGGGGATCTGTTCACGGGCAACACCTTCTATTACACCTACGCCGCCCTGCGCGGCAAGGTCCGATGGCCGACCGTGCTGAAGCTGTGGCTCTACACGTATGCGGGCAATCTGATCGGGGCGGCTTTTTTCGCCTTCCTGATCTTCACCACCGGGCTGTTCTCCGAATCGTCCGTGAACGGGTTCCTGCTCAGCGTCGTGGATAAGAAGATGAACCTGCCGACGATGGAGCTGTTTTTCCGCGCGCTGCTCTGCAACTGGCTCGTCTGCCTCGCCTTCTTCATCCCGCTCTCGCTGAAGGGAGACGGCGCCAAGATGTTCGCGATGATCCTGTTCGTGTTCTGCTTCTTCATCTCCGGCTACGAGCACAGCATCGCCAACATGTGCACGTTCGCGATCGCGCTGGTGCTGCACCATCCCGGGACGATCTCCTTGGGCGGTGTGCTTCACAATCTCGTGCCGGTTACGTTGGGCAATATCATCGGCGGTGCGGTGTTGATGGGATTTATGTATGATTATGTAAACAAGCCCTACCTGGAAGAACAGGAACTGGAACAGGAACCTTAACAGGAACCGGAACAGGAACAAGAACTGGAACTGGAACTGGAATTGGAATTGGAATTGGAATTGGAACGCCACCCATCCCATCCCCATACGGAGGTTGAAGAGAATGAGTAAAACGAAGATCGTCATTATCGGAGTCGGAGCCGTCGGAGCGACGACCGCCTACACGCTGCTGCTGAGAGAGCGCGCGGACGAGCTGGTGCTGATCGACGCCAACCAGGGCAAGGCGAAGGGCGACGCCATCGACATGAACCACGGCCTTCCCTTCCTCGGGAAGACGAAGGTATGGGCGGGCGATTACGAGGATTGCCGCGGCGCGAACATCATCGTCATTACGGCGGGAGCGGCGCAGAAGCCGGGCGAATCGCGGATCGATCTGCTGAAGCGGAACGCGGCCATCTTCGAGAGCATCGTCGGCGAAGTGCTGAAGGTCAATCAGGACGGCATTCTGCTGATCGCGTCGAACCCGGTGGACATCATGAGCTACCTCACTTGGAGAAAATCGGACTGGCCCGCGAGCCGCATCGTCGGCTCGGGCACGCTGCTCGACAGCGCGCGCTTCCGCTATCTCATCGGCGAAGAGCTGGGCATCGATCCGCGAAGCGTGCACGCCCACATTATCGGCGAGCACGGGGATTCGGAGCTGCCGGTATGGAGCCTCGCCAACGTGGCGGGAACGCGCATCGCCTTCGACGAAGAGCAGAAGGCGCGCATCTTCGAGAGCACGAGGGATGCGGCGTACGAGATCATCGCGGCCAAGGGCGCGACCTACTACGCGATCGCGCTGGCGCTCGACCGGATCTGCACCGCGATCCTGCGCGACGAGGGCGCCGTGCTGAACGTCTCGACGCTGCTCGACGATTATCACGGCGTATCGGACGTGTACCTCGGCGTGCCGTGCGTCGTCGACCGGACCGGCGTCCGCGAGGTGCTGAAGCTCGAGATCTCGGATTCCGAGCGGGAGCTGCTGCACCGTTCGGCCGAGAAGCTGAAGGGGCTCATTCAATCGCTCGAGGCTTAGCGCGCGTTGTTGGGGGCGCGTGCTTGGACGACTTCTTTTCCGCAATCTCGCGGGGGAAGTCGTCTTTTTTTCTGCTAAAGATCATCTCGCTAACAGACTTTTTGGGATATGAGGAGGGGGAAGTCTCGTTCATGGTTGCCATCGGAATCGGCAATCGAATCCGGAGTCACAGGGTTCCGGTCCAGAGGCCCTGTTCTGTAACGAACTCAGAAGACGCTATTTCGCGTCAAAAGCTCATTTTGAAACTCTAACGAACTCCAGCGATCTTATTTAGGTCCATCGAGGGTAAAAACGGGCTTCCAGCACGAAATAGCGTCTATACGATTCGTTAGAACCGAAAATCCACGATTTTCCGCAAAATAGCGTCTCCTCGATTCGTTAGCCGCCTCCCCCAACCGAAACAGGAACCATGAGGCGATTCCCGGATTCGTTCCCTCCCCTTCGATGAAAAAACGTTAATTTTTAAAATTTTCCTCTAACCAGCATGTATAATAGCGGACAGTAGGACGTTATGACTATCTTCCGTCAAAGGGGATGAACGGCATCAAGCAGTGGATTCGAATGGCCGCATTGACTCTCGCGTTGCTGGCGGCGGCGGGCGCAGGCTCGGCGTTCGCGGGTACGAACGGCGGCGGACTGTATATAGAAGATCAGAAGTCGGACTTGGGCCGACAATTGTGGCTTGCGGACGGGATGACATACGCTCCGGTCAAGGAGCTCGCGGAAGAGTTGGGCTGGACGCTGTCCTATGACGCCGACTCGGGCAAGATCGCCGTGAGCGACGAGTGGGGCGACAAGCTCGCGTTCCGGCCCGGACAATCGGTCATAACGTATAACGGCGAGATGTACGATATTCCGCAGGCGGTCAAAGTCCGGGATGGGAACGCTTACCTGCCTCTGCGCCTTCTGGCCGAGTCCATGCACGCCAGCGTGGGCTGGCAGAACGAGGAGCAAGCCTCCGTCGTCCGGCCCGTGGAGCCCTATGTCGTCCAGAGCGGCGACACGCTGGCCGGCATCGCGCAGGCCTATGGCACGACGGTTAAGGCGCTCATGGCTCGCAACGGGCTGGAGAGCCAGAAGGTCGAAGAGGGGCGGAAGCTGAAGGTAATCGTGCCAGAGTTCCTGGACCCGACCACCGCCGATCTGGCGCTGCTCGCCAAGATCATTCAGGTGGAAGCCGGCTACGAGCCGTATGAAGGCAAGCTCGCTATCGCCAATGTCGTCTTGAACCGCGTCAACAGCGGCAAGTTCCCCGATACGGTGCGGGGCGTCATCTACGCGGCGGGTCAGTTCCCTCCGGCGCTGAACGGGGACCTGCTGACGGAGACGGCGTCCGCCGAGTGCATCCAGGCGGCCCGGGCCGCTCTGGACGGCGAGAATAACGTGCCGGGCGCGCTGTATTTCTTCAACCCGAAGATGGAGCCGGCCAAGGCGAAGAAGGCCAAAGCCGTCAAGACGATCGGCCACCACATGTTCACGAAGTAATCGAATAGGCGAAGGCAGTGGAGTGAAGCATCGTGCGATATAGTACCGGAACGCGAAGAATCGTTTGTCCTTGTTGCCAGAATGACACTTTTGACAAAGACTATAGGCAATTAAATACAAGCGGCCTTTCCTTTTTCGGACTGGACTGGGCGAACAAAAGCGCGACCATCCTTGTGTGCAAAGAGTGTACCCATATATCTTGGTTTATGAAGGAACCGATGGCGATTAAAAACGATTAGGGCTGTTGACTATTAACTGAATCGGAGACCTCCGCGGAGGAGAGGCGCTGCAGCCCTGCTGCAGCCCTCTCCTTTTTTGCGTTTTACTTTCCGTTAGAGTTGGCGTTAACGCGTCTTAATCCAAAGTGGAACGCGATGGAATGACCGAGAAGAGGATGATCCCCTCCACGATAGAGTATAAGTCTCGGTCTGAATGAGATGAAGATTGCTGCGAGGCCTACCGTTCACGGGCGATCTCCTTCATCGCGTATCGCCATTCGTCGGCATCGCGTGCCCACTTCCAATCATCGGAGGACCCCAACCGCCTCGATTTGTTCAAAACTAGGAAAACATCCGGCAGGAAAACGTTAACAGTCTGTCGAATTTTGTAGACTTCATAGGAAATTCGAAGCACCCTATTGCACGCCGTTCCCAGAACCGTCACCCCAAAAAAGGAGAAAGAACTTCATGTCGCGATTCGGAAGCCGCTTGGCTTGGAAGCTGTCCACGATGATTTTGGCCCTGCTCCTCATTCTGTCTACCGTCCTGATATATATGCAGATCCGGAACACGAAGCAAGCCAGCCAGGAGGCAATCGGCAGCTTCAGCATGCGCCTGGCCGAGTCGTATGCCGGGCAATTCGACCTGAAGCCGTACGAGCAGTTCCTCGCGGACCCTCAAGAGACGGATCTGTACTGGAGCCTTCGCGAAGAGCTGAACCGGTACCGGGAACGGATCGGCGCCATGTACGTCTACACCGTGAAGATCGACGACAAGGGCGAGCCTATCCTTCTGATCGACGGCCAGCCCCGCGATTCGGATTCCGCCTCCCCGATCGGCGAGGTGACGGATATGCCGAAGGAGGCGGTCGAGGCCGTCCTGAAGGGACAATCCGCCAAGTCCGGCATCATCCGCAACCCGGAGTACGGCGATTATATCTCCTCCTACGCCCCGCTGCGCCGAGCGGACGGGACGGTGATCGGGGTGCTGGGCATCGATACCGGGGCGTCCGTGGCCAGCACGATTTTCCGTGACGTCATGTCCGCCAGCGTCCCGGCGTTCGTCGCCATGGGAGCGCTGACCCTGCTCGTGTTCCTGCTCATCGCCTGGTTCCTGTCCCGCGCCCTGCGTCCTCTCGGCACGGTCGTCCGCGGAGCGGAGGCCATCGCCCGAGGCGATCTGGCGGAGGCCAAATCCCGCCTCGGCGCCCGGAAGGTCCGCTCGAAGGACGAGATCGGGCAAGCGTACGCGGCGATGGACAAGATGATCGAACGTCTCGGCGTCACGCTCGGGGACGTCGTCCGGGACATGACGGCGACGACGAAGAGCCTCGTCGAATCGACCGAACGGTTCCGCTCCGAGACGGGCCGGATGGTCGGCTCGACCGAGCGGCTGGAGCACGCGGCGGCGGGATTGGCCGAAGGGGCCGAGCATCAGCGGACCGGGGCCGAGGAGAGCGCCAAGTCGATGGAAGAGATCACGGCGGCGATCCAGCGCGTCGCCGAAGCTTCGGCCAGCGTCTCGGGCGCTTCCGGCGAAGCGCTGGAGACGGCGGAGCGGGGAAGAAGCTCCATCGGATGGCTCCGGGAGCAGGTGGATCATATCGCGGGCGCCGCGAAGGAGACGACGGAATCGGTGCGGGTGCTAGGAGGCTACATGGAGGAGATCGAGCCGGCTCTCCAAGCGATTACGAGCATCGCGGACCAGACCAAGCTGCTCGCGCTCAACGCTTCTATCGAAGCCGCGCGGGCGGGCGAGCACGGAGCCGGCTTCGCCATCGTCGCCGGCGAAGTGCGCAAGCTGGCCGAAGCCTCGGCCGAATCGGTCGAGCGGGTCGCTTCGCTTCTGGAGCATATCCGGCAGGAATCGGCCCGGATCGGCGAGCGAATGGAGAAGGAGAGCGAGGAGATGGCGCGGGGAACGGAGCTGTCGAGCGAAGCGGAAGCCTTGTTCGGCCGCACGGTGGACAGGTTCGAGCTCGTGAACGGCCAGATCCGGGAGATCTCCGCCGCGGCGGAACAGATTCTGGCCGGCTCCGAGGAGGTGGCCGCGTCGGTCGAGCAGATCGCTCAGATCTCGGCCGCGTCCGCGGACCACACCGCCTCGATCCGGGAGATGTCCGCCCGCCAGCTGGAAGCGGCGAAGCTTATCGCCGAAGCGACGGAGCGGTTGGCGGAGAGAAGCTCCGGCCTGGAGGCGGCGGTGGCCAAGTTCAAGCTGTAAGGAACGACGAAGAGAGAGCCGTCCGGCCGGCGGGCGGCGGCTCTCTTTTTTTGTCCCATCCGATAGATTGTCGCCCTTGGATTCGTATTAACTTATAGGTTCGAACCGGCAACGAGTTAGGAGGGCGGCCGTCCGTGGTCATAACGGAACACAATGTCGCAGATCAGATCCGAGCCCGCAACGAGAAGGCCATCGCCTTCCTCATCGAGACGTACGGAGGGCTGCTGTCGGCCATCATTCGCCGCCACGTTCCCGACGACGAGCGGGAGGTCGAGGAATGCCTGGACGACGTGCTGCTCGCCGTCTGGCAGCATATCGACGAGTTCGACGGCAGCCGCACCTCGCTGAAGCAGTGGATGGCGGCCATCGCCAAGTATCGGGCCATCGACTATCGGCGGAGGATAATCAAGAACCGGCAGCGATTCGTCCGGGCGGACATCACCGACGAGCTGTACGGGAAGCCGCCGCCGGCATCGTCCGAACGGGACTTGGAGGAAGTGTTGGCGCACCTCTCGCCCGAGGAGAGGAGCCTGTTCGAGAAGTACTATCTGGAGGGCGTTCCGTCCCGCGAGATGGCGGAGCGGATGAACGTCAAGGAGTCTTGGATCCATAACAAGCTCTCGCGCGGGCGCAAGAAGTTAAGGAAGATGTTTATCCCGGAAAACGAGGTGTAAAACCGATGTCCTTCTACCAGGAATTGAACGACCTGAAGCTTGACCTCTCCGAATACGGCGAAGAGCCGCTTACGGAAGGGGAACGCCAACGCTGGAACAAGCGCGTGCTTCGGAAGCTCCCCCGCCGCCGCGCTGGCAGCCGCGCCCGCATCCGGCTTGGAATCGCCGCCGCCGCCGTCGCGGCCGTCCTGACGCTGGGGCTGGCGATGCCGTTCGGCCAGGCGACTCTCGCCCGGATCCCCTTCGTGGCCGGTCTGATCGAGCGCTATATGAACGGGGAGAACCCTCCTGATTATTCGCCCTATAAGACGGCCGTCGGCGAGACGGCCGAGAACGCCTTCGGCAAGCTCACCTTGAACGAAGTGCTCGTCGAAGCCGACCGGCTGCTTATCGGCTCGACCTTCGAGCCGGCCCCGGGCGTCCGCTTCAATTACCGAACCCATCTGACGCCGCGCGTGCTCGTCAACGGGGAAGACCTTCAACTGACGAGAGGTTCGCAATCGGTGAAGGAGAGCGACGGCCGGTATACGATCTACGGAGACGTCCAATTCCGCGACCTGCCCGGCGAAGGGCCGCTGAAGCTTCGAATTGCGTACGATACTCTCAGCACGCCGTCGCACAAGACGATCGCGATCGAAGAGCCATGGGTATTCGAGGTGGAGGTATCGACCGATTCGATCGCGCGGGATACGAGAACGATCGAGCTGAACCGAACGATCGAGCTCGAGAACGGGGAACGGGTGACGCTCCTGCGGGCGATCGTCTCGCCCGTGTCCACGCTGGTGTCCTTCGACGCGACGAAGGCCTCCGATTCGATCGGCTTCAAGCTGGTCTCCGCCGGCGGAGAGGAGATTCCGTATCGGGAAGCTCACGTGTTCGATGAGGGCGATGAGCTCTCGTACGTCCGGTTCGGGCCGATCGACGCGGAGGCGAAGAAGTACTCGCTCGTTCCGATCCGGACGCTGGAGCGCGATAAGGCGATAGGTCCCGCCGTGCCCGTCGAGCCCGTTAAGCCCGCCGCGCCCCTCGAGTTCGGCAAGCCCCTCGAGCCAAACGAGGCAATCGGGTAACCGATCGTCGCCGGCGAACGGGAACGGCTCGTCCCCCTGTTCCGTATAAGATAAGGGCTTAGATGAACAGGGGGAGGATTCGTCCATGAGAGCCGGAACGGCTTCCGTATTTCGCGTCGTTAGTTATTTAGAGGGTTTATCGTTTCTCGTCCTGCTGCTGATCGCCATGCCGCTCAAGTACGCGGCGGACATGCCCGAAGCGGTCGCCATAGTCGGAATGGCGCACGGCGTGCTGTTCGCGTTATTCCTGGCCGGCGTCGCGGTCATGGCCGTCCTGTTCCGCTGGAGGCTCGCGCGCATCGCCGGCGCCGTGGCGGCGGCCTTCCTTCCGTTCGGCCCGTTCGTTCTGGAGCGGCGAATCCGGAAGGACGGGAAGGAAGGGGAGGAAGGGTAGGAAGGGAACGAAGGCTAGTCCGACGCCGCTTCGCCCAACGGACATAAAAAAACGCCTCCCCGGGTAAAATTCTCCAAGAAGAACCGAGAGAGAGCGTGAACCCGATTGGAGAGCAAACGCGTGACGGAGACCCGCTGCTTCAAGGTGGCGAGAGTGTTCCCGACGGACGTAAACAACCATAATACGTTGTTCGGCGGCAGGCTGATGTCCCACATCGACGACATCGCGTCCATCTCCGCCTCGAAGCTGTGCCGCGTGACGGCCGTCACGGCCTCGACGGACTCGGTCGACTTCCTGCACCCGATTCGGCCGACGGATTCGGTGTCGCTCGAATCGTTCGTGTCGTGGACGGGCACGAGATCGATGGAAGTGTTCGTCAAGGTGATCCGCGAGGACCTGCGCACCGGGGAGAGACGGATCGCCGCGACGTCGTTCCTCACCTTCGTCGGCTTGGGCGAAGACAACAAGCCGATTCCGGTGCCGCGGGTCATCCCCGAGACGGAAGAAGAGAAGAAGCTGTTCGAGACGGCGGCTCACCGCAAGGAGATGCGGCGAATCCGGCGGGAAGAGAGCAAGAAGTTCGCGGATTATCTGCTGACGAAGTACCCGTGGGAGTAATCGGGCGACAACGGGAAGAGTCCCGGCTGCCGGAAGAGGCGGTCGGGACTCTGCTCTTTTCCTATAGGGGTTGTTACATGGCCCCCGCTGCCGCCGCCGTCTCGGCTTCGAACCGGGCGAGCTTCTTCAGCAGCTTCTTGAGCATGACGGACGCCTTGACCTTGATCGGCAGCTCGTCGGAGATCCGAATCCGGTACGCTCCCCGCCGAATCGCCTCCTTCAGCTCGGCGACGCTGCCGCAATCCGCGTCCAGCTCGTTGTACACGCTGCCGTATTGCAGGCATTGGTGCGTGTCGCTGCCCGCCGTCACCGGCTTGCCGAGCCTCGCGGCCAAGCCTTCCACCCGCTCCCGGTTCGCCTCGCGGCCGTATTCGTACAGGTCCTTGGCGTTCAGATCGAAGGCGTCGAGGCGGGACAGCTGGGCGTCGGACAGGTGATGGAGCGGGGTGCTCTCCCGGAACGGGTGGGCTCCGATTTTCAGAAGCGGCAGCGAATCGGCCAGATCCATCAGCTCGTCGAAAAGAATAAAGGAATCCTTGTCCGCATACCCGTCCAAGCGGCGGCGGGCTTCCAGAACCGTCTCCCTTCTTCCGATCAGCAGAATGTGGCCGGTCTCCCGAATATCCACTTCCATGCCCGGGAAGATTTTAAGCCCGTTCGCTTCGTAATAATCCCCGTTGTAAGGGAACATCCGATCCAGATTGTCGTACACCTCGTAGAAATTGCGAGTATTGAAATGCTCGGTCAACGCCAGCGCGTCGAGCCCGCTCTCCAGCGCCTCCCCGATCATCTCTTCGTAATAGGCCGCCGAGAAATCCGACGCCTTGGACAGCTTCGCATGGGTGTGCAGGTCGATCTTCATGGGAACACTCCTTGGTCTCTATATAATCAGCCGATCCAGAACAGCAGCGCGACGTATGCCGCCGTTCCGGACAGGAACGCGATATCCCGCGCGGCGACGCGCAGGTGGGACAGCTTCAGCTTCTTGGAAGCGGGATTGCGCATGCCGTAGGAGAAGCCGCGGGTCTCGAGAGCTTCCACCGTCGTCCGGGAGCGCTTGGCCGTGGCCAGCATGAGAGGGAAGAACGCCATCGTGAGCAGCTTCAAATAATAGGCGGCCATCCGCCAGTAGAGGAATCCGGGCCGCTCCGGCGACTGGCCCCGCAGCCGGTAGGAGAGCAGGACGTTGCGGAACTCCTCGAACAGGACCGGAAGAATGCGGTAGCCGTACGAGAGACTGAACGAGATCGAGGCCGGCAGCCCGAGCGCGAGCAGGCCGTCGCTGATCTTCTCGGGATCCATGCCGGAGAACACGGTGATGCTCGCGAGCGAGACGACGGACAGCTTCAAGGTCAGCTTCAGCAGCGGCAGCGCCGAGCCGACGTCCCCGCCGAAGAAGAGGGAGAGGACGAACAGCCATCCGACCTGCCCGATCAGTCCGAGGCACAGGACGACGATAACGAAGGGCGTCACCCGCGACAGGACGGTCGTGGCCGCCGTCAGCAGGAACAAGCCGGCCAGCACGACGAAGCTCGACAGGAACCAGGGCACGATGGCGAAGAACAGATACCAAAGGAGCAGGCAGCGGGGATCCAGCCTGGAGAGGGAGGCGTGCCCGCTGCCGTAGGCGGTGTTCATGAGCTCCAGTTGAATTCTCTCCAGCGAGATCCGGCTAAACCAATTGCGGACGAGCTGCATGGCTGTCGTTCTCCTTCCCGTGAGCGAGCATCCCGTAGATTCGCCCGGCCAGCTCGGCGGGCGAGGCGCAAGCCGGCTTCAATCCGAGCCTGGCCGATAAGTCCATGATCTGCGTCGGGGCCAGCCCCGCCCGGCGGATCAAGTCGGCGTCCGCGAAGACGTCGGCGGGAGCGCCGTCGCCCGCGACGACGCCTTCGTTCAGCACGACGACGCGGGTCGCCCACTGCCGGACGAGCTGCATGTCGTGCGTAGCGATGACGACGGTGCGAACGTGCGCTTCCAGCTCCTTCAGCGTGCCGATCAGCTCTTCGCGGGTCGCCAGATCGAGATTGGCCGTCGGTTCGTCCAGCAGGATGATCTCGGGACGGATCGCGGCCCCGATCGCGAGCGAGACGCGGCGCTGCTGGCCTCCGCTGAGAAGACGGGCGTCGCGGTCGCGCAGCGGCTCGAGCCGGAAGGCGCGCAGCATGCGCTCCGCCGTCTCCTCGGCCTGCGGGTACCGGCGGCGCTTCAGGCAATAGGCCACTTCCTTGTACACCGTGTCCTCGATGAACATGTCCTCCGGATTCTGGAACACGTAGGCGATCCGGGCGGAGATCCGCTCGACGGACAAGCCCTTCGCGTCCTCGCCCAGAACGCGGACGTCCCCGCCCGTCGGCCTCGCGATTCCGGCGATCAGCTTCAGCAGCGAGGACTTGCCCGCGCCGTTGTTGCCCACGAGCGCGATCCGTTCGCCTTCGTTCAGCGCGAGATCAAGGCCGCGCAGCACCTCGCGCTTCTCCTTGCGGACGGTGCGGTAGCTAAGCTCCGTTCGGCGGAACTCGATCGCCGGACTCGGATTCGAGGGCGGGGCCTCGCCGGCGGACGCCCCTCCCCCGGCCTCCTTCCCCGGCGAACCGGTCTCCGCGGCCCTCCGGCGCAGGATGGCCCCGAAGTAGGCTTCGGCGTCGTCGGCCGTGACGGGGTAGGACGAGGCGGCGGACGGCTTGCCCAGCAGCTCCGACAGCTTCGCCGCCGCTTGGGTCACCTCCGGCGGCTGGATGCCGAGGCGATCCAGATCGGCGAGCCGGTTCAGCGCCTCCGCGGCAGGGAGCTGCCACAGCACGCGGCCCTGCTCCATCAGGCACACTTCCTCGCAATAGTCCGCGATGAATTCCGTGTGGTGCTCGATGACGATGATCGTGATCCCATGCTGCCGGTTCAGCCGCCGCAGCACCTCGTACGCTTGGCGGGCGTGGCGGGGATCGAGCTGCGACACCGGCTCGTCGACGACGAGGACGTCCGGCTCCAGCGCCAGCGCGCCCGCCAAGGCGAGCAGATGCTTCTGGCCGCCGCTCAGCTCCCAGACGTAGCGGTCATGCAGATGCGAGATTCCGCACAGCTCCAGCGCGCGCTGTCCCATGGCCCGGTACTCGGGCAGCCCGTAATTGAGCGGGGCGAACACCGCTTCGTCGAGCACGGTCGGACGGACGAGCTGATTGTCGAAGTCCTGGTACACGTAGCCGACCTGGCGGGAGAGCTCGGCGACGCCGCGGCCTTCGGCCGGCCTGCCGCACACCTCCACCGATCCGGAGAATTCTCCCGAATAATAGTGGGGGATAAGCCCGTTGAACAGCTTGCAGAGGGTGGACTTGCCGCAGCCGTTCCCGCCGGCGATCGCGGCGAAGCTCCCCTTCCGGATCGCGAGGGACGCTTCGCGGAGTACCGGCTGCTCCGAGCCCGGGTAAGCGAAGGTGACGTTCGAGACGCGAACGGCGAATTCGCCGGCGGACGGGGCTGCGGAAGCGGCGAGCGATGACGCTGAAGACGGTGAAGATAATGAAAACTGTGAAGATAATGAAGACGGTGAAGATGAAGAAGACGATAGGGCCGGCGAAGACGGGGAGATCGGCTTAGACATAAGGCGACTCTCCCGGCGCTTCGGCTTGCGGCCCGCGGTTCTTCCTCATCCGGAAGAAGGCGAGCACGACGAGGGCGACGAGAGCGGCCGCAGCGATGCTGATCCAGATCGCGCCGGTGCCGAAGCGGTCCTCGAAGCCGCTGTCCCATTCGGCGAAGTTCCAGTCCGTCTTCGACAGGGCGGCCGCGCCGAACGAGACGACGGCGAGGAGAATGCCCGTCGCGACGATCTTGGCCGACACGCCGCCAGCTTCGTAGGCGGCTTTGCCGCGAGGCCGGATGCCGAGCAGCGGCTCGATTTTCCCATACAGTCTCGGTACGAGATAAGCCGTCGGCAGCAGGGCGAACAGAATGCCGGAGAACAGCACGTCGTTCAGGAAGCTGAAGCCTTCCACGACGACGACGCTCTCCGCCAGTCCCGGGATCGTGTCGAAGTCGTCGACGCCGACCCATACCTTGCCGATGTCGATCAGCGAGCTGCACGCCTGATGGATGATGACGCCGGCGATGGCCGCGACGCCGACCTGGACGCGGTTCAGCGGATCGCGCACCATGCGGCCGGCGACGTACATCGCGAACGAGAACGTCAGGAACTTCTCCAGCTCGCCGAGTCCGCCGAATTGGCCCAGCATCAGCTCGCCGAAGATGACTTCGCCGAGAGCGGCTCCCACGGCGGCGTGCAGAGGGGAGAACAGCATGCACAGGGTGAGGGGGATGAAGGCGAAGTACTCGACGGACAGCTCGACGGGCCCGATCCGGAACTCCGGGATGAGCTCGGTGAACATGTTGGACAAGCCGTACAAGGACATCGACAGGACGAAAATCATCATTTTCTGCGAAGAGGTCAGGGTGATTGCTCGCGAATGGCTAGCCATGGCGTTGGCCTCCTTGATAAGGGATTTGCCCTCATTGTAGGAGGCGATTATTAAAACCAGCGAGGCAATGTGTCAACGGAATGTAATATTTTTTACATTCGATTAATCATGAAAGAAAATTTACATAACAATCATGAGGTAGGATGGAGACGGAATCGAATTCGAGAAAAGCGTCTATGTAAAGGAGAGCGACCCGCATGATGAGCCTGTTCGCCGACAAATCGGGATTCTCGCCCAGCCAGCTGAAAATCGCGGATTTCATCGAACGATACCCCGAAGAGATGCTGTTCATGACGGATCAGGAGATCGCCGACCGGCTCGGCACGAGCATCGCGACCGTCTCCCGATTCTGGCGCTTCGCCGGGTACGACAACGCCAAGGCGTTCAAGCAGAAGCTCCGCGATCCCTCGCACCCGACGCCCGCCGTGAAGCTGGCCGAGACGATCTCCCGGATGGATCCGGGCAGCCTGCCGCTTCGGATGCTGGAGCAGGCGATCCGCCATCTGCAGGATACGGCGGACAAGATTCATCCGGACGAGCTGGAGCAGGCGGCCGGTCTGATGGCGGGCGCCCGCCGGGTATACGTCTACGCGCCGGGGCCTTCGCTGTCGCTGGGCCATCTCCTGTCGTACCGCCTGTCGCGGTTCGGCCTGTCGATCCGGATCATGGCGGGGAGCGGCCACGAGCTGCTCGAATCGCTGGCGAACGTGACGCGGGAGGACGCCGTGCTCGTCTTCAGCTTCGCCCGGATGCTGCCGGAGACGGAGGTCATCCTGGACTGCGCCGGCCGGGTCGGCTGCCCCGTCATCCTGGTGGCGGATCGGGAGGACTTCCGGTTCGGCACGTCGGCGCAGGTCTCGTTCTACGTCAGCCGGGGCGACATGGGCGAATTCCATTCGATGATGACGCCGCTGCTGCTGGTGGAGCAGCTCATCCTGAGCATCGGAATGCGCAACAAGGAAGAGGTGCTGGAGCGGCTCGGCTACCTGGGCGAATTGCGATCCCGGTATGCCGACAAGCTGCCGCGGGGCAAGGCTTGAGCGGATGATAGACGATTTAGGTAATCTCGATAAATGTTGCGTATCGTTTTCTCATGCAATCCAACTTCCTCGGATAGGCTGACGAACGTGCGGGTAAGGCTTTGCTTCTCGATATAAGACAACAAACGCTTGGTGCAATTCCGCTTCTCGTCCAGGGTGTGGTCCAGGTGCTCCCAGAAGGTTCGATGGCAGTCTCTGCAGCGATATCTCCGCCGCTTGATAAGAAGCCCTACGCGCTTGCCGCGAATCGGCAAGTCCATGCAGATCTGTTCCCTGCTGGCGTGCTTGTAAAGGTTGGCTCTGCATCCGCAATGAGGACAAGACAAAGGCGGAGAGTTCGGCGCCACTTGGATGAGAAACTCGAATTCATTCTCGCGAATACTTAGGACGTTGAATTTCGGAAGATTTAGACTATCCATCTGAGATTCTTCCATGGATTTAGGCTGCGGTCTCCTTCTTTGTTCTCGCATCGCCGGCCAAAATACCGCTGAATATAAACAAGAACAGCGAGCCGGCAAAGCAAATAGCGGCAAACAAGCCAACGGCGGAAAAACCGTTAAAAGACGCGTAAATCAGACCCGCGATCCAAGAACCGAGCGTTGTCGCGGCGTACATGATCGAATTGGCCAAGCTGGAGATCGTGCCGCGAATGGCCGGGTTTAAAGAAGTCAGCAGTCCCAAGATTAGCGGAAAAGCGATCCCCATGGTAACGAATATGAAAAAATAAACGCTTTCGAAAGCCGCAACCGATGGCAAGTGGGGCAAAACGATAAAACAGGCAATAGAGACAAGGAAGCCCGCAGCCAGCGTGTTGAAACGGTTCCATTTTTTGATCGCATAGGCACCGCCGAGGCTCCCGACTATATTCCCGAGACCGAGAAAAAACATCGCATATCCCGCTTGGTCGATCGACAGGTCAAAGCGATCCGTCACCCATTTGCCGATGAAAGAGAAGGAGGCAAAGAATCCGCATTGAAACAGGAAATGAGCGAAGAAAGCTCTTCTCGCCATGGGGCTCTTCATTAGCGGAATGTATCTGCCGAAAATAGGAGATTTGGTTATTTGGCCTTGATCCGGCTTCATCTCGGGCAAGGCATAGTAGATGAATAGGGCCACGAATAACGCGGCTGCTCCGATTGCAAAGAAAGAATAAGACCAATGGATGGAGGCGAGCAGACTTCCGATAGGGATGCCGAACGCTTGGGAAGAAGCCACGCCGGCCATGACGATTCCGGATACTTTGGCGATCTTCGGCGTCGGGATCAGGGCGGGGATGGAGGCCCAGACTTGTGGAGCCGTAAATGCCGCGCTGACTCCGGCCAACCAACGGAATAAGAACATCGTCCAAAAATCGGCGGCAAAGCCGCATAACAGGGTTGAAACCGCGAAGGCTGTCATGCCGTAAAGCATGACCTTCTTGCGATCCCAACCATCGGATAGCGGTCCGGCAATCAGCGCGAACAGGGCATAACCTAAAGCGTAGGCTCCGACCATCCAACCGGCAGCTTCGGTCGGGATATCGAACAATTGCTGAAGCGTGGGGATGAGCGGAGAGATCAAGAAAGTATCCGTGCCGATGACGAACATGACGAGGAAAAATAAGATCGTTAATCTGAACATGGGACCCGTCCTTTTCATTCTTGTTCTAAAGTTCAATAACATTTGAACTAATGAAGAAAAAAGAGATTTCCTTCTACAGCGTATCCAGAAATCCAGGCAAATAAGTTTGAAAAGTCTCCAAATCTAGACTCGTATATTTGATTTGGGCATCTTTGCGTACGTTGATTAATTTCGCCTCCTTCAAAGTGCGCAAGTGATACGAAGTATTCGATTTGGAAGTATCGCGAATGTTGCCTACTTCTCCGCAATTCATTTCCTTCTTGCCGGCGTATAGAGCCCGTATGATGTCCAATCTGGTTTCATCGGCTAGCGCCTTGAAGATTTTGACTCTGAGCTCATCGCTTGTTATTTTTGGAGTAGTCATAAAACTATTGTACTAAGACGGCGTTGCAAATCAAGTCTCTAGAACAATTCCACCACATTCTCCGATTTAGTCGGGCCGCGGCTGCAGCTTATACTCGCTCCAGGTCGAATACCCGTCGATATTGTCCGCCGAAGTGTCCGACGCGTCGAACGTCTTGTAGTAGCTCGCCCCGTACTTCCGATAAGGCTCGTCCCGGGATTCGTCGTACAGGACGAGAATCACCTCGGAGATGCGGTCGTTCCACTTCACCGACTTGGCGATCTCGTCCATCGCCTCGACCGTCGCGAAGTCCTTCGCCCGCGCCAGCACGGCATCGATCGTCTCCTCGCCGGGGCTGTCCGTCTCCGTCTTCACGTAGATCGTCAATTCCGGCCGCGCAAAAGAAAAGTCGACCTTGCGGACCGCCTCCACCTCGGCCAGCCGCTTCGAGAGCGCCTCGGCAGCCGGCGTCCGGACGGAGTGCCGGACGCTGCAGCCCGACGCGGCGAGGACTGCCGCCAGCAGAAGAAGAAGTACGAGGCCGAAGCGGAGCCTCCGTACATATTCTCCTTTTCCGCGAAATCTTGGGTTCATGCGGTCATCTCCTCCAAATCCGAATGACAAACGAACATTTCCCCTTAAATATACACGAATGGCCGGTCTGGAAGAAGAATGGGAATGAGGGGTCAGGCATAATCTGATGAGGTGTTCTTAAAGTTATTCTAAAATTTAGGAGGGACTTGGATGGAGTTGATTCGCAAACGGTTGTGGCTCTGGTTCTTGCTGCTCGGGATCGTCGGCTTCCTGTACGTCTGGCTGGCCATTCCCCGGGAGCCGGAGATCGAGAAGCTGTGGCATCTGTACGTCAAGCTCGCCAGCTACGGCTGCATTCTCGGCTGCATCGCTTTCTTCCCTAACAAGCTGAAGCACGGTCATTTGTTAGTGTATTTGCCTTTCCTTGTTTTCCTCGGTTATCTCATCCCCCGCGTCAGCTTCTTCGGCGTCACCGGCAACGTTATCGTCACGAACTTCGAATCGGTCGGGGAATGGTACACGCTGCTCTACCTGCTGGTCGTGCAGATGATCAACTTCTCCGTCTCCTTCGCTTACCGGATGGGAGGGGGGACGCCGGGCCGGACGATCAAGATCTCGCTGCTGGCGACGATCACGCTGTTCTCCGGCTTCCTCGATCTGGCGTTCTACACGATCAATCCGGTCGAGATTCCCGAAGGCGGGCTCATCTACGCGCATCATATCATCGTGTTCCTCGGCCATGCCCCTTCGTACGACCAGACGATCTGGTTCGCTCTCTGCCACATTCCTCTCTTCCTGCTCGTCCTGTTCGCCCCGTTCGACAAGTGGTTCGAGCGCATCTCGCGGCGGGTGCAGGACCGTCATCGGCGGAAAACCGACGCGATGGCGACGATCGCGAACCGTGGATGAGAACGGCGCGTCCGCGACCGGCCTCATCGGGCGACTGACCGCCGCCGCGGGGAAGGGCGCGATGGGGGCGAGAAGCCCCGGAATCGCTCGGTTCCTCCGGAACATCGGCGTCACCTTCGTGTTCAAAGCCGGTTCCCTGCTGCTCACGCTGGTCGTCTACGTTCTGTGCGCCCGCGAGCTCGGAGCCGCCGTCTGGGGGCAAGCCGCCCTGATCGTCAGCGCGGCCAATCTCGTCGTCATTCCGCTCACGTTCGGGCTGTACAACGGAGTCGTCCGCTTCGTCCCCGCCTCGACCGAGGAGGAGAGCCGCGAATGGATGGGAACGGCGCTCGCCGCCAACCTGATCCTCTCGTCCGCGCTCGCCGTCCTGCTCGGCCTCTCGGGACCGATAGTCGAGCGGCTGATCGGGTTCCCCGTCTCTTCCTGGCTTCCGGCGATCGCCATCGCGATGAGCGTCAACCTGTACATTCTGACCGAATCGTTCCTGCGCGGTCGGCAGCGATTTTACCGATTGGGCCTCTACAAGCTGCTAGGCTCCTTCGTCTTCCTGGCGGGAGCGCTGCTCGGCCTGTACGGGCTCGGAGCCAAGTCGATGTACAGCTACTTGATTCCTCTGGCCGGCCAGAACCTGGTCTTCTTCGCCGCCGTTCTGCTCGGAGGCGGACTGGGCCATCTGCGCGCGACGATGAGGACGCTGCGGCGGCTGTTCCTGTTCGGCTTCTTCATGATGCTGTCCTGGCTGATCTCCGCGCTTCTGTTCACGAGCGACCTGTTCTTCGTGGCGCGATTCGTCCCGGACGATACGCTCGGCGTCTATTCCGTCTACCAGAACACGATCCGCGGGCTGTGCACCGTGCTGTTCCACGACGTGTTCGCCGTCGTGTTCGTGCCGATGATCGCTTCGCTCGACAAGCGCCGGATCGACCGGATTCTCGCTCGCTATTCGATTCCGATCGCCGCATGCATCGCCCTTGCGGCCGCCGCGATGACGACCGCGCTCGTGCTGCTGTACGGCGAGGCTTACCCGCTCGATTGGCGCTACGTCGGACTCACTTCGTGCGGAATCGCCTTGAACATGCTGTACTTGCTGTACACTTCGGTGCTCGCGCTGGAAGGGGCCAAGGCGGCGCGGCTGACGTTCCTGGCCTTGCTCGTTCCGATGCCGGCGCTGCTGCTCATGCAATACCTGCTGGCCAGGCAGTGGGGGATGACCGGCGGCATGGTCTCGGTCGTCGCGCTGAACGCCTGCCTGCTAATCGCCTACCGGCTGGCGATCCGATGGTTCTATCGGCTGCCGTCGGCCGAGGAGAAGGGAGCGCTGTCTCATCGATGAAGTACTCCTTCGTCATTCCGACGTACAATAACAAGTCGCTGCTCCGCAATACCCTCGAATCCCTCAACTGCCAGATCGGCTTCGAGCAAGGCGGCTACGAGGCGATCGTCGTCGACGACGGCTCGGACGACGACACGCTTGGCGCCATCCGGGACATTCCTCGAACGTACGAATTCCGGTATGTCTATCTGGAGCGATCCGCCGATTCGTGCCGGGCGCGCGTACGCAACATCGGATGGAGGGAGGCGCGGGGGCGCTTTATCGTTTTTCTCGATTCCGACATGATCGTGAACCGCGACTATCTTCGAGAGCTCGACCGTTATCTGGATCGGGATCCGGAGCTGCTCGTCGTCTCCTTCCGCTACATGCTGCAGGAACCGGTCGCGTACGAGGACGTCCGGTCGGGCCGTCTGTTCGAGAGAGACTTCACGGAGTTCCGCTCCATCCGCTTCATGGAAGCCCGCCACTTCGACTGCCAGGTGCACTCGTTCAATCTGTCGGCCCTTCGTCATCCATGGCATTGCGTGCATTCGTGCAACATGGCGCTGTCCAAGGAGAAGCTGGAGGCGCTGGGCGGGTTCGAGGAACGCTTCAAGGGCTGGGGCTTGGAGGACACCGATCTCGGCTACCGGAGCCACCGGCTCGGAATCCGGACGGCGCTTCATCTGGGAGCCGAAGCTCTGCACCAGTATCATGGCGAGGTGTTCGGCGACGCGAGAACGTTGAAGAAGATGATCGAGTGGGACCGGAACATTACGCTGATGTACAAGATCCGCCCCGACCTTCGCCGGGAGCTGCCCCGTTGGCGCATCAATGCGGCTTACTTCACCCGGCGGGTTCCGCAGCTGCTCATGAGGCGGGAACGGAAGCGGACCGAGCATCGGTTCGTCGTTCGGCGGGAGGAGGAGATTCCGGCGTTGAAGGAGCGGATCGCGGCCTTATCGGCGGAGCCCGGGAACCTGATCGTCGTCCGGGACGAACTGGAATCGGCGGACTTCCATCTCTGGGTTCAGCGGCTGGGCTTCACGCCGGGCGAGATCCGTTATTTTCCGAATTCCTATACGCTCGACCGCCGGGAGATCCGACGTTACTTCGGGGAGGTCTTCACGTGGCGCAAAAAAATCGTCATTCTGTACCGAAGCCTGCGGCTGCTCGGCCGCAAATTCGCCCGGTCCCTGCATCCGGCCAAGGAGGCGGGATGAGAATGGAAGCGGGCGAGGAACCCCTCCGGCTGCCGAAGAGCCCGGCACCGCCCGGAGAGACGCTGCGGCTGCTGTTCCTTCAGCTTCGGCCCCGCCAGTGGACCAAGAACCTGCTCGTGTTCGCGGCGCTCGCGTTCTCGGCGGACCGGATGAGCCTGGAGAGCGCGGCGGCGATCCTGACCGCGTTCCTGCTGTTCTGCTTCGTGTCGGGCTGCGTCTACATTCTGAACGATTACGTGGACCGGGAAGCCGATCGCCAGCACCCGGACAAGGCGAGGCGCCCAATGGCTTCGGGAAGGCTGAAGCCCGCGCTCGCGCTGTCGTTCGGCGGCGTCCTGCTGGCCGGCTCCCTGCTCGCGGGATGGTACCAGAACCGGCTGTTCGGGCTGCTGCTGCTCGCTTACTTCGCGATGAACGTGCTCTATTCGCTAAGGCTGAAGCACATCGTCATCCTGGACATCATGGTTATCGCGGCCGGCTTCGCCATGCGGGCGGTGGGCGGCGGACTCGCCATCCGGGCGGGCTTCACCTCGTGGTTCCTGCTGTGCGTGTTCTTCCTGTCGCTGTTCCTCGCGATCGGCAAGCGCAGGCACGAGCTGCTGCTGCTGGAGCACAACAAGGGCTTGCACCGGAAGGTGCTGATGAATTACTCGGAGCCGCTGCTCAATCAGCTGTCCAGCGTCGTGACGGCGATGACGATCGTGAGCTACTCGCTCTACACGTTCCGGGACGGCCAATCCGCCCCCCTCATGTGGACCATTCCGTGCGTCATTTACGGCCTGTTCCGCTACCTGTACCTGATTCACGTTCTGGGCAAGGGAGGCAAGCCGGAATCGCTCCTTTACGAGGACAGAGGCATCCTGGCGTGCGTGCTGGTGTTCGGTGCCGCCGTCGTTCTCATCTAGGCGTCGAATCGCCGAATGGAGGGCCGAATGAGGGCTTGATGGAGAGACGGAGAGATGGAGAGATGAAGAGATGGAGAGGGTCCATGGCGAAGCGTTTCGTTCGGCCTGGATGTAAAACGTTTTCCGTATCGGCATGAAGGTAAACGCGAGAGACCCCGGCATACAAGGCCAGGGTCTCTCGCCGTTACGGCAATTGCCGGCAATGGGAGTCGATGGTCTCCGCGAGTTGCTGAAGTTTTGCATGCGGATTCTGCATGGTTCGAGCTATATGAGGATATGGACTTGAACATGCGGCACAGATTCCGAATGTGAATGGGGCCAATGCAGAAATACGTGAAGTTCCCGTTGACAAAGATGTAATCATGGTATATATTTATCTCAAATTAAAGATAATAAATTTCGAGATAACAGGCGGGCGCTGCCATTAAACGGCGACAGATCCGCTTCCTAAAGGAGAGTGTTCCGCATGCAAGCCATGGTATACACCCCCGCGATGCAGGGGGCGGGCGAGTTCGACGGCGGGAAGATCAAGGAGCGCAAGCCGATCGGGTTCTCCGGCGAAGGCTCGGTGATCAAGCGGGTGGGCCCGCTGTTCTATTGGGCTTGGGCTTCGGCGAGCGAGGAGGCCCATATCGGCCTGCACCCCCATCAGGCGTTCGAGATTATGACCTACGTGCTCGAAGGTCATTCCCATCACGGCGATACGCTCGGGACGTCCAGCACGGTAGGCGCCGGAGGGGCGCAAGTGATGCAGACCGGCTCGGGAGTCAGCCATCAAGAGCATCTGAGCGCCGGGACGGAGATGTTCCAGATCTGGTTCGAGCCCGAGTATCTGGAAGCGGTGAAGCGGCAGCCGACTTACCGGCAATACGAGCACGAGGATTTCCCGGAAGCCGTCGACGAGGCGGGCAATCGCGTCAAGACGGTGATCGGAGACGGCGCTCCCGTCGAGCTGGTCGCGGACGTGCGGATGTGGGACGTCGAGATTCCGGCCGGCGCCGTCTATCGGCATCCGGTCGCGAACGGAGATGCGCTGACGGCGGTAGCCGTGCAAGGGCGGGGAACGTGGGGCGAAGCCGGTTCCGGGATGCCTTCGGCCGCTTTCCGCCAGAAGGACTTCATCGTCGCTACCGCCATATCGGATTCGGAAGCGGAGATCGCGAACGCCGGCGAAGACCCGTTGCGCCTCGTCTTGATCCAGGTTCCGACCGCTCCGGGATACCCGCTCGTTCGGAAGAGGTAAAATTCGGAGGTATCGCCTCCGGCGCAGCTCGTATAGAATTCACGCGCTGCATATCTTAATTTTAAGATTTGTACCCTGATAAAATGCTGGCCGGATTGGCGGAGCTGCTCGGCGGCGCCTGGTTCGCGGTCGGGCTGTTCACGCCGCTGGCCGCCGTGCTGATCGCGGCGGCGGTCGGCATCGCCCTGTCCGGCGCGGGCGATTATTCGCTGGACGCTCTGCTCGGGATTTTCTGAAGCGGATATTGAATCGGCCGGTCTATCTCCGCCATTGCCGGTCGTCTCTCTCTCGATGAGCATCCTTCGGCAAAATAAGCGGAAGCCCGAACGCTTGTCCGCCGCAAAAAGTGGTAAACTGGTGCTATATGAGGATAGAAAGGCGGAATCGTACCATGGCGTATTCGTTCGTCATCGAACCTCCTCCGCTCTTTATCGAATTCGATAACGAGACGGAGCAGCTGGAGAAGTGCAAGGAATGGGGCCTGCTGTCGGAGAAGGCGACCAAGACCAAGACGTTCTACTACAAGGGCAACGGCCTGAACGAGCCCTGCCGCATTATCGGGTACGTCGACCGGATGACCGCCGTCATCGAATTCGACAACAAGCGGCAGCACTGCATCCATCCTTCCTATCTGAAGGAGATGCAGGCTTCGACTTACGGGCAGAGATACGGGGCCCGGGCGGATTCCGAGGAGGAAGCGGCGGCTCCGGACGAAGCCGAAGTCGCGGCGCCGGTCCCGGCGGACGAGGAGACTCCGGCGGCGGCGGTCGTCCCGGACGAGGAGCCCGCGGCGGCGCCCGAGCCGGCGGAGGCGAAGCCGGAAGCCGAGCCCAAGCCGAAGGCGGCGGAACCGGAGAAGCCCAAGGCCGCGAAGGGCAAGTCCAAGAAGATCGAGCTCCCGGAGGAAAAGGTGAAGATGACCGCGACCGTCAAAGAGTTCACGACGGTGCCGAACCACTTCTCCGACAACGACGACGAGGTCGTCATCTACGAAGCGGCGACTATCCTGGAGCCGGAGCCGATCGAGCTCGGCGACGCCTGGTCCAGCTACAGCGCCACCTTGAAGAAGCTGGAGCTGGCCGTCGGGGACGCGATCGCGTTCGAAGCGAAGGTCATCGCCAAGAAGCTGACGAAGCATCCGGTGCCCTACAAGATCAACAACCCCTCCAAGATCCAGAAGGCGGAAGCGTAACCCGCGGCCCGCGAATCGTTAAGTTCGAACCGGACAGAGTCGGAAAAAAATGGAGGGGCAGACATGGCCGTTATCGATCCATCGAACCAGAGCGAGAGTGACAACTACAAGCTGCTGATCGGAAGCATTCTGCCGCGGCCGATCGCGCTCGTGACGACCCTGTCCGAGGAAGGCGTCGTGAACGCGGCTCCGTTCAGCTACTTCAACATCGTCTGTTCGAATCCTCCGATGATCTCGGTGGCGGTGCAGCGCAAGAACGGCGTTCCGAAGGACACCTCGCGCAACGCGATGTCGGCGGGAAGCTTCGTCGTTCACATCGCCGACGAGTCGAACGTCGGGGCGGCGAACGAGGCCGCGGCGCCCCTACCTCCCGACGAGAGCGAGCTTCCGGCAGCCGGGTTGACGCAGGTGCCGAGCGAGAAGATTCCCGTGCCCGGCGTCGCGGAGGCCAAGGTGCGAATGGAATGCGTGCTGGAGCGAAGCCTTCCGCTCGGAGGAACGGAGGGGACGCCGCAATGCGATCTGCTGATCGGCCGGGTCGTCTGCTTCCACGTCGCGGACGAGCTGCTGCACAACGGCCGAATCGACGCCTTGAAGCTGCGGCCGGTCAGCCGGCTCGCCGGCAACAACTACGCGAAGCTCGGCGAGATCTTCACGCTCGACCGGCCGGAGTAGACGAAGTTATCGATTCGCCTGGATTGTTTAATATCGCCTCATGGCAGCCTCTTGGCCGGTCGGGGTATGCTTGAAGCGGGCGGAGCTGGCGCGCCGCCGCTCTGCATCTCGATTCAAGGAGCACAGGAGGAACTTGGCGATGAGCGATCCGGGCATCCCCGCCGGCAAGCGGAAGACGGCTTCCGGCAACCCCGTTATGACTTCGATTTATACGGCCGACCCGTCCGCCCATGTATGGGAAGACGGGAAGGTCTACGTGTACGCCTCCCACGACATGGACCCGGCCCGCGGCTGCGACTTGATGGACCGGTACCACGTGTTCTCTTCAACCGACATGGTGCATTGGACGGACGAAGGAGAGATCCTTCGCTCGGACGACGTGGCATGGGGCCGGCCGGAGGGCGGCTTCATGTGGGCGCCCGACTGCGCGTACAAGAACGGCACCTACTACTTCTATTATCCGCATCCGAGCGGCTCCGATTGGAACGACACGTGGAAGATCGGGGTCGCGACGAGCGACAAGCCCGCTTCCGGCTTCGTCGACCGGGGCTACATCGAGGGGCTCGGCGGCTTCGCGATGATCGACCCGTGCGTGTTCGTCGACGACGACGGACGAGCCTACATGTACTACGGAGGAGGCGGCCGCTGCGAAGGCGGCGAGCTCGGCGAGGACATGATGTCGATCAAGGGCGCCATGCGGGAGATGGAAGGTCTCGAGGACTTCCACGAAGCGGCCTGGGTGTTCAAGCGGAACGGCCTCTACTACTTGACCTACGCGGACAACCTCGAAGAGAACAACCGGATGAGGTACGCGACCGGCGAGCATCCGCTCGGCCCGTGGACGTACCGGGGCATCTTCCTCGAGCCGACCGGCTGCTCGACGACCCACGGCTCCGTCGCGGAATTCAGAGGGCAATGGTATCTGTTCTACCATAACCAGGCGATCTCGGATCAAGGCAACCTGCGAAGCGTGTGCATCGATTACCTGGACTTCGAGGAGGACGGCTCGATCCGGACCGTCGTCCAGACGAAGGAGGGCGTGAGACCGGTCGGATCGCCCCCGGAACCGGACCTCGGCGAGAGGACGTATCCGGCTTCGGAAGCGGAGGTCGGCGGCGGCGCGGAGGTCGACGAGACCGGCATCGCCGGCCGGCTGTCCGGGGCGGGCGCGTATTGCCGGTTCGGCCGGGTAGACGGCGGAGCGGGCGGACGGGCGGCGATCGCCGTGCGCTACGCGACGGCGGAACGCCTCGCCAAGCTTCGGCTTATCGTCAACGGCCGCGATTATTCGCTGCTGAACGCGCTCTCGACCGGAAGCGCTTCCGCCTTCGAAGGCTGGACGACGCTGACGGTGCCCCTGCGCCCGGGAGAGACGAACGCGATCCGGCTCGAGGGCGGGCATGGGGACGTTCGCGTGGAGAGCCTCGTCGTCCGTCCGCTCGGGGACTGACAAGGAAGCATGGGGATGCTTGCGGCATTCCCATGTTTTTTTGCGCTCTTTTCCCCATTCCGAGGATCTTCGAGCAATCCCGCCTTATCCGGAGCTATCCGCGGGAGGGCCCGGCTCCGGCCGCGTATCGGCGAATTCCGCCTTCTAACCGGCGTTGACAGCCCCTCACCCCGGTGATAGTATCTAACCCGAAGTCAACGGGCTTCTTCGCGATTGGCCGCACCTTCATAAGACAACTAGCAGAGCTCTTCTTACGGAAGAGTTCTTTAACTTTCAGAGAAGAGAATGTGATGATGTGGTTCCGTCCAAAGGGTTAAGCCGCAAGCAAGCGTTCCTGGACAAATACTTGTCCGGAGAATCGACCGATTACCGGCAGATCGTGGCGTTATTCCTGCCGATTCTGATCGACCAGGCGTTCATCGTCGGTCTGAACCTGCTGAACACCGCCATGATCAGCTCGTCGGGAGTGGCCGCGGTCGGCGCCGTGAATATGGTCGACTCTCTTAATATTTTTCTGATCAGCGTGTTCGTGGCCATCTCCACCGGGGGGACGGTCTTGGTCGCGCAGTACAAGGGCAGCGGCAATCCGCAGATGGTGTCGAAGGCGGCCGCCAGCACGGTGTCTTCCGTCTTCCTGTTCGCCGCCGCCATCAGCCTGCTTATGATCGCGTTCCACGGACCGACCTTGAATCTGCTGTTCGGTTCGGCGGCTCCGGACGTTCTCGCCAATGGCCGGACGTACTTCATCGGAAGCTGCGCGTCCTATGCCGGGATCGCGATCGTGGAGGCGGTGTGCGGAGCGCTGCGCGGAATCGGGAAGTCGCGCGCGTCGCTGGCGCTGTCCTTGATCATGAACCTCACTTACGTGGCGCTGAACGTCGTGTTCATCAACCTGCTGCATATGGGCGTTCTCGGGATGTCGATCGCCGTGAACGTCTCCCGCTATGCGGCGGCGGTCTGCGCGATCCTGTACCTGGTGCGAATGGACGCGAGCCTGCGCTTCCGAATTCGGGACGCGTTCTACGTCAATCTGGCGATGTTCCGGAAGATCCTGTCGATCGGACTCCCGTTCGCGGCCGAGCAGATGTTCTTCAACGGGGGCAAGCTGCTGACCCAGGTGTTCATCGTCAGCATGGGCACGAACGCGATCGCGACGAACGCGATCTGCTCCTCGCTGGCCGGCGTGTTCCAGATCCCGTCCAACGCGCTGTCGATCGTGACGATCACCGTCGTCGGGCAGTGCATGGGAAGCCGGAACGTCGCCGACGCCCGCAAGTTCACGAAGTCGTTCCTGTGGACTTCTTCGCTGTTTTTCACGGCGATGCTGCTCGTTCTTATGCCGCTGTTCAAGCCCATCGTCGGCTTGTTCCATCCGCCGGCCGAGATCGTGGACGACATCTTCACGGTGACGCTTATTAACGCGATCGCCCAGATTCCGCTCTGGGCCGTCAGCTTCCTGCTGCCGTCGGCGCTTCGCGCGGCGGGCGACTCGAAGTTCACGTCCGTCATGTCGATGCTGTCGATGTGGCTGTTCCGGATCGTGCTCGGCTACATTCTGGGCATCGTGCTGGACTTCGGAATCGTCGGCGTCTGGCTGGCGATGAACTGCGAGTGGGGCGTGCGCGGGCTGATCTTCCTCTGGCGCTTCCGCGGGGAGAAGTGGTACCGGCGACGGCTGGTTTAGGGCGAATGCAGGAAGAAGGAGAAGAGCCCCATGATCCCTGGGTAGGGACATCGGGCTCTTTTTTTTGTTGCGAAGATCGCCGGCTATTTGAATCGATAGGCGCGGGGCTCCTGGAACCAGAAGCTGCCGTCCTGCGAGAAGTCCCGGTAAGGACTCGGGGACACGAGGTCGACCTGCCGAAGATCCTCGTCCGTCAGCTTCGCCTCGAGCGCTTGAAGATTCGATTCCAGCTGCGCCTCGCTGCGGATGCCGACGATCGGAATGACGTTCTTCCGCAGCAGCCAGGCCAAGGCGAACTGCCCGAGCGTCATCCCGCGCGATTCCGCCCACTCCGCGAGCCGTTCTACCTTCTCCAGCTTCGCCTTGTTCGCTTCGGAATCGACGTCCATGCGCTCTCCGCGGGAGTTGTCCGGAAGGGGACGCCCGACCCGATACTTGCCCGACAGCCAGCCGCCGTCCAGCGGCGAGTACGCGAGCGTGGCCAGACCGTGCCGGTCGCACGCGGGAAGAATCTCTTGTTCGATGTACCGGTTGAAAATATTGTAGCTCGGCTGGTTCGAGACGAACCGCTCCAGGTTCATCCGGTCGCTGACCCAGAGGGACTCGACGATTCGCCACGCCTCGAAGTTGGAGCAGCCGATGTAGCGGACCTTGCCTTGGGTCACCAGGTCGTCCAGCGCCCGCAGCGTCTCGTCCAGCGGCGTGTACGGGTCCGGCCGGTGCACCTGGTACAGGTCGATGTAGTCGGTGTTCAGCCGCTTGAGGCTGGCTTCGACCTGCCGCATAATGCGATAGCGGCTGGCGCCTTCGCCGTTCGGGCCTTCCGCGGTGCGGACCTTGAACTTCGTGGCGATAATGACGCGGTCCCTGCGGCCTTGGATCGCTTTGCCGATGATCTCTTCGCTCGTTCCTTTCCCGTAGGTGTCGGCGGTATCCAGGAAGTTGATGCCGGAGTCGAGCACCCGGCCGATGATCGACAGCGACGTCCGTTCGTCGAGGTCCCAGTCCCCGTACGTCATCGTGCCGAGACACAGGCGGGACACCTGCAGGCCGGTCCGGCCCAGATAGGTGTATTCCATGATGGCGAATCTCCTCCTCTTGGCTAGGGTGGACATGCGTTCGAATCCTATTATAGCGCAGTTCGGGAAGGAGGATGGGAGGGCGAGGACCGGCAAGCGGCGATCTTGGGGATGGGATTGGAGAGTGGTTATACGCTTCGGCGGGGGAGCGAGTGGAAGAATCCGACTTGCCGAGGCTGCGGGAAAAGGGATTCTCGATTAGGGCGGCCTTTTATTGCCTTCTAAATCAGCAACCCCGCGACAGCCCCGGCTTACCGTCTTCCGTTAGTGCCTTTTTATCAGTAACTTCGCCTCATCCTCTCCTCTCAGTCTCCACGTTAGTCCCATTGGCTGAGACACTTGAGCGGGAAAACGGGGGGGAGAGGGCGAAAGTGACTCAATGGCTGAGGTAAATTAGCGGGAAAACGGGGGAGAGGGCGAAAGTGACTCAATGGCTGAGGTAAATTGGCGGGAAAACGGGGAAGTGGGCGAAAGTGACTCAATGGCTGAGGTAAATTGGCGGGGTTGCGGGGCGCGTGCAAAAGGAAAAGCCCATCCCCGGGGATGGGCTTTAAAATGAAACGGCCATAGGCAAAGCGGGCCTTACAGACCGAGCCGCTCGACGGCCTGGATGACCCGGCGGCGCAGCGCCGGGTCCAGCAATCGAGCGGGAGCGGCGCCCCCGCGGGGCGAGTCCGCGTCCGCCGGCAGGCCGCGCGCGAGCTCGAGCGCCCACAGCACGGCGCCGGTCGCCGGGGGCACGCGCAGCGTCACGAACCGGCAACGCCGGCCGGTCAGCGAAGCGACGTGCTTGCGGTAGAGATCCGCGAGCACGGGGCTCTCCGCCTTGGCCCAGACGGAGCCGGCCAGCACGACGTCGACCTCGGAGTCGCCGAAGTCGAGGCCGTTCAGGCAGCCGACCGTGGACAACGCGAGCTGGCGGGCCGAGTGGTCGACGATGCCGAGAGCCGCGGCGTCGCCAGCTTCGGCGGCGGCCAGCAGCAGCCGGATGAGCTCGGTCGTCGGGAGCGTCCGCTCGATCAGCCCCTCCACCGCGAAGTCGATGAACAGCTCCTCCGAAGGAACGCCGAGCAGCCGCATCACGGGTTCCGCCAGCCTTGTGGCCGGGCCCAGCCGGTAGAACGAATCGTACACGGCGCGAAGCGTCCTTCTCGCCAAGTAATAGCCTCCGGCTTCGTCGCCGGACAGATCGCTGCCGACGCCGCCGACCTGCAGCCTCGCTCCGCCAGGAGAGATGCCGCCGGTCACGGTGCCGGAGCCGTTCACGGAGCAGATGCCGAACCCTTGCTCGCTTCCGGCCTTGATGCCGAGGAACGAGTCGTTGTCCACCGCGTACCGCGAGAACCCGATCCGCTCGACCACCCGGCGCAGATTCCGCTTCTGGGACGCGATGTCGGCGCCGGCGAGGCCGAACGCCCCGGCCGCCACCTGTTCCATCGACAGCCCGTTGCGCTCCAGCAGCCGCCGGATCTGCTCGTCCATGATCCGATACGCGCTCTCGTAGCCGTCCGGGAACCGCTCATGGCTGCATGTGCCGGACCGGATATGGTCGACGAAGCTCCCCTCCGCGTCGAACAGAAGGTAGTCGGTTTTGCTGTTGCCGCCGTCGACACCGATGACATACGACGCCGATGACGCGGTCATGCCGGGCTCGTCTCGCCCTTGAAGAATTGGGGAAGATACGCCTTGTGGGCTTCCTTCAGCTCCCGGAAGCAGGCGAGCGCCGTATCGTAGTCGCCGACGAGCGGGTTCATCATCAGCGCGCGCATGGCGGCTTCCTCGCTGCCGGTGACGGCCGCCTGGACGGTCTCGCGCTCGTAGGCCTTGACCATGCGCATGTAGTCGATGATATGCCGGTTGGCAAACCCGGGCAGCGCAATCGGCTTCGCCCCGTCCTTGCCGATGACGGCGCCGATCTCGACGGCGTCGGTGTCCTCCATGAACTCCAGCGCCCCGCGGTTCAGCAGGTTGACGACGTGTACCTCTTGCTTGTCGTTGTAGATGGCGTCGACCAGGCTGATCGCCACCTCCGAATAGTTGGCCCCGCCGCGGGACGACAGCAGCTCCGGCTTGACGTGAAGCTCGGAGTCCGCGTAGATGCCGAGCAGCTCCTCCTCGATCCGGATGCACTTCTCCCCGCGGGACAGCTCGCTCTCCCGAAGGATTCGCAGCTTCTTCTCCTTGAAATAATAGTATTCGAGATAAGAGGACGGGATGGCGCCGACCGTCTGGATCAGCTCCCGGCTAAATCCGCTGGACGGAATGTTCTTCATCGCTTCGCTATTGAGTCCCATCGCGAGAGCGCCCTGGAGGTAATCCTTCCCGTCCTGCTCGATCGCCGTGATCCAGCTCAGATGGTTAAGCCCGACGTAGGTGATCTCCGCCCGCTCGAGGCCGAGAGAGGACCGGATACTGCGGAACATGTTGTACGGAACGTTGCACAATCCGAGCATCTTCACGTCGGAGTGGTTCAGCAGCGCTTCCGTGAGAATGCCGGCCGGGTTGGAGAAGTTGATCAGCCAAGCGTCCGGGCACAGCTCCTTCATCCGCTTCGCGATGTCCAGCATGACCGGGATGGTCCGCATGGCCTTGAAAAAACCGCCGATTCCGCACGTCTCCTGGCCGATAAGGCCGTAGCGAAGCGGAATCTTCTCGTCCAGCACGCGGGCCGGCAGCTTGCCGACGCGGATCTGCCCCAGCACGAAGTCGGCGCCCTCCAGCGCCTCGTCCAGATTCTCCGTCAGCACGACGCGGCACGACAGGCCGGCGGCCTTCAGCATCCGGGCGCCCAGCTCGCCGACGATGTCCAGCTTGCGCCGGTCGATATCCATCAGCGCGAGCTCGGTCAGAGGGAGAACGTCCTTCCGTTTGATGATCCCTTCGATCAGCTCCGGGGTATACGTGCTGCCGGAGCCGACGATCGCGATTTTCAGCTTCTTCATCGGTCTTAACCACCTCTCGCGATTGCGCGACTTGCGCTTCCAGATGCCGTCATTATAGCACGGGCTTCAAAATTGTAACAATAAATTTACAAAATAAAATTTCATGATGATAATATTGTTTTAAAATAAATAATCATATTCTTGCGATTCGATTGCCAATATTTATCAAGAGCTTTCTTGTGTTTTCAGAGAATTGCGCTTAAGATTAAAGTGATTTTGCTAAGAGAGACGGCTTATTCAGACCAGTCATCCGCGGAGAAGGCGAATAAAATACGAGGACGAGTAGGGGCACGAGATGGCGATCCATAACAACATTCTGATCAAGATCCGGGACATGAGGGACAGCTTGACTCCGGTGGAGAAGCTGGTGGCGGACTACGTGCTGGCGAACGTGGAAGAGGTGCCGCACCTCTCGGTCAAGGCCCTGGCGCAGCTGAGCAAGACGAGCGACGCCTCGGTGCTCCGGTTCTGCAAGACGATGGGCTACAGCGGCTACCGCAGCTTCATCGTCAGCATATCGGCGTCGCTCGGCTCGATGGAGGAAGAGGAGCGCGACCAATACACCGACATTCGTCCGGGAGACGACCTGTCCGTCATCATCGCGAACATCGCGCTGAACAACAGCAAGTCGATCGAGGACACGCTCAGCGTCATCGACCGCAAGGAGGTGGCCCGGGCCGTGGAAGCGATCCGGTCCTGCAACCGCCTCGTGCTGTTCGGCGTCGGCGCGTCCGGGATCGTGTGCCGGGACGCCGAGCAGAAGTTCACGCGCATCAACAAGATCTGCCACGCCTATACGGACGGCCACAGCCAATTGACCGCCGCGACCCTGCTCGGGAAGGGGGACGTCGCCGTCTTCGTCTCGAATTCCGGAAGCACGGCGGACATCCTCGATTCGCTGGAGATCGCGAAGAAGAATCGCGCCGTGACGATCGCCATCACCAAATACAACAAGAGCGAGCTCGCCGACAAGTCGGACATCGTGCTCGGCATCTCGACGCCGGAGCTGACGTTCCGGAGCGGGGCGATGGGGTCGCGCATCGCGATGCTGACCGTCGTCGACATGCTGTTCGCCGGAGTGGCCAGCGCGGAGTACAAGAACGTGAAGAAGCATCTGACGAAGACGCACAACGTCCTGGCGGGCAAGTACCGCAAGTAGGTTCGCAAGCGACATTATCGTGCTTCCGCGAGCCCCGTTCGCTAGCTTCGGGAGTCTAGTTCACGGGTTTCGATCCGAATCGCATCGTTCCGGTTCATAGGTCCCGTTCTCTAACGAACCCAGGAATCGCTATTTCGCGTTATAAGCGATATTTTGAAGCTCTAACGAACTCCAGCGATCTTATTTAAGGCCATCCGGGGGAAAAACGGGCTTCCGGCACGAAATAGCGTTTATACGATTCGTTAGAAACGAAAATCCCCGATTTTGGGCAAAATAGCGTCTCCTCGATTCGTTAGCCGTCCCGCCGTTAAGCGCCCCCTCCCCTAACCGGTACGGGAACCGGCTGCGAATGAAGAAGCTCTGCGCTGCACGCCCCCTAAAGATAAGCGATTCCGAGCCCGCAAGTCCGTATATGAGCGGGGCGGTTTTGGGCGAAATACCGCAAACATCGGTCAGCTAGCGGCCGATGTTTTTTATTGTCTTTTCATAAATGTTTACTCCAAAAAATATATTCACAATAAAATTAAATTTCAAAATGTATTGACGATCCGTTGATCTCCCCTTAATATGGACCTAACAACCAAGACGACGTTGCACAGCGGCCGCGATAGACGAGTGCACGACCGACAACTAACTTGGCAGGAGAGAAGGGAACGACATGAACGAATATCTCGCCGGACTGGTGACGGAAGAGATCAATCCGAACACGCGGATGATTGACGAATGCACGACCGAGGAGATGCTGAGGCTCTTGAATCGCGAGGATGCCAAGGTTCCGGCGGCGGTGGCGGACGAGATTCCCCAGATCGTGAAGGCGGTAGACATTCTGCACCGGCTGCTGAAGAACGGTGGAAGAATGTTTTATATAGGGGCCGGCTCTTCGGGACGGCTGGGCGTTCTCGACGCCTCGGAATGCCCGCCCACCTTCGGCGTGGATCCGTCGCTCGTGCAAGGACACATCGCCGGCGGGGACATCGCGCTAAGGGTAGCCGTCGAAGGCTACGAAGACGACGAGGAGGAGGGGATCGCCTTAATCGAGCGGTGCGGGGTGACGGACAAGGACGCCGTCATCGGGATCTCCGCCAGCGGCAGCGCGGCGTTCGTCATCGCGGGGCTGCGAAGGGCTTCCGAGCTCGGGGCCGCGACGATCGGGGTCGTGAACAACAAGAATTCGAAATTATCGGAATTTTGCGATGTGTGCATCGCCCCCGTGGTCGGCCCGGAAGTGATCATGGGCTCCACCCGGCTGAAGGCGGGCACCGCCCAGAAGCTCGTGCTCAACATGCTGACGACGGGCACGATGGTGAAGCTCGGCAAGACGTACGACAACCTGATGGTCGATCTCAAGGCCAGCAACAACAAGCTGTACGACCGCTCCGTCCGAATTATCCAGGCCGCGACGGGCGTGGGCGAGGAACAGGCGGCCGACTACTTGAACCGGGCATCCATGAGCGCCAAGCTGGCGATTCTGATGATCCGGACCGGGCTGGAAGCTTCGGCGGCCGAGGAAGCGCTTACGCGGCATGACGGCAACCTGAAGGCGGCGATTCGCGCTTACGCGGGCTCCGTCTGATCGGCGGGAGCGCGCCGGATACGCGTCTAAGCGAAGCGCGAAGCAAGAAGTGCGAAGCAAGGGGCAAGGGGCAAGGGGCAAGAAGCTTGAAGCACGAAGCAAGGGGCAAGATTGCTAGAAGCAAGATGCAAGACCGTGGCAGATGGACAATCAAAGGGGAGGATGATTGGCAATGGCAAAGAAACGTCTTACTCTGGCATCCGTACTGGCATTCACCTTATCCGTATCCGCATTGACCGGCTGTTCGTCGGGAGGCGGCGACAACGAGAAGAACGCGTCCCCGAGCCCCTCCGGTTCGGCGAGCGCGCCCGCTTCGTCCGGCGCTTCCGGCGAATCCGGCGCCAAGGACACGATCACGGCGCTGCTGCCTCCGGTCTCCGCGACGTATCAGGACAACTTCGAGCAGATGGCGAAGGACTTCAACGCCCTCTATCCGAATCTGACGCTCAAGATCGAGCCGGCCAGCTGGGAGGACATGACGCAGAAGCTCGACACCCAGGTGAACGCCGGCAGCCCGCCGGACATCGCCTTCATCGGCTCCGACGGCATCTCCAAGTACGTGCAGCAGGGCATGCTGATGGACATCAGCGACACGGCGACGCCGGAGATGATCGCGGACTACGAGCCGGCCCCGCTGGAATATATGAAGAACGGCAAAGGTCTGTACGGCTTCCCGGCCTACATGGAGATCCACGCGATCGGCGGCAACAAGCAGTTCCTCGAGGAAGCCGGCATCGACTGGAAGAACGTGCAGAAGAACGGCTGGACCTACGACGAGTTCCGCGAGGCGATCAAGAAGGGCGTCGTCAAGGAAGGCGACAAGACGAAGCGGTACGGGTTCGTCTTCGCCACCGCCGGCGTCGCGTCCAAGGATTACCTGAACATCCTCGTCAAGAACGCGGGCATGCCGTCGGCGTTCACGAAGGACCTTAAATACGCTTATACGAGCAAGAACTACCTGGAAGTGCTGAAGGACGTGCGCCAGCTGATCGACGACGGCTCGATGCCGAAGGAGCTGAGCTCCATCGACGCGGGCAAGCGCTGGAACATGTTCCTGACCGGCCAGACGATGATCACCGGCAAGGGGCTGGCGACGTTCGAGAACTCCGCGAACAAGAACAACTCGAAGATCGACGCCAACGACGGAAGCGCCGTGGAAGGCAGCATCAAGGCCGACTACATCGTCCTGCCCGTGCCTTCGTTCCTCGGCCAGCCGGCCGTATCGACGCCGGCGGTGGACGGCTACGTCACGTTCCGCGGCAAGAAGGAGCCGACCGCCGAGCATAAGGCGAACGTCGTCAAGGCGGCCTACTTCCTCGCCAGCGGCAAGATCGCGGCCCAGACCAACAACGAGCTGTTCGTCGCCCACATCACGAAGACCGGCAAGGAAGCGGCCGCCAGCATGACGGTGAACCGCAACCCGGACAACCAAGCGGCCGTCGAAGTGCTTCTGTCCCACGCCGCCCCGGCCCGCCCCGACATTCCGACGGAGCTCGGCGCCAAGGCGATCAAGCTGGAGGACGAAGTCATCATTCCGAAGCTTCAGGCGCTGCTCGCGAACGAGATCAAGCCCGAAGACATGTACGAGGCGGTCAAGAGCGCCGCGATCAAGGAATTCGGCCAGGACGGCGTCGTAACGGATTAACGAGAGCCGGCTCCGGGCGGCCGCGGCACCCCGCGGCCCTCCGGAGCCCGCTTCGGAACGGGGAAAGGAGTCAGGCCCTATGGCACGGCTGGCCAGAACGAACAAACGAAGAATCTTCCATGCGGACGGGGCTTGGGCCTACGGCTTCATCGCGGTCGCGCTGCTCGTCTACGCGATGTTCACGGCCTATCCGGTCGTCAGCGCCTTCTTCATCAGCTTCCAGGAATACAAGCCGCTCGGCTCCGTCTACGTCGGCCTCGACAACTACAAGAACACGTTCGGCGAATCGCTGTTCTGGAAGTCGATCCGCAATACGATCGTCTACACGGCGCTGACGGTGCCGATCTCGCTTCTGATCTCGTTCGCGATCGCGATTCTGATCCTGCCGTTCAAGAAGCGCCTGCAGACGGCCTTCAAGGCGATCTATTACTTGCCGGCCGTCGCCTCCGGCGTCGCGATGTCCGTCGTCTGGCTGTGGATCTACGATCCGCTGCCCTCCGGCCTCATGAACCGGCTGCTGGACGTGTTCGGCATCCCGAACCAGAACTGGCTCGGCTCGAGCGCCACGTCCATGTTCTCCCTCGTGCTCATGGCCTGGCTGTCCAGCCACGGCACGAGCATCATCATCTACCTGGCCGCGCTGCTCGGCATCGACAACAGCTACTACGAAGCGGCGGACCTGGACGGCGCCTCCTTCTTCCAGAAGCTGTGGCACATCGTCCTGCCGTTCCTGAAGCCGACGACGCTGTTCCTGCTCGTCACCGGAGTCATCGGGTCGTTCCAGGTGTTCCAGAACGCGTACCTGATGACGGGCGGAGGCCCGGATAACGCGACGACGATGGTCGGCCTGCTTATTTTCAACAACGCCTTCAAGTACTTCGAATACGGCGAAGCGGCCGCGCAGTCTCTCGTGCTCGCGCTTATCATCGCTATCGTCTCGTATTTCCAATTCCGATTCCTGGGCAAGGACGTCGAATATTAGGGGAGGAGCGAACGGCATGGCGCTATACAAACAACATTCCGGCGGCAGACCGGCCGCCCGGGTCGCTCGGAACTCCGCGATCGCGGTCGTCCTCCTCGTATTCGCGGCGGCGACGCTGTTCCCGATCTACTTCATGCTCATCTCTTCGTTCGGCGATCCGATCGAAGCCGGCGCCGCCAGCTATCGGCTGTGGCCGGGCAAGTTCACCTTCGCCTCCTACAAGTTCTTCTTCGACTTCAGTCCGCATTCCTATCGCTGGCTGCTCAATTCGATCATCGTGGCCGGATCGGTCATGGTCACCAACGTCGTCTTCGCCAGCCTGGCGGGCTATGCCTTCTCGAAGATCCGCTTCGCGGGACGCAACGTCCTGTTCTCGCTGCTGCTGAGCGCGATGATGATTCCGTACCAGGTGACCCAGGTGCCCCTCTACATTCTGATCGTGAACGTCTTCCACATCGAAAATACGTACAGCGCCTTGATTCTTCCCGGCCTGGTGACGGTATATAACATTTTCCTTGCGAAGCAGTTCATGAGCTCCATCCCGAACGAGATCATCGAGAGCGCCAAGGTGGAGGGATGCAGCCAGTTCCAGATCTTCACCAAGGTGATCGCGCCTCTGTCCAAGACGGTATTGGCCGTCATGGCGATTCTGACCTTCATGGACAGCTGGAACACGTTCTTCTGGCCGTTCCTCGTCACGAACTCGATGGATATGCAGACGATCCAGGTCGGGCTCAAGAACTTCCGCTTCGCCAACACGACGTACTTCTCCCCGATGATGGCGGGCGCGGCCATCTCCGCGATTCCGATGTTCATTCTGTTCTTCAGCCTGCAGCGGTACTTCCTCGAAGGCGTGACCGTAGGCGCGGTGAAGGGATGAAGACGGCGACGGAGGACACTCGCGGGCGGCGGCGCTATGCTGTCGGGCTCATGTCCGGCACGTCGGTGGACGGCATCGACGCGGCGGTCGCCGAGATCTCGGAGGACGAGGGCGGACGGGTTCGGGCAAGATTGCTGTCATTTGAAAATAAGCCGTACCCCGCGCCGGTCCGGGAAGAGATCTTCCGGCTGTTCGAGCCCCGGGAGGCGACGGTCGACCGGGTCGGACGGATGAACGCGCTGCTCGGCGAGCTGTATGCCGAGGCCGCGCTGTCGGCGATCGCGGCGGCCGGACTCGAGCCCGGGGACATTGCGGTCGTCGGCTCGCACGGGCAGACGATCTATCATTCGCCGGAGCCGCAGAACGCCGAAGGCTACGAGCTGCGCTACACGGTGCAGATCGGCGAAGGCTCCGTCATCGCGGCTCGCACGGGCATTCCGTGCGTGACGGATTTTCGCGCGGCGGACATGGCGGTCGGCGGGCAAGGGGCGCCGCTCGTTCCGTTCACGGAGTATCTGCTGTACCGGGAGGAGATGAGGACGCTGCTGCTGCAAAACATCGGCGGCATCGGCAACATCACCGTTCTCCCCGCGGGCTGCGCGCCGGAAGAGGTGATCGCCTTCGACACCGGGCCGGGCAATATGCTCATCGACGGGCTCGTCTCTCGGTTCTGCCCGGGCAAGGCGATGGACGAAGGCGGGGCGATCGCGAGAAGCGGGAGCATGGACGAAGCGTTGTTGGAAGCGCTTCAGCAGGAGCCGTACTATCGGCTGCCGCCTCCGAAGTCGACCGGCCGCGAGCTCTTCGGCGCCGCTTACGTCGACAAGCTGCTGGACATGGGGCGCGAGCGCGGCCTGAGGCCGGAGGATCTGATCGCGACGGCGACGCAGCTGACGGCCTGGTCGATCGGCGATGCGTACCGCCGCTTCGTTCTCCCCCGCCATCCGGCGGAGGCGATGATCGTCGGCGGCGGGGGGAGCTACAACCCGGCGCTGCTGGACGGGCTGAAGCGGGAGCTGGAGCCGATGGGCGTGCGCGTCCTGACGCAGGAGGAGGCCGGCCATCACAGCGACGCCAAGGAGGCGGTCGCGTTCGCGCTGCTTGGGTTATGCGCATTGGACGGCAGGACGGGCAACCTTCCTTCGGTGACGGGAGCGAGCCGGCCGGTCGTCCTCGGCAAACTATCGGACTCGAGGTGAAGCCGCATGATCGCGTCGTGGAACGACTCTTATATAGAAGGAACGATCGCGCTATGGAACGGGGAAGCGACGAAGGACGGCTATAAGGAGATGACGGCGGAGAGCTTCCGCCGCGTGATCCTGGATCACCCGTACTTCGATCCCGAATCCGCGTTCGTGCTGCTGGCGGACAGACGGGTGAAGGGCTTCGCGTGCGGCTGCGCGGGCGACGATCTGCCTCTCGGCGACGTCGCGGGTTATATCACCTGCATCGTCGCCTCCGAAGACGTTCGCGGCGAGGAGACGTACGGCCTGCTGCTGGACGCCCTGGAGCGCCGCTTCAAGGAGCTGGGCAAGCGGCAGGCGGACGTTCTTTTTTTCAACCCGATGCAGCTCCCCTGGTACATCCCGAATACGCCCGGGCACGAGCATAACAATGCACCCGGCGTACCGGTGGACGGACCGCTGTATCCGTTCCTGCTCGGCCGGGGCTACGTCGAGCGGGCCCGCGAGAACGCGATGTACTTGCCGCTGGCGGAATTCTCCCTGCCGGCCGAGACCGCCGCGAAGGAAGCGAAGGCGGCCGCGGGCGGGTACGAGGTCGGGCTGTACGATCCGGCGATGCACTCGGGGATCGAGGAGATGCTGGACGGATTGAACAATCCGTTGTGGCGAAGGGAGATCGCGGCGTGCGCCCGGGAAGGGAAGCCCGTCGTCGTCGCGTCGAAGGGAGGGCGGGCCGTCGGCTTCGCCGGCCCGGTCATCCGCCAGGAGAACGGCCGCGGCTATTTCTCCGGCATCGGGGTGCACCCCGACCACGAAGGGCACGGCCTCGGCACGATTCTGTTCTACCGGCTGTGCGAAGCGTTCAAGGACATCGGAACGACGTACATGTCGCTGTATACGGGCAGCACGAATCCGGCTTTGCGGATCTACGAGAAGGCCGGGTTCGCTACCGTCAAACAATTCGCGGTTCTGCGGAAGGAGCTTCTAGGATGAGCGAGCATAAGCAAACGATATTGGCGATCGGCGGGCATGTCGGGGATATGGAGCTGACGGCGGGCGGAGTGCTGGCGAGCCACTCGCTGAAGGGCGACCGCATCGTCACGCTGGCGCTGACGGCGGGGGAGCGGGGCGTGCCAGAGGGCCGCGAGGTCGGCGAATACCGGCGGCAGAAGGTTCGGGAAGCGGAGGAGTTCGCGGAGCTGCTGGGCGGCGAGGCGATCGTTTTCGACGTTCCCGACGGGGAATTGCGCAACGACGAAGACATGCGGCTTCGCGTCTGCGACGTCATTCGGCGGGTTCGGCCGAACGTCATTATTACTCATTTTAAAAGCAGCATGCACAAGGACCACAACACGACCCACCTGATCGTGAACGACGCGCGTTATTACGCGGGTCTGAAGCCGCTGGAGCGCGAGCGGCCGGCCCACTTCGCTTCGCGTCTCTACTACGCAGAGAACTGGGAGGACGCGGTCGATTACAAGCCGTACCTCTACGTCGACTTCGACCAGGAAGCGTATGACCTGTGGGTGAAGGCCGCCTCCCGGCACTGGTTCGTGACCGGCAGCAAGTCGTTCCCGTACCTGGAATACTACAAGCATCTCGTCCGGGTTCGCGGCATCGAAGCGCGCAAGGCATACGCCGAGACGTTCATGATTCCGCCGGAGACGATGCGCGTTCTGAAGTCGGAGCTATAGGACGGGACGGGAAGGGGCTGGGGTGTCCGATGACCGCGAGGGTGCGCAACGGGATCGACAATATCGGCAAGTACGGGCGTCTGTTCGAAGGCAAGCGGATCGGGCTGATCACGGCGCCGACGGGATTGAACGCGGACTTCGTTCCGACGATTCAAATCCTGCACGAGAACTGGCGTCTTGAGGCGCTGTTCTCCCCGGAGCACGGGGTGCGCGGCAACATCGAGGCGGGCGGGCTGGTCGATACGTACATCGATCCGCACACGGGCGTGCCGGTGTACAGCCTGTACCGCCCGGATTCGAAGCGGATGACGGCGGAGATGCTGGACGCGGTCGACATCGTCGTCTACGACATTCAGGACGTGGGCGTTCGTTATTATACTTTTATCTATACGATGTTGTATGCGTTGGAAGACTGCGCGAAGGCGGGCAAGGAATTCGTCGTGCTCGACCGGATCGCCCCGCTGGACGGAGTGACGGTGGAGGGCAACGTGCTGCGGCCGGAGTATCGTTCGTTCGTCGGCAACTATCCGCTGGCAGTGCGCTACGGGCTGACGGCGGGGGAAGTGGCGACGATGGCGAACGACCGGACGGGGTGGAACGCCAAGCTTCACGTCGTTCGCTGCGAAGGCTGGGAGCGGAGCATGCGGTTCCCGGACACGGGCCGGCTGTGGGTGCATCCGTCGCTCGGCATCCCGCGGTACGAGACCGCGTTGCTGTACGCCGGGACGTGCCTGTTCGAGGGGACGAACCTGTCGGAGGGCCGGGGCACGACGTTCCCGTTCGAGATGATCGGCGCTCCGTTCGTCGAGCCTTATCGGCTGGCGGACGAGATGAACCGTCTGGGGCTGCCGGGCGTCCGGTTCCGGCCGGTCTACTTCAAGCCGACGACGTCCAAGTTCCGGGGCGAGACGTGCGGCGGCGTGCAGCTGTACGTGACGGACGCGCTGGCGATTCGGCCGCTCGAGACGGGGCTCTCGCTTCTGTATACGATTAAGCGGGAGGTTGAGGGGTTCGCTTTTCTGCCGCCCATGAAGGAAGGTTCGCGCCCGTTCATCGATCTGCTGTGCGGGGACAGCCTCTATCGGGACGAATCGGTCGGCCTGGCGGACGTGCTGGAGCGGTTCCGCGAGGAGAGCCGGCGGTTCGCGGAGGAGAAGCGGCGGTATCACCTGTACGAGTAGCGCGGGGCGATTGTGGAGGCTAAACCGGAAACGATGCGGCGGCTCTAACGGATTCAGTTGACTCTATTTTGGCCGAATGGCCTGTTTTGAACGCGTAACGGACCGGAAAGATCTTATTTGCCGGATTCCATGGTTTTTTGGGGCGCCTTGGGTGAAATAGCGATTCTCCAGTCCGTTAGCCGCCGGTAAACGGGCGCATGAGCACAAATAGCGATTCTGGAGTTCGTTACGACAGGCCGGATCGGGAGGAGCCGCCGCCGAACGGAGATGGGGACAGGAATCTGCACGATAAGACGGGCCGGTACCTGCCGACATTCGTCCATACATTATAGAGGCTTGGAGAGATCGGAATGGGAGCACGGAGAGACCTAACGCTGCGGGAGAAAATCGGCCAATTGATCGTCACCGGCTTCCCCGGCCCGGTTCCGGGGGAGGAGCTGCGGAGCCTGATCGCCGATTACGGGATCGGCAACGTCATCTTGTTCTCGCACAACGTGGAGAATGCCGCGCAATTGAAGGCGCTGTGCGACGGACTGCGGCGCGAGATCGGGGAGCGCACCGGTTATCCGCCGCTGATCGCCATCGATCAGGAGGGCGGCCGGGTGACCCGCCTGCCGGCGGACGCGACCAACGTTCCCGGCGCGATGGCGATCGCCTCGACCGGCCGCCCGGAGCATGCATATGCCGCGGGAAGGCTGACGGCGCGCGAGCTGCGGGCGCTCGGGATCAACTTCAATCTGGCGCCGGTGCTGGACATCAACAACAATAAGCGGAATCCGGTTATCAACGTCCGCTCGTACGGCGATACGGCCGAGACGGTGGAGCGGTACGGCTTGCATATGCTTCGGGGGCTTCGGGAAGAGGGCGTTCTGGCTTCTGTGAAGCATTTTCCGGGGCATGGGGATACGGCGGTCGATTCCCACTTGGGGCTTCCGGCGATCGGGAAGACGCTGGAACAGCTGCGCGAGCTTGAGCTGAAGCCGTTCGCGGCGGCGTTCGCGCAGGGAGCGGAAGCCGTCATGACGGCGCATATCCTGTTCCCGGAGATCGAGCCGGAGCGGGTTCCCGCCACGATGTCGCGGACGATCGTCACGGAGCTGCTGAAGAAGGAGCTCGGGTTCGGCGGGCTCGTCGTCTCCGATTGCCTGGAGATGGACGCGATCCGGAAGTTCTACGGAACGGCGGAGGGCGCGGTCGGGGCGCTGAAGGCGGGCGTCCACTTGCTGTTCGTCAGCCATACGCCGCGGCTTGTGAGGGAAGCGGTGGAGAGAATCGAGCAGGCGGTACTTGGCGGCGAATTGCCGATGGCCGTCGTGGATGAAGCGGTGGAGAAAGTTCTGTATTATAAGAAGAAATATGGAGAGAACGGGGCGGGCGAAGCAGGCGAGGAGGAAGCGGAGGCGGGGATTGGCGATAGCGGCGCGGGTTCCTCGGCGGCTCGCCTGGCAGTTCTCTCGGCAGCTTCCATGGGAGCTTCCTCGGCAGCTTCGGATTCGGATTCGGCTTCGGGGCTTGCCGTTGTCGGCTGCGAGGCGCATCGCCGGACGGCGGAAGCGATCAGCTTGGAGAGCGTCTGCCTCGTCGGCGGGAAGCTCGAGCCCTTGGCGAAGGGGGCCGGGGATACGCTCTTCGTCGGCTGCTCTCCGTACCGGGCGGACCAGGCTTCAAGCGGCGCCGGGGGAGCGTTCTCCTTCCCGGCCGCGATGGGAGAGGCGTTCGGGGCGGCGCATCGGGTCACGGGCATCGACCCGGACGAAGAGGAGATCCGGCAGATCGCGGAGCAGGCGCAAGGCTATGTGCGCGTCGTAGTCGGGCTAGCGAACGGACGGGATTATCCGGGTCAACTGAAGCTGCTCGAACGTCTGCGGGCGGACGGCCGCCGGGTGACGGCGGTCGCGCTCGGCAAGCCCTACGATCTGGAAGGGTTGGGCGAGGACGTCTGCGCTCTCGCGGCTTTCGAGTATACGCCGCTGGCGCTTCGGTCGCTCGCGAGGATCTTGAGCGGGGAGACTGTGCCCGTCGGGAAGCTGAGCTTATCGCTCTGAGTCCGACCGCCGGATGACCGGGACTGATCGCGGCGTGATCGGAAGGTTGACGCGGACCATGGGGAACGATGAGGAAGGGATGAGACCATGAAGTATGTGGCCGGGCTGGACGGAGGCGGGACGAAGACGGCGGTCGCCGTGGCCGATGGGGCGGGAAGGATCGTACGGACGTTCGAGTCCGGGGCGATCAACTACAACGGCCGGGACGAGGAGAGCGTCCGCACCAGTCTGCGGGAGATGATGGCGGCGATCGCGGACATCTGCGGCGGCCTGGCGAACTGCGGGCACGTCTGCATCGGCGCGGCCGGCGTCAGCAACCCGACGGTCGCCGCCCGGCTGACCGCCGAAGTCCGCGCGTCCGGCTTCGAAGGCGGCCTGACCATCACGGGCGATCAGGAGACCGCGCTGCAAGGCGCGCTCGACAGCCCGTTCGGCGCCGTTCTGATCGCGGGCACGGGCTCGATCTGCTACGGCCGCAACGAGGCCGGCGAGACGCACCGCGCCGGCGGCGGCGGCCATCTGCTGGACGACGGCGGCAGCGGCTACGCCATCGGCCGGGACTTGCTCGCCGCCGTGCTTCAGGCGAGCGACGGACGAATTCCGCCGACGGCGATCGCGGAGCTCGTGTACCGGCGGCTGCAGGCCGATTCGGTGCGGCAGCTCATCGGCTTCGTCTACGATCCGTCGACGAGCAAAAGAGACATCGCGGCGCTCGCTCCGCTTCTGTCGGAAGCCTGCGAAGCCGGCGACCGGGCCGCTCTCGCTATCGCGGAGGCGAGCGCCCGCGCCTTGTTCGCGCTGGTCGTCCCCGTCGTCGGGAGGCTGCGTCTCCAGGACGGAAGCCTGGCGCTCGCGGGAAGCGTGCTGCGCAACAACGCGCACGTGCGGAATGGCTTGCTCGGCCTGCTGGCCGAGAGCTATCCCAAGCTCCGCACGGTCGTTGCTGCGCCGGACGCCGCATCGCTCGGAGCCGTGCGAATCGCCCTGCAAGAGAGCGGTCCCCAAGGGTCATAAAGCCCGGGGAACCGCTCTTTTTTACGCTGCATTCGCCTGCATCGCAGCAGGTCCGCCTAAGCGCCCCCTAATTTTAATCATGGAGGGAAAATAGAGGTTTCTCGATAGCCTGACGAGATTACTCACATTCGCAGAATTCCGAAGTCCGGGTCAAAAGAGAGGAACGCGGTTACTCACATTCGCAAAATTCCGAGGTCCGGGTCGAAAGAGAGGAACGCGGTTACTCACATTCGCAGAATTCCGAGGTCCGGGTCAAAAGAGAGGAACGAGATTACTCACATTCGCAGAATTCCGAGGTCCGGGTCAAAAGAGAGGAATGAGGCCCACTGATATGCATTTCGCCCGCATGCCGCAAGCGAGAAGGCTGAGCCGCCGTTCGGCCGCTGCCGAATCCCCTCTGCAATTACCCATATCCGCCCGAACTTCCCTTTGCTAAAATAAGGATGTCTGAATATTCTTACTTACATAAGGGTATGAGGGGGAAGCGGCGTGGTGGAGACGGTAGTGGCGACGCTATTGGCGCTTGGGTGTGCGGCAGGGTTCGTTCTGTTCCGAAGAAGCACGGTACCGCTCGCAAGCCGCTCTCCCTCCGCCTCGGAGAGACTGTCGGTCATTATTCCGGCCCGCAACGAGGAGGGGAACTTGCCCCACCTGCTGGAATCCCTTCAGGCCCAGAGCCGCCGGCCGGACGAGGTCATCGTCGTCGACGACTGCTCGGAGGACCGGACGAGGGCCGTCGCCGAGAGCTACGGGGTGACGGTCGTCGAGGGGACGCCTCCGCCTCCGGGCTGGACGGGCAAGAACTGGGCGGTGTGGAACGGCTATGCCTGTTCGACCGGGGATCTCGTCGCCTTCCTGGACGCCGACGTCCGGCTGGCTCCCAAGGCGCTGGAATCGCTGCTGGCCGCCAGAGAACAGGCGGGAGGCGTCGTCTCCGTCGTTCCCTACCACTGGACGGAGAAGTTCTACGAGAGGCTGGCGCTCATCCCGAACATTCTGGGCATCTTCGCCTTCACCTCGCCGTTCGAGGAGGCCAATCCCCGGAAGGGGCTGTACGGCTCCTGCATCCTCGCGACGAGAGAGGATTACGAGAAGGCCAAAGGCCACGAAGGCGTCCGCTCGGAGCTGCTGGACGACCTGAACCTGGGAGCCCGGTTCACGGAGTCCGGCGTCCCGGTCCGCAACTTCATCGGCCGCGGCCTGGTGAGCTTCCGAATGTACCCGGGCGGCATCCGCAGCGAAGTCCAGGGCTTCGGCAAAGGCGCCGTCCTCAGCACCGGCAAGCTGTCCGCTTGGACTATCGCGCTCGTCGCGGCCTGGCTGGTCGGCCTGATCGTCTCGGAAGCGGCCCCGTTCCTCCTCGGCACGGCCCTGGCGCTTCCCCTCGCCGTCGGATACCTGCTTTATACGCTGCAAATCTTTTACTTCGTTAAATACGCGGGCCGCTTCGGCGCCGTTTTGCCGGTTCTGCATTTGCTGAGCACGGCTTTTTTCCTCTACGTCATGCTGTACTCGCTGTATCGGGTGTCCGTCACGGGGCGCGTCGCTTGGAAGGGCAGGCATATCGAAGTGGGAGGCAATCACGACCGATGACGATCATCCTATGGACGGCCTTATCCTTCTTGTCGGGTTCCCTCATGTTCTCTTACTGGCTCGGTCTCATCGCCCGGCGCAACCTGAGGATGGTCGGCGACGGCAATCCGGGAGCGCTGAATCTGTGGCGGGCCGCCGGCTTCGCGTATGGACTAACCGGCATCGCGCTCGACTTCCTCAAGGGCTGGGCGCCGGTCTTCGCCTTCTCGGCCGTTCAAGCCGATCCGCCGGGCTACGGCGTCATTCTCGTCGCCTTGGCCCCGATCGCCGGTCATGCCTTCTCGCCGTTCCTGCGCGGGAAGGGCGGGAAGGCGATCGCGGTCACGTTCGGCGTCTGGAGCGGGCTCACCGGCTTCGCCGCCTCGCTGGCCTACGCGATCATCTTGGCCGCGCTGCTGGCGACCGCCCGTTGGCTGGTGAACAAAGGCAAGCCGACGTCCTCGGAAGCGGACGCTTTCCAGGTCGTGTTCGGCATGCTGCTGCTCTCGGTCTACCTGCTCGGAGACGGATATTCGGCCGACGTGCTCTGGTTCTGGCTGGCGAACTTCCTGCTGCTCGTCTACACGCACAGGCGGGGGCTGCGGCTGTTCCTGAAGCGCGTGCCGGCGTACCGAAGCAAGCCGAAGCCATAAGCGGCAGGCCATAGATCATAGATTCGGAGAGAGACGGAGGTCCCTCTCGCCGCCCGGCGGGAGGGACCTTCGCGCGTTCTCGCGTTGACTTCCGGAAGGATCGGGGTTAAGATGTTGGAAAACATAGAAAACAAATTGTTTTCCAATGTTTCCGCGAAAAAATGCGCCCCGAGGAGGAGAGAGCTTGAGCAGAAGCTTGAAAGGATTCATGTGGGCGACGGACATCGGGTTCATCGTCTATTGGCTCGTCACCGCCAGCCATCTGCTTCCGGCGGAATACTTGTACCAGGATTACGAGAACGAGCTGCTCGTCGCCTGGAACTGGTCGTTCGTTCCGCTCGATCTGGCGATATCCGCGACAGGGCTCTGGAGCTTGAGCCTCTACCGGAGAAGGAACCCGGCATGGCCGGCGCTCGCCGCCCTGTCGCTCGCCCTTACGTTCTGCTCCGGGCTGCAGGCTATCGCCTTCTGGGCGATCCGGGGAGACTTCGATCCTCTCTGGTGGGGCCCGAACCTCTTCCTCCTGATCTACCCTCTGTTCTTCCTTCCGGGCTTGATTCGAGTACAGAGAGAAGGAATCCGGACTTCGGAGAGGGGGCCGGCCCAGTGAGGGAGAGAATCGCGCAAGCGGCGGCCGAGGAGATCGCAAGCCGCGGCCTCCGCTTCTCGATGCGGGACGTGGCGGCTCGGCTCGGCATCAGCACGAAGACGCTGTACCAGCACTTCGAGTCGAAGGAGCGGATCATCGAAGAGCTGATCGACCGGGCGATCGGGGAGATGAAGGAAGCGGAAAACCGGCTCGCGGCCGATCCTTCCTTGACCGTCAAGCAGAAATTCCGTCAAGCGCTCGTCATCCTGCCGCGGGGATTCGCCTACCAGACGATGACGGTGCTAAGCGAGCTCCGAACGCGCTATCCGGAATCCTGGGCGAAGGTCGACGCGCACTTGAACGAGGGATGGAACCGGATCCGGCTGCTGGCCGAGGAAGGAATGGCGAGCGGAGAATTCCGGCCGTTCGATATCGAACTGTTCATTCAAGCCTACGTCGGCGCCTGGTACCGGCTGATGGAAGATCGCCCGACGGCGGGCCGCGCGCTGTCGATGGGGAAGGCGCTGGAAGGGCTGGCCGACCTGCTGACGGAAGGCGTTTACGCTTCCCGATAGACTTGCGAAGACGGCCGATAGGACTTTGGAATCGGCGCAATCCGCATCCGTTTTCCCCCTCTGCCCGGACTCTTTTTATAGTATGATAGAGAAGATAAGTACACGGTCCGCAAGCCTGGGGAACCAGCGTCCGGGGGGAGCTATGCTCGCGCATATCAAGGATTTCATGTTGAATATCTTTATTATTTTCGCCCCGCTGCTGCTGTACCCGCATCTTCTGAAGCTGAGGAACAAGCCGAGGGTGCAGAGGTTCCTGGTGTTCGTCCTCTACGCCGGCGCCCTCGTCGCCACGATGTCCTTCCCGATCCAGCTGGACGGCGCCACCTACGACTTCCGCTCCATCCCCCTGACGGTCGGCGCCTTATACGGCGGGTGGCCCGTCTCTATCATGCTCTACGCGACGCTCCTGGCGATCCGTTATTATTCCGGGGCGCCGCACATCCTCCTGTACTGCCTGTCGCTCCTGCCCACGTTCCTGCTCGCCTTCCTCGCCGTTCGCCGGTTCGGGGAATTGCGTCTCGTTCCGAAGATAGCCGTCGCCGTCGCGCTATGCACCCTGATCAAGCTGGTGGCGTTCATCATCTACTTCTCCGGAATCGGCCAGCTTCGCACGTTCGCCTTCCACTTCTGGGAGACGGCCCAGACCTACCTTCTTCAAGGCGTTATCGTCGCCCTGTGCGTCTATCTGATCGAATCTCTCGATCGTCACCAGCAGATACAAGAAGAGCTGATTCGCGGCGAGAAAATGAAAATCGTCGGGGACATGGCAGCCTCCGTCGCCCACGAGATCCGCAACCCCCTGACGACCGTCCGAGGCTTCATTCAATTGCTGGCGACCGTCCCGCTGACCGAGACGAAGAAGGCCGAATACAAGAATCTGTGCCTGGAGGAGCTGAACCGCGCCGAACGGATCATCTCCGATTATTTGTCGCTCGCGAAGCCCGATCCCGAGCAGATCGAGACGATCGATCTGAACGAGGAGCTCGATTACCTGTCTAACGTTCTTCTGACCTACGCGAACTACAACGATATCCAGATTCGGGTTCACGCGTCGAGAGAGAGCGGATTGACGGCGACCGGCGACCGCTCCAAGTTCCGTCAGGCTCTCGTCAATATCGGCAAGAACGCGATCGAAGCCATGGAGAACGGAGGTACCTTGGAGCTTCGGACGGACAAGCGGAGCGACGGCCCCGCAATCGTTGTCAGCGACTCCGGGGTCGGCATGACCGCGGAGCAGATCAAGCGCCTGGGCACTCCCTACTACTCGACCAAGACCAAAGGCACCGGACTCGGGACGATGGTGTCGTTCAGCATCATCAAGAAGATGAACGGACGAATCCGCATCAAGAGCGACGTGGGCAGAGGGACGGAATTCGCCATCGTGTTCCCGGAACGATCGTGGAGCGAAGAACGTCAATCGGGTTGAAAAGCACAATCGTAAGCGCCGCCGACCCCCGGCCGGCGTTTTTTTTCTTGGGATGACGATTTGACTAACGGAACTTGTCCCGGAATCGTTGGATTCGGATGCCAATATCGACGTTACTATCGGAACCCATCCCACGGGTTCGTCGGTACAAGCTCTAACGGATTCAGGAGTCGCTATTTAGCGCCAAAAGCCCATTTTGAGAATCTAACGGACTCAGGCGTTCTTATTTCGGCCAATCGAGGGGAAATGCGGGCATCCGGAACGAAATAACGTCTGTACGATCCGTTAGAATTCAAATTCGCCCATTTCCAACGAATTAGCGTCTCCTGGGTCCGTTAGCGCACGTTAGCGCCTGCCGCCCGCCTTCGGAAACCGGAATCGACAGAATCCCGTTGGACCCCGCCAATCTGTATGTGAATTGGACATTCGCAGTTTTTTTGCGAGCTGCCGAAGCCCGTTCGCCATACTTCCGCCATGTTCGGATGCTCTCGAATGAGCGATGATAGGAACGGGCCGACGAGAACGGCCATCCTGCGAAGCTTGGGATCTCGGAACGGTCCCGCGGTGCCGGGGCGATCGCCTTCGGCATGCCGCAGAGATGGGCGGCGCGGCTCTACCATATAGGAGGTTCGACTCCTCCGTCACTCTGTCAAGTGAAGCCGTGGCAGGCACTCGATTAGGGATCGAGGAATTATTTTGCGAAGCGCCACGCCCCGGAATCCTCGGCGGCCCGCCTTCGGGCGGCCGCGCCCGCGCCGAGCCTTGAAGTCCGCGAACGCCGGACGAAGCCGAAGCTCTTCCTTCCTCCGCTAGCGCCCCCTTGACGCCGCCGATTCGAAGTCGGAATCGGAGCGGCATGGGCAGCCTGCGGAACGTAGGCCGGGCCGAGCTTCCTCCCGAAGCGAGACTCCGCATCGCGCGCCGGGGAGGGTTCCGGCGCAAGGCCCCCCCTATTTTCCGCTAATGAAAGAGAAGGTGAAGAAGATGACCAAGTTCATCATACGCGAGGACGAGAGAGGCCTCCTGTTCCGGGAGGGGCGCTACGTCAAGCCGCTCGCCCCCGGCACGTACCGGTTCTGGTCCTTCGCGAACCATGAGATCGCGACGCTCAAGACGAACCAGCCCTTCCGCGTTCCCGAACGCGACATCGAGCCGTTCCTGCAGGACGATCGGCTGCGCGCCGAGCTGACCGTCGTCGACGTGCCGGATTACGAATACGCGCTCCACTTCGAGGACGGCAAGTTCGCGAGGCTGCTGACGGCGGGCAAGCACGCGTTCTGGAACGTCTGGAAGCGGCACGAATTCGTCCGGGTCGACGCGCGCGATCCGGAGATTCCGCCGGAGGTCGACGTCTCGGTGCTGACCCGCATCGGCTCGGCTTACGTGCAGAGCTACGAAGTCGCCAGCCACGAGGCCGGCCTGCTGTTCATCGGCAACGAGTTCGAGCGGACGCTGAAGCCGGGCGTCTACCGCTTCTGGCGGGGTCCCGTGCCGGCGCTCGTAAGGACGGTGGATATGCGCCAGCAGCAGCTGGACATGACGGGCCAGGAGATGATGACGGAGGACAAGGTGACGCTGCGCCTGAACTTCGTCTGCCAATACCGGATCGTCGATCCGCTCAAGTCGCTGGAGATCCGGTCGTTCGAGGATCAGGTCTACGTGCTGCTGCAGCTGATTCTTCGGGAGTACGTCGGCACGATGAAGCTCGACGAGCTGCTGCGCGCGAAGCAGGAGGTCGGCTCCTATGCGCTGGGCAAGCTGAAGGAGAAGGCCGGGGACTACGGCGTCGAATTCCTGTCCGCGGGAGTGAAGGACATCATCCTTCCCGGCGACGTGAAGGAGATTCTGAACACCGTCCTGATCGCGGAGAAGAAGGCGCAGGCGAATCTGATCACCCGCCGCGAGGAGACGGCGTCCACGAGAAGCCTGCTCAACACGGCCAAGCTGCTCGACGAGAACGAGACGCTGTACCGGCTCAAGGAGCTGGAGTTCATGGAGAAGATCTGCGACAAGATCGGCAGCGTCTCTCTCTCGAACGGGGGCAATGTGCTGGAGCAGCTGAACTCGTTGTTCTCGGTTCGGGGAACGAGGGGATAAGGGGGGCGACGGGGAATCCGCGCCCGCCTTTTTTTTTGTCCGCGCTCCGTTTGGAAGGCGGTTTGCTTGGGAGAGCGGCATGGGGCTTCCGGTTCGGCCTCGGGAGGCGCCGCTTCTTCTTCCGAAGGTTAGGCATTCGGGCCGCGCAGTGGTAAAATCGGGGAAGAAGCCCATTGAAGAAAGGAATCCATGCCCATGAGCAGCTATAACGAGTATTTCGCCGGCCGTCGCGACGAGCATCTGAACGAGCTGAAGGAATGGCTGTCCATTCCGAGCATCTCCGCCTTATCCGAGCACAAGCCCGACGTGAACGCCGCCGCCCGCTGGCTGGCCGACGCGTTGACCCGGGCCGGCATGGAGAAGGTCGAGGTCCACGAGACGAAGGGCCATCCGATCGTCTACGCCGAGCATCTGAAGGCGCCGGGCCGCCCGACGGTTCTGATCTACGGCCACTACGACGTGCAGCCCGTCGATCCGCTGCACCTGTGGACGACGCCGCCGTTCGAGCCGGACGTGCGCGACGGGAAGATCTTCGCGCGGGGAGCGACCGACGACAAAGGCCAATTGTTCCTGCACGTGAAGGCGGTCGAAGCGATTCTACGCCAGGAGGGCGAGCTTCCGGTCAACCTCAAGTTCTGCGTCGAGGGGGAAGAGGAGGTGTCCGGCGAGAGCCTGCCCGCCTTCCTCGAAGCGAACCGGGAGAAGCTGAAGACGGACGCGGTGATCATCTCCGACTCCTCCTTGCTCGAGCCTGGCAAGCCGTCGATCTGCACCGGCCTGCGCGGACTCTGCTCGCTGGAGGTGACGGTGACGACGGCCAAGACCGACCTGCACTCCGGCCTGTACGGCGGCGCGGTGCCGAATGCCCTGCACGCGCTCGTCGCCCTGCTGGACACGCTGCATGACGACCAAGGACGCGTAGCCGTGGAAGGCTTCTACGAAGGAGTGCCCGTGCTGAGCGAGCTCGAGAAGGCGGACCTCGCCAGCTACAACCCGGACGAGAAGAAGCTGGCGGCGGACCTCGGGCTCGACGCGTTGTACGGGGAGGAAGGCTACTCGTTCACCGAACGCACCGGCGCCCGCCCGACCCTGGAGCTCAACGGCGTATGGGGCGGCTTCCAAGGGGAAGGGACGAAGACGGTCATTCCGAAGGAGGCGCATGCCAAGATCACGTGCCGCCTCGTCGGCGCGCAGGATCCGCAGGCGACGCTGGACCGGATCGAGAGCCATCTGAGGAAGCACATTCAGCCGGGCGCGAAGCTGCGGATCGTGCAAGGCGAGAAGGCGCTGGCGTTCACGTGCGATCCGTCGGACCCGATGCTGCAGCTCGCGGCGGACGCCTACGAGGAAGTATACGGCGCCCGCGCGGTGTTCACGAAGGATGGCGGGTCGATTCCGGTCGTCGCCACCTTCGCCCGGGTTCTCGAGGCTCCCGTCGTCATGATGGGCTTCGGGCTGCCCGACGAGAACCTGCACGCCCCCGACGAGCACTTCAGCCTGGACAACTTGGACAAAGGGTTGCTTACGATCGTCAACTATTTGCATAAGGTCGGGCAAGGCGCTTCCAAGTAAAAGATGCGCGCGATCAGGCCCCTCCGCCCATGCCGGCGGAGGGGCTTTTTGGTCTTTCTGCAGGGTTGCTAACGATACGTTGTGTATATAGTCCTGGTTCTTACGGGCTAGAGGCGAACCGGCAGAAGAAGCGCGATATCCCGGACAAGCCCGGTCCTGACTAATCACGTGACCGTCACCTTGACCCCGGTCACTGGTCATATGACGTTACAGTTCGTTACATTCAAGTGGATATCCAATGCTGAACCTGCGGAGAGGAGAGCGTATCGTGTCGCGTCTCGTAAAATGGATTTTATGTTTATTGCTTCTTATGCCTTATGTGCCTTGGACGCAGGGAAGGCCGGCGTATGCTACGTCGGCGCTTCCCTGGATCGCGTCCGGCTATGTCAATAATCTGGCGATCAAGCCGGACAACTCGTTGTGGATGTGGGGCAGAGGCGATGCCGGACAGATCGGGAACGGCTCGAAGGCGAGCCAGACGCTGCCGACTTTCGTCATGCCGGACGTGGCGACGGCTTCCGGCGGCTCCTTTTTCACGCTGGCGGTCAAGACGGACGGAACGGTATGGAGCTGGGGGACGAACACCTACGGCCAGCTCGGGGACGGGAACGACACCGGGGTTCGGCTGACCCCCGGGCAGGTCATCGATCCCTTGGATCCGAGCGGATACTTGACCGGCGTAACCCAGGTCGCCACGGGAATGGACTATGCCGCCGCTCTGAAGGAGGACGGCACCGTATGGACGTGGGGCCGCAATGCGCTCGGCGCCCTCGGATACGACGGCGAGCAGCGGCGGACGCCGACTCAGGTGACGGGCAACGGGCTCGGTTCCGTGAAGGTGAAGCAGGTCGTGGCCAAAGGCTATACGCTGGCGCTTGACGAGCAAGGCCGCATATGGGCTTGGGGCAACAACTCGAACGGCATGCTCGCGGACGGAACCCGGAAGGAGCGCAGCACTCCGATCCCGATCGCGATGCCCGTGCAGATTCCGCCGCCGGGCAACGAGGGCAGCAACGGCGGGAGGGGACTGCAGGCGGGGGAGAACGAAGAACCGCAAGCGGAAGGCGAAACGGCCGACCCGACTGAACCGGCCAAACCGACCGAACCGGCGGAAACAGCCGACCCGGCGGAGAAGCCTTCCGAGGCGGCCGGGGAGATCCGGAATCCGGACTCGGAGACGCCGGCTCCGGACGGACAGAGGATGCCGCAAGGCCAAGAAGGAGAGACTTCGGCGAATTCTTCCGGCGATGGCGCCGACGACCAGCCGCAAGAATCCCCGGCAACGGGAGGAGACGACCAACCGCAGCCTTCTTCCGATCCGGACGAAGGGAACGAGCCGCAGCCGTCTCCGAGCCCGGGAGAGGAAGAGCCGCAGCCGTCTCCGAGTCCGGGAGTAGAAGAGCCGGTGCCGACGCCGCTTCCGGACGAGGAGCCTTCTTCGGAGGAGGGAATCGCATCCGCGACGGTCGAGGAGATGTGGACCGGCGTCGACGCGATCTCCGGCTCGCCGCATCACGTGCTTGCGTTGAAGGACGGATACGTCTATGCCTGGGGGTTCAACTTTACCGGCCAGATCGGCGACGGATCGGTCTACAACGACCATTTTCGGCCTACGCTGGTTATCGGAGGAGCTTCGGGAACGGAGCTTCTGGATCACGTGAAGGCGATCGCGGCCGGGGACGGCTTCTCTCTCGCCCTTAAGGAAGACGGGACCGTCTGGGGCTGGGGCGCGAACGGAGGCTATCAGCTCGGAGACGGGACGACCGCGACTCGCTTGTCTCCCGTAGCGGTGCGAGGACCCGACGGTCAGCCGCTGACCGACATCGTGGCGATCTCCGCCGGGAACGGCTTCTCGCTGGCGCTGCAATCGGACGGCACGCTGTGGGCGTGGGGTTCCAACGCGTCCGGCGTTTACGGCAACGGCTCCTGGAGCCAGTCGAACGTACCCGTCAAGGTGAAGCTCTATACGCAGAACGCGGATCTGAGCGGCCTGCAGCTGTCCGCGGGGACGCTGAACCCGGCGTTCTCCAGCGCGGTAACCGAGTATGCCGCCGAGGTCGGCAGCGACGTGGAGTCCGTCACGGTCACTCCGACGCTAGCCGACGCGGCGGCCCGCGCGAAGGTCGGCCGCGCCGGAGGCGACCTGCAGCAGGTGCCCAGCGGCCAGGCGAGCCAGCCGATCCCGCTGAGCGAAGGACCGAACGAGCTGGTCGTTCAGACGGCTTCGCAGGATTCGAGCCTGACCAAGACGTACAAAGTGACGGTGACCCGTGCGGCGGGGCCGAGAGGTCCGACGGCTTACGATTACCACGTGACTCCTACGGAGGGAATGGCGATTACGGACCGGTTCCTCGCCATTGACGAGGAGGGGGCTCCGTTAACCTTTACGATCGTCGATCCGCCCGCGCAGGGCACGCTTTACGACAAGAAGAACGGGACCTATGAATACACCCCCAAGAAGGGCGCGTCCGGGACGGACCGGTTTACGTACAAAGCTTATAACGGCAAGGCGTATTCCAATCTCGCCACGGTCACGATCGACTATCCGACGGACGGCAATCGGGAGCCTGCCGGCGGAGACCTGGATCTGCTCACGATCCGGGACGAACCGGTGACGAGCCGGCTGTACGGCTATGACTCCGACGGGGACGCGTTAAAGCATATTCTTTTGACCCAGCCGATCCATGGAACTCTCGATTTGGACGCGAATACCGGACTTGCGACATATACGCCCTCCGCGGGATACACGGGAACCGATTCGTTCGTTTATCAGGTATTTGACGGGAAGGCTTACTCGAAGACGGGGCTCGCGACGGTGAAGGTGGGCGAAGGACCGGACGAAGCGCCGACGGCCGCGGACATCAAGCTGGATGCGCAGACAGGAACGTCGGCAGCGGGGCGGCTGTCGTTCTCGGATCCGGACGGACCGGGCGAGGGCCATCAATACCGGATCTTGAGAACGGCCTCCAAGGGGATGCTTCTCATCTATCGAGACGGCAGCTTCACCTACGATCCGCGCCAGGGAGAGACGGGAACCGACACGTTTGCCTACCAGGTCTTGAACGGCAAGCGGATGTCTAATATCGCCACGGTCACAATCGAGATCGGGGCCCAGCCCGGGAAGGGGCCTCGGGCTTACGACTTCCACGAGACCACGCGCGGCGACGGCAGGGTGCAGGATTATCTGATCGGCATCGATCCGGATGGGAAGGAGCTCACGTACGAGGTCGTCGACCGGCCGACGAAGGGTACCCTTAACGCGAAGCCGGACGGAGGCTTCACCTATACGGCCCGAGAGGACGCGACCGGAACGGACAGCTTCACCTATAAGGCCTACAACGGAGAGGCTTACTCGAATTTGGCTACGGTCACGATCAACTTCCGGGACGTAACCAATCAGGCTCCCATCTCGAAGGAGAGCAGCACAAGGTGGACGATTCGGAACACTCCGCTGACGAGCCGGGTGGACGGGGTCGACCGCGACCGCGATCCGCTGAAGTATCTGGCTCTCACGCAGCCGCTGCACGGGAAGCTGGAGCTGGACGAAGGGTCGGGAACGATGACCTATACGCCCGATGAGGGCTTCTCCGGGGACGATCTTTTCTACTATCAGGTGTTCGACGGGCAGGCGTACTCCATCACGAGTTTAGTGATGATCCAGGTACATGAAGGTCCGGACGAAGCGCCGGTCGTACAGGATGTAACTTTAAAAACGAATGTGGACACGCCGATCGTTCATACGCTGACCGGCACGGATCCGGACCAACCGGCGGGGGAGCTTGGCATGGTCATCGTGACTTCGCCGCTGGGTACCCTCTCTACGGAGGATAACACGCTTAGATATACTCCTCCTCCGGGTTTCACCGGCACGGATACGTTCTACTACCAGGCGGAAGACGGGCAGCGAATGTCCAACATCGGGAAAATCACGGTGGAGGTAGCGCCGAATAACGGGAAGGCGCCGGTCGCTGCGGACTTCCACATCACGCCTATCGGGAACGACGCGTGGGAAGATAAGCTGATCGCGACGGACAAAGACGGCGACGCGCTGACGTACAGCATCGTGAATGCTCCGGTGAAGGGGACGCTGAACGCGAAGCCGGACGGGACGTTCACGTACACGCCCTTGTCGGGAGCGACGGGTACCGACAAGTTCACGTACAAGGCGTTCGACGGGAAGCAGTATTCGAACGTGGCGACGGTGACGGTCGTCTTCCGGGTGCCGCCGAACTTCCCGCCGGTCGCGTGGAGTCCGCTGCTGTACACGATCGCCGATACGCCGGTAACGAGCCGGATGAACGCCTACGACAGCAATCGCGATCCGCTTGCGTACTTGCTGCTGTCGCAGCCGATGCACGGAACGGTGCAGTTCGACCGGAATACCGGCGTCATGACGTATACGCCTGAGGCGGGATACATCGGCTCGGATAAGTTCTACTACCAGGTATTCGACGGTCAGGCGTACTCGGGGACGAGACCGGTGGAGCTCAGGGTAGCGGAAGGGCCGGACGAAGCGCCGGTCGTCCAGGACGTCAAGTTGAAGACGAAGGAAGGCACTCCGTTCGAATACACGCTGACGGCCACGGACTCGGATTCCCCGGCCGAGGCGCTGTATCTCAAAGTGATCACGATGCCGTATAACTTCAAGTACACGCAGAACGGCAACAAGGCTACGTTTACGCCGAACGAGGGCTTCTCGGGCACCGAGACGTTCTACTATCAGGCGCACGACGGCAAGCGGATGTCCAACGTAGGCGCGATCACGATCGAGGTTACGCCGACGAACACGAATGCGCCGGTCGCGGCAGACTTCCACACCACGCCTATCGGGAACGACGCGTGGGAAGATAAGCTGATCGCGACGGACAAAGACGGCGACGCGCTGACGTACAGCATCGTGAATGCTCCGGTGAAGGGGACGCTGAACGCGAAGCCGGACGGGACGTTCACGTACACGCCCTTGTCGGGAGCGACGGGTACCGACAAGTTCACGTACAAGGCGTTCGACGGGAAGCAGTATTCGAACGTGGCGACGGTGACGGTCGACTTCCGGGTGCCGCCGAACTTCCCGCCGGTCGCATGGGTCTTTCCGCTATACACGATCGCCGACACGCCGGTGACGAGCCGGATGAACGGCTACGACAGCGAGCGCGATCCGTTGACGTACCTGATACTGGCGCAGCCGACGCACGGGCTGGTACAGCTCGACCGGAGCACGGGCGTGGCGACGTATACGCCGGAGGCGGGATACATCGGCTCGGATAAGTTTTACTATCAAGTGTTCGACGGCAAGGCATATTCGGCCACCAAATCGGTAGAGGTCAAGGTAAGCGAAGGACCTGCCGAAGCTCCGGTCGTGAAGGACGTAACGCTGAAGTCGAAGGACGGCAAGCCGGTCGAGCATACGCTGACGGCCACAGACCCGGATACCCCGGCGGAGTCGTTGTATATCCGCATCATCTCGATGCCTTACGACCTCAAATACAAGCTGGACGGCAAGAAACTTACGATTACGCCGAATGAAGGCTTCACCGGAACCGAGACGATCTATTACCAGGCTGAAGACGGCAAGCGAATGTCCAATGTGGGCGCGATCACCGTTCAGGCAGAAGCCGTCAACGTGAACGCGCCGACGGCGGCGAGCTTCCGGTTCACGGCGGAAGCGGCGAAGGCCTCGCAATTGACGCTGGCGGCGACCGACAAGGATGACAACGCGCTGACGTACAGCATCGTGAGTCCGCCGAGCAAGGGCAAGCTGGCGGATCTGGGCAACGGCAAGTACTCGTATACGCCGAACACGGGAGCGACGGGCACCGACAAGTTCACGTACAAGGCGTTCGACGGGAAGCAATACTCGAACGCGGCGACGGTGACGATCGACTTCCTGAAGGACCCGAACCAGGCGCCGATGACCGGACTGGCGGGCATCCTGCTCACGACGAAGAACAATGCGGCCTCGTCGATGCTCAACGGGTGGGATGCGAACGGCGACCGAATGACGTTCGCGATTGTGGCCCAGCCGGTACACGGGAAGCTGAAGGTGGATACGTCGAAGGGCACCGTAACGTATACGCCCGACAAGGACTTCACGGGTACCGACCGGTTCTATTACCAGATTTACGACGGGAAGGCCTACTCCTCGCCCGGCGCGTTCAGCGTGCTGGTGTCGGACGGAGCGAACCAACCGCCGACCGTGAAGGACTTGACGCTGGAGACGAAGGAAGACGAGAAGGTGTCGGTGGAACTGAAGGGAACGGACCCCGAAGGGGAGGAACTGATCCTGCGCGTCGTGAGGTACGCGGATGTGGGAGGCACCTGGACGAACGGCAATACGATTACGTATGAGCCGCCGAAGGGATTCGCGGGCACGGCGACGTTCTACTACCAAGCCTTCGACGGGACGCGGTCTTCGAATGTCGGGAAGGTTACGGTGACGGTGAAGGCCGTCAACGTGAACGCGCCGACGGCGGCGAGCTTCCGGTTCACGGCGGAAGCGGCGAAGGCCTCGCAATTGACGCTGGCGGCGACCGACAAGGATGACAACGCGCTGACGTACAGCATCGTGAGTCCGCCGAGCAAGGGCAAGCTGGCGGATCTGGGCAACGGCAAGTACTCGTATACGCCGAACACGGGAGCGACGGGCACCGACAAGTTCACGTACAAGGCGTTCGACGGGAAGCAATACTCGAACGCGGCGACGGTGACGGTCGACTTCCTGAGGAGCCCGAACGTGACGCCGAATGCGGGGACGGCAAGCCTGCTCACGACGAAGAACAATGCGGTCGCTTCGATGCTGAACGGATGGGATGCGTATGGGGAACGGTTGAGCTACGTCATCGTGACGCAGCCGGTACACGGGAAGCTGAAGGTGGATACGTCGAAGGGCACCGTGACGTATACGCCGGACCCGGGCTTCACGGGCACCGACCGGTTCTACTACCAGTCCTACGACGGGAAGGCGTATTCCCCGATGGGCGTGGGCAACGTGCAGGTGGTAGACGGGGTGAACCAACCGCCGAGAGTGACGGACCTGGCGCTGGAGACGAAGGAAGATACGAGCGTGTCCGTGGAGCTGAAGGGAACGGATCCCGAAGGGGCGGCGCTGATGCTGAGGGTCGTGAGGAACGCGGACATAGGCAACGCCGGGACGACGGGCAAGACGATGACGTATACGCCGCCGAAGGGCTTCACGGGCACGGCGACGATCTACTACCAGGCCCTCGACGGGGCGAGAATGTCGAACGTCGGGAAGATTACGGTGAAGGTGACCCGCTGAGGAGCAGGTTTTCCGGGTTTAACGTTAACGAAGTTAGTTATTCGCCTCTTTAAACATCTATTGATACACAAACGAACGACAACCCCCTGGACGGACGCGAAGGCGTCCCGTCAGGGGGTTGGCTTTATTCGGAAGACGGCGAATCCGTATCATCTCCGCCCCCGGGATGGGGCGAGACCTCCGCCTCCCGGAGGATGTCGCGGATGGCCGGAGAGACGATGAGCTCGGCCCAGTAAGCGGTCTCCTTTTCCCGTTGCTCAAGGGTCATGGAAGGTCGCAGGGATGAGGGGAAGCTTACGGACGTGATCTCCGGAACCGTCGACAGGACGACGTGTTCCAATCGCAGGAACTTCCGCCACATGTTCAGATCGCTCCACACCCCTTCCGGACCGGGAGCCCAACCCTCGGGAAGGCGAAAGTACGTATCCAGCCGGTGCGAGGCCGCGGTCGGACCGAAAATATTGAAGGGCTGCTCGAGCATCAGCTCTCGAATCGCCGGATCCTCCAGCGCATTCCGGAAGACGGACAACCTGCCGCCTTGGAAGAAGGCGTAGAGGCTGTGGACGAATTCGGCGCGCTCCAGCGCTTGCCCCATTCGCCGCAAGTGGTCGGGAAGCCACAGATCGTCGTCGCATAAGTACCCGACGTATCGCCCTCGGGCTGCGAGCAGCACTTCATGCCGGTACGCCTCTCCGTGGCGGGCGCCCTTGGGACGGTCGAGCACGCGGAACCGGGAATCCCGCCGCGCGAATTCGAAGGCGATCTCGCGTCCCTCTTCGACGGCGCTGTCGCAGACGACGAAGACCTCATAATCCGAGAGGGACTGATTCCGAACGGAATCGAGCGCGTAACGAAGCAGGCGGCCATTGCGGTAAGTCGGCACCACGATGCTGAACAAGGGAGCCGTCACGCGTCTTCCCCGCAGTCGTAGAGCTTCTCCCGGACCTCGAAGACGCGGCGCAAGATCCGAAGCTCGTCTTCGATAGAGCTGAGCGGAGGAGGACCGCCGCGCAAATAATCGAGAAAGACGCGCAATTGCCGATGCAGCGGCCATTCCTTCGAGATCGGCCGAATCTCCGGAGATTCGCCTTGCCCGTAACGGTACAGGCGGATGGCATCCGAATAGCTGTCCGTCAAGCTCGCGACCCCCTTCTCGAATCCCGTCGAGAAGGAACGGACGTTGCCGGGAACGAGATTGTTCACGTCCAGGGCGACGCGGAGGTCCCGCTTCGGATCGAACAGGTTGGCGACGAATCCGAACCGGTTGGATCCGACCGGATTCGGGATCACGGTATCGATCGGCGGGAGATCGCCAAGCAAGTGAAGCGCGATAGACAGATCGTGAGGAAGAAGGTGAAGCGCGCAATCGACGTCCGGATGCTGCCTGCCCCAATTGGTTCGCTGCAAGCGAAGGCCCCTCAGCGCGCCCAATTCGCCGGAGCGGATCAAATCCGAGAGCGCCTCGATGCCCGGATGGTACCTCCACTTGTGCATGACCCGCACCAACTCGCGGGCTTCAGCCGCCAAGGCTTCCGCTTCCTTCAGGTCGATCGCTAGAGGCTTCTCGACGTAGATAGGCCGGCCCCGAGGCAGCAGAGCCCGGATATTCCCGACATGGGCGCTGGCAATGCTCGCCACGACGTAACCGTCGATGCTCTCCTCCAGCTCGTCGATAGAGCCGACGATCCGGTCGGCGCCATAGGTGAGAGCGTTGGCCCGGCTCGCCTCGGATCTCGCGACGACGCTGACTCTGGCCCCAAGCTGCTTGAGATCGCGTAGAACTAATCTTCCCCATCGTCCGCATCCGACCAAGCCGACGTGAAGGCCGGAGCCGGAATGGCTATTCAATAGAAGCACCTCCGCGAAGTGAGGGTACGTCCGAAGGAGGCTCGAGCAGCTCCAACAGGCGGGTCTGCATGTTCGCGAACGATCCGGCAGCCCGGTCCTTGTCGGACAGATATCTTGGCTCGGCGAACGGCCACGGAACCGCGACGCCCGGATCGTCCCAGCGGCACGATAGCTCGTCGGCCGGGTCCCAGTAACGGGTCACCCCGTACAGATGGGCGGCTTCGACCGCGAACCAGAAGCCGTGTCCGACTCCCGGCGGGATATAGACCAGCTGCGGATCTTCGGCGTCGATAACCGTCACGGCCGCCATTCCGTATGTGCGGGACCAGGGTCGCATGTCCTGCAGACCGAGATGCAGACGTCCGGCCAGAACGGTCAACAAGTCGTGGTGATTCGCATGCACGTGGAAGCCGCGCAGCGTTCCCGGGCGGCTGCGGCACGCGTTCCATTGCACGGCTGGCAGCCCAGCGGCGAACCATTCCGCGCGGTAGACCTCCGTCAGCGATCCTCTCGAATCTTCGATTCGGCACAGCGGCAGCTTGCGCACCCCATGGGGCAGGCCTGCCGGAAGGGCGTCGACCATCGTGGATCCCCCTTAGCTGTCGGGTTCGACCGGTTATCCGATTCCAACAATCACTATAGTAGATGCAGGCCAAGCCATCTTGATTGTCCAATGACCCAGCGCGGATCAAATAAAAAAAGGGGACGAGCCAAGCCCGAATGCCTGGTTCGTCCCGTATTCGCCGCCGGAGCTCACGACAGAGTCCGGCGAAGAGTGAAGAGATCCTTCAGCGCCTCCGTCGACAGCTCGGTGATCCAGCCTTCGGAGCCGGAGATGACGTCGTCGCTGAGCTGCTGCTTGTTCTCCAGCATCTCGTCGATCCGCTCCTCGAGCGTTCCGAGCGAGATGAACTTGTGCACCTGCACGTCCTTGGTCTGACCCATCCGGTAGGCCCGGTCGGTGGCCTGGTTCTCGACGGCGGGATTCCACCAGCGGTCGAAGTGGAACACGTGGTTGGCCGCCGTCAGGTTCAAGCCGACGCCGCCCGCCTTGAGCGAGAGGATGAACACGTTCGGCTGCTCGCCGGAGGGCAAGTCATGGGACTGGAACTGCTGGATCATGCGATCCCGCTGCGACTTGGAGGTGCTTCCGTTCAGGTAGAGGACGGGTTCGTTCAGCTCGTGCCGGAGGGCGGCCTGAATCATCCGACCCATCCCGAGATATTGCGTGAAGATGAGGCAGCGCTCCCCTTCCTCCCGCAGCTCCTTCACCATGGCGAGCAGCCTCTCGAGCTTGGAGGAGCGCGAGACGAGCGATTCGAGCGCCTCCCCGCCGAGTCCGGCCCAGTCGCCCGCCGTCTCGGCCTCCGGGCCGGACTCCTTGTCGAGCAGTACCGGGTGGTCGCAAGCTTGCTTCAGCTGGGTCAGGGCGGCCAGGATCGCTCCCTTGCGCTGGATGCCTTCGAGCTTCTGCAGCTTCTCGAGCAGCTCCTTGACGCAGCGATCGTAGACCGCCGCTTGTTCGGTCGTGAGATGAACGTAAGTCTTCATCTCGTTCTTGTCCGGCAGGTCCAGCTGGATGGCCGGATCCTTCTTCTTGCGGCGAAGCATGAAGGGCTTGATCAGCCGTTGGAGATCGGCCGTCCGCTTCGGATCGCGGTCCCGCTCGATCGGCGTCGCGAAGCGGTCCTGGAACGCGCGCGCTCCGCCCAGGAAGCCGGGATTCATGAAGTCGTAGATGGACCACAGCTCCGAGAGCCTGTTCTCGATGGGAGTACCCGTGAGCGCGATCCGGTGCCGGGCCGGGAAGCTGCGGACAGCCGCCGATTGCTTCGTCTGCGCGTTCTTGATGTTCTGCGCTTCGTCGAGACAGACGGCTCCCCACAGGAAGTCCTTGATCGTCTCCTGGTCCAGGGAAGCGGTCGCGTAGGAGGTCAACACGACGTCGGCTTCGCGCGCGGCGGCGCGGAAGGCTTCCCCTTCCAGGCGTCCGCTTCCGTAATGAAGCAGAACCCGAAGCGACGGGGCGAAGCGGCTCAGCTCCTTCTGCCAGTTGCCCAGCACCGAGGTCGGGCAGACGATGAGCGACGGCAGCCGCTCTCCGCCGGCTTCCTCCTGCGACGCCTTCGCGTGCAGCAAATACGTAATCAGCTGGACCGTCTTGCCGAGGCCCATATCGTCCGCCAGACAGGCGCCGAGTCCGAGCTGGCGGAGCCCGGCGAGCCAAGCGAAGCCGTCCCGCTGATAGCCGCGCAGCTCCGCGCGGAGCCCGGAAGGGATGTCCGGCTTCGGCCATTCCGCTTGCTGGTTCAAGCGGCTCATCAGCTTCGCCAGATGCTCGCTCAGCTCCACCTCGATCCGGACCCGCGCCGCTTCTTCTTCCGCTCGCAGGGCGTCCTCCGCGGAGAGCTCTCCGTCCGTCCCGCCGCTCGAGCTGCCATCCCCGTCTCCGAGCAGGTGCAGCTGCAGCACGTCCTGGAACGTCAACCCCTGCGACTTGTCCATCCCCTCCATCGCCCGGCGGATCTGCGCGAGCAGCTCCGGATCGAGAGCGATCCACCGGCCGCGGAACTTGACGAGCCTCTCTCCGCGGGCGACCAGCGCCAGGAACTCTTCCTCGTTCAGATCGGCGTCGCCGATGGCGATGCGCCAGTCGAAGCTGAGGATGGCGTTCAGCCCGAACAGCGACTTGCCGCCGCCTCGTTCCGCGCCCTGATCCTCCTTCACCTTGGCGCGCAGCCGCGGCTTCTTCTTCCGGGCGGCCTCCCACCAGGCCGGAAGCAGCACCTGCCAGCCGGTCTCCAGCAGGCGCCGGCTCTCCACGGTCAAGAACCGCCAGGCATCCTCGTCGCCCAGCGTCCCGGCCAGCACGTCGTCGCTCCCGGCGAACCGCGCAGCCGGCAGGCATGCCCGCAGCTGATCCAGCCAGCCGCGCGACCGCTCCCGCACCTGCGCCGTCCACTCGGGCGGCCACTTGCCGCGGGCTTCCCCGTCCGACGCCAGCCGAACCTTGTAGACCGTCGCCGCGTCCCGCTTGTCCTGCAGCACGAGCTTCAGCCGCCACCTCGGGAACTCCATCCCTTCCCAAGGCTCCAATAGCTGCAGCACGGGGCGGAACGGCGCGGTGTCCGTCTTCCAGCCGATCCGGACAAGCCAGGAACGGGCGTCGAGCCCGGCCGACGCTTGAACGGCGGCTTCGCCCTTCGCGAAGAGGAGAGGGAACTCCCGGCGCAGATCCGCCGCCGCTTCCTCCGTTCCGTAGCGGCGATGGAACACCGCGGCGGAGAAGGCCGCCCGCAGACCCTCGAGGACGGCTTCCTCCAATCCGCTCCCCTCCAACTCCGCCCGCCTCGGCTCCTCGAGCGCGTCCGGGTCCCAGATCCAGCGCAGCCTCCCGGCCCGGTACGCCGCCAGATCGGGAACGTATTTGCCGCCCTCCAGGCATTCCGCCAGCAGGGGGGCGAGACGAAGAAGCGTCTCGGCCTCGTCCTTCCAGATCCATTCCACGTGCTCGAGCCGCCGGCCGTCCGCGAGGAACGGAATCACTTCCTCGGAAGGAAGCAAGACGGCCTCGACCTCGCCGACCTTCCGGATCTCGAGCTCGGTGCCGTAGAAGGAGGGTTCGTGCCAGGCGAACAGCTTCTGCTTCAGCAGAAGCCCGGGCGACTCCTCGTAGGGGTCCGTCTCGGCGTAGAACAGGGCGTCCCCGTGTTCGCTCAGGACGATCCGGACGGCGAACGTGTCGACTTGTTTGCTAGCGATCATGGGATCAGCTTCCCCTTCCTAAGCTCCTCCTGAAGCGCCCGAAGCCGGCCGTGGCGGCTTGCGAACGCTTCGAGGAACGATTCCCAGCGTTGTTCCCGCTTCAGCTTCTTGTACAGCTTGGCCAAGCGCTTGAGCAGCTTCACCGCGAGCTTGTAGCCTTGCCTGTTCTTGGTCAGCACGTACCGTTCGACGGCTTGGTGGTAGAACGGAAGCAGCGTCTCGGGCGCCTCCTTCTCCAGCGGCTGCAGCTCCGTCGCCCGATAGTCGAGCGGATCGCTTCCGAGGCTGAGCTGGTAGTCGATCCACTGCTCCCACCGGCCGCGGGCTCTCAGCTTCTCTTCGTACAGATGGCCGGAGTAGGGGAGCTGGCCGGCGATCGCGTCCCACATCCTCTCCTCCGCCTCGGGCAGCCGCTCCACGACGGCTTCCCAATATTGCCCGTACTTGTCCTGGCTGCCGTAGCGGCGGCCGATCAGCGGCGCGGCGCATTCGGCCAGCCAGTCCGCCAGCCGCGGCCATTCGCCGGCTTCGGCCAAGTGCTGCAGCAAGCGCAGCACGTCGCCGTGGCGGAGCCGGTGCTTGTCCGCTTCCGCGAGCAAGCTCCACGCCTCGCGGTCTTCCTTCCGATACAGGTGCATCCAGCTTCGGGCGACGAGCAGGGCGAGCCGGGACAGGCTCGCTCCCCGCGCGCTCTCCTCCTCCCGGAGCATTCGCAGCTCTTCGGCGTAGATCCCCGGGTCTTGAACGTTCGGCCAGATCCAGCGCGCCCACAGCTCGACGTAAGTCTCCAGCAGGGAGGACTCCCCTTGGGTCTCCGTCAGCATGGCGCCGCGCAAGTACGACGCCGTCTCGAGCAGGCGGGCTCGCCCTTCGGGTTCGGAGGCGAGATCCAGCTCCTGCTCGAGGCCGTGCAGGATCGCATCCTTCGCGTCGGCGGCCGCGATGCTCGTGTAGTACCCCATGAACGTTCCGGCGGTTAGCTTCCGCAGGACGAACAGATAAGCGTTCAGCCCGAACAGCCGCTCGGCCGCCGGCGACAGCGAGGGCGTGGCGTCCCGAACGACGGAGAGGAAGTCCGTCACGTATCGGGGATTCAGGGTCGCGTTATCGAGACGATCGGCGCAGAGCGCGAACCATTCGTGCCACTCCGCGACGCTCATCGCGGGAATCGCCAGCGCTCGCCGGCGAATCTCGGGAAGCGGCGACGAACCGCCGCCCGTCTTGGCGGAGCTCGCCCGTACGCCGGCTTCCTCGGCCTGCTGCATGAGGAAGGTCGTCCTGGCGTTCGCGAGCGCATGAATCGATCGGCCGCGCTCGTCGGCGTACGCCATCAGGACGGCCGCCATATGCTTGCATGGACTCTCCGACGAACACTCGCATTCGCTCGCCCGCATATCGTCGAGATTCAACCGGACCGTGCAAGGCCCCGCGTCTTCGACGACGGCTTCGACGCGGCGGGGAGCCGCGACGTCGAGCGGGCCAACCAATCCTTTTTTGTACCATTGGAAGCCTCTCTTGATCGAGAGGTCGTCGAAGGCGTCCGCCGCATCCCGAAGCAGCTTGTTCCATTGGGCGTCGTCCAGCCTGTGGTCGGTGGGTATCGTCATGCTCTCTTCTCCCGGGCTCTTCGTTTATCTCTCCATTATACCATCCCAATCTTCGCGCCTCGCAAGACAAACGGACAAACCCCGAGCTCCCGGGCGCGATATATTGAGAGTAGAAGAGAGGGAGGGGGCTGGCCGCTATGGGAACCGGCTTCGACTTTGCAAGGGCGATGGCCCCGTTCTGGCTGTCGACGACCCAGTACGACGAATCGCTGCTGATGGTATCGGCGGGGGCGGGGCTGCCCGAAGCCCGCCTGCTGTTCAGGCCGGAGCAGATCGTGTCTCTCACCGATTCCGCGCTGAGGACCGAATACGTCTACGGAATCGATTGGCTGTACGACCCCGTCGCGAACGCGATCCGGCTCCCCGCGGGTTCGAGGGCCCCGTTCTTGACGGAAGACGAGCTGTATCCTCCGGTACCGGGCCCGGACACGCTGTACAGGACAGGGGGCGGACATATTCTGGGGAAAATGAGCGGAGGCTTCTTCCACGAGAAGCAGCTGGCCGTGACGTATCGGATCGCCTCGAACGATTGGGGAGGTCCCGTCCCCGTCTTCGAGCCGGGCCTCCTGCCCCGCACGATAGGCCGATTGACCGCGGGCAGCCCGCTGAAGATCGCGTTCTTCGGGGACAGCATTACCTTGGGGGCCGACGCGAGCGGTTATTTGAACGTCCCTCCCTTCATGCCGGGTTGGGAGAAGCTGGTGGAGAGGAAGCTGAACGGCTCGTATTCCTCGGCCGTCTCCACCGTCAATCTGTCGCTCTACGGCAAGAATTCCATCGTCGGCGCGGAGTCGGCCGCCGCCTTGGTCGCTCCCGAGAAGCCGGACCTGGTCGTCGTCGCGTTCGGCATGAACGACGGCGCGGTCGTCTCTCCGGACGCCTTCCGGAACAACATCCGGACGATCATCCAGGACGTGAAGGCGGGCCATCCGCCGGCCGAATTCATTCTCGTCTCCACCATGCTGCCGAATCCGGAGACCCCGTTTTACGCCATGCAAGCCAGCTACCGGGAGGAGCTCGCCAAGCTCGTCGGTCCCGGCGTCGCGCTCGCCGACATGACGCGGATCCATCAGGAGCTGCTGCTCCGGAAGCCCTACCGCGACATGACGGGCAACCATATCAACCACCCGAACGATTACCTGGTTCGCTGGTACGCGCAAGTCGTGTCCGCGCTGCTCGTGCCCGGATAACGGTCGGAAGCGCAGAGAACCCCGCCGGGGCGTCCCGGCGGGGTTCGTTCGCGATGCGCGCCGTGCGCGGCGCCGCGGTCACACGATAAGGCTGCTGATGGCGAAGCTCATGCCGATGAAGACGAAGCAGAGCAGAATGCCGACCGCCACGTTGCCGTCCTTCAGATGCTCGGACAGCTTCAGTCCGGGCGTCGCCAATTCCAGCACCCAGTAGGCGACGATCAGGCAGACGTAGCCGACGGCGAACCAGAGGATCATGTGCCAGATCGAGCTGTTCGTATACGCCGACACGCCCAGGATGATCGCCGTCCCCAAGAACTTGCCGCCGAAGGCGAGCCCGACGGCCGTATTGCCCTTCTTCAGCTCCTCCAGATCGTTGAAGGGAGTCATCCAACTGAAGACGGCCATTCCAAGCAGTTGCAGAACGATAATGACGATAATGCTGACGACGATGTCGACAACGATCAAGCGGCCCACCCCCGGAACTTGGCATATGCCATATCATAATTGCTGTAATCGTGCACTTCCTCGAGAACGACGCCGACCTTCTTCTGCGTCTTGAGCTTGGCGTATCGCTCCTCGTCGATCGGCTGCTTGATCTTCTGCCCCGAGGGGAGAGTCAGCACCGCGAATTCGCGGGTCTGGCCCTTGTACGTCGTCTTGTACACGCCGACGAGGTCGATCTCCGTCTTCAGGCTCAGCTTCAGCTTGGCGAGATCCGCCTCGGCCGCCTCCTTCGTCTTGAACGACTTGATCGGCTTCCAGGAGGTCAGCGTGACGTCCGTCCGGTCGTTCGCGTCCGTCTTCATGACGGCCCCCATGTATTGCAGCGCCCACACTTTGTCTCCGGTGGCGTAATTGTTGTCGTTCGGCAGCAGATCGTTGTCCGGCAGCAGCGTCATGTCTCCTCCGATGAGGTCGCCGACGGTGCCTTCCACGATCCGGTAATCCCACGGCACGGTATTCGAGCTCTGAGCCGTCTGGGAGCCGGACGAGTAGTTGGACGGGTTGTCGTCCGACCAGTAGACCGCCGAATCCTCCCACTGGCTTCCGCCGCTCGAGCAGGAGTTCACGAGGATGCCCAGGAAAACGATAAGCAGAATCCCGCCGATGATGATGGGCGCGATTCGGGCGGAGGCCTTCTCGTTCTCGTATCTCCTTCTTCGTTCGTAGTCGTTCATTCATCTCACTCCGATCGCCACAAAATGACTCGCGTTCCCCGTAATCGGGCCGCCCGCGCGTCCGAGCAAGCCGCAGGGAACGCCGTTGATCACGAACATCCCGGTCAGCAGGTGGAACTCCCCGGCGGCCAGCCGGATCTTCGCGAGCTCCGCCCGCTGCTGATAGACGAGCGGGAACAGCCGGCTCGTGTCGTAGCCGTCCTTGTCCTGGAGCTCCAGCCGTCCTTCGGCGTCGAACAGGGAGACGGAGCCGCCTTCCCGTCCGAACATCGACTTCGAGACGAAGCTGCCGTCGAACAGCGGCTTGTTGTAGGTCGGAAGCATATACCGGCCGATCGCCTCCCGCTCCTCCGGCCCGAACGCCAGCTGCAGCTCGTACAGGCCCCAGATCAAGGCTTGCATCCCCTTGGACTGGAGAAGAATCGCGTGAGGGGAGTTGAACAGCCGAAGCCGCTCCGTCTCGATGGCGTATGCGAGCGCGTCGCCGCCTTCGTCGACCGCCATCCATTCCTTCGGATACAGGGCGAACAAGCGGCGGATCTCCTCGCCGTCCTTGCCGCGAAGCGTCCCTTCGTCGACCCACAGGTCGAGGCAGTCGACGCCCTTCGTATCGAGGCCGCCGTGCCGAATCAGCAGGTCGACCGTCCCCGTGTCTTCCAAGTGCTCGCCGTAGGCGACGCAAGCCGCCGCGTCCGGCCGCCACTCGGCCCAGGCCGCCCGCACGAGCGACGGCATCTCCAGGTTCGCGCAGCGCGCTCCGTATTGCTCGCACATCCACGGCGTAGCGGCCGCCGCTTCCGCGTAGCCCGTCGGCGTATCCGCGTTCAGCTCCAGCAAGCGGATCTCGCCCGTCTCCGATACGGCCCAGTCGAACCGGGCATACCGGCTGATAAGCCCTTCCGGCTCGAGCGGAATCCGGTCGAGGCTCTCCCACAGCACCCGGGGGATGCCGATCATCCCGTACAGATCGTGCTTGCCGGCGACGAACCGGGCGGCCTTGTCGAAGATTCCCCAGAGAGCGGCGGAAGCCCGCTCCAGCTCCTCGTAGACGGCGCCGTCCATAACGACCAGCTGGTCGATCCAGTACGGATCGCCGTCCAGGTCCGCCCAGCCGAAGCCCATGGCTTCAAGCTCCTTCACGCGCGCGGCGCGGTCGGGACGGGGCGCTCCGAGCACCTCGAACGCCGGCCGGTTCATCCGCCGAACCCGCCGCCGCTCGACTTCGAAGAGCTCGAGGAGCTGAAGCCGCTCGACTTCCCGCCGATGCCGCCCGCGGAAGACGAAGTCGAGCGGCGCGTGATCGAGCCGGTCGAGCTCGAGGTCTTCGGCCGGACGGCGGAGCCGACGACCGGCTTGTTCTGGAACGCGTCCGTGCCGTAGCTGCGCGGCTTGTAGACTTGGCCGGTAGAGGCGTCGTACGCCGTCCGGCCGCCGTAATAAGCCCCGGAAGAATACGTATTCCCGTTGCCCATGATCATGTGGTACAACAGCAGATCGTCCCAGCCGAAGCCGGACGACGTATGAATGACCGTCGTGCCTCCGCCGGACCCGCCCGACCCGCCGGTGCCTCCGCCGGATACGCCGGCCGCCGCTTCCGTCGCAGGCGGCTCCTCCAGCTCTTCCTCGGTCAGCGGGATGTTCCAGTCGACCGAAGGATCGAAGTAGGCCTTCACTTCCTCCGACGACCATTCGGCCAGCACCGGGGCTTCCGAGGCGGCCGCGCCGGACGCCGTCGGCGAAGCGGACGGCACGGCCGTATCCGCCGACGCGGATCCCGGCGTTCCGGCCGAATACAGCGCGTTCGCCAGCAAGGCGATGCCGAGCGACGTCGACAATACCTTCAGCGGTTTGCCGTCCGGCGAGAACAGCTGCGGGAGCTTGGGCGCTTCCCCTTTTTTCTCCTGATCGCTCATCTTCTCTCCCTCTCTCGCTTAGAGCTTCATGACCGGCCGCACCTTGGTGAGCAGCAGCTCCACTTCTTGCGTGTCCACGTTCAGCCGGCCTTCCACCGTCTCGTACTCGACTCCTCCGACGGTGAGGTAATTGACGTGATGGAGAGCTTCCATCATATTCGCGCTCCACTCGCGCCGGTCGATCTCGCGAATGTCTCCGCCCGGCTGCTTCTCAAGCAGATGCACGACGATTCCCTTTTCCAAACGAACCCCTCCTCTTCCAGAAAAAAGAGCACCCCAATGATTACGTAACTTCCCGTCCCGTTGTTGCGCCCGTCGCGAAAAAAAATGTTGACTCTGACATTGATGTCAGGGTTTATCATTAGAGCATCGGCCGATTCGGGGAGGTGGCGCTATGAAGATCGGGGAGCTGTCGAAGGCGACGGGGGCCAGCGTGCGCTCGCTGCGCTATTACGAGCAGAAGGGACTGCTGACGGCTTCGAGGCAGGCCAGCGGCTATCGGGAATACAACCAGCTGGCTATCGAGCAGGTGAACACGATTCAGCTCTATCTGTCGCTCGGGCTCAGCACGGAGCAGATCGCGGGGTTCCTGCACTGCGTCATGATAAGCAAGGAGGCGTTCTGCGCGGAAGTGCTGCCCGTCTACGAGAAGAAGCTGGCCGAGATCGACGAGCAGCTCGCCCTGCTGACCGCCATCCGCTCGAACCTGATCGATAGAATCGCGTCCATACGCGAAGAACGAATGGAGGAATGAAGATGAGTCTTCAAGAGATAACGGAAGCCGGTTATCCGGAATTCGCGGGCCGTCCGGGAGTTGCGGTGCTCGAATTCGGGGCCGAATGGTGTCCGCCGTGCAAGGTGCTGCTGCCCATTCTGGAGGAGCTGTCGCAGGAATACGGGGAGACGGTCGCCATCGCGAAGGTCGACGCGGACGAATCGCCGGAGCTGGCTTCGCGGTTCGGCGTCATGGGCCTGCCGACCGTCATCGTGTTCAACGACGGGCAGCCCGTCGACAAGCTCGTCGGCCTTCGTCCGAAGGGCGTGTATCAGACGATTATCGAGAGATACAGGGAAGGAAATATCTGATAAAATAAACGGTATCACGGATTCGTCGGCAAGGGGATAGGAACTGCATGGGCCACGATTTGAGCCGGATCGAGCGAAGGGAAGACGACTTCCTGGTCGGCCGGGAAGGCGAGCTGGAGCGGTATCGCCGCTATCTGGACGGGGAAGCTCCGAACGGACGGAACGTATGGTGCCTCTACGGCACGGGGGGCGTCGGCAAGAGCACGCTGCTCGACGCCTTCCGGCGGATGTCCGTCCAGCGCGGGGCCGCGTTCCTCTATATGGACAGCCGGGACTTCCACCATTCGCCGGAGGAATGGGCCGAAGGGCTGCTTCGGCAGTGCTCGAGATGGCTCCCCGCGGGGACCGGAGAGGGCGAAGCGAGGGAAGGCTGGGCGGGCGAAGCCGGGGCCGAGCCGCTGCTGGCGGCTCTCGAGGCCATCTCCCGGACCCGTCCGGTCACGCTGGCCTTCGATACCTACGAGGAGATGGACGACCTCGACCCGTGGATCCGGGAGAGCCTCGTGCAGTGGCTCCCCGACCGCTGCCTCGTGCTGCTGGCGAGCCGGGTGCCGCCGAAGGGCAAGTGGAAGCTGTCTCCGGCATGGCGGGAGAGGGTGGAGCGGATTCCTCTCGGTCCCTTGGACCGGGAGGAGATTCTGTCGTACTTGGCGCGGTGCGGAATCTCTTCCCCCGAGGCTCAGGAGAAGATCCGGCGGCAGTCCAGGGGGCATCCGCTGGCGCTGACCCTGCTCGCCTCGGCGGCATTGGACGAGGAGGACGGGGAAGAGGAGCGGGAGAGCGGCTGGTTCGAGAGCCTCGCGGAGCGATGGCTTCGCGAGGCTCCGGATCCGAAGCTCCGGGAGCTCGTGGAGGTCGCCTCCATCGTCCGCCAGTTCGACTGCGAGGCGTTGGAGAGGATCGGCGGGGAAGCGGTCGACCCCGCCGACTTCGACCGGCTGTGCGGCTTGTCGTTCGTTCGCAAGTCGGCCCGCGGCTGGGCGCTGCACGACCTGATGCGGGACGCGACGAGCAAGCGGCTGCGGGAGAGGCAGCCTTCCCGCTGCCGGCTGCTGCTCGAGCGCAGCGTGCACGATTACCGCTCCCGGATCGCGGAAGCCCCGCGGGACGGGAGCGCGGCCTGGGAGATGGCCGAGTTGTTCTCCTACATCGGCAGCGCTACCCTGCGTTGGATGGTCGCCCCTTCGTCCGCGGGCGAGTATTATTGGGAGCCGCTGACGCCCGGCAATCTGGCCGAAGGCGAGAGCTACGCGGAGAACCGGATCGCCGGGGCCCGCCCGTACAGCCGGATCGGTCCCGATTCCGCGGGCGGCATCCGGCGGGCGGAGCGGGAGCTGGACCGGGAGACCGATATCGGGAAGCTGCGGGGCTTGGACCTCCGCTCCTGCCTGGACATCGGCGGGGGAGCGGCGAAGCTGCTCCGGAACCGGGAAGGGGAAGTCGTCGGCCTGTCCGTCGTCGTTCCGATTCGCGCCGAGACCCTGCCTTATCTGAGGAAGGATCCTCTGGCTTCTCCTTATCTCCGGAGCTTGACGCCGGAGCAGCTCGAGGAGCTGAAGGGGACGCCCCATCGCCCGGCCGGCTGGTTCATCCGGCTGATCGATATCGCGGATTCGGAGGATCCTTCCTTGGCGATGGAGGCTCTCTTCTTGATCTTCTCCTACATGGTATCCGACGGCATCCTGATCGCTTCTCCGCCGCCTCATCCGGCTTACGCGCGGGCGCATCTGGACATGGGCTTCGAGGTCGTGCCGGGCGTCGTCCATCGCTGGTACGACGGCGTCACCCCGACGCCGACCTTCCGGCTGGACACGAGGGGAGAGAGGCTCGGCGTCCTGCTCGACACCCTGCTCGAGCGAACGGGGATGAAGGGAGCGGGCTCCGGGGCTTCCTCCGGGGCTTCCTCCGGGACGACTTCCACTGGGAGCACTTCCCCTGGAACGACTTCCCCCGGAACGACTTCAGCCGGATCGGCTTCCTCCGGAACCGGCGCCTCTTCCTCGACCGGCGGTTCGCCGAGCGGATCGGCCGACGGGTCTTCCGCGGCGAAGACGGAAGCTCCCCCGGGACGCGGCGTTCCGGGGGAGGAAGACGAGAGGCTGTCGGTTCTGACGGAACGGGAGCGGGAGATTGCGCTGCTCGTTCTGCAAGGGCTGACCAACATCGAGATCGGCTCCCGCTTGTTCCTGAGCGAGATTACGGTGAAGAAGCACCTGAGCTCCGTCTACGAGAAGCTACGCGTCCGCAACCGCGTCGAGCTCCTTCGCCTTCTTCTCGCGAAGCCGTAGGGGCTGCGGCGCCAAGTAGGTGAACGTGCGCCACAGCCATTCCAGGGGGCCGAACCGGAACCGGCTCAGCCATAGGGCGCTCAGCGCGACTTGGCAGACGTAGATCATAAGGCTCAGAACGATCGCTTGGACGCTGCCGACCCCGTGAAGATGGAAGACGGTTCCGAGCACGATGCAGACGACCGTCTGGCCGAGGTAATTCGTCAGCGCCATCTGGCCGACGTACCCGATGGGGCGGAGCCAGGAGATCGGCTTGGGCCGCGCCAGAAGGAGCAGGAAGGTCAGGATGTAGAGCAGGCTCATCGTGATGCCGCTGAATTGAACGAGCACGGTGACGACGGCTTCGTGCCGGAATCCGAGATCGACGCTTCTCGTCAGGAGCAAGGCCAGAACCGCGACGATCGGCGCGTTGACCGTCAGGCTGACGAGCCATACCCGGCGGATCGTCTTCCTATTCGCGGCGAGGTTCGAGAACCAGTTCCGCTTGCCGGCATACAAGCCGACGAGGAACATGGCGAGGATGGCCAGCAGGAAGATCGGCTCGAACGCCGCGAGCGCGGGGGCCACCCACCGGAGCTGGTAATCGATCCACTGCGGATATGTCAGATTTTCCAAGATGGCGTTCATCCGAGGGAGCAGCTGCAGGCCTTCCGCCAGGCTCTTCTCAGCCTGCTCGGGAGTGCCGATGAACGATAAGCCGAACATGCCGAACCATACGACGACGAGCGAGACGATCCAGACGAGGATCGTCTTGTTCCGCCTTCTATAGAACAGAAGGAGAAGCAATCCTCCGATGCCGTAGAGGTGCAGGATGTCTCCCGTCCAGCCGAAGACGAAGTGCAGGGCCCCGATCAGAAGAAGCGCGGTTATCCGTCTCAGGTAGAGCCGGTTCGGGCGGGGCGACTTCGCTTCGGCCCGGCTCATGAAGATGTAGAAGCCGAGTCCGAACAGGAAGGAGAAGATCGTGAAGAACTTCCCTTCGACGAACAGCTTGACGAGGATGTCTCCGACCCGGTCCGCTCCCTCGGAGCCGGTCGGCACTCCGTATACCCCGTAAACGAAGCTCGGGTTGAAAAACTGGGGCAAATTCATAATCAGGATTCCGAGCAGGGCGAACCCTCTCAGGATATCGATTCCCACATTCCGTTCGTTCCGTTGAACGGGATTCGCATTTCTCATAAATCTTCTCCTTCGCTCTCTTATCCCTACTAACGATACAGCCGCATCCTCGGGCGCGGTATTATCCGCAAGGATAAATCGGAGGTATACCTGGGGGTGCGGCCTATAGGCGATTCGGTCTAACGGTAGAGGGAATCCGCGGTTCCGCATCGAAGTTAAGGGATAAGAAGCACTCGGGGGAGAAAGGAGAGTCGACGCATGCCGCTCGGTAACGAGTCCGACAACAAAAGGCTGCTGATCGTCGAGGACCATCCGATGTTCCGCGACGGCTTGGCGGCGGTGCTGCGGCCGCTGCCGGGGATCGAGCTGGCCGGCCTGGCCCGGGACGGCGAAGAGGCCGTTCGCCTGGCCGGCGAGCTGAAGCCGGACCTGGTCCTCATGGACATTCACCTGCCCGGGATCAACGGGATCGAAGCGACCCGCCGCATCGTATCGCAGCGCCCCGAGACCCGTGTACTCGTCCTGACGATGTTCGACGACGACCAGTCGGTGTTCGCCGCCATGAGGGCGGGGGCGCGGGGGTATCTGCTGAAGGAAGCGACTCCGGCGGAGATCGTGCGGGCCATCGACGCCGTCGGCCAGGGCGAAGCGATCTTCAGCCCTTCGATCGCGAGGCGGATGATGTTCTACTTCGAGACGCTGCAGCCGAAGGCCGATCCGGACGCGTTCCCCGAGCTGACGGAGCGGGAGCGGGAGATTCTCGGCTGGATCGCCAAGGGCATGAACAACTCGGAGATCGCGAAGCAGCTCGGCATCGCCCAGAAGACGATGCGCAACTACGTCTCCATCATCCTGAGCAAGCTGCAGGCGGCCGACCGCGCCCAAGCCATCGTGATGGCTCGCGAGGCGGGGCTGGGCGGGCGGGACCTTTCCTAACGGGAGGGTCTTTTTATTTCCCATAGGGGCGGGACACCGGTCACATGACGGCGGGAACGCCGGGATCGTATCCTTAGAATCGTGAAGTTCGAAGTTCACGACAACCTATTGGGGAAAGGATGTTTTATAGTGACTTTTAGCCAAGTCATTCGTTTTCTCGCCGTCTGCAGCATAATCGGGGGCTTCTTCCGGGCGGCCATGACGCCCTTCGCTCTTGCTCTAGGGCTTGACAGCATTCCGGAGCTCATCTGCGGGGTGCTCGGAACGTTGTTCATGGGCATCGGAATGTTCGGGGTGTACTTCCTGCATCTGAAGAAGTTCGGGAAGCTGGGCTTCGCCGCCTTCGCCCTCCATTCCGTGGGGAGCTTCCTGATTATGGCGCTCGTGTTCGATTCGCTGACGTTCAAGGTCTACGAGCCTTCGATGCTGCAGTCGCCGATGCCGCCATGGCCTGTCGCGGTCACGGGGATGACCTCGATGCCGATTATCATCCTGAGCATGATTCTGTTCCCGATCAGCATCTTCCGCACGAAGCTGTACTCCAAGCTGTCGGCGATTCTTCTGCTTCTGACGCCGGTCTTGAACTTCATGCCTTACGTGTCCGACGTCGGACCGCTGCTGTGGGGAGCGGCCTTCGTCCTCTATGGAATCGAGGCCTGGAAGCAAGCGGCTCCCGGCCGTACGCCGGAGCTGACGCTCGAGAGAGTCGGCGCATGACGAATAAGGCTGCACGCGGTCGCGAGGCGACCGGCGCGCAGCCTTTGCTCTTGTTGCGGATCAGTGGCCGGCGGATGCCGAAGTCGAGAGCGACTCCCGGATCCTTCTCCACTCTTCGAGGTGCTTCTCCAGATTGCCGATCCACTCGTCCACGCTCCGGGCGAACGGTTCCCGCTCCTCCGGAGGGATCGCTTCGACGCTGGACGCGACCGCGTCCGCCAGCGGGGCATGAGGAGGGAGAGAGGAAGCCAGCTTCCGAAGCTTGCCTTGGATGGCCGGTTCTTTGGGCGCGGCCGGCTCCTTCGTTTTGCCCGAATCCGGGTCCCCGTTCTCCTCGTCGTCCCCGTCGTCCCTGGCCGCCTCCTCCGCCGCTCTCCGCGCCTGTTCCGCACGCAGGGCTTCCTGCTTGGCGCGCTCCTTGCGGTTGTGCTCGAACGTCGACCACGTCTCCAGCAGCTCGTAGCCGGACTTGTAAAGCAGCTTGCTCTTAAGCCCGTCGGAGATGCTCTCGTCCTTGAACAGCTTGGCGATCCGTTTGATGTCGGTCACGGGCGTCTCGTCCCGGGCGAAGGTCAAGGCCAAGGTGTCGCGATATTCCAGCGGCAGATCCTTGAGAGGGAGCAGCTGGTCCTCCGTCAGCTTGTCCTTGCGGATCTCCGAGCCGGCGACGATCAACTTCCGGACGGCGTTCCCGAACTTGAGCAGCTCGCACTTGTTCTTGATGTAAGCTTCCGTCTTGCCGAGCTTGCCGGAGAGGAACTTGGTCGAGCTGCGGAACTTCGGGTCGTTCAGCAGCTTGTGGAACGCTTCCGCCTCCTCGATCGGGGAGAAGCCTTCGCGGGTCAGGTTCTCGGCGATCTGCTCGAGGTAGATCTCCATCTCGTCCGTCGCGTTCGACACGATGCACGGGATCGTCTCGCGCCCGAGCGTCTTGCAGGCTTTATAGCGGCGGTTCCCGTAGATGATCTTGTATCGTCCGCCGTCCGTCGGCCGTACCTTGATCGGGGACAGCAGGCCGAGCTCCTCGATGCTGTTCATAAGCTCCTGAAGCGCGTCTTCGTCGAACTGGTAGCGGGGCTGAGCCGTATCTTCGTCGATGAGGCCGATCTTGATCTCGACTATGTCCATGGGGCCGAATTCTCCTATCGTTCTCTCGAATGTCAGAATTATTATATAACAGAGAGTTTTGAGGTGGAAATATTTATGAAAAGGCGGGTGGCCGCCATCTTCTATTATACCAGACGCGGAACGGCGGCGGGATTATGGTCGGGCGGTCGGTTCGCCAACCCCGAAACAATCCCCTTTAGTCCTCGTTACAGTAACCAGTCCCCGTTAAGTGCCTCTCTAACCTCCAAAAATGGCGATTGCAGTAACCGAATCTCGCTCGAGTGCCTCTCTAACCTCCAATTTGGCGGTTGCAGTAACCAATCCTCGCTCGTGTGCCTCACTAACCTCCAAAATGGCGGTTGCAGAAACCAATCCTCGCTTGTGTGTCCCTCTAACCTCTAAAATGGCGGTTGCAGCCTTGGTTGTTAGAAGGAGCGGCATGCGAGACTTTGGCCGTGCAACGGAAGAAACGTAAGTTAG
>NZ_JACJVR010000097.1 GCF_014212175.1 Cohnella xylanilytica | reverse complement strand
CTCTCTGCGAAAGTTGAGTTAAAAAGCCGACCTTGCGGTCGGCTTTTTTGCCGGTCCAGAGGGAGACGAGACAAGGCACTCGATCGAACCTTCGAGGACCTCTCCTTTTCCCAACCGCTAGCTTCTTCCCACTATATGAACGGGCGCTCCAGCGAGGAAGCGGGCGACGTTGTCCGCGGCGATGTCGAGCAGCCGCCTCCTCGCCTCCAGGGAGGCCCAGGCGATATGAGGCGTGACGATGCAATTGCGCGCCGAGAGAAGCGGATTGGAGACGCCGGGCGGCTCCGTCGACAGCACGTCCAGCGCGGCGCCGGCGATACGCCCTTCATTCAGGGCGCCGGCGAGGTCCGCTTCCGCGATCAGCCGGCCCCGCGCCGTGTTGACGAGGAACGCGGTCGGCTTCATCAGGGCGAGAGTGTCCCGGTTGATCAGGGACTCCGTCTCCGGCGTCAAAGGGCAGTGCAGGCTGACAACGTCGGATTCCCGCAGCAGCTCTTCCAGGGAGGTCCGGCGCACGATCGGCGCCAGTCCGCCCGCTTCGGCCGCTCCGCCGCGTTGGCCGCTTGCCGCTCCGCCCGCGACGCCTGTCGCATCGGCCCCGCCGGTCGCGACAGCCCCGTCGCCTGCTTCGCGCGCCGAGCCCTTCCTCGCGCCTCCCGGCCGCCCCGCCGCGAGAACGTTCATGCCGAACGCGCCGGCCAGCCGGGCGACCCGCTCCCCGATCCGCCCGAGCCCGACGATGCCGAGCGTCTTGCCCGCCAGCTCGGTCTGCGGCGCCCGCCAATAGCTGAAGTCCGGGCTGCGGCACCACTCTCCCCCGCGGACGGATTCCCCGTGCAGCCCGACGCGGTTGCACAGCTCCAGCAGCAGGGCGAACACGAACTGCGCCACCGAATCCGTCCCGTACGAAGGAACGTTGGTCACCGCGATTCCTCGCTTCGCCGCCGCGTCCGCGTCCACGACGTCGTAGCCGGTGGCGAGAACCCCGATATATTTTAACCCGGGCAACCGATCCAGATCGGCTTCGCGAATAGGCGTCTTGTTCGTGAGCAACAGCTCGGCCCCCAGGCTCCTCTCCACGACTCTCTCCCTCGGCGTCCGGTCGTACACGACGACGTCCCCGAGCTTCTCCAGCGCCTCCCAGCTCAAATCCCCGGGATTCAGCGTATGACCGTCCAACACGACGATTCTCATCAGACCTGCCACCTCCGGCCGCGATTGGTTACCCTCTTTGTTTATTTTCTTGATTATTTTTTTGGTTGTCTTCATCGTACCGGATCAGGCCTAAGCTCACAAGCTTTCGTGCGCCTCCGACCTGAATCCGGATAAAAAGGGGAACCTTTGCCCCTAACGCTTCGTCTATTTTCTAGAAGCCGCTAGCACGGGGGTGCACGGAATGCCCGGTCGAGTACGATCCGCTATCCTATGGACCGGCCTGTTGGCCGCCTTATGGGCGCTTGTCGGCTGCTCCGCGTCCAAGGACCCGGAGACGGAAGGAGCCGGCACCAACGTTCTCATTCGCTTCGGCAAGAGCGACTACGTGAGAGCGAACGAGTTCGTCCGGAGATTCGAGGAGGGGCGCGGGGATATCCTCTACATCGTGGCCCCTACGGTCGACAGCGGGCCGATTATTTACGATCTCGTCTCCGACGGCCGCAAAGTCGAGGTTCGAAGGGACGATACGAGGGACGCGCACGGCTCGTCGGCCGGGCAGACTACCTTCTCGTGCCAAGCGATCGGATGGACGTCCAAGGAGGGCCGTCCTTATCTAACCGTCTCCCAATGCGAGGGAGAAGCCGAAGAGCGGAGGCTGGCCAAGTTCGACAGATCGCAAAAATAACGAGACAGATAGAGAGAAAAGAGAGAAAGAGTGGACGGGGGGATTCCGCAATGAGACGACTCGCAACCGCTATACCGATCGCTATCTTAATTTGCCTCGCGCTGGCCGGCTGCCGGAGCATGACGATGGAGGAGGAGTTCCGCAAGACGTACCCGGACGACGGTTACGAGCTGGTGTACCACGAGCCGGTCGCGGACCGGGAGCTGGCCTTCTTCAAGGCGCCGGGACCGTCGGGCGGCGAGGGGTTGGGACTTGCGGTGTTCGAAGGAAGCTCGAGGGAAGGGTGGAAAATGACGCAATCCGGCTCCTTCCATTACCCCGGAGGCACCGTGGTCGACGTCGGCCGGGTCGATCTGGGGAAGGCCGGCAGCAAGGAGGTCGTCTACGGGTATACGGACGAGAAGGACGCGGCCTCCGTCGAATTGACCGACCGGGACGGGAGCGTCATCGAAGCCAAGCTCATCGACACCGGCTGGAGGAGAATCTGGTATGCCGTCACGACGATCGAGAGCTTGAACCTGAAGCTGCTGTCCGGGGATGGAACGGTTTTGTATCAGGTTCCATAGCCGGCGAAGACAAGTTTTCCTTTTCGAAATCCATAGCGCTGGAACCCAATATCGCCCTGTCGGACTGCCGTCCGACGGGGTTTTTGTCGTTTTGTGGAATTTTTAGGCCGTTGGTCCCTCTATTTGTTAAGAGATTTTTTAGTGGCGGTCCTTATAATAGGTCCGCTAGCCTATCGCAAAGGAGAGGGGCCATCGGCAATTGTTCAACCCGCTCGGAAGGTGTCGTATTTTGCCAGAACGAATCTATATCGAAAAGAGGGAAACGACTTGACCCACACGAGAAACGGCAAGTCCAGTCCGCGCAGGAAAATAGCGGCGTCGCTTGCCCTGATTCTGCTGCTCCAGCTCCTGCTGTCGGCGTTCGCGCCGGGGACAGGCCGGGTTCATGCCGAAGAAGCCGCTCCGGAAGCTTCGGCCGCGCCGGCGACGAAGTACATAACGTTTTTGTACAACGATTTTACCCAGTCGGCTTCCCGCTTGAAGTTTAACGGGTCCGCGAAGCCGGAAGGGACGGCTCTCCGTCTGACGCCGGCGAAGCCCGACCTGTTCGGCAGCGTCTTCAACAAGGAGCGCGTATGGCTGAAGGACAACGCGGGCTTCAGCACCTACTTCACGTTCCAGCTGACCGACCAGGGCCATCGGCCCGGCTTCGCCAACGGGGCGGACGGCATCGTGTTCACGCTGCAGACGCAATCGAACAGCGCGGGCGGAATCGGCAGCGGCATCGGCTACCAAGGCATTCAGCCGAGCATCGGCATCGAATTCGACACGTATCCGAACGGCGAATCGCCGATTAACGATCCGAACGACAACCACGTCGCGATCGACTTCAACGGCAGCGTCAACCACTCCGGTCCCGGCGCCGTGGCGGAGCCCGTCGATATCGACTTCAAGTCGGGCAATCCGGTGCATGCCTGGATCGACTACAAGGCCGATACCGGACGCATCGAGGTGTACCTGAGCGAGGACGCGACAAGACCCGCCCAGCCGGTCGTCAGCCAGGACGGCATCGACCTGATCGGCCTGCTGAAGAGCGACTACGTCTACGCGGGCTTCACCTCCGCGACGGGAAGCGCGTGGGAGAACCACGATATTACCCAGTGGTACTTCACGAACCGCTTCGATCCGATCGACGCGAGCTGCGGCTGCTACAAGGAAGCGCCGAGCCTGTTCAAGGCGAAGACGGACGTCGACGAGACGGCGGCGGATCCGGTATTCGACACCGAGCTCTCGCTGACGGACCTCGCGGGCGAGCCGGGTCCCGGCATCGACCTTATCTTAAGCGACGTCAACAACGCGACGTTCCTCGATCCGGACGCCGGGCTGACGCCGCTGGCCGAACCTCCGGCGCTTAAGACGGATGCGGAGGGCAAGGCCCATATCCTTTTCCGAATGACGGACCCCCAAGGCCCGCTTCCGAGCTTCCGCGCGAGGACGGAGTTCGGCGCCTACCAGGACATCCAGATTACGACCAAGCCGAAGACGGCGACCGGCGAGATGACGCCGATCTATTCGTCGGCCGGGGCGGACCAGCAGGCGGCGAGCGCCCAGGTTCAACTGATCGCTACCGGCGGGGAACCGGTCACCTCGTGGGGCGTCGAATACCGCGAGAAGAAGGAGGACGGCTCCGGCGACTGGACGACGGTGACGGGCAGTCCGGCGGTCATCGACGAGCCGAACCTGTATCCGGTCTCCTTGACCGGGCTGAAGGAAGATACCTACTACGAGGCGAGAGCGTTCGCTTCCAACCTGAACGGCACCGCGTACGGCGATCCGTCGACCTTCATCGTGCAGATGCCGATGGCTCCGGGGGACGTCAAGTATACCCGGGTCGGCCCGTCCAAAATCTATTACGAGGACGAGCGCTCGCTTCAGCTCGTCGGGGAAAACCTCAACATGCTGCTGAAGAAGGTGCCTCTCAGCGACTTGAAGGTGTCCGTGACGGGCAACCGCAAGACGTACGACGTTCCGCGAAGCCGCCTTCAGCTCGGCGGCCCGACTTCGCTCAAGATCGCGCTGCCGAACCAGGAGAACGGAGATCCGTTGCCTCTCGGGCAGTACTCTCTCTCGATCGGGCATGCATACTTCGGATCCAAAACGTTCGACAACGCGTTCGAGATTACGAACGACGCGTCTTACCGTTCGATCGACTACGATTCCGTCATCGTCGAGAACCATGCGCGGGTGCTGGAACGAGACCAAGTGGAGAGCATCGAGCTGCGCGGCCCGTTCGTCGAGCGCGCGACGGAACCGAACGTCTACTACTTGAGAGAACCGGGAGCGGTCATTACGCTCAACGACAACCTGCTGTTCAAGGGGACCGAGCTCGTGGTCGACAAGTCCGACCCGGATAACGAAGTCATCCGCGGCAAAGGGCGGTTCTTCGTCAACGGGACGAACGCGATTCCTCTGATGACTACCTTCACCGTTTACGAGGGAGAATTCGAGTTCGAGCCGGACGACTTCTCCTTCAAGGTGCCGCCGCTCGTCTCGAAGGCGTTCGACTACACCGGCATGAGCCTGCCGGTCAGCATCGAGTCGTTCACCTTCATCAAGGGCGGCATCCGGATTACGGGCGACGCCCAGGTGGAAGTCGGCGTCGGCAGCAAGGCCAAGATCGAGGGCAAGGCCGAAGTGGACGCCCTCGAATTCAAGAAGAACCGGTTCGACCTGGCCGCGAACTTCGCGATCGGAACCGAATTGAAGACCGGTCCGCTGGAATCCGGGGAAGTCCGGTTCGGCGTCGACACGCGCGTGCCGCAGCTCAGCGCGGGCGCTTCGGCCCTGCTGAAGAAGGCGAAGATCGGCTTCGACATCGATTTGACGATCAAGGCGAAGAAGCTGGACGCGATCAGCTTCGCGGTGCGCAAGGAGATGAAGCTCGGCTCGACCGGAGCCCAGCTGACCAAGATCGGCGGCGGCGTCTCCAACATGACGAGCCTGTCCGAAGCCCCGCTGACGTTCTCGGTGCTCGGCGGCTTGTCCGACTACATCACGCCGAAGATCGACAATACGTACATGGTGAACGGCAACGATCTTCGTATCGACCTGTCGGCCAACCACTTCGGCGCGTCCGGCAAGCTGGCCATCTACAAGATCAACGTGGCCAACGTCGACCTGTTCGTCGTGTTCAACCCGACGGGCTACCGCGGCTATAACCGGGCCGGCTTCGACCTGGGAGCCCAGATGAACGTCCTGGATATCGTCGTCGGCAGCCTCTCGGTGAAGTATTTCGAAGGCTCGTCGTTCTCGGGCTACGCGAAGTCGGCCATTCAGATCCCGCGCAGCGTGAAGCTGATCGGCGGCCAGAAGCTGTCCTCGGCCGAGGTGGGCGTCAACAGCACGCAGATGAAGGCGGCGCTGTCCATCATCGGCATCGGCTTCACGGTCAAGTACCCGTTCAAGACGAAGAGCTTCGATTGGGACGTCGATCTGAGCAGCACGGTCAAGAACGTCGCGAACGCGGTCGTCAACACCGGCAAGAAGATCATCAAGGCGGTGTCCAGCTGGTTCTGGTACGGCTCGCCGACGGATCTGGGCTCGATGAGCTTCGCGTACGATTCCGAGGCTTGGGCGCGCATCACGGGCGAGAAGCTGTTCGACGCCAGCGGCATGAACGCGTCCGGACGGGGAATCGTCGTTCCGGGCGAGCTGTCCGCGATCGTCATGGACAACAACCCGAAGGTCGCCAAGACGGCGGCGGGACGGATTCGCCATACGCTGACGGTGAGCGAGCCTTATTCGGCGATCGTCGCCCTGAGCGGCGCGACGAGCAAGGTCAAGCTGCTGAAGCCGAACGGCGCGGAATACGAGCTGCGCTACGCGGATTCCGGAGCGGCGTCGCCGAACGCCGTCTACGACGCGGCATCCGGCACGATCGTCATCGACGCTTCCCTGACGAAGGGCGATTGGATCGTCGAGAGCGACGCGAGCCTGACGGCGACGGCTTACAAGGTTCTGTACCGCAACGCGGCTTCGAGTCTGGCGCAGCTGGCCTCCAAGCTGAACGGGGCGGAGCCGAAGCCTCTTATTCCCGCGAGCTTCCCGGACCGCGGCCGCTATCTGGTCGAGATCGCCGGAGGAACGGCGGAGGGCGCTCTGCTGCAGGCGGACGGACGCGCGTATTCGCTGGAGTCGGGCGAAGGCGGCGCGGGCCGGAACTCCTTCTGGGATGCGGAGGACGGCAAGCTGTACATTCTGGCCGAAGTGCCCGCGGCCGGAGAGTGGTACGTCGACGCGGGGCTTGAAGCCAAAGCGAGCCTGTACCGCATGGCTCCCGACGTTACGCTGGACCGCGCGATCGAATGGCGCAACGGCTCCGAATTCGCGTCCGCGGTTCCGCTCGGAAGCATCGCCGGCAGCCAGGTATTGCTCGAGATCGACGGGGCGTCGGAAGCGACGAAGCTGTTCAAGCCGGACGGCACGGCGTATCCGTTCGACTTCGACAAGACGTCGGCCGGCTGGAACGCGACCTTCGACGCGGCGCACGGCGTCATCAGCGCCCTCATCAACGTGGACCAGGCGGGCACGTGGCTCGTGAAGAGCAACGGCTTCACGGACGTGTTCGGACTGACCTTGAACCAGAAAACGACGATGGCCGAGCTGAACGGAGCCGGAGTTACGTATACGTATTCGCTTAACGTCTACGAGAAGGGCAAGTACCTGTTCGACATCGCCGGAGGCGACGCGAACACCAAGATTTACGACGCGAACGGAAAGGAAGTCCCGATCGTCTCCGAGGAGAACAACCCGGCCCGGAACGCGATTCTGGATACGGAGAACCATTCGCTGATGGTCACCGTGGACGTGGCGAAGGCCGGAACGGTGAAGATCATGACGCTTGGCCGCGCGTCGATCCAGCAATACGAGCTGGCTCCGATTCCGACGGTCTCCGTTCTCTCGGCCGCCGCGAAGCCGGCCTTGAACAGCTACGAAGCGGCTTGGCAAGTCGACAACGCGAAGCCGGACACGAAGGTCAAGCTGATTATGGCGACGAGCGCGAGCGAGCCGATCGGCCAAGTGCTCGCGGAGGATCTGCCTGCCTCGGGCATCCGGACCGTCACGCTGCCGGCGGGCAACCTGCCGGGCGATTACTATCTCGCCCTCGTGGCGGACAGCGAATCGTACGGGCCGATCTTCAAGGTTCTCGCCGATCCGCTTAAGCTGAAGGCGGAGAAAATGCTGAAGACCCCGACGGGGCTGACGGCGACCGCGACGGGCAACGGCGAGATCACTCTCCGGTTCACGGATGCGGAGTACGGCCAAGCGACCGCCTACCGCGTGCTGCTGGCCGACGAGGAAGGCAACATCGATTATAACGGCACGTCCTTCGATTACGACGTGGACGCGAGCAAGGGAGCTTCCCAGCAATTCGCCGTCTCCGGCCTTGCGCCGGGCGAGACGTACCGCTTCGCCGTCATGTCGATGAACGCGAAGCTCGCGGAAGATCCCGCGACCGGCGAGACGAAGGTGGAGTCGCTGCTCGTCAGCGCGCCGACCGCGATCGCCAGCGTTCTGCTGCCGGTTCCGAATCCGGCCAAGCTGAGCCTGTCCGTCGATACCGGCGGCCAGACGGCCGTCGACCGCTCCTACTTGCCTTACTACGTGAAGGAAGCGGACCTTGAAGGATTAAGCGAAGAGCAGCGCCAAGCGCAGTACGAGACGCTGACGGTCACGGCGGCGGATCGCGTTCAGGTTCGCGTATCGAGCGACCAGCCGGCCAGCCTGAGGCTGACTCTGAACGGGACGGAGATCCAGCCCGTCGCCGGCGACGCTTCCCTGTTCGATCTGGGCGAGCTGCCCGAACGGGACTACGTCGTTGAGGTCGAAGCCGCGAACGCGGGCGGAGACCTCAGCGGCATCGTCCGGAGGCTTATCGTCGACCGCACGGCTCCTTACTTGTACTTGAAGTCGCCGGCGAACGGCGGCTTGATCGAGGGGGATCGCGCACGGCTCGAAGGAGTCAGCGAGAACGGCGTCGATCTGAAGGTGAACGGCGTGACCGTACCGGTCGACGCGACCGGGCACTTCGTCTACTACGCCCCGATCCCGGCCGACGGCATTCTGCCGCTTCACCTCGTTGCGACCGACATGATCGGCAACGTGACCGAGCATCGGCTCGAAGTGGTGAAGGGTCAAGCCGGCGAAGGCGAGAAGAGCGCCGATCTGGCCTCCTTCGCGACGGATGGCGGCGTGTTCGTCACTCCGTTCCTGACGGAGGAGACCGAATACGAGACGTCGATCGACGAGAGGTCGAAGCAGGTTCGCGTCTGGGCGGTTCCGGTCGATCCGGAAGCGACTGTCACGATTAACGGCAAGCCGACGGACGACAAGTTCTCCGCCCTCGTCGACGTCTCGGACGGCGCGGTCGTTCAAGCGGTCGTCCGGGCGCCGGACCGGACCGAGAAGACGTACGCGCTGCGGATCGGAACGGAATCCGGGCTGGCCGCGCTCCGCTCCCTGGAGCTGAGCGGCTGGACCGCTTCGGGCGAGAAGGCGTCCGAGGCGCCGGTTCTGAGCCCGGCCTTCAGCAGCACGAGACTGGCTTACGAAGCGGAAGTCGGCAGCGAGACCGCAGCGGTGAGCTTGACGCCGGCCGCGGCGGCGGCCGGATCGCTCGTCCGCGTGAACGGAGAGCTCGCGGCCAGCGGCGCCGAAGGTACCCGCATCGCCCTGAGCGCGGGAAGCAACACGATCAAAGTGGAAGTGCTGTCTCCGGACGAAGCGAAGAAGGAGTCGCCGGATTGGACCGCCGCCAAGACGTACGAGATCCGGATCGATCGCCGGGCCAGCGGCGATTCGCAGCTCGGCAGCCTCGACCTCGAAGGAATCGCGCTGACGCCGGGAACGTTCGACGGCTCCGTGGCCGAATACTCCGCTCGGGTCGCTTCCGGCGTCTCCTCCGCGACGCTGAGCTTCCAGGCCGCGGATCCGGCGGCGGCCGTAGAGCTGAACGGAGTCGCCAAGGGAGCCTCCGCATCGGAGACGGTCCAACTGGCGGAAGGCGCCAACGTCTTCAAGCTGAAGGTCGTCGCCGCGGACGGCTCGTCGCAGACGTATACGCTTAGCGTGTACCGAGACAAGCCGATTGCCGAGGCGCTGACCTTGAGCGAGCTGTCGCTCGACAAGATCGGCCTGACGAAGCCGTTCTCGCCATGGACCCGCAACTACGACGCGGAGAAGAACACCAAGAGCTCCGCCGCGAAGGTGACGGCGAAGCCGGCCGTCGCCGGGACGACCGTGAAGGTGAACGGCAAGCCGGTCGGCGAGGACGGCACCGCGACGGTCAACCTGAACATGGGCGTCAACGCGATCCTGATCCAGCTGGAATCCGCCGATCGCACGGCGGCGAACACGTACTCGATCGCCATCGTCCGCAGCTTCGAAGGCGGAGGCGAGGCGACGCCGACTCCGGCTCCGTCCGAGCCGGGAACGACGGAGACTCCGTCCCCGGCGTTCAGCGTCGGCGTCAACGACAGCACCAACGAGAAGGCGGCCGTCGCCGCCGCGACGAAGGAGAACGGCAGAGATATTCTGCGCGTCACCTTCGTGAAGGACGAGCTGCTGAAGGCGCTGGAAGCGGAAGGGACGAACCCGGTCATTACGGTGAACGCGGGGGCGTCCGCCGACGAAGTCGTCGGAGTGCTCACGGCCGATCTCGTCAAGAAAATGCAGGAGAAGGACGCGATCCTGTACTTGAACGCGGGCAACGCGACGTACACGCTGCCGACGGCCGCGCTTGACATCGGCCAGATCGCCGAAGCGTTCGGCGCGAACGTCGCTCTCGGCGAGGTGAAGGTCGAAGTGAAGGCGGCGCTCGCGACCGACGCCGAGCTGGCGGCGATCCGCGGCCAGGCCGGCAAGACGGGAGCGGAAGTGGTCGGCACGCCGACGGCCTTCCGCGTGACGTACGGGCACGGCGGCAAGACCGTCGAGGCGGGACGCTTCGACCGGTACGTCGAGAGAGCCGTCGTTCTGCCGGACAACGCAGGTCCGGAGGCGATCACGACGGGCGTCCGCGTCCAGGCGGACGGAACGCTGTACCACGTCCCGACCTACGTGAAGCAAGCAGGCGGCAAGTATTACGCCGTCATGCGCAGCTACACGAACAGCTTGTACGCGGTAATCAAGAACGAGAGCACGTTCAAGGACATCCAGGGCAAGTGGTCGCAATCGGCGATCGAAGACCTGGCATCCCGTCTCGTCGTGAACGGGAAGTCGGGAGGACGCTTCGACCCGAACGGCAACGTCACCCGCGCCGAATTCGCGTCGATGGCCGTGCGCGCCCTCGGCTTGGCGCCGCAAGCCGGCGCGACGGGGTACTCCGACGTGAAGGCGACCGACTGGTTCGCGCCTTACGTCGCCGCGGCGAAGAGCTACGGCCTCGTCACCGGCTACGCGGACGGAACGTTCGGCCCTGGCAAGACGATTACCCGCGCGGAAGCGGTCGCGATTGTGGGCAAGGCGTGGACGATCGCGGGCAAGACGGGCGTCGCCAAGGAAGAAGCGGCTGCGGCGCTCGAAGGCGTCTCGGACGCCGCCGACATTCCGGCGTGGGCCCGGGAGTCGTTCGGCTCCGCCGTTCGCCTCGGCCTCCTCTCCGGCTACGCGGACGGAAGCGTCAAGCCGCTCCGCACCTTGACCCGCGAAGAGACGGCGGCGATGCTGCGCAACCTGCTCATCCAATCGGGTTTGATTCAGCCTTAAGCTAAGATAGAAGCTTCATGCGGTTCGTTTGCTCCCTCTTCCCGTCTTCGGACGGGGGAGGGAGTTTTTTTGTACGGGGACGGCGCAAGCTCTAACAAATCCAGGAGACGCTAATTGGCGCCAAAAGCCGCTTTTGAAAATGTAACGAATCCACGCGGCCTTATTTGAAGCCAGCGAGGCCTAAAACAGGCTTCCGGAGCGAAATAGCATCTCTACGATTCGTTAGAAACCAAAAATCCTACATTTCGACGAAATAGCGTCTCCTGGATCCCTTAGCCGCTTAGCCAGCTGGGCTCGACGGTCCGGCCACTCCGTCTGGCTGACTTGGCAGGCTGGGTTCGTTGGCTTGGTCATCATGCGTTTGCAATGCAGACATTCAAAGTTTTTTCGCAAAGGGGATTGTCAAAACTAATGACATTAGTTATTATAAAACTAACGAGATTAGTTTTTATAAAAAGGAGCGGTTCAAATGAGGATCCTTCGCGAGCAGACGGTGTACCAGCTGACGTTTCTCCCCCGGTTTTTCCCGGTCAATGCGTATTTGGTCGAAGAAGAGGACAGCCTGACGGTGATCGACGCCGGATTGCCTTACAGCGTGAAGGGGATCCTGGCGGCCGCCCGGCGCATCGGCAAGCCGATCGCGCGGATCGTGCTCACTCACGCCCACGGCGACCACATCGGCGCGCTGGATGCGCTGAAGCAGGCGCTGCCCGAAGCCCGGGTCTTCATCTCGGAGCGGGATGCCCGACTGCTCGGCGGCGACGTCTCCCTCGACGAGAACGAGCCGTCCACGCCGATTCGCGGCGGCGTCCCGAAGCCCGGCGCGGTCCGGACGAAGCCCGATGTCCTGCTGCGGGACGGAGATCGCGTCGGTTCCTTGCTCGCGGTGGCGACCCCGGGGCATACGCCCGGCTCGATGTCGTTCCTCGATACCCGCAACCGGGCGCTTATCGCGGGGGACGCGATGCAGACCCGCGGCGGAGTCGCGGTCTCCGGCCAAGTGAAGCCGTGGTTCCCGTTCCCGGCGATGGCGACCTGGAACAAGCAGGCGGCTCTGGACAGCGTCCGCAAGCTCAAGGAGCTGCGGCCTTCCTTGCTCGCGGTAGGGCACGGCCGCATGCTGAAGAACCCCGCCCAAGCCATCGAACGCGCTATCGCGGAAGCGGAGCGTCATTTTACCGAGAAAAGGAGCGAACCCACCCATGCCTCGAATCGGTCTTGATCTTCCTACCTTGCTGCAGACGGCGACGGACATCGCCGACGAGTCGGGGCTCGAATCGGTCACGCTCGCTTCGGTCGCCCAGAAGCTGCAGATCCGCTCCCCGTCGCTGTACAACCACGTGAACGGCCTGCCCGATCTGAGGCGCCATCTCGCCTTCCGCGGCCTCGCGCTGCTGAAGGAGCGCTTCGAGCGCGCCTTGGAGGGGAAGGACGGCGATGACGCGGTTCGCGCGTTCAGCCAGGCTTACCTGGGCTTCGCGCGCGAGCATCCGGGCCTGTACGAAGCGGTCCAGAGGGCGCCGGAACCGGATGACGACGCCTTGAAGCAAGCGATGGGCGAGATCGTCGGCTATGCCGTAAGGGCGCTCGAAGGCTACGGGCTTCGGGGAGACCCCGCTATCCACGCCGTTCGCGCGATCCGCAGCCTTCTTCACGGGTTCGCCTCCTTGGAGAGGCAGGGCGGCTTCGGGATGCCTCTGGATTTGGACGTTACTTTTCGGCTTATGGTGGAGACCTTTCTCGCTGGAGTTAAGGCCATGAAGGACGGGGGAGGAGAGCAGGGATGAGCTTTATCGTCTTCGTGCTGCTGTTCGCCGGAGGGTTAGGTTGGCTGGATGCCCGGGTTCGCCGCCGCGGGTCGATATAAGGGGAGGAGTGAGAGGATTATGTTCGCAGGCCATTTCGGACTTGCCGCGGCCGTCAAGGCGCGGACGCCCCAGATTCCCATGTGGGCGCTGATGCTGGCAACCCAACTGCTGGATGTGTTGTTCGTACCGTTCTTGCTGACGGAGACGGAGACCATCGTTCCTGTCGAGGGAGCGAATTCTTATGGAGGCAGCGTCATCCATGCCGATTATACGCATTCCTTGGTCGGCGCCCTGCTCATCGCGGCTGCGGCCGGCTGGCTGGCTTCCCGCCGATGGGGACGCAAGGGCGGCTGGACGATCGGAGCGGTGGTCATGAGCCACTGGGTTCTCGATCTGCTCGTGCACCGACCGGATATGCCGATCCTGCCCGGCAACGCCGGCGGCCTGCCGCTGCTTGGGCTCGGCCTGTGGCGCTGGCCGGCCGTCAGCCTGGCGATGGAGCTCGCGCTGATCGTACTCGGCGCGGTGCTGTACGTTCGCTCGCTGCCCAAGAGCCGAAGTCGCCCGGCGGTTCCGCTGCTTAAGCGCGGCAACCTATGGGCCGGCTTGGCTATGGCTGCATTGCTCGCCGCCTCGCTCGCGTCGGACGTCCTCGGCGTATGATCGGAAGCTCGGCCAAGAACGGCCAAGAGAGTAACTGAATAATTCACAATCCCGCCAATCGACGAAGGAGCGCCCAAGAGAGGTACTGGATTACTCACATTCCCGATAATCGACGAAGTAACGCCCAAGAGAGGTACTGAATTACTCACATTCCCCACATACGCGGCGGTTCGCTTGACGGAGAGGCCTCCGAGCGGTATGATGCTTACAAAAAGTAACTGACCTGCTCCGCGGTTGACGACAGTCCGGCGGATGATGGGGCAGCATAAGGAGGCCATGACAGAATGGCGAGCATTCATCCCGCGGCCGAGATCGGCGCCGTTCGTCTCAAGGTAAGCGACCTGCAGCGTTCCCTAGCCTTCTATCGGGAGGTTATCGGGTTCAAGTTCATTAAGGAGATGGGGAATCGGGCGGAGCTGTCGGCAAGCGAAGGGAGGCCGCTGCTCGAGCTTGAGGAGATTCCGGGCGCAGCGGCGCTGGACCGGCGCCGGACCGCGGGGTTGTATCACTTCGCCATCCTGCTCCCGAGCCGGAAGTCGCTCGGCTTGTCCGTCCGCAACCTGATCCGGCACGGCGTCTACTTCGGCCAAGGGGACCATTGGGTGAGCGAGGCGATCTACCTGAACGATCCGGACGGCAACGGGATCGAGCTGTACGCGGACCGGCCCCGCGATCAATGGGAATACGATGCCCGAGGCGGAGTGAAGATGGGGACGGATCCGGTCGACGTGGAAGGGCTGCTCGAGCTCGCGGGCGACGATCCGTGGAGCGGGATGCCGTCCGGCACGAAGGTCGGGCACATTCATCTTCACGTCTCCGATCTTGCGGCGAGCCGCGTCTTCTATTGCGACGTCCTGGGCTTCGATTTGATGGCGAACCTGGGCGACTCCGCGTTATTCGTCTCCGCGGGCGGTTATCACCACCATGTCGGGCTGAACATCTGGGCGGGCGTCGGCGCCCCTCCGGCTCCGGAGTCCGCGCCCGGGCTGCGCAACTACGAAGTGCTCGTCCCGGACCGGGCCGCGCTGGACGAGGTTCGGTCGCGGCTCGCCGGCGCGGACGTTCCCTTCGTCGAGACGCGCGAAGGCAGCCAGCTCGAGGCATTGGACCCTTCGCGCAACGCCGTCGTCGTTCGGGTTCGCTCCTGACCTGCGTTCGCCGCAACGAACCGCCGGTCTCTAAACGGCAGCCTGCTCCCGCTTATTCCGGCGGGAACTTCCCCTCGTCCGCTTCGGCCTGCAGGTTCCGCAGCGCGGCTTCGACCGGGATGCTGCGCTCGACGGCCAGACGGAACGCCTTGTCCGCCTCTTCCCGCAAGGATACGGGAAGAGGCTTCTCGTCGACGGGCGGCAGAGGGGGCCGGTCCGCGACCGCTTCGACGATCCGGCTAACCCGATCCGTTCCGAGAGCGGATGCCGCCCGCAGGGAAGGGAACCCGAAGGCTGCGTCCGCCCTGTCCTCCTCCGCCCGCCTATCCGCCTCGTCTTCCAGCAGGAAGGTCAACGCCTCCCAAGCCGCGTCCGGTTGGGCGGATGATCGGGGAATCGACAGGAAGCCGTCCGGGACGATCCGGCTCGACCGGCCCGGGGAACGGAAGTCGGACGGCAGGGGAAGGACCGTCCAGTCGAGTTCTCCGTCGGCGCTCTTCAGTTGCTCCAACTCCTTGAAGCCGACGATGGCCATCGCGTATTCCCCATTCACAAAAGAAGAGAAATCCCCTTCGCCCCCGACCCGGACCGAGCCGGAGAGCAGGCCGCGAGCGGCCAGACGCCACAATCGGCGCCAGGCCGGCGTATCGAGCTCGTAGGAACCGTCCTCCTCGTCTCGCAGGCTTAAGCCGATGGAGCCGCCCATCCCTCGTATCCAATCGAACGGACCCTCGTAAGGAGTCAGCAATCCCCGGTCGAATCGCCGCGCCAGCATGACGAGATCGGTCCAGCCGTCGAACCGATCGGGCACGCGAATGCCGTTCTCCTCGAACGTCCGGCGGTTGACGGCGACGGCTTCCCCGTAGAAGCTGGGGATCAAGCCGCCGGTCGGACCGTTTCCGTACAGAGCCGAGAGCTCGAGCAGGTTCGGCCGGAAGGAGGCTTCGAGTTCGGGATCCGCTTCCAGCCGAGGTTCCAGGTCGAGCAGCAGCCCCCGGTCTGCGGCCTTCCGGAACGAGGCCGGCGGAAGATAGATCAGATCGACCGGATGCTTCCGAAGCCAGCCGGCGGGATCCGGTTCCCGGCCGGAGAGAAGCCCGCCGGACGGCACGATCTCGATCGTCCATTCGGGGAATTCCCGGCTCAACCGGTCTGCGTATCTTCGTTCAAAGTCCTGCGCGGACGAATATCCGATGCGAAGCGTAAGCGGCTCCTTCCCGATCCGGGAATCGGAGGACCGACAGCCGGCAGGCACAACCAGCGGCAGCATAAGGAAGAGCGGAGCGACCGCCCGGAAGAGGCGTTTGACATTCATCGAATGGACTCCTTTGGCGGGCACCGGCGAGACGCGAGACAAAAAAGCAACCCCGCATCACGTTGGGACGTGTGACGAGGTTGCGCCCGTACCGGATGATAACCTTGGCTAATCTGTTAACGATTAACATCATAAGATAAGGTTATCGATTTGTCTATGCGACCATTTTCCTTAAACTACCTTATTTCTGCGACATATTCCTGAATCGGTCGATTCCTATTCCTAAATCGTTCGCTTCCTATTCCTGAGCGGTCAAAATGACCGGTCCGTCCTTCGTGATCGCGATCGTATGTTCGAATTGGGCGGACAGCTTGCCGTCCGCGGTTCTCGCGGTCCAGCCGTCGGCGTCGATCGTCATCCGCCACGTGCCTTCGTTCACCATCGGCTCGATCGTAAACACCATGCCTTCCTTGAAGCGGAAGCCCTTGCCCGGCGCCCCGATGTGGATGAAGGTGGGCTCCTCGTGAAGCTCCCGGCCGACGCCGTGGGCGGCCAAGTCGCGCACAATCGAGTACCCGTTCGATTCCGCGTGCTTCTGCAAGGCGTGCATGGCATCGCCGATCCGGTTGCCGACGACGGCGCGCTCGATGCCGATGTAGAGGCATTCCTTCGTCACCCGCATCAGCTTCTCCGCCGCCGGGGACAGCTCCCCGACGCCGTAGCACCAGGCCGAGTCGCCGACCCAGCCGTCCAACTGCGAGACGATATCGATCTTGACCAGGTCCCCATTCTTGAGCGGCGTCTTGTTCGGGAATCCGTGAGCGATGACGTCGTTGACGGACGCGCAGGTGGCGTACTTGTAGCCGTTGTATCCCTTCGTATACGCCCGCGCTCCCGCGCGGCGAAGCATGTCGTCGACGAGCTCCTCGATGTCCCAGGTCGTCACGCCCGGGCGGATCATCTTGGCGATCTCCCGGTGGCAGGCGGCCACGATGGCCCCGGCCGGCTTCATCTGCTCGATCTCGCCGGGCGATTTCAAAGTTACCACGTATCGATTACCCCTCTCTTGATGCCTTCGGATCCGCGATTCCCGCGAACAGCAAATCCGCCATTCTCTCGGCGTCCATCTTCGGATGGCGATGGTACAGCCACAGCCCCGCGCTCCCGATCAGCGAGCCGATCAGCACGTTGGCCGTCTCTTCGGCGAGGGCGTCCCCATGCGATTCCCGAAGAGCCTCGACGACCGGAAGATACAGCTCGGCCTCGAACCGCTCCGGCAATCGGCCGACCGATTCGGGCGGGAGCTGGTGGAATCTCTCGGAAGCCATCTTGTACAGGATGAACGCCATCGGCTCCTCGGACCACAGCCGAAGGAGCTTCACCGACAGCGATCGCAGCCGTTCCCGCGCCGGTTCCTCTTCCGAGAGCGCTTGACGGGTCAGCTCGGAGGCAGAGTCGAGAGCGTTCCAGAGCAAGTCATGGAACAACAGATATTTATTGCTGTAGTAATGGTACACGGTGCCGTAGCCGACGCCGGCCTGCGCGGCCACGTCCCGCATCTCGAACGCCATTCCCCGCGTCAGGTAGACGTCGGCGGCGGCGGCGCGAATCTGGCGGATCCGGGCGAGCCGGATCTCCTCGTTCTGCTCTTTCGTTCGGGGCGACATAAGGACGCCACCTCCCGTTTATTTTTGACCTACTGATATGTCGATATAAAAATACAACGTTTACCCCCCGCGGGTCAAGGAGACGCGAAGATTCGCTTTTACGGCGGGGAGGCGGCATTGTAAAATGGGATGGCACGTATTACGAGGCCGGGCGCCGGGAGCGCCTGCCAGACGGAGGTTAACCCCAGCATGCGATTATCGGTCTGTATCGATGCGGTATACCGCGGAATTCCGCCCGCCGAAGCGATGAAGCTCGCCAAGGAAGCCGGGTACGAGGCGGTCGAGTTCTGGAGTTGGTGGGACAAGGATCTGGAAGCTATCCGGGAAGCCCAGCTCGCTTGCGGGCTGAAGGTGGCGACCTTCTGCACGAAGTTCGTCAGCCTCGTCGATCCGGCGCGGCGGGGCGAATACCTGGAAGGGCTGAAGCTCTCGATCGAGGCGGCGAAGCGTCTGGACTGCGACCGGCTGATCACCCAGACCGGCAACGACATTCCGGGCACGCCCCGCGAAGCTCAAAGACAGCATATGATCGAAGGGCTGAGGGAGTGCGCCCCGCTGCTGGAAGATGCGGGCGTCACGCTGCTCGTCGAGCCGCTTAACGTCGCCGTCGACCATCCGGGGTATTTCCTGTCCTCGTCCGAGGAAGCGTTCGGAATCGTCCGCGAAGCCGGCAGCCCGAACGTGAAGGTTCTGTACGACATCTACCACCAGCAGATCACCGAGGGGGATCTCGTCCGTACGATGAAGGCGAATCTTCCGCTGATCGGCCATCTCCACGCCGCCGGGCATCCGGGACGGCACGAGCTGCACCTGGGCGAGATTAACTACCCGTATGTATTCGCCGCCCTGAAGGAAGCGGGGTACGACGGCTTCGTCGGGCTGGAGTATTTCGGAGTCGGAGACGTCGCGGAAGGGCTGAAGCGGGCTCTCGATATGGCGGCTTTGTAATTGAAGGGTCCCCCTAGAATCCGGATGGGGAGCGGACTAAGAACCCGATCGGCTAGAAGCCCGCTTCCTCGACGAAGGGCGGGCGGGTCAGCGGACATTCCGCGAAGGAAGGGGCCCCCGGCACGAACGAGGCCAGCTTGCGCATGAAGTAGCAGGATTCCGGGAAGTGGTGGGCCAGGAACCGCAGCGTCGTCTTGGACAGCAGGCTGGCGCTGCGATATTGGACGACGACGCGGTTCACGAAGTCGTAGAACGCTTTGGTCGTCACGAGCACCTCGCCCGCGAACTGGATCTCCGCCGGGAATCCCGGCGGCGTGAAGCGCAGGTAGCCCTTCATGGCCCGGTTCTTGACCATGTAAGACGAGAACAGGGCGGAGAACCTCTCCGCTTCGGCGCCGAGCGTCTGTTCGACGGGATCGAGCAAGCCGTGAAGCAGCACGGCGTGTCCGAGCTGATCCTCCAGCCACAGGTCGAGCAGGTCGGTGAGCGACAGCGGGGCGGCCGGCTGCCCCTGCATCCAGTACGACAGCTGGCGCAGGTACTCCTTGTTCTCGCTCAGCGTACCGTTGAAGTAAGTCGGGGTCAGGTTGAGGTTCACCCGGTTCCACAACCTCAGATACTGCATGTGTCCTTCCAGATTGCAATACGCGTCCGCCAGCGGGTACACGCCGCGGGCGAACGCGATCATCCTCTCCGAACCCGCCTCTTCGCCCTGGGGAAGCGCGGCCGCTTGTTCGACCGCCTGCCGGAACAAGCCGATGAACTTCTGGGCTTCCTGCCACCACTTCGTCTCCTCCGGCGACAGGTAGTCCCGCAGGAAGTGGGCGTGATCCTCCAGCACCTCCAGCCAGAACAGATGCTCCTGCGCGATCGTCATGCGGCCATCGTCTCGTTCCATGGTTGCGACGCTCCTCTCGAACGACCTTCTCGCAACCAATGTATGAGCCGCCGCCTGTCCGGTAGACGTTCGGGAGCATACCGCCGCCCTTGCCCGCCGCCCGCCGCCGAGCCGCCGTTCAGGCCGCCGTTCAGGCCGACGGCGAGGCCGGCCGGCGTCCCGCGCGCCCTCTCGCCCACGAGACGAGCGGGTAGACGTACGCCAGGCCCTCGACGGCCAGCGCGTAAGTCGCCCAACTGGCGTCGAAGTAGCCCGCCAGCTCGACCGGATTGCGCGCCAATACCAGGGAGAAGCAGACGACGAGAGCGCCGAGCGGGGCGGTGAGCGGCTTCGGGTCGCGCACTCCGAGCATCTCGGAGAACAGCAGCGTGCCGACGGCGAAGACGACGCTCAGCTTGACGAAGTAGCCCATGAACCAGATGGAGACGATCAGCGCGTTCATGTTGCGCAGGAAGTCGCCCAGGTGTACGAACCCGGTCAGGTCGAGAGCCGGGTAGGACAGCGCTCCGGCCAGCTTCGGGCCGAAGAACAGCACGATCAGAAGGAATTCGGTCAGCAGAATATAGGTCCCCGCCATCGAGCCGATCCATACGGCGGCGCGGATCTTCCGGCGCGAGGCGAACAGCGGCGCGATGTAAGCGAGCATCGTCAGTTCCCCGTACCAGGGAATGATTCCGTACGTCTGCTTCCACAGAGTCTTCCAGTCGTGAATGCGGGCGAACTCGCGCCAGATCGGCGTATCTAGATACGGGACGAAGAAGAGCGGCTTCAGCAAGAAGAACAAGCCGATGACGAGGAAGCAGCCCTGGGCGAACCGGAAGCTGCCGGAGACGCCGACCTGCGCCAGGAACGCCGCCGCCGTCAGGACGAGTATGGCTACCGCGACCGGAGGCGTCTCCTTCAAGAACGACGGCACGAAGAAGTCGGTGAATTCGCGAAGAATGTAAGCGGCCAGGTGCAGGTAGAAGGTCGATGTCAAGAAGAGAATGCATTTGTGGACCGGCTTGCCTACGATACGTTCCCCGAACGAGCCGAGATAAGCCGTCGGCCTTCGCAAGGCGAAGCTCAACGGCGGAATCGCCAGGGCCGTTCCGGCGACGGCGCCCAGCACGATGCAGATCCATCCGTCGGAGCCCGCCTCCTTCGCCAGCGGGCCGATCAGGTAAGCGAGCGTCGTGGAGAAGACGAAGAGGAACGTCAGTCCTCCCGTTTGAAGCGCCGTTACCGTTCCCTCTTGCTTCAAGATTTTCCCCCTCCTTTCTCAGTTGCCCGCAATGAGTCTTTGAACGGGTTCGAACACGAAGCGAATCGGAACGAACGGGTTCGCCCAGCCGGGAGCGAAGCGGCATACGAGGCCGTAGACGAACGTCAAGCCCGACAGGACGTAAGCGACCGCGCGGTCGCGGCCGCTCGTTCGCCCGCGGCGGTGAAGCGCGGCCTGGTAGGACGCGATGAGCGCGAATCCGATCGCGAGCAGGATCAACATGGTTTGCAGGCCCCCTTACTTGTTCGTCAAGGAAGATCGGCTCTCGCCGGTATTCCGCAGATGAACGCGGACGTCGAACTTCGGCGAGACGTTCTCGGCCAGGTTCTCCCGCAAGCTCCCCGACCACTTCTTCCAGAGAGAGGGATAGCCGTATTTGACGTACTCGCTCCATTGGAAGGCGTCGGCTTGATGGGCTCTGGCCTTGCGGGCGGCGGCCGCCGCGAGCTCCCCTAGCCGCTCCTCGAGCGCCCGCTCGATCTTCCGGATCGATTCGGGCTTCGTCAGGTCGAGCGGCGATTGAATCGTAATCAGGTCCGCTTCGGCCCGGATGCGGGTTCGGATCGTCACCCGATCTCCTCTCCGGGAGGCGCCGGTCCGCTGCGTGACGTCGACAAGCCGGGCGCTGGCGAGCCCGTTTCCGGGACCGGGGATCGGAACCGTGAAGACCGTCTCCGGAACCCGGCTGTTCAGGAGCAGGACGCCCGTCGTCTCCTCCTCCGTGAACAAATCCGTTACCTTGTTGTCCTTGATTAAGGCCGCCGGGGCGATTCCCGACCATTCGACCCTCTCCCGCTCCGTGGGAATATCTTTATGCCCCAGATTCAAGCCCGGGAGGTAGCCGTCCCCGAGATTGTTCCACTGGGCGTAGAGCAGCTCCCGGGATTGGACGGGCGGCGCTTGCTTCATATGGGCGAATTCGCGCCAGACCTCCGTCGGGAACCGTTCGAACAGCGAGGAGATCTTGGACAGCTCGCGCGCCTCGCCGGCGAAGTGGAAGACGTACACCCGCAGCCGGAAGTCGGGCATCCGGACCAGGAAGTCGAGCAGAGGGGCCAGTCCGGCGCGGGCGTACCGGTCTCCGACGATGATGACCTGCATATGGCCCCAGGTGACGTAGCGGGGCAGGTCCCGCTGGAAGCGCTGGAACGCTTCCGCGATATCCCGTCCCCGGCCGGAGACCAGGGCGTACGGCTTCTGGTTCGTCGTGCTGTTCGACAGGCCCGTCGTGACCCGGTTGGGGAGCAGGAACATCGCGGATACCTCCGTCAAGCCCTCTTCGGTCCGGTCGATCATCAGAGTGGACACGAAGGAGCGGTCGTTCAGCTCCTGCTTCGACCAGCAGCCCGAGAGCAGCAGCGGGAGGGCCGCCGACAGCCCCAGCGCGATCCGCCGCAGCGCGGACGGAATGACGAGTCGCACGGTTCTCCCTCCTTTTCTCCCGACGTGGCTTCAAGGGCTCCTCCGCATCCAGCTCGTCCAAGGGAACCGTCCGGCGGTATCCTTCATGGCCTTGGCCCGATAAGGAACGACCGGCGACAGGTAAGGCGTTCCGAAGGAGTCGATGGACAGCAGGTGGATGTAGACGAAAAAAATACCGACGAGCAGCCCGAGGAGCCCGAACAGAGCGGACACGAGCAAGAGGGCGAACCGCAGGAAGCGAATCGCCAGCGTCATCGAGAAGTGCGGCACGACGAACGAGGAGATGCCGGTCAGCGCCACGATGATAACCATGGGCGCGCTGACGATGCCGGCTTGGACCGCCGCTTCCCCGATGACGATCGCCCCGACGATCGAGATCGTCTGTCCCAGGGTGGAGGGGATGCGCTGGCCGGCCTCCCGCAGCACCTCGAACGCGACCTCCATCATGAACGCTTCCAGGATGGCGGGGAACGGCACGATGTCCCGGCTGGAGGCGATCGAGATCAACAGCGCGTACGGAAGCATCTCCGGATGGAACGTCGTGATGGCGACGTAGGCGGACGGCAGCACCAGGCTGACGAAGAAGAACAGGTAGCGCAGCATCCGGACCCAGCTGCTGAAGAAGTAGCGCTGGTAATAATCCTCCGCCGATTGGAGGAACGACTGCAGCGTCGCCGGCGCGATCAGCGAATTCGGCGTCCCTTCCACGAGCAGGACGACGCGCCCTTCGAACAGGGAGGAGGCGGCCACGTCCGGCCTCTCCGTGTTCAGCATCTTGGGGAACGGGGAAGCCAGCTGGTCGTCCAGCGCTTCTTCGATGAAGCTGCTGCCCGGCACCCGTTCGGCGCGGATCGCCAGCAGCTTGGTTCGGATCGATTCGGCCAGCTCCGGCGCGCAGTTGCCGTCCATGTAGAGCAGGAGCACGACCGTGCGGGATTCGCTCCCGATCGCGAACTCGTCGACGACGAGCTTGTCGCTCTTCGTCCGTTGGCGGATAAGGGACAGGTTCGTCCAGACGTCCTCCACGAACGATTCCTTCGGTCCCCGGACCGTCTTCTCGTTCTCCGTCGTGCCGACGGAGCGCTTCGCGCGGTTCTGGAACGGGAACAGCAGCCCCGTCGTCTGGCCCGGCAGGCAGAGCAGCGCTTGACCTTCCAGCAGGCCCGCGAGGGCCGATTCGGGGGCGGGAGCCAACGTATAGACGGCGGTGAAGAAGGATTTATGATTGAAAATATCGGAGAGCCGTTCTTCGGCCGTGCCGTAGTAAGGCCTCAGCAGCGGCCTGAGCACGTGGGACTGCAGCATCTCGAGATCGATGCCGTCGGTCAGGTAATAGACCGTGCAGACGAAGTCCCCGCGCTCGATCTTCTGGGAGACGACGTCCTTCCGGTCCCGAAGCCGGTCGGCGATCCAGGCGGTCAGTTCCATGAGGGCCTTCCTTTTTTTGTCGGTAGCTTCCGCCGGGGGAAGGAAAAATATGCATGACGGGGACGAAGCACGCTGCCGGCCTTCCGCCTTCCCGCACCAATGAAGCTCCCTTGACATATGAATACTAGACAAACTATCCGTTCAAGGGGGCTCCCGCCGATGCCAAGCGATGCCGCCGCTCTACGGGCCCGAATACTCGAGCTCTCCTCTGCCTACGCGAAGGCAGCGTGGCCCGAAGGGGCCGCGTTCCGTCCCGGAATCGATCCCGTGCCGGTCAGCGGCAAGGTCGCGGACGGGGAAGAGCTGGCCGCGCTTCTGGACGCCGCGATGGACTTCGGCCTGACGGCCGGACGCTTCGCCCGGCAGTTCGAGCGCGAATTCGCGGCCTATATCGGAACCCGCCACGCGCTGCTCGTCAATTCCGGCTCCAGCGCCAACCTGCTCGCCGTCTCCGCGCTGACGTCGGAACGCCTCGGGGACCGGAGGCTCCGTCCCGGCGACGAAGTGCTCACGGTGGCGGCCGGGTTCCCTACGACCGTCAACCCGATCTTGCAGAACGGGCTCGTTCCCGTATTCGCCGATATCGATTTGCCGACCTACAATATAGCCGTTGGCGGCCTGGAGCAAGCCATCTCGGAGAGGACCCGCGCGATCGTGCTCGCCCATACGCTGGGCAACCCGTTCGATCTGGCCGAGATCCGCCGCCTGGCGGACAAGTACGGCCTCTGGCTCGTCGAGGACTGCTGCGACGCGGTCGGCTCGCTCTATAACGGCCGGCGCGTCGGCACGTTCGGCGATCTCGCCACCTTCAGCTTCTATCCCGCCCATCATCTGACGATGGGCGAAGGCGGAGCCGTGCTCACCTCGAACCCCCTCCTGCGCAAAATCGTCGAGTCCCTCCGCGACTGGGGGCGCGACTGCTGGTGCGAGCCGGGCCGCGACAACACGTGCGGACGGCGGTGGGACTGGACGCTGGGCGACCTGCCTTCCGGCTACGATCACAAGTACACATACAGCCATATCGGCTACAACCTGAAGGCGACCGACCTGCAGGCGGCGATCGGCGTCGCGCAGCTTCGCAAGCTGCCCGGCTTCGTGCAGGCCCGGCGCGACAACTTCGCTTATCTTCGCGAGGCTCTCTCGCCGTACGAGGACCGGCTCGTTCTGCCGGAGCCGACCGCGGGCAGCGAGCCCAGCTGGTTCGGCTTCCCGATCACCCTGCGCGGAGCGAGCTCCGGGAGCCGGCGGGAGCTGCTGGCGGAGCTCGACCGGCTGCGGATCGGGACCCGGCTGCTGTTCGGCGGCAACCTGCTGCGCCAGCCGGCTTACAAGAACGTTCCGCATCGGGTTCACGGGGAGCTGACGAACGCCGACCGCGTCATGAACGACACGTTCTGGATCGGCGTCTTCCCGGGGCTGACGGAGCCGATGCTGGAATTCGCGGCCCGCTCCGTCGCCGGCTTCCTGGAGAGGGGGGCGGCCCGGTGAAGACGGTCATACTGGCGGGCGGGTACGGCACGAGAATCAGCGAGGAGACGGCGTTGCGTCCGAAGCCTCTCGTGGAGATCGGCGACAAGCCGATCCTTTGGCATATCATGAAGATTTTCTCCTGCTGCGGGTTCGAAGACTTCGTCATTCCTCTCGGCTACAAGGGGTATCTCATCAAGGAGTATTTCGCGCATTATTACTTGCACGAGTCGGACGTCACGTTCGACTTCGGAGCCGTCGGAGGCGGCGGCATGACCGTGCATGAGCGCTGCTCGGATCCATGGAAGGTCACGCTCGTCGACACGGGGCGGGATACGATGACGGGAGGGCGGCTGAAGCGGGTCGAGCCGTATCTGGAAGGCGGAACGTTCCTGATGACGTACGGCGACGGCTTGGCGGACGTCGACGTAGGCCGGCTCGTGGCGTTCCACCGCGCCCATGGCAAGCTGGCGACCGTGACGGCGGTGCAGCCGGCCGGGCGGTTCGGGGCGCTCGAGCTGACGGACGGAGACGAGGTTCGGGGGTTCGCGGAGAAGCCGAAGGGAGACGGAGGCTGGGTGAACGGAGGATTCTTCGTGCTGGAGCCGGAGGTGCTCGGATTGATCGAAGGGGACGATACCGTGTTCGAAAAGGAGCCGCTGGCGCGGCTCGCGGAAGCCGGCGAGCTGATGGCTTACCGGCACGCGGGGTTCTGGCAGCCGATGGACACGCTGCGGGACCAGCGGCTGCTGGACGCGCTGTGGAGCTCGGGAAGCGCCCCTTGGCGAAGGGGGGACCGGCCGTGAAGTGCGCGCGCTACGTGGCGGAGTTCCTCGCGCGGGAGGGCGCGGCCCATGTGTTCGAGATGGCGGGCGGGGCGATCGCGCATCTGCTCGACGCCGTGCACGAGCACCCGGCGCTGACGGCCGTGTCGATGCACCACGAGCAGGCGGCGGCGTTCGCGGCGGAAGGGTACGCCCGGTCGCTGGCGGGGGAAGCGGAGCCGAAGCGGCTCGGCGCCGCGATGGCGACGAGCGGGCCCGGGGCGCTTAACCTGTTGACCGGCATCGGCAGCTGCTACTTCGATTCGGTTCCGTGCCTGTTCCTGACGGGGCAGGTGAACACGTACGAATACAAGTTCGACGAGCCGGTGAGACAGAACGGCTTCCAGGAGACGGACATCGTGCGCGTCGCCGCCCCTCTCGTCAAGCACGCGGAGCTCGTCGCGGACGCTTCGCGCATCCGGTACGCGCTGGAGAAGGCCGCGTACGTCGCCCGTTCCGGCAGGCCGGGGCCGGTGCTGCTGGACCTGCCGATGGACGTGCAGCGGGCGGAGATCGAGCCGGATTCGCTGGAGTCCTATTACGAGAGCGAGGAGTATCGCGCGGCGGAGGCGGAAGCGGCCCGGTTAGAGGCCGGGCTCGAGGAGGCGGTCGGCCGGACGCTCGAGCGGCTTCGGCGGTCGTCCCGTCCGCTCGTGTTGGCCGGCGGCGGCGTGAGAAGCGCGGGAGCGGTGCCGGCGCTGCGCGAATGGCTGGAGAGGGCGGGGCTGCCGGCCGCCGCCTCGCTCATGGGGCTCGACGCGCTGCCGTCCGACGCCCCGCCATCTGAGGCTCCGTCATCCGCCGCACCGCCAACTGACGCACCGCCATCCGCTGCTCCGTCATCCGCCGCGCTGCCATCCGACGCGCAGCCGTCCGGCGGGTCTCCGGCAGGCGGGCCGCCGATCCTCGGGCTGATCGGCACGTACGGCCACCGGTACGCCAATCTCGCCGTCGCCAACTGCGACCTGCTGCTCGCGCTAGGCACGCGGCTGGACACCCGCCAGACGGGGACGAATCCCCGTCTGTTCGCGCGCGAAGCCAAGCTCGTCCACGTCGACATCGACGCGGTCGAGCTCGGCCGCAAGATCGCGCCCGCCGTCGCGGCGCACGGCGACGTCGGCTCGTTCCTGCGCCGGCTGCTCGCGCGCTGGCCGGCGGAAGGGGCGGACGCCGCCGCGTGGGAACCGTGGAAGGCGGCGCTTCGTAAATACCGGGAGAGCCTGCCGACGGGAGGGCCGGGCTTCGCCGCGTCCGGGCCGATCGATCCGAACCGGTTCATGGAGCGGCTCGGGGGCTGGGCGGGCGAAGACGACATCGTCTGTCTGGACGTCGGGCAGCACCAGATGTGGGCGAGCCAGTCGTTCCCGCTCGGCGGCAAGCGGCGGATGCTGAACGCCGGGGGAATGGGCGCCATGGGGTTCGGCCTTCCCGCGGCGATCGGGGCGGCGCTGGCGAATCCGGGGCGCCGGGTCATCGTTATCGCCGGAGACGGCGGAATCCAGGTGAACGTCCAGGAGCTGGAGACGTTGGCGCGGCTGCGGCTGCCGATCCGCGTCGTCGTGCTGAACAACCGCTCGCTGGGCATGGTGCGCCAGTTCCAGGACACGAACTTCCAGGGCCGGCTCGGCTCCACCGTTCACGGGTACGGCTGCCCCGACCTGATCGCGGTCGCCCGAGCCTACGGGCTGCCGGCCTGGCGCATCGGCTGCTGGGAGGAAGCGGATCCCGCTCTGGGCGCGCTGTTCGCGGAGGAGGGGCCCTCGTTCGCGGAGGTCGCGATCGACCCGCGGGCGGACGTTCGCCCGAAGCTTGGGGTGGGGAAGCCGCCGGAGGATATGGACCCGCCGCTGGACCGGCAGCTTCTCCGGTCGCTGATGATCGCGAAGCCGGCGGACGATCTCGTTTTTTGACAGCTTATGGTATGATGGATGAAAAAGAGGAGGGAAACCCCGATTGGCGCAAGTTAAAATATACGGAATCCGAGAGCGGCTCCGGTCCTTCCGCGAGACGCTCTCCGACATCGTTCACCAATGCCTGGTCGAAGCGTTCGGCCTGCCGGAGGACAAGCGGTTCCAGCGGTTCTTCGGCTTGGACAAGGAGGATTTCCTATACCCGCCCGACCGTTCCGAGCACTATACGATCATCGAGATCGTTCTGTTCGAGGGCCGCTCCGCCGATGCGAAGAAGAACCTCATTCGCCTGCTGTACGAGAGAACGGCGGCGTGCGGCTTGACCGAGAACGACCTGGAGATCGTCCTGATCGAATCGCCGAGGAGCAATTGGGGCATTCGCGGCGTGCCGGGGGACGAGCTCGGCCTGTCCTATCGGGTCGACGTGTAACAACGGGAGAGAAGACGCAGACAGAGAACGGCGAAGGCCGGGAGGAGAGAGACGACTGTGACGAAGATTCGAGCGATCGTATTCGATTTTGACGGGACGATAATGGACACCGAATCGGTGGCTTACGATGCTTTTCGAGGCATCTTCAAGGAATACGGGCTGGAGCTGTCGCTCGAGAGATGGGCGGCCGGCATCGGGACCTGGGGAGCGTTCGATCCGTACCTGGAGCTGGAGCAGGGGCTCGGGAAGCCGGTGAACCGGCGGGAGATCGAAGACCGGTACCGGATCTCCTACTCGGAGAGGGTGAAGAACATTACGCTTCGCCCCGGCGTGATGGAGACGCTGGACAAGGCGCGGCGGCGCGGGCTGAAGCTGGGGCTCGCCACCAGCTCGTACCGCAGTATGGTGGAGCCGCATCTGAAGGAGCACGGGCTTCTCGGATATTTCGAAGCGATCCATACGGCCGACGAGGTCGAGAAGGTGAAGCCCGATCCGGCGCTGTACAAGCTGGCCGTCGCTTCGCTCGGCGTGCGGCCCGACGAGGCCGTCGCGATCGAGGACTCGATCAACGGCCTGCGCGCGGCGAAGGCGGCGGGGCTGTACGGACTCGCGGTGCCGAACCCGCTGACCGCGTTCATGGACTTCGCGGAGGCGGACCTCGTGCTGCCGTCGCTCGCGGAGCAGCCGCTCGGCGACTGGCTCTCCCGGCTCGAGAGCCGGGGCTGACGGGGCGCGGAGCTGACGGGCACGGGGCTTCGCGAAGGGGGCTGCGTGACAAGCGGCGAACGACCGCGCGCAGCCCCCTGCCCGGGAGCGTCAGGTCTAACGGAACTGAGCGACCTTATTTGACCGCGAAAGAGCCGAAACCTTCTTTTGGCCTCAAATAGCGTCGATCCGTTCCGTTACGTGTGCAAAATGCCGGACAAGCAATTTTTCCCCCGTACGGTATCAACCCTCGATTGACGAATTGCCTTGCGTTGTTCCACGCCCTTCGAACGAGTAACTCCCCCGGACACGGTACCATACCCGAACAAGTAACCGGGGAAGCGAGCCAAAGCACCTCAGTGATACGGGGGAGCGGGCCAAAGTACCTCAGCGGTTGAGCCTCATTCGATGAGAAGCCAGCCCTCTCAGAGAGCCGGCTTCCCGATCCGATACAGCACGTGCTTGCATAACGGACTGTCCGCGCTCACCCGCGGGTGGTCGAACGTTCCGACGAAGCTCATGCCGATTTTCCTCATGACGTTCCAAGACGGTTGATTCACTTCGGCCGTGAAGCTGTAAATCTCGGGCAAGCCCAGTTCGCCGAAGCCGAGCTCCAGGCAAGCCTCCGCTCCCTCCGTCGCGTATCCCCGTCCCCACGACTCCCTCCTCAGACGCCAGCCGATCTCGACGCAGGGAGTGAAGTCGGCCTCGAACGTAACCCGCCGCAGCCCGATAAACCCGATGAACTCTCCCGATTCCTTCTCCTCCGCCGCATAAAAACCGAAGCCATCCTCCCGGAAGTCCCGCAGGATCGATTCATAGAACGCCCGGGTCGCTTCGCCGGACATCGTCGCCGGGAAGTACCTCATCACCTCCGCGTCGGCGTTCATCCGCGCGAACGGCTCCAGGTCGGCGTCGCTCCAATCTCGCAATCGCAGTCTCGAAGTCTCCGCGTAAATCGCCATGGCCATCGTCATCCCTCCCGAATCGCGCCCTCGCTCTCGCTGCGGAACTTCGAGGGCGGAATTTTCTTATAGGCCTTGAACAGCTTGCTGAAATAATAAATGTCCCCGAACCCCGTCTCCGACGCGACCTCCGCGATGCTGAGCCCGGTCGTGCGCAGCAGGCTCTCCGCCTTGTTGATCCGGACGAAGTTGACGTAGTCGGTGACCGTCTTGTCCGTCAGTTCCTTGAACTGCCGGCTGAAGTGGTACCGGCTGAGAGACGCGATGGCGGCGAGGTCGTCGACGGCGATGCGGCTGCGGTAATTTTCCTCGATATATTGGAAAACGGGCCCGAGCCGCTCCAAGTTCCGCAGACGAGCGGAGTACTCGTGGGGAGACTGGCGGGTAATCGCGTGGTTGCGCAGCAGGACGGTAAGCAGCCGGTACAGGCACGCCTTGACGGCCAGCTCGTAGCCGAACTCGCGCCCTTTGTATTCCCGGATCAACGAGTCGATGCAGTCGGTCACCGCCGGATCGTTCGAGATGAGGTTGCGGAACACGATCCGGTTCTGCGTGATCGGGGTGATGTACTTCGTCTCGACGGCGTCGATCAGCTGGCTGTGCAGCAAGGAAGGGTCAAGAATGACCGCAAAATAGAACAAACGGTCCGACAAGCTCATCCCGTGATGCATGTCGGTGCTGTTCACGACGACGAGGTCGCCGGGGCCGACGTCGTACGAGAGAGAGTTGCACGTAATGCGCGCCTCGCCTTCGACAAAATACAGGAATTCGAGATGCTCGTGCCAGTGGGGAGGGAACGTCGTCGCTCCGTACTGATCGTAGCGGCAGTGGTGCAGCTTGATCGGGAAGTGAGGATCCGGCATATCCATCGCTTCTCTCAGCGAGAGCGGCTTCTCCATGGCGTTCGCCTCCTACCGCACGATTTTACAAAAGTTCAGCAAGGCTCTACATGGCCTCTGTCGTTCCTCTCATTCTATATTACAAGTAGGTTGATGAGAAGAGGAAGGGGAGGTTCCACTTGGCCACAACGTTGAAAGTCGGGGTCATCGGGGTCGGCTCGATCTCCGAGATGCATCTGAAGTCGTACCGGAACAATCCGAACTCCGAGCTGTACGCCATCTGCGATATGAACCTCGAGCGGGCGAAGGCGGTCGCGAGCCAATACGGCGCCGCGAAGGCGTACTCGAGTCACGAGGAGATGCTCGCCGATCCGGAGCTGGACGCGGTCAGCATCTGCACCTGGAACAGCACGCACGCGCCGATCAGCATCGCCGCCCTGAACGCGGGCAAGCACGTGCTCGTCGAGAAGCCTCTGTGCATGACCGTCGAGGAAGCGCTTGCGGTTCAGCAGGCGGTTCGTTCGAGCGGCCGCATCCTGCAAGTCGGCTTCGTGCGCCGGTACGACCCGAACGCGCAGCTGCTGCTCCGGTTCGCCGAACAGGGCGAGTTCGGAGAGCTGTACTACGCCAAGGCGTCGATTCTGCGCCGTCTCGGCAATCCCGGCGGCTGGTTCGCGGACAAGTCGCGTTCCGGCGGCGGCCCTCTGATCGACATCGGCGTGCACGTGATCGACCTGTGCTGGTACCTGATGGGAAGGCCGAAGGTCGTCTCCGTCAGCGGCAATGCGTACCACAAGCTCGGCAACCGCTCCAACGTGAAGGGGCTGTCGTTCTACCAAGCCTCCGACTACGACGCTTCGCTGAATACGGTCGAGGATTTGGCGAATGCTCTGATTCGTTTTGACAATGGGGCTTCCCTCTATGTGGATGTGAGCTTCGCTCTGCATATCGCGCAAGACGAGAGCTCGGCGAGGCTGTTCGGCACGAAGGGCGGCTTCGACGTCATTCCGACCCTGTCGATCGTCACGGAGAAGCACGATACGATTCTGAACGTAACTCCTCAAGTCGACAACGGCGGCTTTAACTTCGAGGCGGCTTTCCAGGCGGAGGTCGATCACTTCGTCGATTGCGTGCTCGGCGGCAAGGAGCCGATCAGCCCGGTGGAGGACGGCGTCGAGATGATGAAAATCTTGTGCGGCATTTACGAGTCGGCCAGAGAGGGACGGGAGATCCGGTTCTCCGAGGCGGACGGGAAGGCGGAGCGGGCATGAAGCTGGGCGTCAGCACGTATAGTCTCTCCCGAGCCATCCAGAGCGGGGAGATGACGCTCGCCGAAGCGATCCGCTGGATCGCCGACGAGGGGGGCGAGCACGTCGAGATCGTTCCGTTCGGGTTCAACCTGACGGACAATCCCGGCCTGATCGAGACGATTCGCCGCGAGGCGGAGGACGCGGGGCTCGAGCTCTCGAATTACGCCGTAGGCGCGAACGTGCCGACGGACGACGAGGCGGGCTTCGAGGCGGAGATCGCGCGGCTGATGAAGGAAGTCGACATCGCGAACGCGCTCGGCGTCAAGCGGATGCGGCACGACGTCGCTTGGCGGGAGGACACGTCCGTCGGGCTGTTCCTGCGGGAGCTGCCGAAGCTGGCGGAAGCCTGCCGGCGGGTCGCCGACTACGCGGCGCAGTTCGGAATCACGACGAGCGTGGAAAATCACGGCTACTACATCCAAGCGAGCGACCGGGTGCTGGCGCTGATCGGCGCGGTGGACCGTCCGAACTTCCGGCTGACGCTGGACGTCGGCAACTTCATGTGCGCGGACGAGGAGTCGGTCGCCGCGGTGAAGAAGACGATCTCTTCGGCTTCGATGGTCCACCTGAAGGATTTCTACCTGCGTCCGGCTTCGCGGGACCCGGGCGAGGGCTGGTTCCCGACGCTGTCGGGCAACCGGCTGCGCGGCGCCATCGTCGGGCAGGGCGACATCGACATGCGGGAAGCGCTGCGCGTCGTGAAGGGCTCCGGATACGACGGGTATTTGTCCGTCGAGTTCGAGGGGATGGAAGAGTGCCGCCAAGGAACCCGAATCGGGCTTGCGAACGCGCGGCGGATCTGGGACGAGGTATGACGACCAACAGAGGAGAGGATACGGGGATGAAGCTGAACAACAAAATCGGCGTAATCGTGGACAGCTTCCGGGTCGGCGTGCGCGAAGGGCTCGTCAAGGCGAAGCAGGTCGGCGCGGACGGCGTGCAGATCTACGCGGTGCACGGCGAGATGGACCCGGAGAACTTGTCGCCCGCGAAGCGCAAGGAGTGGAAGGCGTACATCGAGTCGCTGGGCCTCGAGGTGTCCGCTCTTGTCGGAGACCTGGCGGGGCACGGCTTCCAGGACCGGAGCGAGAACGTCTGGAAGGTCGAGAAGTCGAAGCGGATTCTCGACCTGGCGCTCGACCTCGGGACGAACGTCGTCACTACGCACATCGGCATCGTGCCGGAGGACGAGAACAGCGAAGTGTACGAGGCGATGCGGTCGGCGTGCGAGGAACTGAGCTTGTACGCGAACAGCCTGGGCGCGTACTTCGCCATCGAGACGGGGCCGGAGACGGCGGCCCGGCTCAAGAGCTTCCTCGACAAGCTGAGCGTGCGAGGGGTGGCGGTCAACTTCGACCCGGCGAACATGGTCATGGTGACGGGGGACGATCCCGCGGCGGGCGTACGGCTGCTCGGCGACTACATCGTCCACACGCACGCGAAGGACGGCGTTCGCCTGCAGGAGACCGATCCGCGCAACATCTACGGCGCGCTCGGCTACGAGCCGATGGATCACGAGAAAATCGCGAAGATGGTGGCGAACGGGGAGTTTTTCCGCGAGGTGCCGCTCGGCGAGGGCTCGGTCGACTGGCCCGCCTACCTGGCGGCGCTTCAGGAGATCGGCTACGCCGGCTACCTGACGATCGAACGCGAAGTCGGCGACCGTCCGGAGGAGGACATCTCCGCCGCGGTACGCTTCCTCCAGCAGTGGAAGTAAAGGCTGCGTTATGGCCGGAGCAAGAATCGAGACTTCTCGATTTTTGCTCCGGCTTGTTGTTTGATGGGGGAATGCGGTGTATGGGGTGGAAGAGAGTAACCGGATTACTCGCATGTTCGGAAGAACGCCGCAGTAGGCGAAAGAGAGTAATTAAATTACTCACAAGGGCGGGACCCAGCAAGAGAATGAACAAAAGTAACTCACTGGCTGAGGCAAATTAGCGGAAAAGTGGGGGGAGCGAGCAAAAGTGACTCAGTGGTTGAGGCAAATTAGCGGGAATGCTGGGTAGCGAGTAAAAGTGACTCAATGGCTGAGCCAAATTAGCGGGAAAGCGGGGAGCGTGCAAAGCGGCAAGAGGCGTCGCGAATCGCGACGCCCTTTCTGGCTCTCAGCCCTTGCGGAATTGGTTGGGCGAGACGCCCTCCAGCTTTTTGAACACCTTGCTGAAGTACTTCTCGTCCGAGAAGCCGACCATCTCGGCGATCTCCGCGATCTTGAGCGCCGGATTGCCGAGCAGCAGCTTGGCCCTCTCGATGCGGATGCGGCCGAGGAAGTCGGACAGGTTCTCGCCGAAGTCCTGCTTGAACCGGCGCGAGATGTACTCCCGGCTCAAGTAGAACTGCCCGGCGATCTCCTGCAGCGTCAGCTCGCGGTTGTAGTTCTGCTCGATGTACCTCGCGATCTCCGCCATGACGTTGCGCTCCCGCGAGCGCTCGCCGCCGCGCCTCTCCGCGATCCGCAGGAGCCGGGCGACGAGCTCCTCCTCCCACCGCGGCAGCGACAGGCAGCCGTCGTCGTCAAGCGGAATCGGCATGGGCGAGGCCGTGTCCGTGCCGCCAGCGGCCGCCGCCGAATCCTTCGCCCACCGCTCGCGCAGCGCGGCGAACTCGTGCCGCCACAGCTCGAGCTGCTCGAGCGTAATGTCCGGCAGGGCGCGCACCGCGTCGATCCAGCGCCGGACGGCGGCGCGGATCTCCGCTTCGCCGCCGTTCAGCGCGGCGAGCCGGAAGCTCTCCTCGTGGTCGAGCACCCTCAGCGGCGTGATCGCCGCCTTCGCGGCGGCCGGCTCGTACTCGTGGAACCGCGTCGTCTTCGCGAGCATGCTCCGGCGGCGCAGCGCCAGCCGCGCCGTCCGGCACGACGCCCCCGCCCCGGACGGAAAAGCCTCAACCGTCCCGATCCCGAAGTCGAACCGGCAGCGAAGCGTCAGACGGAAGCCCTCGTCCATCCTCCCCAGCGTCTCCCGCAGCTCCTCGAACCGGTCCCAGAGCAGGATGAGCACCTCGTTCTCGCTGTTCCAATAGCGGCAGGCGATCCCGCGGTTGTCGGGCCGCAGGAACTCGTTGCAGACGTTCGTCACGGAGAAGAACAGCAGGTCCCGGTTCCGGTCGAACTTGGCCATCACTTCGCGGCTCATCGTGTCGACGCCGAGCACGACGACCTGGCAGCGCTCCGCCCGGCCGAGCCCGAATTCCTCGTCGAGACTGTCTCGCACGACGGCGTAGGAGGCGGGCTCCGAGACGAGGTTGGAGAAGATCTTGTCCCAATACACCGGCTTCAGCCGGTTCATCTCGATGGCCCGCCGCTGGCTCAGCTTCTTCTCGCGATCCTCTCGCCGCCAATTGTCGACCGCCTTGCGCAGCGCCTCGTGCAGCTGCTCCGGGTCGATCGGCTTCAGCAGGTAATCCTGCCCGCCGTACTTCATCGTGCTCCGCACGAGATCGAAGTCGTCGTGCCCGCTGATGACGATGCTCTGGATCGGCCGCCCGCTCTTCTGGATCCACGCGAGCAGGTCGACGCCGTCCTGGATCGGCATCCGCATGTCGGTCACGACGATCTCCGGCTGCACCCGCTCGATCAGCCGGGCCGCCTCCTCTCCGTTGTCCGCCTCGTAGACGCCTTCGATCCCGAGGCCTCTCCAATCGACGAGAAGCTTGACCGCTTCCCGCACGTGCTGCTCGTCGTCTACGATCAATACGTTCATCGCTGTCCCTCCAGTCCGGCGCGAAGCGGGATGCGCAGAGAGACGCGGAAGCCCCGCGGCCCCCGCGATCCGGGCGAATCGACCGCCAGCTCCGCCTTCTCGTCGAAGTATAGCTTAAGCCGCATGCTGACGTTGCCTAGCCCGATAGGCTCCTCGTCGCCCCCGATGCGGGCGGACGGCCGGGCCAGCCGCTGCCGAAGCTCGTCCAGCTTGTCGGGAGGCATGCCGATTCCGTTATCCTCGACGTACACGAAGAGCCATTCTTCCTTCTCGATCCGCGCTCCGATCCGAATCTCGCCCGAGCCTCCTTGCGGCTCGTAGCCGTGCTTGAAGTAATTCTCGATGAGCGGCTGAAGCAGCATCTTCGGCACGAGCACCCCGAGCGCCCGCGGGTCGACGTCGTACGCGACGTTCAATTGATCCGCGAACCGCTGCTGCTGCAGCTCGAGGAACGCCCGGGCATGGGCGAGCTCCGCCTCGAACGGCACGATGACGTCGCGCGTGTTCATGTTGTAGCGCATCATTTTCCCCAACGAATTGATCAAGGAATATACCTTCGGAGCCTGGGACTGAAGCGCCAAGGTGCCGATCGACTGCAGGGCATTGTTGAGAAAATGCGGATTGATCTGCGCCTGCATCGCCTTGAGCTGATTGTTCTTGTTCGCGATCTCCAGCTTGTACTCGCGGTTGATGAGGTCCTTGATCGTGCCGATCATCGAATTGAACCGGCGGGCCAGCGTCCCGATCTCGTCCTTGCCCTGCACGGGGACGGTCACGTCGAGATTGCCGGTCTGCACCTTGTTGATGTGGCCGATAAGACGCTTGATCGGCTTCGTAAAATGCACCGACACGACGAGAGTGGCGATCACGACGATGACGAGGAACAGCGCGACGATCAGGGAGTTGATCGTCCGGATCGTCTTCGCGTTCTCGTGCAGATACGAGTAGGGAAGCTGCTTGACGACGATCCAATCCATGTAATTCGTCTTAAGCGTATCGTAGATCACGATTCCGGAGAAGCTCTCGTCCTTCCAGCGGATCGTCCCGCTCTCCCCCGCCGAAGCGAACAGCTTGTCCGACCACGGCTCGCGAAGAAGCTCGCCCGGGGAAGCCGCATTCGTGTTGTCGCTGCAGATGACCCGGTGGCCGCGGTCGAGCAGGTACAGCGTCTCTTGCTTCGAAGGGGCGAGAGTGCTGCAAATTTGCGCCAATTCCGTCGCCTTCACGTCGATGGACAGGTAGCCGATCACCTCGTCGCTCGGAGTGCGGATGATGGGCCGGCGCAGCGTGAATACGCTTTCTTGCTTGACGTTGCGGCTCCAATCGAGCTCGTAGCTGACGCTCGGATGCGGAGCTTCGATGAACGGCTTCGGATCGGACTCGCGCCCTTCCGGCCAGTCGATCCGGCTTACCGGACCGCCGGTGAAGAAGCCGCGGGACAGAAGATAGGCCAGGTTGTCCGCTCCGCGGAGCTGCAGGTGGATCTGGTGCACGCCCTTGATCGATTGATACATGTTGAGCAAGTGGCCGTAGATGAGCATCCGGTTGTTCCGGTCGAACGTCTCGGAGACGACATGAGGGGCGACGCCCCGTTCGATCATGGCGTACAGCGAGGTCGGCGAATTGAGAGAGTTGTAGACGTCCAGGGAGATCTCGTTGATCGCGTTCGCATAGTTCAGGATGTTGTTCTTCCCGAGAGAGAGCATCGCGCGGTTCTCGACGATCGACTTCTCGGTGACGGCGTCCTTGATGTAACGGTCGGACAGAAGCATGGAGAGGAGGATCGGAATGATCGTCGCGGCGAGCAGCAGACCCATCAATTTGTTGCGGATGCTCGTTCGGAACATGGCGTGTCGTCACCCCGAGGTCAATATATTACACCTAACCCATCATATCTATCGGTGGTCTGTCTGACAAGATCCCCTTATAGTCAAGGTAAGGTTGAGGGAAAGGGGAGTGCCGCATGCCCAAACGCAATAAAAACGGAGAGTGGCTGCAGCAGACGGTATTCGTCGGGCCGGGCCTGCTCGCGTTCGCGATCATCGTCCTGGTGCCGTTCCTGCTCGGCTTCTACTACTCCTTCACGGAGTGGAACGGCCTCGATCTCGACAAGGCCAAGTGGATCGGAATGGACAATCTCCATCGCATCTTCACGGACGACGATAAATTCTGGAGGTCGTTCTGGTTCACGATCCGGTTCACGGCCATCACCGTCGTCCTCGCGAACGTCCTGGCGTTCCTGCTCGCGCTGTCGCTGTCGCGGCCGCTTAAGAGCCGCAACGCGCTGAGGACGATTTTCTTCCTGCCGAACGTCATCGGCGGCATTCTGCTCGGCTACATCTGGCAGTTCATCTTCACCAAGGGCTTCAAGACGATCGGAGAGCTGACCGGCTGGCCGACGTTCGAGCTCCCGTGGCTCGGCACGCCGCAGACCGGCTTCTGGGGACTCGTCATCGTGTTCGTCTGGCAGACGGCCGGCTACATGATGGTCATCTACATCGCCGCGATGGTCGGCGTCCCGAAGGACTTGACGGAGGCGGCGGTCATCGACGGCGCCGGCTACTGGCAGACGGTGCGGAAGGTGACAATCCCGCTAATTATGCCGGCCGTGACGGTGTGCCTGTTCCTGACGACGTCGAACGCGTTCAAGATGTTCGACTTGAACCTGAGCCTGACGAAGGGCGGGCCGGGAACGTCCACCCAATCGCTCGCTTACAACGTCTACGCGGAAGCGCTCGTCAACAACCGGTACGGACTCGGGACCGCCAAGGCGATGATTTTCTTCATCCTCGTGTCGGTTATCGCCATCACGCAAGTATGGCTGACGAAGCGGAAGGAGGTCGAGGCGTAAGATGAGCAAGCCGCACGCGAACGTCCGAGAAGGGCGGAGCTCCCGGCTGATCGGAGTCGAGGCTCTCGCGATCCTGCTCGCGCTGCTGTTCCTGTCGCCGTTCTACTTCGTGCTCGTCAACTCGGTCAAGTCGCTCGGGGAGATTCTGGTCGACGCCGCCTCGTTGCCGCAGAAGTACCTGTTCGAGAACTATTCGAAGGTGTGGGACATCATCCGGTTCCCGCGCGCCCTCTGGCATTCGTTCGAGATTACGGCGATCAGCGTCGCGGGGATCGTCCTCGTCAGCTCGATGGCCGCCTACCGGATCGTCCGCCGGCCGACCCGGTTCAACAAGGCGCTGTTCTTCTGCTTCATCGCTTCGATGACGATCCCGTTCCAATCGGTCATGCTCCAGCTGGTTCGGGTGACGAGCCTGCTCGAGCTGCGGGGCAATCTGCTCGGCATCGTCGTCTGCTACCTCGGCTTCGGCCTCGCTCTCTCCGTCGTGCTGTTCCACGGCTTCATCAAGGGAGTGCCGATGGAGATCGAGGAAGCGGCCGTCGTCGACGGCTGCTCGCCGTACGGCGTGTTCTGGAGGATCGTGTTCCCGCTGCTTCGCCCGATTACGGTGACGGTCATCATTCTGAACACGCTGTGGATCTGGAACGACTATCTGCTGCCGGTTCTGATCATCGGGTCGAACAAAGCGCTGACGACGATTCCGCTTGCGGTGACCCGGTTTTTCGGCCAATATACGAAGCAGTGGGATTTGGCCCTGGCCGGTCTCGCGATGAGCGTCACGCCGATCATCGTCCTGTTCCTGCTGCTGCAGAAGCATATCGTCGAAGGGATAACATCCGGTTCCATTAAAGGGTAAAAAATCAATATGTTCCACCTATTCGTTCAACAACGTCGGTTCAATGTCGTGCAAACGTTTGACTATAATGGGCTTGTAAACGCGAGATACCATAATCGGGGAGGTCACCACTCATGAAGCGCTTTAGCACCCTGTTTTTGATCGCGGCACTTACCGTCGTAGCGGCCGGTTGCGGCAGCGGGAATAACGACAACGGCGGCTCGGCCGCGAGCCCGTCGGCGGAATCTCCGGCGGCCAGCCCGTCGGCGTCCGGCGCAAGCGAATCTCCGGCGGCGGAGAAGAAGGACGTCTCGATCAAGATCTTCAACTTCAAGGTCGAGATCGCGGACGCGTTCAACCAGCTGGCCGAAGAGTACGAGAAGGAGACCGGCGTCAAGGTCGAAGTCGAGACGCACGGCGGCGGCGAAGATTACAACGCGCTGCTGAAGGCCGAGATCGCTTCCGGCTCGGAGCCGGAGATCTTCAACGCCGAAGGCTTCGCGGCCCTCGAGCCGTACTACGACCGCGCGACAGACCTGACGAACGAGCCTTGGGCGAAGGACGTCATTCCGGCGGCGGCGGGTCCGGCGACGGTCGACGGCAAGCTGCTCGGCATGCCGATGAACATCGAAGGCTACGGCATCATCTATAACAAGGAGCTGTTCAACAAGGCCGGCATTACGGAGCTGCCGAAGACGCTGACGCAATTGACGGACGTCGTCAAGAAGCTGGAAGCGGCCGGCATCACGCCGTTCTCCACGACGAACGAGTGGTGGTCCATCGGTCACCACACGATCAACGTCGCGCTGGCGGAGCAGGCCGATCCGGTCAAGTTCATCGAGGACACGAAGACGGGCGCTTCCACGATCAAGGGCAACGAAGTGTTCGGCAAGTGGCTGAATTACGTCGACCTGGTGTTCAACCACAGCCAGAAGGATAAGCTGACGACGGACTACGCGACGCAAGTGGCGAACTTTGCGTCCGGCAAGACGGCGATGATCCAGCAGGGCAACTGGATTCAAGGCGACATCGACAAGGTCGCGAAGCTGGACCTCGGCTTGCTGCCGATTCCGATCGACGACGGCGGCAACTCGCGCATCTACACCGGCCCGGCGAACTTCTGGATCGTCAACAGCAAGTCGAAGCATCCGGAAGAAGCGAAGGCGTTCCTGAACTGGCTCGTATCGTCCGAGACGGGCAAGAAGTACCTGACGAAGGAATTCAAATTCATCCCGGCGCTGGCGACCATTCCGGCGACGACCGAAGACATCGGCCAGCTCGGCGCGGCCGTCTCCGAACAAGCGAAGACCGCGGGCGGCTGGCATTGGGGCCGGTACCCGGACGGCGTCATCCAGGGCTGGGGCGCGGCGATGCAGGAATACCAAGGCGGCCAGATCGACAAGGATAAGCTGCTCGAGAAGCTCGACCAGGCGATTCAGGATATCGTGAAGAAGTAAAGCAGGCCTTCCTATATATAGAAGAAAGAGATGGTACGATCCGGCTTCGGCTGGGGTACCGTCTCTTTTTTTCTACAATTGTCCGATTCGCATACGGACTTGGTTTTCCATGTTCAGGTCCACACGTGGCTGCCTAGTTCGGGCTGTGCAGAATCTGAATGCAGGCGGTTTAACGTGTGTGCGATTTTTCGAACAAAATCGTCAAAAACATCGCTAACAGAAGAATTCTGTATGATTCTTCGCATAAAACCTAATCAATGCACCGTCAAAAGGCAGAATTTGTACGGTTTTTCGCACAAAACCAAACTGCGCACTTTCTTGTGGGAGATTTTATACGATTTTTCATATAAAAGTCCGAATCGAAATACCTCGGGATAGGTTTTCGTTAGGGAATTGGATGTTCGTAGTTTTTATTGTTGGGGTCAAAGAGAGCAACCAGATTACTCGCATGGACGGAAGAACGCCGCAGTCGGCTAAAGAGAGGAACCAGATTACGCACATAGACGGAGAAGAGGAGCGGTAGGCGGAAGAGAGCAACCAGATTACTCGCATGGACGGAAGAACGCAGCAGTCGTCCAAAGAGAGGAACTAGATTACTCTCATGGGCGGAGAAGAGGCGGGGGCGACGGAAGGAGAATTGGGCAGCTGGGACGGCGAAGATAGAGGCTTCCTTCTTGGTCGATTCCTCCAAGGCCCCTCTAATCCGTCATTTCCCATCCCGCTTAACGATTCGCATTGCGTATTTGCAAAAAAACATTCTCCATTTGCGCAAAGTTTGATATAATTTTGCCGCAAACAACATCGCGGATTGGGGATAACGAGATGCGGCCCATATGGATCAGAAAAGCGCGGGTTTACGCGGAAAATGGCGTCCTGGAAGAAGCGGCGGTCGAAGTGAGAGAGGGACGGATCGCCGGTATTTATAACGCGGGAGCGGACGGCAGGCTTCCGGAGCCTCCCGCGGAGGCGGAAGTGATCGAAGCGGAAGGCTTCGCGCTCCTCCCCGGCTTCGTGGACGTTCACGTGCACGGAGGAGGGGGCGGCGACGCCATGGGCGCGACGCGGGGCGACCTGGAGCGGATGTGCGCGTACCACTCCCGTCACGGCACGACTTCGCTGCTCGTCACGACGCTGACGGCGGGGGTGGAGCCGATCGCGAAGGCGGTGGCGGCGGCCGCGGCGTTCATGCGCAGCGAGTGGACGGGAGGCGCCAAGGCGGCCGGCGTCCATCTGGAGGGGCCGTTCCTGAACCCGGCTTATTGCGGGGCGCAGGATCCGAGGACGATGCGGGCGCCGAGCGCCGAAGAGCTCGAGGCGATGCTCGCCGGCACGGAAGGCGTCGTGCGGCTCGTGACGCTTGCGCCGGAGATGCCCGGGGCGGACCGCGCGATCGAATTCGCGAGAAGCCGGGGCATGACGGTGTCCGCGGGGCATACGGGAGCGACCTATGAGGAGATGCGGGAAGCGGTCAAGCGGGGAGTCGCGCATGCGACCCACCTGTTTAACGGCATGAGAGGCATCCACCATCGCGATCCGGGAGCCGCCGGAGGAGCGCTGCTGCACCCGGAGGTGACGGCCGAGCTCATCTGCGACGGCGTTCACGTCCATCCGGACCTCGTGAAGCTGACGTTCGACGTCAAGACGGCCGAGAAGGTCGCTCTCATCACGGACTGTATCTCGTGCGCCGGCTGCCCGGACGGGGAATACCGGCTGGGCGACTTGCCCGTCATCGCGCAAGACGGCGTCGTCACGCTGCGCGGCGAAGACGGGAAGCCTGGCGGACTGGCCGGCAGCACGCTGACGATGCGCGGGGCGTTCCTGAACGCGATGCGCTTCGCCGGGAGAACGCCGGAGCAGGTGCTGCCCGCCCTGACGCTGACGCCGGCCCGCCAGGCCGGAATCGACAAGGAGACGGGCTCGATCGCGCCCGGCAAGGCGGCGGATCTGGTGCTGATGGACGCGGAGTGGAACGTCGTCTGGACGATGGCGGACGGACGGATCGTCTACCGGGCGGAGATAAGCGGCCAACCAACCAAGGGGGATCACTGATATGGCAACGCGGGATAAGCTCTACGTCGGCGTCGACGTCGGGGGAACGAACATCGAATGCGGAGTGGTCGCGGAGGAAGGGCGCGTCGTCGGCCGCGTCCGGCGATCGACGGGAGTCCGGGAAGGCACGGAAGCGGTCATCGAACGGATCGCCGGGATGGTCGAGGAAGCGGCAGCGAAGGCGGCGGGCGGCATCGCGGGAATCGACGCGGTCGGCGTCGGCATCCCTGGGCTCGTGGACCCGGCGGGGGGCATCTCGCGGCTCGCCGTCAACCTCGGCTGGAGGGACGTGCCGCTGGCCGCCAAGCTTCGGGAGCGGCTCGGCGTGCCCGTCTTCATCGAGAACGACGTGAAGACGTACGTATTCGGCGAAGCCGTCTCGGGAGCGGGAGCCGGATACCGCCACGTGTTCGGTATCACGATCGGCACGGGGCTCGCCGGCGCGTTCGTGACGGACGGGGCGATCTTCGGCGGGGGAGACCATCTGGCGGGAGAGCTGGGCCATATTCCGCATGAACGGATTCCCAATACGTGCAATTGCGGCATGGCCGGCTGCCTCGAGACGCTCGTCTCGGCGACGGGAATCGCCCGCCAGGCCGCGGACGCCGTCAGGCAGGGGGCGGCAGGGGCGCTGGCGGACAAGTTCCGCGAACGTCCCGAAGCGATCACGGCGAAGGACGTCTCCGAGGCGGGCGCCGGAGGAGACGAGACGGCTCTGGCGATTCTGGAGCATACGGGACGGCTGCTGGGCGAGGCGCTCGCCTACGTCGTGCCGGTGCTGAGCCCGGACATCGTCGTCGTCGGGGGCGGGGCCGCCCAAGCGGGAGAAGCCCTGCTCGGCCCGATGGAGCGGGAGCTGCGAAGCCGCCTCCTGCAAGCGTTCGCGGACAGGCTCGTCGTTCGCCCGGGGGCTCTCGGGAGCGACGCGGGAATCGTGGGCAATGCGCTTTACGCCAAAAGCAAAGCTTGATTTGCGCAAAACTTTGGACAAATTTGCGCAAAAACGCTTGACAGTTTGCGTAAACTTATCGTAAATTAATCGTATAATTTGCCGCAAATTTAACATAAACCTGCATCTTGGAGGGGACGACTTGACGAAGAAAATTCGGTTGGCGCTGGTAGGATTGGGGGACATGGGCTCCGGGCACTTGTACGGCTTCGATAGAATCCCGGATTGCGAGATTACGTGGGTGGCGGATCCGCACGAGTCGAACCGGTCCCGGGCGCTCGGCTTCCTGAAGAACAACAAGCCGCAAGTTTGCCGCACGCACGAGGAGCTGCTGGCGCATGCCGACGATTACGACGCGGTCGTCATCAGCGTGCCGAACTACCTGCACCGCGACGTCGCGCTGCCGTTCATCGCGCTCGGCAAGCCGCTGTTCCTGGAGAAGCCGGTGGCGCCGAAGCTCTCCGCCTGCGACGAGATCATGAAGGCGGCCGAGGAGAAGGGTGTGCCCGTCCAGATCGGCCTGGTCTACCGGTACTCCAACGTCTATCGCCGCATGGAGAAGGAACTGAAGCAGGGCCGTCTCGGCGACGTGACGATGATGTGGTGCAAGGAGTTCCGCGACCCGTTCCCTCCGGCCGATTGGTTCTACGATGAAGAGCTGTCCGGAGGCGCCCTGGTCGAGAAGGATTGCCACCACTTCGACATCTTCAACTGGATGATCGGCGCGAAGCCCGTCCGCGTCTTCGCTTCGGGCGGCCAGCACGTCATCCGCAAGGGCGAAGACGTACTCGTCACCAACAGCTACACGCACTACCCCGCGAAGACGATCAACACGAGCTCCATCGTCGACCACGCCTGGGTAACCGTCGACTACGACAACGGGAGCAAGGCGATGCTCGGCCTCTGCATGTATCTGAAGCCGTACAACCTGACCGACGAAGGGTTGGAGATCGGCCTCATCGGCAGCAACGGCGCCCAGATGATCGCCAAGCGGGACAAATCCCTCGATATCAGCGGGGGAGAAGACTTGACCCGCGAGCATATCGACCTGGACGTCGTCTCCGACTCCTCCGACGGAGGCCATACCGGCAGCCAGACCCAGCGGTACGCGTTCCTGAACACGGTTCGCACCGGAGAGAAGCCGTTCGCCGACCTGAACGTCGGGCGAGACGCGCTGCTCATCGCCCTGGCGGCGGAACGGTCCATCAAGGAAGAACGTTACATTTATCTGGACGAGCTGAAGTAACGGCCGCGGCGCGGGGGGAGTGTGGCAGGTGATTAGAAAATGGAGGGAAGACGGGGCGTTTCTGCTGTTCATATCGCCCTGGATCATCGGGTTCCTGGCCTTCTTCGTCGGGCCGGCGATCGCGAGCCTCGTCTACAGCTTCGCGGATTATAACGCGATCACGAAGCCGATCTGGGTCGGCTTCGACAATTACGCCAAGCTGTGGTCCGACGAGGTTTACTTAAAGAGCTTGCGCAACACGCTGTATTTCGTCTTTATCGGGGTTCCGGTTACGGTCGGATTTCAGATTCTTCTGTCTCTTCTGCTCAACATCGAGGTTCCGGGAATCCGTTTTTTCCGCACGCTTTATTATTTGCCTTACCTGGTGCCGCCGGTCGCAACCGTTATCATCTGGCTTATCCTGTTCGGATCCGGCGACGGAGTCGTCAACACGATCCTTCTCTGGTTCGGGGGAGCGCAGATCGATTGGATGGGCTCGGAGGGCCTCATCAAGCCGGTCATCATCACGATCGGCATGTGGATGTCGGGGGGTTCCGTCCTCGTGTTCCTCGCCGGTCTCAAGGGAATACCGAGCTCGCTCTACGAGGCGTCCCGGATCGACGGGGCGGGCCGCGTCCGCACGTTCTTCAGCGTCACGCTGCCGATGCTCACGCCGTCCATCCTGTTCACGGTCGTCATGCAGATCATTTACTACTTCCAGATGTTCACGGAAGCCATGCTGCTGAGCAAGGGCGGTCCGGACTACGCGTCGCAGACGTACATGATGAATACGTACCAGGTGGCGTTCCGCGACCTGAACTTCGGGTACGCCATGGCGCAGTCCTGGGTGCTGTTCGTCATCATTCTTCTCATCACGGTCGCTCTCATGCAATCGTCCCGGCGATGGGTGTACTACGAAGGCGACGAGAAGGGAGGAAGCAACGGCTAATGTACAGGGCTAAACTTCTGAATCGTACGTATTCCTATCTTTTCCTCCTCATCGGCCTTCTTATCTTTATCGGTCCGCTGCTGTGGCTGATCTCCACGATGCTGAAGACGCAAGACCAGACGTACGTGTTCCCGCCGAAGCTGCTTCCCGACCCGTTCACCTTGAGCGCCTTCACCCGGCTGTTCGAGACGATGTCGCTTATGCCGCGGTGGATCGCGAACTCGTTCTCCGTCTCGATCATCAACGGCCTGGGAACGATCCTGACGAGTTCGCTCATCGCGTTCGGCTTCGCCCGCACCAAGTCCCGGCTTCGCTCCTGGCTGTTCGTCGTCGTGCTCGCCACCCTGATGATTCCGTCGCAGGTGACGCTCATTCCGATGTACATCCTGTTCAGCAAGATCGGCTGGTACGATACGTGGCTGCCGCTGACGATTCCGGTGCTGCTGGCGAACCCGTACTTCATCTTCCTGTTCCGGCAGTACTTCCTGACGCTTCCGCGGGAGCTCGACGAAGCGACTTACGTGGACGGCGGCGGCTATTGGACCATCTACTCCCGGGTCGTGCTTCCTCTCTCCGGCCCGATTATCATCTCCGGCTTTATCTTCTCGTTCGTGTTCACCTGGACCGACTACTTCACGCCGCTGATCTTCATCCAATCCGAGAAGCTTCAAATGATGAGCGTAGGGCTGCAGCTGATTATGGGCAAGAACTCGCAAGACCTGCCGATGATGGCCGCGGGCTCGTTCCTGGCCCTTCTGCCGATCGCCGTCATCTACTTCTCGGCCCAGAAATACTTCGTCGAAGGCGTCGTCATGTCCGGAATCAAATAAAACTAGGGGGAGACTCGTCGATGAGATCCAGAGAGCAGCTTCGCCCGATCCAATGGGCCGCGCCGGTGTTGGCTACGGCGCTCGTTCTGTCCGCCTGCGGCGGCAATTCCGGGGATTCAGGCAATTCCGGCAATTCCGGCAATTCCGGCAAGGGGGCTTCGCCCTCCGCCTCCGGGTCGGGAGGCGCTTCGGGCGCCAAGACCAAAGTCACGTTCATGCAGTGGGGGACGCAGGACGAAGTGAACCAGACGAAGGAATTGCTGAAGAAGTTCAACGAGAAGTATCCCGACATCGAGGTCGAGGTGGCGTCCAAGGACTGGGAGACGTACTGGACCGCGATCACGGCGCAGGCCGCCTCGCAATCGCTGCCCGACGTGTTCAAGATGGACGAAGCCTACCTGGACAAGTACGCCAAGCTCGGCGCGATGAAGGACCTGACGGAGCTCATGTCCGCCAAGTCGTTCGACGCCTCGGACTTCGAGCCGAACGTGCTGAAGAAGCTGCAGTCCGACGGCAAGCAGTACGCCCTTCCCCGCGACGCGAACACGATCGTCATGTACTACAACAAGAAGCTGTTCGCCGATCCGAAGACGAATCCGTCCGGAGCGCCGGTGCCGACGGGCATGATGAACTGGGACGACCTGATCGCCATCGCGAAGAAGATGACTCTGGACAAGAGCGGCAAGACGGCGGAAGACCCCGCGTTCAACAAGTCCGGCGTCTCGCAGTGGGGGCTCGTCATGGACGCGGCCGGCTCCGCCGATTCCGTGCTCGAGTCGCAGCTCTGGTCCAACGGGGCGAAGTTGGTGAACGACGACCGATCGTTCGCGATGAACACGCCCGAGGCGATGGAAGTGCTGACCAAGTTCAGCGGCTTCATCACGAAGGAGAACGCCGTGCCGAACTTCGGCCAGTCCCAGACGCTCTCGAAGGACCCGTTCCTCGCTCTGTCGACGGGCAAGGTCGCGATCGCGTTCGGGGGAAGCTGGAACGCGAGCGAATACAAGATCGCCGGAATCGACTTCGAGGCGATCCTTCCTCCGAAGTTCAAGGAAGAGAAGACGGTCGTGCAGGAGACCGGCTACGCGATGAGTCCGTCGACGAAGAACGAAGACGCGGCCTGGACGCTGATGAATTGGCTGTCCGGTCCCGAAGGGCAGATCGCCTTGGCCGAGCAAGGCCAATCGGTTCCGGCCAACAAGAAGGCGGCCGACGCGTACCTCGCCAAGGACGAAGGCTTCGACAAGCAGGTATTCATCGAATCGCAGAAATACGCGATCCCCGTTCCGTTCTTCGACGGCAAGGAGAAGCTGCTGTGGGACATCATTCCGCAGAAGCTGAGCAATCCGATGTCCGGCAAGGGCGATATCGCGAAGGCGGTCGAGGAGATTCAGAAGGCGTACGGCAAGTGAAGGCTTACGAGAGATGAATAGGGGAGATTAGAGCTATGAATACGAAGAACGTATCCAAGGTTGTCGCGCCTTTAACCGCTCTGGGCTTCATTCTGGCCGCTTGCTCGGGATCGAACGGGAATTCGAACGCGACTCCGTCCGCCTCGTCGGGCGGCTCCGCTTCGGCCTCCGCTTCCGCAGCCGCGGAGCCGAGCGGCAAGGTGACCTACATGATGTGGGGAACCGAAGAGGAAGTGAACCAGACCAAGGACCTGCTCAAGAAGTTCAACGAGAAGTATCCGAAGGTCGAGGTCGACGTCGTCTCCAAGGACTGGGGAACCTACTGGACCGCGATCACCGCCCAAGCCGCGTCGAAGAGCCTTCCCGACGTCTACAAGATGAGCTACGCCTACGTCGACAAGTACGCCAAGCTCGGCGCGATGAAGGATCTGACCGACCTCATCTCGAGCACCGGCTTCAACCTCGGCGACTTCGAGCCGGGCGTGCTCGCCGCGCATCAATCCGGCGGCAAGCAGGTGTCGCTGCCCCGCGACTCGAACACGATCGTTCTCTATTACAACAAGAAGCTGTTCGCGGACGCGAAGACGAATCCGCTCGGAGCGCCCGTGCCGACGAACGACATGACCTGGGACCAGCTGATCGACATCGCGAAGAAGATGACGATCGACAAGAGCGGCAAGACGGCGGGAGACGCCGGCTTCGATTCCGCCCAGACGTCCCAATGGGGCTTCGTCATGGACGCGGCGGGCTCGGCCGACTCCGTGCTCGAGCCGCAGCTGTGGTCGAACGGAGCCAGGATGGTGAACGACGACGAATCGCTCGCGCTCGAATCGCCCGAAGCGACGGAAGTGCTGAACAAGTTCGCCTCGCTCGTCACGACGGATCACGTGACGCCTTCGTTCAGCCAGAGCCAGACGCTCGCCAAGGACCCGTTCCTCGCGCTCGCGACCGGCAAGGTGGCGATGAGCTTCGGCGGCAGCTGGAGCGCGAACGAATACAAGAAGGCCGGCATCGAGTTCGACGCGGTTCTGCCTCCGAAGTTCAAGGAGACGAAGACGGTCGTCCAGGTCGCGGGCAACGCCATGAGCCCGAACTCCAAGAACGAGGCCGCGGCGTGGGCGCTGCTCAGCTGGCTGGCCGGTCCGGAAGGGCAGATCGCGCTCGCCGAGCAAGGCCAGTCGATTCCGGCGAACAAGCAGGCGGCCGACGCCTACCTCGCCATCGACGACGGCTACAACAAGCAGACGTTCATCGAAGCGCAGAAGTATGCCATCACCGCTCCGTTCTTCGACGGCAAGGATAAGCTCATGTGGGAGATCGTGCCGCAGAAGCTGCAGCAGCCGTTGTCGGGCAAGGGCGATATCGCCAAGGCGGTTCAGGAGATCAAGAAGCTGTACGGCAAGTGAGGCGGTTTAGAAGCGCTTGAATAGATCTTACCTGCGAGGGAGGATGTTCGAGATGGCGATGACGCTTGGGAAGCGGCGATGGCTGCGGACGGGCGCGGCGTTCGTTCTCGCATCCTCTCTGGCCGTTCCGGGGGCGGGAGCTTACGCTTCCGCCCGGACGGCCGGGGAGGGCGCGCGGTTCGACGGACAGCCCGGGCAATGGAGCGGCGTTCCGAGCGCGAGCACGGAGCTTAGTCAGACGCTGCAAATCATGAAAGCGGTTCAACAGGGAGGCAAGCTGAAGCTGCTCGTCCGCGGTCCTGGATTGGACCGGAAGGGAATCTGGTACGTCGACGCCGACGGGGACGAGAAGACGGGGCTGCCGGCTCCTTATTGGAGCAACGGAGGCGGCATCGAGCTGAAGATCTCCATGGGGAAAATGTGGAGAGCCGTCGGCGGCAAATGGGAATACGCGGGGACGGTCGAGACGAAGACGGCCGGGGATACGATGGAAGCGGAGGTCGATCTGGCATCGATCGGGGCGGGGACCTCCTCCGTCCTCCGGGTCGCCTTCGCTCTTGAAGGCGACCGGTATTTGCCGTCTCCCGGACAGAGGATGCTAGCCGTGCCGCCGGGAGCGGAAGACGCGTTCGGACCGGAGGTTCGGGCGACGATCGACGGTGACGTCGGCGAGTGGAGCGGCATCGAGCCGGCGGCCCGATCGGCCGACGGTCTGGCGTCCCTCTATGCCGCGATGGAAGAGAACAGCCTCGTACTGCTCATCGCGGGCAAGCTGGCGGAGTTCAACGACATCTATCTGGATACCGACCGCAGCGCCGACACCGGCTACGCGGACGTGGGCTGGCCCGGGTTCGGGGGCGACTGGCTGATCGAGAACGGCGGCTTGTACAAGAGCACGGGGGCCGGCTGGAACTGGGCTCCCGTCGAAGCGGAAGGCATCGAGTACAAGCAGGGAGGCTCCGGCGACCAAGGGATCGTCGAATACCGCGTTCCGCTGGCCGCGATCGGAATCGCGAATCCGAAGCCGATCGCCGTCGGCTTCACGTCGAACGGCGTAACCGTTCCGTCCGCGGAGGCCAAGCCGCCGCTCGCGGCGCCTCCGCTGCCGAAGCCCGCCGCCGGCGAAGACGGGCCGGCTTCCGGCCGCTGGGGAGTCGAGATCGTCGCGGACGGCGACCCCGGCGACTGGGCGTCCGTGGACACGGCCGCCGCCGGTACCGGGGAGACGCTCAAGCTGAGCGCGGCGCACGATTCCGACAAGCTCTACCTGCTCGTCGAAGGAGACTCCGTCGACACGCGCAACGAGTTCTACCTCGATACGGACGGCCAAGCTTCGACCGGGTACAAGGGGACGGATTGGACCGGCTTCGGGGCCGACGCGAAGATCGTCTACAACAAGCTGTACCTGTACGAGCCGAAGACGGCGAAGTGGAAGGAAGCCGGTCCGGTCCGGGCGGAGATCGGCTCGAACCATGCTCTTTTCTATCTGTACAAGGATCAGTTGGGGTTGACCGGGAACGCGAAGCCTTCCGTCGGCTACGTCGGCCAAGGGGCCTACCGGCTGCCCGCGGCGGGCGGAAGCGCGCTGGCGTTGACGGGCCCGGTCCCCGAGGAGGGGGCGGGCGACTCCTACGTTCCCCGGGAGCGGTTCGGCGTGCTGGACAATCCGCTCATGGGCTGGGCCGGCTGGGCGACAACGACGGAGGAGCTCCCGCAGCCGCACAAGCTCGTCTACGCCAACATCGCCTGGCGGGACCTGGAGCCCCGGAAGGGCGAATTCGACTGGGCGGGCATCGAGCGGAAGTATCAATTCGCCAAGTGGAAGGCGGAGGGGACCCGGATCAACTTGCGGTTCGTGCTGGACGACCCGGGCGAGGATCCCGACATGGACATTCCGCAGTGGCTGTACGACGAGCTGGTGACGGCGGAAGGCGAAGACGGCGCGGGAAAATGGTACGACACCCCCGATTCGGTCGTGGGCAAAGGGTTTGCGCCAAATTACTCGAGCCCGACGTTGATCGCCGAACACGGGAGAGTGCTGGCCGAGCTGGGCAAGCGTTACGACAACGATCCCGCCATCGCTTACGTTCAGATCGGCAGCCTCGGGCATTGGGGCGAGTTCCACAACTGGCCGGAGGAAGTGTCCGGCGCGTTCCCGAGCCTCGCCGTATCGGACCAGTACGTCGAGCACTATTTGAAGGCGTTCCCGCACAAGCTCGTCGGGATGCGCAAGCCGTTCCCGATCGCCGCGGCGAACCGGCTCGGCTTGTTCAACGACGTGTTCGGCAGCCAGGGAGCCACCGACGAGTGGCTGAACTGGATCGAAGAGGGCTGGAACGGAATCGGCCCCTACGCCGGCGAAGGCGAGGATCCGGCGGCGGTTCAGGACGCGTCCAGGATGCCGAATTTCTGGAAGTTCAATTTCTCCGGGGGAGAATACTACAACGGCAACCCGCTGCTCTCGTTGTCGGACGAGACGATCGTCGAGACGCTGCGCGAGATCCGGGCCAGCCACACGGCGTGGCTGGGGCCTTCCTCGCCGGCGCCGTTCAAGCTTGGTGAGGACATCGATGAAGCGCAGCAGGCGAACATCGACCTCGTCCATAACACGATGGGGTACCGATTCGTTCTGGAAGCCGCGACGCACGCGAAGAAGGCTTCTCTCGGGACGAACCTCGTCGTCGGGCTGAGGTGGAACAACAAGGGCGTCGCGCCGTTCTACGAGGCTTGGCCGCTCGCCCTGGCCCTAGTCGACTCGCAGGGGCGGCTGGCCGCGGACAGCGTCCGGACGGTCGACAACACGGACATTCGGCGATGGCTTCCGGGCCGTACCGGGGTATTGGCCGATTACAAGCTGCCGCAAGGGCTCGCGACGGGCGAATATACGCTCGCCGTCGCCATTCTCGATCCGGCGACGGGCAAGCCGGGCGTGCATCTCGGCATCGAGGGCGAACGCTCGGACGGCTGGACCGAACTGGACCGAATTCAAATCGCGAAGTAACGAAGCAAGAAGGAAGAAGGAAGAGGAAGCTCCTTGACAAGATCTCGCGCCATCCGCCGCATGCCCGCCAAGCATGCCGGCGGATGGCGCGCGGGCTCTCCGGGGGTTGTGGAAGTTCGACAAACGGGGGAGCGATCCGATCTTGAAGCGAAGCCGAGACCGTCCGGACCGATGGACGGGGACGGGAATCGGCGGCGCAAACCGATGACAGCGTTTGCGTAAATGAGCGTCTTTTTTGGCTCTGCGCCTCGTTTTCGCGGTCATCGGCCAATGCGGGAAGGAGGTGCATTTTAGAGAGACAACCTAAAGTTGACATGGCCGCGGCAGTTCCGTTATGATGAATGTAAACGTTTGGCGCAAATTCATAAAAAGAGAGCTATTAAAGGAGTGCGAACAGAGACGTGACAACGTTGAAAGACGTCGCCCAGCACGTTGGCGTCTCCATATCGACGGTATCGCGCGTGGTGAACAACGAAGCTACCCGCTCTGTCAATCCGGAGACCCGCCGCAAGATATGGGACGCCGTCACCGAGCTCGGGTACCAGCCCAACAAGTGGGCGCGCCAGTTGGTCAAGGGCGGGCAAGCCGCTCCGTCCGCGGCGACCCGCGTCGGCTGCATCGTCGCGGTGACGCAGAACAAATACAATCATCCGTACTTCTCCGGAATATTGGAAGGAATCGAGAAGGGACTCGTCGATAACGGCTACGAGCTGACTTACGTGCAGACCGGCGACGATCTCCGCAATCCCGCGCTGCTGCACCGCATTCTCCACGAGAACGCGGCGGACGGGCTGATCCTCGTCGAAGGGCTGGAGCCCGAGACGTACGAGACGCTGCGCCGGAGTGTGCCTTATCTCGTCGGGGTGGACGTCTCGGACCCCGGCATTCCGCGCGTGACGTACGACCGGGTGGAAGCGGCGAAGGCCGCCGTCCGGCATCTGCTCGAGCAAGGCCATAAGCGCATCGCGTTTATCGGGGGCCCGGGATTGTCCCAGGACGTGGAGAAGGAGAAGCGCTACAGAGGCTACCGCGAGGCGCTTCGCGAAGCGGAGCTGGACGTTCGGCCCGAATGGGTGCTGAATTCCAACTGGGACGTCGAGGCCAGCTACCAATTGACGAAGGAATTGCTTCAGAGCGATAAAGAAAAGCCGACCGCCATCTTCGCCGCGAGCGACATGATGGCGATATCGGCCATGAGGGCGGCGAACGAGTGCGGCTTGCGCATCCCCGACGACATCGCGTTCGTCGGTCTCGACAACATCGAACTGTCCGCCTACAGCTCGCCGCCGCTGACGACGGTCCACATCCCCAAGTTCGAGATCGGAAGCATCGCCGCCAAGACGCTGATCGACTACATCCAGGGCAAATATCCGATCCCCGTGAAGATCTCGGTCCCGTTCGAGCTGAAGATCCGCCAATCCTCGCTCTCCGGTCCGAAGGCTTAATTCCGTTGTACCGCTATGAATATCCGTTCTTGCATGCCGAAGAGTCGCCCCCGCCAGGGCGGCTCTTCTTCGCGTTCCGCGCCTCTAGACGAAGCGCACGCCCGCGTCCTCATACGCTCTCTTCAGGTCGGCCGGAACTTCGTCGTCGCTCACGATCGCCGTAACCGCCTTCAAGCCGTCGATGAGGAACAGCGAGCAGTGGTTCAGCTTCGTATGGTCGGCCAGAACGTAGCTCTCCAGCGACTGCCGGATCATCTTGCGGTTCGTATTCGCTTCCAATTCGTTGAACGTCGTCAGACCGCGGGACAGATCGACGCCGTCCGCGCCGAGGAACGTCTTCTGGATCGTGATCCGCTCCAGCGTGGAGTCGGCCATCGGCCCCGACAGCTCGTAGCTCTGGGTCCGGTTGACGCCTCCGGTCATGATCAGCTCGAGTCCGGGAACTCCCGCGAGCTCGAACCCGATGTTCAGCGCGTTGGTCACGACCGTCAGCCGCTCGAACGGCTGCTGGATGATCCGGCGCGCGACGAACAGGCACGTCGTGCCTCCGGTCAAGCCGATGACGTCGCCGTCGCGGATGAGACCGTAAGCCTTCTCCGCGATCGTCTTCTTCTCCTCGGGATTCATCTCCATCTTCCGATAGATCGGAATCTCCGTGCGGACGGTCTCCAGAACGGCTCCCCCGAAGGTCCGGATCAGCTTCTTCTCTTGCTCCAACGTCTCCAGGTCGCGGCGCGCCGTCGCTTCCGACACGCCGAACCGCTCCATGATGTCCGCGACGGTAATCGAGCCTTGCTCCCTCAGGAGCGACACGATGCCTTCGCGCCTCGTTGCGATCTTGCTCATGCGATGGCTCCTTCGCGCCCGCGCTCCGCATCCGCCCAAGGGCCTAGGGAACGGGGCTTCTTCACACGACCAGAATATCATATTTTGCAAGAAACGTCCATATATGTGATTGAAACAATTAAAAATTTAACGTTTTTGAGCGAAAAAAACGCGATAATATGATTGACTCGATCAAAATGACGGTGGATAATGAGGGTGAACGATCAATTTATCGACTTAGGAGGGTATGTCGTTGACGCGTATCGCCATTATCGGCTCGGGCAGCATGTTCACCCAGTACCTGGCTTCGGACATTTTGCTAATCCCGGGATTGGAACAAGGGACGTTCGCTCTGGTCGACGTGGACGCCGGAAGGCTGGATCTCTCGGTCAAGCTGGTTCGCCGTCTCATCGAGAAGAGCGGCAAGAACTGGAGCGTGGAGGCTTCGACGGAACGCCGGGACGTGCTCCCGGGTTCGCGGTTCGTCATTAACCAGATCGAGGTGGCCGGCCTGGCGACGGTGCGGAACGAGTTCGAGATTCCGCTGCGCTACGGCGTCAAGCAGTGCATCGGGGACACGATGGGACCGGGCGGACTGTTCAAGACGCTGCGGACGCTCCCGGTCTGGCTCGACATCGTGAAGGACATCGAGGAGCTGTGCCCGGACGCCACGATCCTTAACTATACGAATCCGATGTCGGCGGTGACGCTGGCCACTTCCCGGGCGACGTCGCTGCCCGTCGTGGGACTGTGCCACTCCATCCAGCATTCTTCCCAGCAGCTGGCCAAATATTTGGGAGTCCCGTACGAGAAGCTTCAGTGGCGCTCCGGAGGCATCAACCACATGTCCTGGTTCACGGAGCTGAAGGTCGACGGCGTCGACCAGTATCCGGTTCTGTTCGAGAAGATGAACGATCCGGAATTCGTGAAGAAGGATCCGGTTCGGCTCGACTTCGCCAAGCACTTCGGCGCGTTCGTCTCCGAATCGAGCGGCCACTTCTCCGAATACGTCCCTTATTACCGCAAGCGGCAGGACTTGATCGATCTCCACTGCGCTTCCGGCTACAACGGGGCGACCGGCTTCTACGCGAACGAGTGGCCGACCTGGCGGGAAGAGACGGACCGCACGATCGAGCGGATCGTGGCCGGCGAGGAAGAACTGAAGCTGGAGCCGAGCGAGGAGTACGCGGCGGTCATCATCGACAGCATCGTGAACGAGAAGCCGGCGGTCGTCTACGGCAACGTGCCGAACCGCGGCCTGATCGAGAACCTGCCGTACGAAGGCATCGTCGAAGTCGCCTGCCTCGTCGACCGCAAGGGCATCCAGCCGACCCGGTTCGGCCGTCTCCCCGAGCATCTCGCGGCGCTGTGCCGCAGCAACATGTCGTTCTTCGAGCTCGCCGTGCAGGCAGTGCTCGAGCAGGACCGCGAGAAGGCGCTGTACGCCCTGTACGTCGATCCGCTGTCGGCGGCCGTCTGCTCGCCGGCCGAGATCAAGAGCATGTTCGAGGAGCTGTGGGAAGCGGACCGCGCTTACTTGCCGGATTGGAAGTAACGAGGGCGAACGGAGGGCGATAAGGTGAACAAAAGCAAAGTGGTCGTCGTCGGCGAGCTGAACGTCGACCTGATCTTCGCCGGCCGGGACATCCGGCCGGAGCCGAACCGCGAGAAGCTGGTGGACGACTTCCGGCTCGCGCTCGGCTCTTCCTCGGCGATTACCGCCGCCGGCCTCGCCGGGCTCGGGCTCGAGGTCGAATTCGTATCGATCGTCGGAGACGACGAATTCGGGCGGTTCTGCCTGAGCGAGCTTGCGCGCTTGGGCGTCGGCGTCCGGCACGTGACGGTCGACCCGGGCAGCCGGACGGGGGCGACGCTGTCGCTGACGGACGGAAGCGACCGGTCGCTGCTCACGTACATGGGGACGATCGCTTCCGTCGTGCCGGAGCTTATCCCGGACGAAGCGTTCGAAGGAGCTTCCCACGTGCATTTCGGCTCCTTCTACCTGCAGGAGCGGATGCGGCCTCATTGGTCCGGCCTGTTCCGGAAGGCGAAGGAAGCGGGGCGGACGACCTCGTTCGACGTCGGCTGGGATCCGCGGGAGGACTGGGACCGGAAGCGGCTGAAGGAGCTGCTCGCCTGGACCGACTGGTTCCTGCCGAGCGAAGAAGAAGTGCTGACCATCTTCGAAGTGCCGGACGTCGCCGGCTTGCCCGCGCGGCTGCCGGAGCCTAGAGGCCAGGTCGTCGTGAAGCGTGGCGCCTCCGGAGCCGCGGCCTTCGGCGCCGACGGATCGGCCGCGGAAGGCCGGCCGTTCTCCGTCAAGCCGGTCGACACGACCGGCGCGGGCGATTCGTTCAACGCGGGCTGGATCGCCGCCAAGCTGGAAGGCAAGGACACGGTCGAAGCGCTGACGTTCGCCAACGCCTGCGGGGCGCTGTCCACGCTCTCCGTCGGGGGAGCGGGAACGCTCGACCGGGAGAGGCTGGCGCGGTTCCTGGACAGCCAGGCCGAGAACGGCAACTAGAATATACGATTATAACGCGGGAGAGTGACCAATCATGACCCAACAAGCAGCCGCTCGCGGCGCATTAACCCTCAAGGAGATCGGCGAACAGCCGGCCGCTCTCCGGGACGCCTACGAAGAAGCGCTTCGGCGCAAGGACTGGGCTCAGGCCTATCTGGCCGACCCTTCCGTCGAGCAGACTCTGTTCATCGGCTCGGGATCTTCTTATTATCAATCGATCACGATGGCGGCTACTTACCGCTCGTGGCTGGGACGCGACGCGCTCGCCCTGCCGTCGTCCGACCTGCTGCTTATCCGCAAGCAGGTGGCGGCTGAAGACAAGAAGACGATCGTCTTCGGCGTATCCCGTTCGGGCGAGTCGACGGAGGTCGTCAAGGCGCTCGAATCGGTCCGCGGCCTGCCGGATTGGAAGCTTGCTGGTGTGACCTGCTATCCCGAGAGCAGCATGGCGGCGCTCGGCGACTCGCTGGCGGCGAAGCTCGGCCAGGAGAAGAGCACCGTCATGACGAAGTCGCTCGCCAGCATGATCGTCGGCATTCAGACGGCGATCGCTTCCGTGTCGGGCAACGAGGCTAGATTGGCCGATATGGCCGCCGTGGTCGAGAACCAGGCGGACCGGGTGCGCGAAGGAGAGAAGCTGGCCCTTGAGCTGGTGCAATCCCGCCATTTCGACAAGACGGTGTATCTCGGCCTCGGCGCCATGTTCGGCATCGCCCAGGAAGGCTGCCTCAAGCTCAAGGAGATGTCCAACACTTGGACGGAGAGCTACGGCACGCTGGAATTCCGCCACGGTCCGAAGTCGATCGTCGATCCGCACACGTGCGTCATCGTCCTCGTCTCGGAGCAGTCCCGCGCGGCGGAGCTGAAGGTCGCGCAGGAGATGAAGGAATACGGTGCCCACGTCGTCGTCGTCACGGCCAAGGCCGGCGACGATACCGCCTTCGCCGACACGGTCGTGCTGACCGGTCTTCCGGACGCGGCCGACGAGGCTCGCGCGGTGGCTACCCTTCCTTTTCTCCAATATTACGGATTCTATACGGCCATGCTTCGCGGAGTCGATCCCGACAACCCGCGCAACCTGACGCAAGTCGTTCGCATCTGACCGGAAGGCAAATCGACTCGAATCGATCGGAGGACTCATCCATGTCATTGGTATCATCCACCCCTCTTCTGCGCGCGGCGCGGGCCGGCGGCTATGCCGTCACCGCGTTCAACGTGCACACGCTCGAGATGCTGCAAGCCGTCGTCGAAGCGGCGACGGAGCTGGACGCTCCCGTCATCCTGCAATCGACGATGGGGACGGTGCAGCATCTGGGCGAGGACTTCATCGTCGCCGCCGCCCGGGTCGCCGCCGCCCGCACGCACGTGCCGGTCGCCTTGCACCTCGACCATTGCACCGACTTCGGCATGATCGCCCGCTGCCTGCGGGCCGGGTACACGTCGATCATGATCGACGCGTCGATGAAGCCGTACGCCGACAATGTGCGCGACACCCGCCGCGTCGTCGAGCTGGCGTCCGAGATCGGCGTCAACGTCGAAGCCGAGCTCGGCAAGGTCGGCGGCGTCGAGGACGATATCTCCGTCGCCGACCACGAAGCGACGCTCGCCGATCCGGACGAATGCGTCCGCTTCGTCGCGGAGACGGGCGTGCCGACGCTCGCTCCGGCGATCGGAACCGCGCACGGCATCTACAAGGGAGATCCGAACATCGACTTCGACCGGATCGGCCGCATCGCTTCGAAGGTCGACGTGCCGCTCGTGCTGCACGGGGGCTCCGGCATTCCGGAGGAGCAGGTGAAGCGCGCCATCTCTCTCGGCATGGCCAAGATGAACGTAGCGACCGAGCTTCGCATCGTGTTCACCGATGCGATCAAGAAGGTGTTCGCGGAGAAGCCGGGCGTCGACGATCCCCGGCATTATCTGAAGCCGGCCAAGGACGCGCTGCGCGAGGCGGCGAAGGAGAAGATCCGCATGTGCGGAGCGGTCGGCCGCGCTTCGGAGGCGGTTCTAAGATGAACGACGGCGGCAGGTCCGGCGGCGGAAGCCGGGAGGCGTTGAGCGGAGCGGCGGCTGAGGCTGGAAGGGAAGCGGGAGCAAGGGCAGGAGCTGGTGCTGGGACTGGGACTGGGACTGGAACTGGAACTGGAACTGGAACTGGAACTGGAACTGGGACTGGGACTGGGACTGGGACTGGAACTGGAACTGGAACTGGTGCTGGAACTGGAGCGTCTGGAGGCTCCTTGCTTGAAGGCTCGGGATTTCCCGCGGCTTCCGCTTCTTCCCTGCCGATCGTCTGCGGGGCGCTTAATCCGGCGATCGACAAGCGGCTCCATGTCGAGCGGCTGCGGCTCGGCGAGGTGCATCGCGTGACGAGGCTCGAGGCCACGGCCGGCGGCAAAGGGCTGAACGTCGCCCGCGTCGCCCGGTCGCTGGGCGCACCGGTTCTGGCCGCGGGCTTCGCCGGGGGCACGAACGGGGATTGGCTTCGCGGCCGGCTGGAGGCTGCCGGCATCGGGCAGCGCTGGATCGCCATCGAAGGCGAGACGCGGATCTGCCTGAACCTGATCGACGACGCGGACGGAACGTCGACGGAGGTGCTGGAGCCGGGGCCGGAGATCACGGCTTCGGAGGCGGAAGCATTCGCGGACGCTTGGCGGGAGCTGTGCGAGACCGGGCGTTGGATGACGCTGTCCGGAAGCCTGCCCCGAGGGTTAAGCGACGACTATTACGCGCGGCTCATCGGCATGGCGAGAGAGCGCGGGGCGCACGTCGTCCTCGATACGAGCGGCAACGCGCTGAAGCTCGGCGTCCAAGCGGGACCGCACGCGGTCAAGCCGAACGAGGACGAGTTCAGGCAGTGGACGGGGGCCGACCCTCGCGACGAGCGGGCCGTCCGGTTGTTCGCGGCCGAGCTGGGCCGCTTCGGCGTGCGGACGCTCATCGTGTCGCTCGGCCGGGATGGCTGCATCGCGGCGACGCCGGAGGGAGAGCTGTGGAGAGCGATCCCTCCGGCCATCCAGGCGGCGAACGCCGTCGGCAGCGGCGATTCGTTCGTCGCCGGCTGGACGGTCGCCCGCTCGCGCGGCCTGGCGGTGCCGGACGCGCTCAGGCTGGCGACGGCCGCGGGGGCGGCCAACGCGATGTCGCCCGGCACGGGCGCCGTCGACCCCGTCGATGCGGCCGAGCTGGCCGGGCGGGTGCGCATCTCGACTTGAGCCGCGTTGGGTCGCGGCCGCGGTGGAAGAGCCGTCTTTTCAGCGATCGATTCGCTGGGGGCGGCTCTTTTTCTTTTTACGACGGACTCTGTACTCCATTCTCCTGCTCGGATCGTCTCATCGGCTATCGTATAGGTACGGACAGCAACAGCTTGTTGGGCGAAAAGGTACGTACAAGTTCGAACGTGTGTTATAATGGGGGATATCCTTCGCTAGAGGTGAATCGTTTGAGTTCGCAATCCCCGAAATATCTACGGCTAAAAGAAGAGATCGTCTCCTGGATCGCGGGGGGACGGTACCGACCCGGGGACAAGCTGCCGTCGGAGAACGAGCTGTCCGATCAATTCGGCCTCAGCCGCCAGACGGTCCGTCAATCGATCGGAGAGCTGGTGCAGGAAGGCTGGCTGTCCCGCGAGCAGGGCAAGGGGACGTTCGTCGCCCGCTTGTCCGGAGAGCGGAAGTCCGCGGGAGGGAGCCGGACGGTCGGCTTGATTACGACTTATATATCGGACTATATTTTTCCGTCCATCGTGCGCGGCGTGGAGGCGGCGCTCAAGGACCGGGGCTACCGGCTGCTTCTGTCCAGCACGGACAACCGGAAGGACCGGGAGCGCGAGAGTCTCGAGATGATGCTCAGCCAAGGCGTCTGCGGCTTGATCGTCGAGCCGACGCGCAGCGCCGAGGGCAACCCGAACTTCGACGCATACATGGCGATGCAGTACCACGGCATTCCGCTGCTCATGATCAACGAGCAGTATCCGGATCTGGACTGCCCTTGCGTGAAGCTGGACGACGAGGCGGGCGGCCATCTCGCGACGGCCCACTTGCTGGAGGCCGGGCATAAGCGGGTCGCGGGTTTTTTCAAGACGGACGACCTGCAGGGCGTGCACCGGATGAAGGGGTTCGTCCGCGCGCACCGCGATCAGGGCGTGCCCGTCGATCCGGAGCGTATCGTGCGCTATTCGACGGAGGAGAAGGAGGAGCGTCCGCGCGCCGCTCTCCGAGAGCTGCTGCGTTCGGCGGAGCCGCCGACGGCCATCGTCTGTTATAATGACCAGCTGGCCGTGGCGCTGCTCGACGTCGTCCGGGAAGCCGGGCTGCGCGTGCCGGAGGATCTGGCGATCGTCGGCTACGACGACTCGTTCCTCGCGACGGCGACGGAGATCAAGCTGACGAGCGTGGAGCATCCGAAGGCCGAGATGGGCGAGCGCGCCGCGAACCTGCTGATCGCGATGCTGGAAGGCGGTCCGCGGCACGAGGAGCGGGGCTGGGTGTACGCGCCCTCTCTGGCCGTCCGGCAGTCGACGGTGCCGTCGACGGAATAAGGAGGATGGCCGGAAGTCGGCCGGTTGGCGTGAGGGGTGCGAATCGGCAGGGTCTTGGAAGCAAAAATGATGCAAGATGATGCAAAATGATGCAAGAAATGGTGCAAGATTGGAAGCGGGAGCGGCGGGCTCCCGTTTTTCTTTTTTCGGTGAGAAACGGCTCTGCCGTTAGTCTGGAGAGAGAAACTGCATTACGCACATAGGTGGAAAATGCGGCTGATGTGACGAAGAGAGTAACTGGATTACTCACATTGGTGGAAAGTGTGGTCGGAGCGCCGAAGAGAGTTACTGGGTTACTCACATCTGGCGAAAATGCGGCTGGTGTGTCGAAGAGAGTAACTGGATTACTCACATTGGCGGGAAATGCGGCTGGTGTGGCGAAGAGAGTAACTGGATTACTCACATTGGTGGAAAGTGTGGCTGGTGTGACAAAGAGAGAAACTGGGTTACTCACATCTGGCGAAAATGCGGCTGATGTAGCGAAGAGAGTAACTGGATTACTCACATTGGTGGAAAGTGTGGGCGGAGCGCCGAAGAGAGTAACTGAGTTACTCACATTAGTGGACATGCGGTCGGGGGACCGTAAATCGTGCGCAGGAACGACATCTGACCCATAAGGCAGCACCTTCACACTTTCAGAGCTTCATCGTCTACCAATCGCACATCATCCACTAGTTACAACATCCAACAATCGCACATCATCCAACAATCGCACTCATCCATAAGTCACATCGTCCTCCAGCCGCTTCTGCGCTGACTGCTCCTGTTCGAACAGGCATCTCTTTAGTGCCTCCCTCTCGACACACATGTACGTACAAGTGTATAATGAAATCGGAAAGATGCGATCACGTTATTTTAGCCGAAATCACCAATGTCTTGCGGTCTCCGATTGCGGGGCCGGGGCTGGAAGGGATGGATACGAAATGCTGGAACAATTGAAGGAAAGCGTTTGCCGGGCGAACGCCGAATTGCCGGCCTACGGCTTGGTCACGTTCACCTGGGGCAATGTCAGCGGCTTCGACAAGGAGTCCGGTCTGATGGTCATCAAGCCAAGCGGAGTTCCGTACGAAGAGCTGAAGCCGGAGCAAATGGTCGTGCTCGACCTGGACGGCAACGTCGTGGAAGGCGACTTGCGCCCCTCGTCCGACACTCCGACTCACTTGGTACTGTACCGCGCGTTCCCGGGAATCGGCGGCATCGTGCATACCCACTCCCCGTGGGCGACGATCTGGTCGCAGGCGGGCCAAGGCATTCCGGCGCTCGGTACGACGCACGGCGACTACTTTTACGGCACGATCCCTTGCACCCGTCCGATGACGGCCGAGGAGATCAGAGGCGCTTACGAACACGAGACGGGCAACGTCATCGTAGAGACGTTCCGCGGCATCGACCCGAAGGCCGTGCCGGGCGTTCTCGTCTACAGCCACGCGCCGTTCGCGTGGGGCAAAAACCCGATGGACGCGCTGCACAACGCGGTCGTCCTCGAGGAAGTCGCGAAGATGGCGTACCATACCCGCCAGTTGAACGGCGGCATTCCGTCGATGCAGCAAGAGCTGCTCGACAAGCACTACCTGCGCAAGCACGGCGCGAACGCCTACTACGGCCAGCCGGGCAAAGAGCACTGATCCGCGACTGTCGCAACGCCCGGCGACCCGGGCAAAGCCCGCGAATGGCGAAAAAATCGCCATTGAAGCACCCGGCCCCCCGGGCGAATCCGAATCATCCCAAATCCCTTCCTACTGGAGGAATCCTCGATGAGCAAAAAATACGCAATCGGCGTCGACTACGGCACGCAGTCCGGCCGGGCGGTGCTGGTCGACCTGTCGAACGGCCATGAAGTGGCCGACCACGTCACCCCGTACCCGCACGGCGTCATCGACGAGAAGCTGCCGGTATCGGGCATCCCGCTCGGCCACGACTGGGCGCTTCAGCACCCGGACGACTACCTCGAGGTGCTGCGCCGCTCGGTTCCGGCCGTGCTGCAGCAATCCGGCGTCGCGGCCGAGGACGTCATCGGCCTTGGCATCGACTTCACCGCCTGCACGATGCTTCCGGTGGACGCGGACGGCACGCCGCTGTGCTTCAAGCCGGAGTGGAAGGACAATCCGCACGGCTGGGTGAAGCTGTGGAAGCACCACGCGGCGCAGGACGAGGCGGACCGCCTCAACGCGATCGCGGCGGAGCGCGGCGAGAAGTTCCTGCCCCGCTACGGCGGCAAGATCTCGTCGGAGTGGATGATCGCCAAGGTGTGGCAAATCCTGAACGAAGCGCCGGAAGTCTACGACGCCACGGACCGGTTCACGGAGGCGACCGACTGGGTCATCTCGCAGCTGACCGGCGAGTTCGTGCGCAACAGCTGCACGGCAGGCTATAAGTCGATCTGGCATAAGCAGGAAGGCTATCCGAGCAAGGAGTTCTTCAAAGCGCTCGATCCGCGCCTCGAGAACTTGACGGAGACGAAGCTGCGCGGCGACATCAAGCCGCTCGGCACGAAGGCGGGTGAGATCACGCCGGAGATGGCCGCCCTAACCGGCCTGAAGGCCGGAACGGCCGTCGCCGTGGGCAACGTGGACGCGCACGCGGCGGTTCCTGCCGTCGGCGTCGTGGACGAAGGCAAGCTGGTCATGGCGATGGGCACGTCGATCTGCCACATGCTGCTCGGCACGGAGGAAGTGGAAGTCGAGGGCATGTGCGGCGTCGTCGAAGACGGCATCATCCCGGGCTACAAGGGCTATGAAGCGGGACAATCGGCGGTCGGCGACATCTTCGAATGGTTCGTCGAGGAAGCGGTGCCGGCGTACGTGAAGGAAGCGGCGGAGAAGGAAGGCGTAGGCGTGCACCAATGGCTGACGGAGCGCGCTTCGCAATACAAGCCGGGGCAATCGGGCCTCGTCGCCCTCGACTGGTGGAACGGCAACCGTTCGGTACTCGTGGACACGAACCTGACGGGCGTCGTCGTCGGCTACACACTGCTGACGAAGCCGGAAGAGATGTACCGCGCGCTGCTGGAAGCGACGGCTTACGGCACGCGGACGATCATCGACGCGTTCCACAACAACGGCGTGCCGGTGCACGAAGTGTACGCGTGCGGCGGTTTGCCGCAGCGGAACCGGCTGCTGATGCAGATTTACGCGGACGTGACGAACCGCGAGATCAAGATCGCGGATTCGAAGCAGACGCCGGCGGTCGGGGCGGCGATGTTCGGCGCGGTGGCGGCGGGCAGCGCGAAGGGCGGCTACGATAGCGTAGTCGACGCGGCGAAGGCGATGGCGCGGGTGCGCGAGGAGACGTTCAAGCCGATTCCGGAGAATGTCGCGATCTACGAGCGCCTGTACCAAGAGTACCGTCAACTGCACGACTACTTCGGCCGCGGCGCCAACGACGTGATGAAGCGTCTGAAGGCGCTGAAGGACGAAGTGTCTCACTGATCGTATCAAACGGATTGTATCAAACGGATTGTACCCATACGTAATGACATGAAATGAACCTAGGCACTCCGTCCGCAAGGACGGGGTGCCTCGTCATTTTGTCCGGACGGTCGAGTTGCTCCCCCCCCTGAGCAGCACCCGAACATCCCGCATGCCGAACCCGAAAAAAAAGCATTCCGGCCCCCGGGCATTCCTGCTACATTAGAAGCAAGCTCCCCGAGAACGTCCATTCCCAAGAGGGAGCCGCCCTCGGGGAGGAGATCCGCATATTCTACTCGCTGCGTTCCCGGCTCAGCTTCACGTTCATCGCGCTGCTCGTCATCCCGTTCATCACGATGGTGGCCGTATTGACGCAGGTGTCCAACTCCGTCATCGGCAAGTCGATCGAAGAATCCACGTCCCAGACGATGGACCAATACGCCTCCCTGGTCACGACGCTGACGACGCAGGTCGAAGACGTCGCCAACCAGGTGCTGAGCAACGAGATCACGCAGAAGTGGATCACCGCCAAGATGGACAAAAACCTCACGACAGAGAGGAACGTCTCGCTGGACGCGGAGATGCGAACCTATCTGTCTTCGATCGCCCTCAATCATTCCTCGATCTCGTCAATCGCTCTTTTCAACGATAACGGTTCGGCCGTCGGCATTCGCGACCAGGTGTTCCGCGACCCGTCCTTCCTGCAAGCCTCGTGGTACAAGACGTTCAAGGAACAGGGGATCCGCTGGGTGCCTGCCCACGAGGACCCTTACCAGCCCTCGTACCTCGTCTCCGAGAGCATGAACAGCTTGCTTTTCAACCTCGTGCAATTAAGCTCCTTCCGCAAGATGGGCGTGCTCAAGGTCAATATGCTGACCAAGACCGTCCAGGATCCCCTCGACAAAATCAAATTCGGAGAGCAAGGCCGCGTCTACCTCGTCGACCGCGACGGCAATCCGGTGCTGAACCAGAAGATCGGCCCCCGGCATGGCCTACTTCCGCGCGGAGCTGGCCGGCATCCGGAAGGACCGCCGCACCGGAGGCAAGCTGACGTCTACCGCCGGAGGCCAAGAGCCGCACCTCATCCTCTATCGCAAAATCAAAAACGCCGACTGGCTCCTCATCGGAGAGGTGCCCAAGTACGAGCTGTTCCAGAAAATGCAATGGGTGCAGCACACGATGGTCTGGGTCGGCTCGCTGCTTCTCGTGCTGACGATCGGCGCCGCGTTCTGGCTGGCTTCCGGCATCGCCCGGCCGCTCAGCCGGCTGGCGGGCGCGATGCGGCAGGCCGAGCGGGGCAACTTCGCTAAGTCCGAGAACGAGGTGCTGGCCGGAACCCGGGCTCCCCCGAACGAGGTCGGCTACGTCATTACCGTGTTCCGCAACATGATCGCGCGGCTGCGGTTCCTGATCGAGACGGAGTTCCAGGCGAACATGAGGCGCAAGGACGCGGAATACAAGGCGCTGCTTATGCAGATCAATCCTCATTTTCTGTACAACACGCTCGAGGCGATCGGCAGCTTGTCCGCGCAGAAGCGCAGCGACGAAGTCATCGACGTGACGGAGCGGCTCGGCCGGATGCTGCGCTATTCGCTCAAGGCCGACAGCGACCTCGCCAAGCTGAGCGAGGAGATGGCGTACATTCGCTATTACGTGGCGATCATGAGCATCCGGTTCGGGGACAAGCTGCGCGTCGAATTCGACGAAGGGGAGGGGCTCGGGGAGACGCGGATCGTCAAGTTCATCCTGCAGCCCGTCGTCGAGAACGCGATCAAGTTCGGCTTGGAAAATCAGGCGGGAGCCCGCGTCCGAATCGCGACGCGCAAGAGGGGGGCCCGCCTCGAGATCGAGGTGGCCGACAACGGTCCGGGCATGTCCGCCGAGCGGATCGCGGAGCTGCGACGGGAGCTGGCCGGCGGCACGATGACGGAGGTGCTAAGCGCCGGCGATCAGCGCATCGGCCTGCGCAACGCGCTCGCCCGCTGCAGCCTGTATTACGGGGACCGGTTCGACGCCGCCATCGAATCCCGCCCCGGCGAAGGGACGAGCTTGATTTTCAAATTGCCGGTCAAGGAGGAATAGCGATGTACCGAGTCATCCTGGTCGACGACGAACCGGAAGTGCGGACGGGCCTCATTTACAAAATCGATTGGAACCGCCTTGGCTTCGACGTCGCCGGCGAAGCCGGGAACGGCCGCGAGGCGCTCGCGCTGCTCGAGAGCGTTAGCCCGCATGTGATGCTGACCGACATCCGAATGCCGACGATGAGCGGGCTCGAACTGCTCAAGCAATGCGAAGAGCGGTATCCGGCGCTTCGGACGGTCGTGCTGTCGGGGCACGACGAGTTCGATTACGTGAAGACGGCCATGCAGTGCGGCGCGAGAGACTATCTGCTCAAGCCGGTCGTGCGGCTGGAGCTGGCGAATCTGCTCGCCAAGCTGAAGGAGGAGCTGGACGCGGAAGCCGCGGCGGAGCGGGAGCGGCGGGCGCGGGAACGCGAGCGGCTGCAGAGCCTGCCCAGGCTGCGGGAGCAGCTGCTGCTGGAATGGATTCACCACCGCGAAGAGGAAGGCCGGGCGGTGCTGCTGGACGAAGCCGAACGTCTCGGCATGAGGGAGCTTCTCGACGCGGGAGGACGCCTGCGGTTCCTGTGCGCGGAATATCGGCTGCCGGAAGGCCGGCTTGGAGTCGGGACGGCGGATTCCGCGCTGTTCCGGCTCGCCTTCCGGATGCTGTGCCGGGAGCTGGCCGAGGAGGAGGTCTCCTGGAGCGGCCGAGTGACGGCGATTACGGACCGGGGCCACCCGCGGTTCGTGTACTTCCTCGTCCGCTCGAGGGACGAGGAGGAAGAGGAGCGGACGCTGCGCCCGTTGCTGGACCGGCTCGCCCATGGCGTCCGCTCGTTGCTGCGCGCGGAGGTCGTCGTCGGCATCGGCGCCTCGGAGGAAGGGGGACGCCATCTCCGGCGGGCGTATCTGTCGGCCTTGACCGCATGGAGCCGCAGCCGTCCGGGAGCGGTCTCGCAGACGATCGGAGGGACCGAGGAAGAAGCGGACGACGCGCTGCCCGCGGGCTTCGCGGAGCTCGAGAGAAGGCTCGTCCAGTCGATCGAGAACGGCGACGAGGCCGCCTTCATCCGGCAGTTGGAAGCCGCGCTCGCAGGAGGCAAGCTTCCGCTCCGGCACATCGCGGCGACGGCGTTCCGCGTCGCCCTGCTGCTGGAGCAGGCGGCCCGCAAGCACGGCGTCGACGCGCCCGAGACGAAGGAGTGGATGCTGCCCGAGACGCTGTGGCGGCTGTCCTCGCCCCAAGACGCGAAGGCGTACTTGTCCGAGCTCGCCTTCCGCATCGCCGAAGGCATCCGCGCCGGCCGGGCGACGAACGGCTCGGAGGTCGTCGAGGCGATCCGCCGGGACATCGAGGAGGGCTACATGAACGAGCTCGGCCTGTCGATGATGGCGGAACGGTATCATCTGAACCTCACCTATCTGTCCGAGCTGTTCAAGAAACAGCTCGGCGTCACGTTCAGCGATTATGTCGTCCAAGTGCGGCTTCGGCGCGCGGAGGAGCTGCTGCGCGACGAATCGATGCGGCTCTCGGACATCGCGGAGCTGTCCGGCTTCGCCAACGCGAGCTATCTGAGCAGCGTGTTCAAGAAGCGATACGGATTAAGCCCCAGCGAATACCGCTCGCGGCTCGCCGAACCGAACAAATCGCATGCCGACAACCGATGAATGCGGATTCAAGAGAGCCTCCCGCCGATGGTAGCATGAATCTCGCAGAACACAATAACCGAAAGGTGAGGGGTACATGAACAGAAAGCCGTTGCTTCTATCCGCCCTGCTGCTGGCGGCATCCGGCGCGTTGGCCGCGTGCTCGGGCGGCTCCGGCAATTCCGGCGGCGCCGGCGATTCCGGCGAATCGGGCGCGCCCGCGTCCGGTTCCGCTTCTTCGTCCGCCGACTCGGGAGAAGTCGTCACGCTGTCGTTCTGGCGCCACGACTACGCTCCGGAGGCCGCCGCGTTCAAGAAGCTGATCGCTTCGTTCGAAGAGAAGCATCCGAACATCAAGATCGACTTCCAGATGATCCCGAACGACCAGTACGAGACGAAGATCCGCACCGCCCTGGCGGGCGGCAACCCGCCCGACATCATGGCGCTGGACGCGCCGACGCTGGCCTCCTACGCCAGCCAGAAAGCGATCATCCCGCTGGACGATTACTTCGCCAAGGACGGGAACAAGGACGACCTGCTGAAGCCGGTCATCGAAGGACTCACCTACAATGGCAAGATGTACGCCGCGCCCAACAACGACGGAACGATCGTCATGTTCTACAACAAGAAGATGTTCGAGGAGAAGGGCATCCCGCTGCCGTCCAAGAACGTCGACGAAGCTTGGACCTGGGAGCAGGTGCTGGACGCGGCCAAGAAGCTGAACGACCCGGCCAAAGGCGTGTACGGCTGGAACCCGACGCCGTGGGGCTTCGTCGGCCACGAGGGGGCGCCCTATTCCGAGATGGCGTTCCTCTGGCAGGCCGGAGCCGAGATTCTGAGCCCGGACGGCAAGACCGCGAAGGGCTATCTCGATTCGCCGGAAGCGAAGAAGGCCCTTACGTTCTGGAAGGGGCTGTACAACGTGGACAAAGTGTCGCCGAAGGAGCTGCCGCAGGACGCGTTCTGGAACGGCAAGGTTGCCATCCACGTCGACGGGCCGTTCGCGTTCCAGTACCAGCAGCAGAACTTCCCGAACTTCAAGCTCGGCGAGGATTACGACGTCGCTCCCTTGTGGAAGGATCGGAAGATGGTCGGAACGACCGGAAGCTGGAACATGGCCATCACGTCGCACTCGGAGCATCCGGACGAGGCTTGGCAGTTCGTCAACTGGGTGACCGGCGTGGAGGGCTCGAAGGTGTGGTACGAGGAGACGAAGAACCTGCCGGCCCGGCAGTCGACGTTCGACGCGTTCCAGGAGCTGAAGGAGTACCCGATGAACATCTACGCGGAGCAGCTGTCCAAGTACGGCCATCCGCGGCCGGTCACGCCCGCCTATCCGGCGATCAGCGAGGCGATCCGCCTGCTGTTCGAGGACGTCGGGCTGGGGGGCGCCGACGTGGACGAATCGCTCGCCAAAGCCGTCAAGAAGATCGAAGACGGACTCGCCATGATAGGTCAATAACGGGAATCGGAAGGGGAGCAGGGGAAGCTCGTACTCTGCTCCCCTTTCCCGTCTCCGAATCCGGTTCCGAGGAGGGAATCTTGTGCGGGCGATCCGTGCCTCGCTATACGAGAAGCAGGAATCGCGGGCGGCGTTCGGGTTTATTGTCCCGGCTTTCGTGCTGCTCGCCGTGTTTATTTTCTACCCGATGCTTCACGCTCTCTGGATCAGCTTCCAGAACTATAACCTGATCGCGGCCCACTCGTCGTTCGCGGGCTGGGGGAATTATCGCAAGCTGTTCTCGGACGGGACGTTCGGCGCCAGCCTCTGGCATTCGTTCTACTTCACGCTGGTCGTGCTGCCGGTGCAGACGGCTATCTCGCTCGGGCTCGCGATGCTCGTGCAGAAGAAGTTCCGGGGCGTCGGCTTCTTCCGGACGGTGTACTTCGTGCCCGTCGCGGTGTCGTTCGCCATCGCGTCCACGATCTTCCGTCTCATCTACAACAAGGACTACGGGATGCTGAACGCGGTGCTGAAGGGCATCGGGCTTCCCGCGGTGGACTTCCTGTCCAATCCGCGCATCTCGATGCTCGGCATTATCGTCCTGTGCATCTGGCGGGCGATGGGGTTTGTCATGGTGATTTTCCTGGCGGGTCTGAACAACATCCCGGATTCGTTGTACGAGGCGGCGCACGTCGACGGGGCGAGCCCGGCGCAGCGGTTCCTCTACGTCACGCTTCCGCTGCTCAAGCGGACGCTGGCGTTCGTCGTCATCATCACGACGATGGACGCGCTCAAAATCTTCATTCCGATCTACATCACGACGAGCGGGGGGCCGGCGGGCTCCACGAGCACGGTCGTTCACTTCATCTACGAGACCGCGTTCAAGCAGATGAACATGGGGTTCGCCGCCGCGGCCGCGTTCCTGTTCTTCGCGCTCGTGCTCGCCATCTCGGTCGTGCAGCTGCGAATCTTCCGGACGGACGTCGAATATTAAGGCGGCTTCTGCTCCGGAAGTTCCGAGAAGATCCGGGAGGATCGCATTTTATCGAAGCAAGGAGGTATGTCGTCACTATGAACCGGGCCGTCGTCGTTCCGCTGCGCTGGATCGTCCTGGTCGCGGCGGCCGTCGTGTCGCTGTTCCCGATCTATTGGATGGTCATGAGCTCGTTCCGGACGCATGAAGAGATTTTCCGATACACGACGTTAAGCAAGGAGCTGTTCCTGCCGGTCCATTGGACGCTCGGCAACTACCGGGAGATCTTCCTCGACCCGGCGAAGCCGTTCGGGAGATACATTCTGAACACGCTGCTCGTCGCGGTCGTCGTCACGGCCGCCGGACTCGTCGTCAATTCGATGGCGGCGTTCGCGTTCGCCAAGCTGAGGTTCCGCTTCAAGCGGGGGTTGCTGGCGCTGTTCCTGTCCTCGCTGGTCATTCCGTACGAGGTCATCATGGTTCCGCAATATTTGCTTATGCGCGACCTCGGCTGGATCAACGATTACCGAGCGCTCATCGTGCCGCAGATCGTCTGGGTGTTCGGCATCTTTATGCTTATTCAGTTTTTCGCCGACGTGCCGCGGGACATTCTCGACGCCGCCCGCATCGACGGGGCCGGCTGGGCGCGCATCTACGGGGTTATCGTCCTGCCGACGGCGGTGCCCGCGCTCATCACGCTCGGCATCATGACGTTTCTGAACCAGTGGGATTCGTTCCTCTGGCCGCTCGTCGTCATCAACGAGGAGAAGAAGCAGGTCATCCAGGTGGCGATCTCCTCCTATCAATCGCTGCGCAACATTTCCTGGGGCAAGATCATGGCGGCTACGACGATCAGCTCGGTTCCGATTTTGGCTGTTTTTCTGCTGCTGCAGCGGTATTACGTTCAAGGGATTACGATGTCCGGGGTGAAGGGATGAACAAGGCGGGGGCCGATTGGCTGTCGGGATTCGAGCTGGAATGGATCCGGGAGACCGGAGGCGAATGGGAAAAGGTCGCCGGCGGCGAGGAAATCTTGGCAGAGCTGCGGGTGGAGGTAAGGGAAGGTGCGGCGGAAGCGGGGGGTGCGAGCCTGAGCTCCGTCGACGTTCGCGTCAAGCCGGGCTCCGCGTCCGGGTCCTCGCTGCGAATCGCGGGCGTGCGGCTGGTCATGGCCGTCGACGAGAGGCTCGGCTGCGTCTGGAAGCCGCATCTGGCGCCAATGGACGGCATGGCCGTCGGCGACAAGGCGTTCCGCTCGCCGGCGATCGTGTTCGAGGACGCGGAGCGGATGACGGCGCTCGTGCCGGACGTCGGCGTCCTTGCGAAGGGGACGGAGCTGCCGCACGTTATGGACTACGAGCTGAAGGGACATCGAGTCTGGTACGGCGCCTGCGAATATGAAGAGACGGGGCATGTGTATCATCGTCTGACGCCGAGGGCGAGGGAGCTGGGGCTAGGGGCGAAGCGGGAGTCAGAACTGGAGTCAGAACTGGAGTCAGGGCTGGAGTCAGAGTCTGAGTCGGAGCTGGGCTTGGAGGGGCAGCTGCGGCTGCGGTTCTACCTGGCTTCCTGGCGCAAGGAGCAGGTGGCGAGGCCGCGCGACTTCCGCCGCGTAGAGCGGCTGCTGTGGGAGCTGTTCGCCGGGGCGAATATGGAGCGGGAGACGCAGCAGGCGCCAGCGCTGGCGATCGATCTTGAGGCGAACTCCGTAGGGACAGCCTCCGGCGGGGAGTCGCCGCGCGATTGGGAGATCTACGTCGGACACGCCTACGGCTGGGCGTTCGACCGGTGGGGAGACGTCTGCTGGCAGGAGTTCGAGCTGGACGGGGTTAAGGTCGGAGGCGTCGCCTTCCTCGTGACGGCCGCGCAGAAGCCGGGCATGGGCCGCGAGAACGTCTGGCGCGAGCCGAAGAGCCTCTGGAACCAAGCCTGGTTCTGCGGGCTTCGTTCGGCGTACGGCTTCGCGCGTTGGGGGCGCGACCGCGGCATGGACGATTGGTCTGCCCGGGCCGAGTTGGCGCTTAACTTCGCCTTGAGCGCCCCGCGGACGAACGGGCTGTTCCCCGGCTACTACCAGGCGGGGGAGGACGGGCGCTGGGAATCCGGCCGATGGTTCATGTCCGGTCCGCGCCGACCCTCGGGCCACGAGGATTACGTGCACCTGCTGGACGCATCGTGGACCTGCTATTGGCTGCTGAAGTGGCATCGCGATATTCGGGCGGACGAGAGAATCCTCCCCTTCGTCCGCGATTACGCGGAGACGCTGCTCCGGCTTCAGCGGGTGGACGGAAGCTTCCCGGCCTGGGTGCGCCCGGACACGCTGGAAGCGTCGCCGTTTTTGGCGGAGAGCCCGGAGACCAGCATGCACGCGATGCTGCTGTGCCTGCTTCACGAGGTCATCCCCGACGGGCGATATTTGGAGGCGGCCGAGAGAGCGGGGCGGTTCGTCGCGTACCGGATTTTGCCGTTCGGCAAGTGGGAGGACTTCGAGACGTACTGGTCCTGCTCCGGCGAGTGGGACGGGAAGCGGTACGGCCGGTTGGACGAGCGGAGCGGGCTGTACAACCAATGCAACTTCGGCATGTACTGGACGGCGGAGGCGTTCAAGGAGCTTTATATGGCGACGGGGGAGCGGGAGTGGCTCGACTTAGGAGAGCAGACGCTGGCGGAGGCTTCGCTGTACCAGCAAATCTGGGAGCCGCCGTTTTTCCCCGTACCAACGCTCGGCGGCTTCGGCGTTATGAACAGCGACGACGAATGGAACGACGCCCGGCAGAGCCTGTTCGCGCTCACGTATCTCGATTACGCGGGGCTGACCGGGGATCGGCGCTACCGACTTCGGGCCTACTGGGCGATGAAGGCGTCTTTCTACATGATGTATTGCCCGGAGAATCCGGAGGCGAAGGCCATCTACGAGAAGGTGCATCCCGGCTTCGGGGAGCGGGAGTACGGCTTCCACATGGAGAACTTCAACCATCACGACGGCACGTCGGTACAGGGGCTGGGCGAGTTCACCATTTTCGACTGGGGCTGCGGCGCCGCCGCCTCCTCGCTGGCGGAGTTCTTGGCGAAGTGGGACGAAGGCGCGCGGGATTGAGACGGAAGTGCGTTCTAGGACGAAAATAAGAGCAAGACTGCCGGAATGGATGCGGCAGTCTATTTTTTTGTCTCTGCCCCGTTCTCTAACATTCTCGGTGAAGGACGCCGCGGGTTCGCCAGTCTTTAGATTCCTCCCGATGAATCAAATTTACATAATAATCAAGTCATTTCTTTTCATGAAATCAAAGAGCATTCCCAGTTGTTTGTCATGTTTGTTTACAAAATAATGACTTAATAGATTTGTATAACCTCACAAAAGTGTCTATTTCGACCTAAAATCGATTGACAGGCTCTAATTGCGGAATTATAGTGTAAGAAAATTGAACATGAAATGTAAAAATGAATCATTAAAATGATTTTCTTTCTTATTCAGGAACGATAAACCTTCTGGAGGGCGTCAAGCATGATTAAATCCTCAACGCGCGCGACCGGCGCAAATGACCGAATCGTCCGGACTCCCCGGTCCGGGTTGCGGCTATTCGATTGGATCGACCATCGGTCGGATTCGTTTACCGCTTATTTGTATCTGGCGCCCACCTTCCTGCTGCTGCTGTTGCTGATCGCCGTTCCGATGGTTTACGCGTTGTTCCTCTCCTTGGTGAAGGTCGGCTTCGTCCAGGGAAGCATTCACTACACATTCGCCGGCCTCGACAACTATATCCAATTGTTTAAGGACCCGCACTTTACCAAGGTGATGACGAAGACCGTCGTCTTTACGGTGGCGAAAGTGATCTTGACGCTGCTGTTCTCCTTCGGAGTCGCTTCGATCATTTACTTCGGGGCTTGGGGTTCCGCCTTGTTCAAGCGGCTGTTCCTTCTGCCCTGGGCGTTGTCTTACGTCGTCAACGGATTGATGTGGAAGTGGATGTTCAACGGGGACTACGGGATTATCAACGAGATCCTGGTACGACTCGGTTGGATTGACACCTATAAAGCTTGGCTGGCCGAACCGAACAGCGCTATGGGGGTGGTTCTTCTCGCCGATATTTGGAAAAGCATGCCGTACGTCGCCTTGCTCCTTCTCGCAGCCATGCAGTCTACGATGAAGGATCTTTGCGAAGCCGCCAGGACGGACGGGGCGGGAACGCTCGGCGTCTTCTATCACGTCATCGTTCCCGGAATCCGGCCGGTCATCCTGGTCTGCCTGGTCGTCGAGACGATGTGGACGCTTCGCATCTTCGATCTTATCTGGGTGTTGACCCAAGGCGGGCCTCAGTACGGCACAATGGTATTGAACGTCTTCGCTTACGAGCAGGCGTTCCGGAATTTCAATATCGGCTACGCATCGGCGATCAGCTATTTCATTACTCTGCTGACAGCCGTCTTTACCTTGGTTTATCTGCGATTTATGGGCAAGGAAAATTGACAGCCACGAATGGAGAGATGAACAATGCGTGAACATCTGGCGTTGCGCAAAAGTTTGGCCGCGGTAATCGCCCTTATCCTGGTTCTGATCATGGCGGCATGCGGAAACGGCTCCTCGAATCCGGTGGAGCCCGGTAACTCCGGGACGTCCGGCGGTTCGGTTTCTGCCGGCGGCGGCCGATCCATATCCGTCCTGTACATTAACGATCCGCAGTATTGGGTCGACCAGGCCAAGGAGTTCGAGGGCCAGACGGGGATTAAAGTCAATTACGTATCCGTTCCGTTCGGTCAGCTTCACGATACAATGGTGACCGCCTTCACCGGGGGGAGCAGCGATTACGACGTGATCCACGTGAAGGACGACTGGGTGGCCGAGTTCGCATCGAAGGGATTCCTGGCCCCGCTGGACGGCCAAATAACCGACGACATGAGAGCGGGCATTGGCGCGAATGCGTTCAAACCGCTCATGTACGACGGCCAAACGTATGGCGTTCCCCGTTATATTTGGCTGACGCAATTCTATTACAACAAGGAAATGTTCGACAAAGCCGGGATCGTGGCGCCGCCGGCCACCTGGGACGAATTCCTTCAAGATGCGCTCCTGTTGAAGGAGAAGGGCGTCGTGACCTATCCCTTCGCCGACGTGATGACGGAGAAGAACGCCTACGCGAATTTCATCGTCTACCTGCGCTCCCGGGGCGGCGAGTTCTGGGACTATGAGAAGGGCGTGCCGAGCTTCAATTCTCCCGAAGGAGTAAAGGCCCTGCAATTCCTGGCGGATCTGAACTTGAAATACAAGGTGATGAACCCGCAGTCGGTCGTCTACGAGCAGAACGACACGCTGGATAACTTCACTCAAGGCAAAGCCGCGATGATCATCAACGCGCCGCATACGTTCGGTCAGGCGAACGACCCGAAGTTGTCCAAGATCGTAGGCCAGGCGGCGGTCGCGCTGATTCCGGGAGACAAGTTGAAGACGGCTTCTTACGCGGAGACCGGAGGCCTTGCGATCCCGGCGAACTCCAAGAACAAGGAAGCGGCGATGGAATACATCCGATTCGTCACCTCCAAGGAGCAGGAGAAGGAGATGGCGCTCGCGACCGGACGCATCCCGGTCAACAAGGACGCGCTTAACGACGCGGAGGTTCAGACGCAGAATCCGCACTTCGCCCCGATCGCCGAGCAGCTTCAGTATCCGTACGGCATCTTCCACCATGAGAAGGCGACGGAAATTACCGATACGGTCTCGAAGTACGTCTCCGCCGCCGTGGCGGGAAGAGAGACGCCGGAGAATGCGCTGAAGGACGCGGAAGCGGAAGTGCTGGGAATCATCGGGAAGTAACCCCGTCGGATGAATCTCGAGGGAGCGGGAGAACGATCTCCCGCCTCCGCAATCCGGAAAGGAAGGCGGCAGATGGACGAAGCGCTGCGATTTGCGAGAGCGATGAAATGGATGAAGAAAGGGATTGTTCGCCTGATTTCGGTCTGCCTGATGATTTTCGTTATGTTTCCCTTCATCTGGCTGCTGCTGTCGAGCTTCAAACATCCGGTGGAATTATTGTCCGTTCCCCCGTCCGTATGGCCGAAAGAATTTACTCTGGAATATTACGCGGACTTGCTACGCAACGAGAAGGTGGTTCTCGCCTTGCGGAACAGCTTTATCGTATCCGCGGCTACGACGCTGATCTCGCTGGCGATCGGCATCTTCGCTTCGTACGTGTTCGCCCGATTGCAGTTCCGGGGTCGGAAGTCGCTATACCTGCTTATCATGGGAACGCAGATGCTTCCGGCGATGGCCATCCTGATCCCGATGTTCATGCTCATGCGGGTGGCCGGACTGCTGTACACCTATCAAGGCTTGATCGTCGCCAACGTCGCTTTCTCGCTGCCGTACGTCATCTGGATGTACGCCGCGTTTGTCCGGGGACTGCCTTACGAAGTCGAGGAAGCCGCGCGGATCGACGGATGCAGCCGTCTTCAGATCCTGTTCCGCATCGTTGTTCCTCTGTCGAGGTCCGGACTGGCGGCATCCGCCATCTTCGTGTTTATCGGAGTATGGAACGAATTTCTGTTCGCCGTCGTGATGACCCAGTCTGGCACCCGCACGCTTCCGGTTCAAATCGCCGAATTTATCGGCGAAGACCGAATCCGGTACGAGATGCTGTTCCCGGCCAGCATTCTATCTTGCTTGCCGGTTTTGATCGTCGTCATGATATTCCAGAAATACATCATTCAAGGATTGACCGAAGGGGCCGTCAAATAGGCGTCAGCCGATCTTCGGATAGTCCGCGCAACCTAATTGAACCCAGTGGAGGAAGCTTCGATGAGCGAATTTTTGTCCTACGATCCATGGTCCCAAATCACGACGAGGAACGGTATCCCGGGAGACGAGATTATCTCCATGCTGCAGAAGTCGATCCGGCGCGGGTTGGAGAAGGAAGCTCTGGAGGCGGCCTACGAAATGTATATTACCAGCCCGCAGTTCGAGGAGAAGCTCTGGCGGAGATTGCAGGTCATTAGCGTGGAGGATATCGGCTTCGGCGATGTGCAAGCGGCCATGCTGGTCAACACCTACAACCAATTGAGGCAGAGCTTCCCATACGGGGACGGGGATCGGCCCCTGTTCTTCGTCCAAGCGATCCGCTACCTATGCCGCTGCGCGAAAGAACGTTCCAGCGATTGCGTAAAAAATCTCCTCATCCGCGACTTCGAGAACGGCAAGAAGCCGGAAGTGCCCGAATACGCGCTGGACATGCATACGCAGAGAGGCAAAGCCGCTGGCAAAGACGTCGTTCATTTCCTCGAGGAAGCGAGCAAGGTCTCCCCTCCGGTGGAGAAGGACGAGTATGGGTACGAGGAGTGGAGGAAGAAGCTGCTGGATGCCGAACGCGGCGCCGGCGAGACGCCGGCTCGGCCCGCGGCAGCCCCGTTCCGTTACAATGCTTGGCAGTATTAAGGGGTTCCCCGAATGATGAAGCGGAAGATGATTCTGGACGTCGATACCGGTGTCGACGACGCGCTCGCGATCGCGTATGCCGTCGCGTCCGAAGAGATCGATCTGTTGGGCATTACGGTCTCGTACGGAATGGCGCCCGTTCATTATACGTATCGCAATACGACGGAGATCCTTCGACTGCTCCGCCGCCCGGTTCCGGTTCTGAGAGGCTCGTCCCAGCCGCTTGAGCGTGCGAAGGAATACGGCGGGGAATTTCACGGCACGGACGGCTTGGGGGAGACGCTGGGCGAGGCGGCGAACGACCCGGGCGTGCCGGATAGGGCCGTCGACTTTATTATCGAGCAGTCGCGCAAGCACAAGCGGGACCTCACGATCGTCACGACGGGGCCTCTGACTAACTTGGCGAGAGCGATCCGGGAGGATCCGTCCATCGTCGGGACGATCGGCCAAGTGGTCGCGATGGGCGGAGCGGTGACCTGCCCGGGCAACGCTACCCCATTCGCCGAAGCGAACGTCCATATCGATCCGGAGGCGGCGGATGCCGTGTTCCGATCCGGACTGCCGATAACGATGGTCGGCCTGGACGTGACGAGGAGGACGCTATTGACTGAACGCGAAGTCGTCGAATGGGAGCGGACGGGGACCGAGGCCGGAGTGCTGTTCGCGCGATTCGCCCGTTTTTATTTGTACGAATACCGCAAGTACTATCCCTACCTGGAGGGCTGCGCCCTTCACGATCCTCTGGCCGTGGGCGTCGCCAAGAATCCGGCGTTCGTACGCTCCTTGCCGATGTTCCTCCGAGTCGATCTGGAGGAGCCCGGTCTGGGAAGGACGACGGAGGATCTTCATCGGAGAGCGCCGACCGGGCCGAATGTCCAGGTCTGCGTTCAAGTGGAGGCGTCCCTGTTCAGAGACGATTTTATCGATCAGGTCGGAAGGATTCTGGCCGAACGCGGCGATTGATTTTTTTGCCCTGCATGGATAGTATTCGATATAATTTATGTATTCTTTTCAATCGTTTCATGGCGGGGGCGGCGAGCCCGGAGGTTGGAATGGCAACGATAAACGATATCGCGAAATATGCGGGGCTCTCGATCGCGACCGTCTCCCGGGCGCTCAACAAACCGGAATTGGTGCATGCGGATACGCGGGAACGCGTCATGCAAGCGGCCAGGAAATTGAATTATTTCGACCACGACAAGACCAAATGGCTTCATGCCAAAAATAAAAAAAGCTCATTAGCCGTCATTATTCCGTACATTACCTCGTTTTATTTCGGCGAATTGTACGGCGGGATCAGCAGGACCGCCATGGAGAACAACATTGAATTGCTCCTGTACGAGCTCAAGAGCGAGGATAAAAACAAGGAAGGGATAGCCAAGGCGTTCTCCTTCGTCGAGCAGCATCTGGTGGACGGGATCATTCTGGCCAGTTGCTTCGTGTCGGACGACTACGACGAGCTGATCGAGCATCTGCGAATTCCGGTCGTTCTGGTGCTGGATTCGCACGAGAACGCCAAACTGCCCGCGTTCAAAGTGGATGACGTTCGCGCTTCCTTTGATGCGGTGTCCTATCTCGTATCCCGAGGACATCAGCGCATCGGCATGATCTCCGCGCTCCCTTCGCAGCATGACCGCAGCGAACAGTTGAGATGGAGAGGCTACAAGAATGCGATCGACTTCTATCGTTTGCCCTTCGAAGACTCCTTCGTCGCCTATGGAGATATGCGGTTCGACGACGGATACGCCGCGATGAAGCAACTGCTGGCGTGCCTCGGCGGTTCCGGGATCACGGCCGTCTTCGCGGCTTCGGACGAGATGGCGATCGGGGCGATGCGCGCCATTCACGACGCGGGACTTCGGGTCCCGGCCGATATATCCGTCATCGGGTACGATAACCTGTCGGTCGGCAATATTACGACTCCTACCTTGACGACCGTCGAACAGCCTTTCGGCAGCATCGGGGTGGAGAGCGTCAAATATATGGCGGGGTTGCTTGGGGACCATGCCAATCAAATCCCGGCAAAGGGGAATTTCTATATGCCATACCGGATCATCGAGAGGGAATCCGTGGCGGATATTTCGGCTGCGGCAAGTCAGTTGCGCAAGGAGGGGGCGAATGCTTGACTCTGGAGCCGAGGGGAGCCGGAAGCCTAAAATCTATATCGCCGGTTGTCACGTGTTCCGCCCGGACGCGGACGAATACGGCTTGAAGCTGAGGAAGTTATGCGAGCGTTACGGATTCGATGGGATGTACCCGAAGGACAATGAACCTGTCGGGCATCTTGGCAAGCGGGAGATAGCGGCCCTGATTTTCCGTCTGAACGAAGAGGCGATCCGGGAGGCCGATATCGTCGTGGCCGACTTGAATCCGTTCCGGGGTCAGGAACCGGATTCGGGCACCTCCTTCGAATGCGGCTTCGGATATGCCTTGGGCAAGCGCCTATACGGTTACGTCTCGGATGGACGGAGCATGCGCGAACGTCTGGCCGGCTCGATCGACGAGCAAACCGGATTGCATGCGGACGGGATGAAGGTCGAAGATTTCGATTTGTCTCTGAATTTGATGCTGTCCGTTTCGATGAAGATCGTAGTCGGGGATTTCGAAGCCTGTCTCCGGCAGGTCCGATCCGATATTCTCGTCCGCGATTGATTCGGTCACTATTTTAGCGGCGTAATAAGCGGCAGCCTTCGTAGCGGAGGTTGCCGCTTTTTTTTCTACGGCTGCCCCATTCACATACCGATTTGTTATCCGGGCACAGAGTCGCTGATCGGAGTGGAGATCGCGTCGAGTAGAGCTTCTATGATGGGTGCCTGGTTCCCGTATCGATTGGGGGAGGCGGCTAACGAATCGAGGAGGCGCTATTTGCCCCAAAATCGTGGATTTTCGATTCTAACGAATCGTATAGACGCTATTTCGTGCTGGAGGCCCCTTTTTCTCCTCCAATACCCTAAATAAGATCGCTGGAGTTCGTTAGAGTTTCAAAAGGGGCTTTTGACGCTAAATAGCGTCTCTTGGGTTCGTTAGAGAAAAAGGCATCTATGAACTGGAAGCATGGGATTCCGATTGCAACCATGAACGAGACTTCGCTGTCTCCATATCCCAAGAAGTTTGTTAGCGAAATGGTCTTTCGTAGTTTTTTTTGGCTCGCAGCGCGATTCCCCCGGCCCCATCTTCGGCCCCGGCTTGCAACCTTCCGGCCGCATTCGCAGTCTACCCTTACTTAAGACAGAGGCTTGTCAGGCAAAGGAGACATCCGCCATGAACAACAAAACCATTCTATCGACGGCGGCGGCGCTTCTTCTGGCCGTGCCCGCGTTCGCGGCGCCCGGATCCGCCGACGACCATACCGTGCTGATCGATCACGCCAGGGCGGAGAACAACCGCATGCTCATTCCGCTGCGGGACGTGGCTCAGAATATGGGCGCGACCGTCGAATGGAACCGGCAGCAGAACAGCATCCGGATTACGAAGGGCGATACCGACATGCAGTTGACGATCGACTCGAAGATCGTGCGCTTGGGATCGTCCGATATCGAGCTGGACGCCCCCGTCAAAGTCGTTCGCACGACCACATATGTCCCGCTTCGCTTCGTCAGCCAGACGCTGGGCGCAGAAGTTAGCTGGAATCAACAAACCCAGGAAGCGACCATCAAGCAGCAAGAGGGCAATGACATCGTCGTCCGCGTCGGGCAGGAGCGCGAGGAACCGGCGGCGGCGGACAAAGCGACGGCGGCCTGGACGAAGTTACTGAACGAGAAGCTGAACGAAGCGGCCGACGTGTCGAAGATCAAGCAGATCCGGGCGCACTTTAAGCCCTACTTCACGGATCGGCTCATCAATGCGATTATCGCGGACAAGGGCTTGAAGGAGAAGCGCCGGTTCGACGCTTATTACGGGCCTTACTACATGAGCAAAACGACCGCGAAGCTCTCGCAATCTCTCGACATGGGCCGCACCAAGTGGGGGGAAACGATCAACCTCTACCGCGAGACCGAACTGGTCCGGGTCGACGGGGTATGGAAGGCGGACAGCGTGACGTTCCGCGAGATTGTCACGCCGATCGCGCCTTAACGGCCGCATCGCCTGCGCGTGTCATCGCGAGCCCGAAGCCCAAAGACCGATTCCCAAGATTCAATACTCAAAACTCAAAGCCCAAAGCTCGAAGTTCGAAGCGTCCAACTCATAAGCCAAAGTCGGCCGTCCATTGACGAACTTCGGCGACGCAATCGAATAACGTCTGAAGCGAAGCGCCTCGTCCGGATGGATGGGGCGTCTCGTTTTTCTTCTTTTCCCCCTACGTTCCTTGCGCTTGTCCAGACTTGCGGCGCCGCAAGCTCATAAGCGCCAAGACCAGGGCGACCGCCGTCAAGATCATCCCCAGCGTCCGGAATCCTCCGAAGGTGAAGCGGTCCCCCATGACGATGCCGATCAGCAAGGAAGCGAGAATGGCCCCCAGGTTCCTGGACGTATTGAACAAGCCGGAGGCGACGCCGATGATCTCCTTGGGCGAGCTCTCGAACAACGCCGCCTGCAAGCCGACGCTGTTCAGCCCGTTGCTGATCCCGAATGCGGCTAACGCCAGACTTACGCCGATCACCGGCGTCGTCGGAGTTAAAGTTACGATCCAGACGGACCCGAACGTCATCAGCAAGGCGGAAGAGAGCAAGGCCGGCCTAGGACCCGACCGATCGACCCACCGTCCCGCCAACGGAGATGCCGCGAGCGAGCACAGGCCCAGAGTCAGCATGAGCAGCCCCGTATGGGATTCGCCGATGTGGCGCACTGCCTGCAAGTAAGACGGAAGTCCGAAGAAGAGCGAGTAGAAGAGGGCGTTCGCGATCATAAATTGGACGTTGGCCCAGGTGATCCCCGAATATTTGGCGAAGGTGCGCAAAGGAATAAAGGGAGACACCGTCGCCAACTCCCGCCGGACGAATGCCCCAAGCGACGCGAGTCCGATCAGGCCGATGACGACAGGGCCGAGGGAGACGCGCCCAGCCGATTTGACCGACAGCACCCCGACAAGCAGGGCGACCAGACCCGCGGCGAAAAGCACAATTCCGTAGGCGTCGACCGATTCCAACCACTGCCGAATAGACTTCTGGCGAGCGGATGACGCCAGCGGCTCGTCCTTCGGGATCATTCTCCAAGCCAATATGAAGCTGGCCACGGTAAACGGAATATTGACCATAAAGATAGCGGGCCAATCCCGCCAATCGATCAACACCCCGCCGACAAAAGGTCCGATAGCCGCCGCTCCGGATTGGAAGATCGACAGGACGGACAAGGCGGCTGCTTGCCGCTCCGTCACATGCATGCGCACGATAGCCATTCCGACCGAGATCGTCATGCTGGTCCCGATCGATTGCACGATGCGCAGCACGATCAGCCATCCGAAGTTCGGCGCCAGAGCGGCTAACAAGGACGCGACGAAGGCAACGACGAGACCGGCCAGAAAAATCTTTCGGCGGCCGAATAAATCGCTGGCCTTGCCCATCACCGGCTGGGCGATGGCGCTTGCGATGTAGAAGGCGAACACGATCCAGGATACGACCGTGTAGTCAAGCCGGAAAGAGTCCTGCAGCCTCGCGATGGCTACGGACACCATCGAAGAATTTAACGGGTTCAGCAGCACCCCGAGTCCGACGGCAATCATCAACCCTTTGCTTCGAGTGTTCATATCGAGTCCCCTCCAACGCGTGTTGAAGCCATCGTACCGGAACTCGATTATTTATTCCAACGCATTTCATGTTATGATTTCATGTACTAGAAGGAATAAGCGGAGGATGCGGGATGGAGCTTCTTCAACTGCAATATTTTCTCGCGGTGGCAAGGTTGGAGCATGTGACCGAAGCGGCGAGAAGTCTGCACGTGACCCAGTCGTCGCTGAGCAAAACAATTCAGCGCCTGGAGGAGGATCTCGGGGTCCCTCTGTTCGACAGGGCGGGGAGGAAGCTGCGCCTCAACGAGTACGGCAACCGGTTCCTTCGCCGCGCGGAGAGGGCCTTGTTCGAATTGGAACAGGGGAGGCAGGAGCTTGGCGACTTGTCCGGACCGGGACAAGGGACGATCGAATTGGCGGTGACGAGCGCAAGCGCGCTGCCCGGTATTCTTCGGGAATTCCGGAAGAAGCATCCGCACATCCAGTTCCATGTGCAAATGCTGACGACGCAGGAGCTGGTCGCGCTTCTGCACAGGGGGGAGGTCGATTTCGGCTTGTCTTCGCCTCCCCTTCCCGGAGACGGCCTGGAATGCCGAATCGTATACGCCGCCCCCATTCTCGTAGCCGTGCCCAAGGGGCACAGGCTGGACGGCCGAAGCCGCGTGTCGTTGGCGGAACTGAAGGACGAATGGTTTGTCGGGGTGAAGCGGGGCTTCCGCGCACGGGATTTGATCGACTCCGCGTGCCGATCGGCCGGCTTCGAGCCCCGTTACGTCTATGAGGGCAACGAGCCGGCCCGGCTGGCCTCTCTCGTGGAAGCCGGAATCGGCATCGGCTTCATTCCGGGCACGGCAAGGGATTCTCGGGAGCAAATCCACTATCTCCAAGTCGACGAACAAGAATTGGTCATGGAGATCGCTTTATTTTGGCGCCAAGACCGGTATATTTCGCGGGCCGCCCAGGTATTCCGCGAGGTCGTCGTCGATTACTTCGAGGCGCGAGCCAAGGAGAGTCCTTAAGACCGGGCTGAGAACGCAGGGCGGAAGATTGCTGAGTGGCCGGAAGGCGGAGTCCGAAGGCAGGCGGAAGGCGGCTAACGAATCGAGGAGACGCTATTTGGCTGAAAGCAGGGAAGTTTCGATTCTAACGAATCGGAGAGACGCTATTTCGTTCCGGCAGCTCGTTTTTCCCTTCGAAAACCCCAAATAAGGTCGCGTGAGTTCGTTAGCTTTTCATAAATGGGCTTTGGACGCGAAATAGCGACTCCTGAGTTCGTTACAGATTGCCGACCATCGCCGACATCGCAGCAGGTATGCGAAATCCAGCCATTCCGCGACGAGTTCTAATCGCGACGCAGAAAAAAATCCTCTCGCCACCCCGCATCCCCTCTTGACTCGATCATGAAATCGCTTTATCATGTGGTTATTAAATCGATTTAAAAGATGGGATGCGAGCCATGACCAAGGAACATGTAACGCTGAAGGACATCGCGCGCGTCGCGGGCGTGTCGACGGCGACGGCTTCGCTGGCGCTGTCGGGAGACCCCCGAGTGAACGTGAAGACGAGGCGGGCCGTCGAAGAGGTCGCCAAGCGCCTCAAGTACGTGCCGAACGAGATCGGCCGAAGCCTGAGAGCCAAGAAGGCCGAGACGATCGCCCTCATCTTCCCGAACACGACGCATTTCGCGTTCTCGCATCCTTATTTTGTCCAGCTGCTGGAAGGAATAACGGAAGTGCTCGTCGAGAACAGCTTCCACCTGCTGCTGTCGACGGCCCCGTCGGAAGCCGACGAAGCGGCCGCCTACGACAAGATCCTGCGCAACCGGCGGGCGGACGGCATCATCCTCTGGCCGGCGTCGATCCGCGACCGCAACATTCTGCGCATCGTCGAATCGGGCTACCCGGTCGTCTACCTCGGCAAGTGGCATCACGACGAGGTGATCACGGTGGAACGGGAGGAGTTCGGGGGAGCGTACAAGGCGACCGAGCATCTGATCAAGCAAGGGCGCAGGAAGCTCGTCATGATCTCCGGCCCGCTGGACTACCAGGTGAGCATCGAACGGGTCGAGGGCTTCAAGAGAGCGCTTCAAGACCACCAGATCCTGTTCGAGCCCTGGATGGTCGTCGAGAAGGACTTCTCGATGGAAGCCGGGGTCCTCGCGGCCAAGGAGCTGCTGGAGAGCGGGCACCCCTTCGACGGCATCTTCGCGGCGAACGACCGGATGGCGATCGGCGCGATGAAGGGGCTGCAGCAGGCGGGCGCGACGATTCCGGGCGATGTCGCCGTCGTCGGCTGCGACAACATCGAGATGGCGACGATGACAAGCCCGACGCTGACGACGATCGACCAGCCGATGCGTGAGATCGGAGCGATCGCCGCGCGGAAGCTGATCGCCTTGCTGAATCAAGAAGACGTCGGGGAGAAGCAGACCGTCGTTCCCTCGCAATTGATTATCCGCGAATCTTGCGGCGCCGAAGCCTGAGTTTTTGCGGATTGTTTTTTACGAAGAATTTAAATCGATTTAAAAGAGCGTTGCCATACTTCGGCTGGAGGTGAGGGACCGAGTCGGACATACGGCAGGGAATAAAAGGGGAACATCCACTTAGAGAAAAACGGGCTTTATGGAGATAGGAACCAAGAGAGCGTACTGATGCCAACTTCGTTAGAGGAGGATTACTCCATGAACCATCGCGGACGATTCATGCCTTCCCGACTCCTGACCGGCGCGCTTGCCCTGACGCTCGTCGCCGGCCTCGCCGCCTGCGGCGGCAAGAACGACGGCGCCTCGCCTTCCGCTTCGGGGGCTTCGCCCTCGGGAGCGTCCGGCAAGAAGGTTACCGTCACCTTCTGGAACACGTTCACCGGCTCCGACGGCGACACGCTTAAGGAGATCGTCGACGGCTACAACGCCAAGAACGAAGGCAAGATCGAAGTGAAGATGGACATTCTGCCCGCCGACCAATTCAACCAGAAGCTGCCTCCATCCATCGCCACCGGCACGGCGCCGAGCCTGATCGCCATGTCGCCGACGTCGGCTTCCGCCTTCATCCAGAACGGAACGCTGCTTCCGCTCGACGACTTCTACACGACGCCGGGCGTCGACAAGGCCGACTTCGAGGATTCGGCCGTCCAGCTCGGCCAATCGGGCGGCAAGACGTATCTGCTGCCGATGCAGGTGTTCGGCATCCAGTTCTATTGGAACAAGGACCTGTTCAAGGCGGCGGGCCTCGATCCCGAGAAGCCGCCGGCGGACTTTAACGAGCTCGCGGACTACGCGGTCAAGCTGACCGACGCTTCGAAGAATCAATACGGCTTCCTGATGCCGATCAAGGGAGCGCCGCAATACTACTCGATGTTCGTCTGGGGCAACGGCGGAGATATGGTCGACGTGAACGCCAAGCAATCGGTGCTGAATACGCCGGAGAACGTCAAGACGTTCCAGTGGCTCGCCGATCTGGCCGTCAACAAGAAGGTGACGCCGAAGGGACTGAACGGCGTCGAGACCGACAAGCTGTTCCTGAGCGGCAAGGCCGGCATGTACATCACCGGTCCTTGGCTGGCGGCGGGACTGAAGTCGAACAACGTCAACTTCGGCGTCTCGCTGCCTCCGAAGGGTTCGGCGGCGCAAGCGACGATCGCCGACGGCGTCGGCTTCGCGGTGCCGAAGGGGACGTCCGACGAAGAACGGCTCGCCGCCTACGACTTCGTCAGCTACTGGAACTCGACCGCGATCGCGAAGGAATGGTCGCAGAAGATCGGCTTCCCGCCGTACCTCAAGTCGGTGGCCGCCGATCCGGACATTCAAGCGGACGCCACGATCAAGGCGATGTCGAACCTCGGCTCCGCGGGACGCACGTTCCTGCCGGGCATCGTGAACGCGGACCGCATCAACGCGGACGTCCTGTTCCCGCTCATGGAGCAGATCGTCGGCGGACTCGACCCGGCCGCGGGCGTGAAGAAGGCGTCCGACGCGATCGACGACATTCTGAAGTCCGAGAAGTAACCCGGGGAGCTCCCCCTTATACGCAAGCAATGCAAGCAAAGGCAAGTCCTTAGGAACACGCGGCCGGCCCCCTCCCGTTCGAAGGAGGGCAGCGCCAACTTCGCCGAAGCCGGAGAGAGCCGGCCGCGAATCCAACCATGAAGGTGTTGAACATGACCAAAAGCCTCAAGAACGCCTTGCGCGTCTGGAACCGTCCCGACCGGGCGGCCTATCTGTTCATCGCTCCCGCGCTCGCGATCCTGTTCCTGTTCACGGTCGTTCCGCTGCTGGCCACCTTGGTCATCAGCACGCTGGACATGGACGTTTTCCTCCAGGTGAAGGGTTTCGTCGGGCTCGATCACTTCTCCAAGCTGTTCCAGGACGAACGGCTGTTGGACGCCGCCCTGCACACGATCTACTTCGCCGGAGTCGAAGTGCCGCTGCAGATCGCTCTCGCGCTGCTGACCGCCGTCTACGTCTCGAAAAACACGCGCTTCCGCAAATTCCTGCGGTCGGTGTACTTCGTGCCGTCGATCTGCTCGTTCACGGCGATCGGCATCATCGCTTCGTTCCTGCTCGACCCGCAGACGGGCGTGTACCCGAACTACCTGACCCATCTCGGCTTGCCGCGGCTCGAGTTCTTCCGCGATCCGACTTGGGCGATGCCGTCCGTCATCCTGCTGACCGTCTGGAGAAGCTTCGGCTACAGCATGATCATTCTGGTGGCGGGCATCCAATCGATCCCCGACTCCTATTACGAAGCGGCTCAGCTGGACGGGGCGAGCAAGGCGAAGCAATTTTTCAGCATCACTGTCCCAGTGCTTATGCCCGCGCTCAGCTTCACGGTCATTACGACGATGATCGCGGCGCTGCAGGTGTTCGACCAGATCTTCGTCACGACGCAGGGCGGTCCGCTCAACAAGACCGAGACGATCGTCGGCTACATCTACAATACCGGCTTCAAGATGGCCCCGTACGATCTGGGCTACGCCTCGGCGATCTCGGTGATGCTGTTCATCCTGATCATGGCGATCACGCTGGTCATGAACCAATATTTTCTCCGCAAAGAATCGGATATGGCCTAGGAGGACGACCGCATGGAACGACGCATAACGGGAGGGAAAATCCTGGCCTTCATCGGCTCGGCCGCGCTGCTGGTAGCCGTGCTGCATCCCTTTCTCTGGCTCCTCGTGGCGGCCTTCAAGCCGGAGCAGGAGTTCATGAAGTATCCTCCCACCGTATTCGCCAGTCATTATACGTTCGATTCGTTCGTGAAGGTGTGGGATTCGATCCCGCTGCTCGCCTTCTTCAAAAACACAGTGATCTTCTCCGTCGGAGTCATGATTCTGTCGGTGTTCCTGGACTCGATGGCCGGGTACGCCTTCGCCCGAATGAAGTTCAAAGGGAACAAGACGCTGTTCTCTCTCGTCCTCGTAACGATGATGATCCCCTTCCAAGTGCTGATGATTCCCCTGTTCGTCGAAGTGTTCAAGCTGGGCATGCTCGACACGTACTGGGGCTTGATCATACCGCGGGCGGCCAGCGCCTTCGGCATCTACCTGATGCGCTCGTTCTTCATCTCGCTCCCGAAGGACCTGGAGGAGTCGGGGCGGGTCGACGGCCTCAGCGAATTCCAGATCTACCGGAAGATCATGCTGCCCTTGTGCAAATCGGCCATGATTACGCTGGGCATCTTCCATCTCATGAACAACTGGAACGACCTGCTGTACCCGCTTATGCTGACGAGCTCCACCGAGATGCGGACGCTGTCCGCGGGGCTGGCGATGTTCGTCGGACAACGCAACATCGAGTACGGGCCGACGCTGGCGGCTTCCGCGCTGGCGCTGCTGCCGCTGCTCGTCGTCTACGTGTTCGCGCAGTGCTACTTCGTGCAAGGCGTGGCGACGTCCGGCCTGAAGGGCTGATCCCGTCGAGAACGGGGGCGGCCGCGGCCGGAGCAGCCGTATCCTTTTATTATCCTACTACCAACTATGACTGAACGAGGTGCCTGACGATGACTCTGCCACAAGCGAAATCGATACTGAGCAAGGACTTCCGGATCGGCCGGGCAAGCGACAGGCTGTTCGGCTCCTTCGTGGAGCATATGGGAAGCGTCGTATACAACGGGATTTACGAGCCGGATCACCCGACGGCGGACGAGGACGGCTTCCGGAAGGACGTGCTGGAGCTCGTGCGCGAGCTGAACCTGTCGGTCGTCCGGTATCCGGGCGGCAACTTCTCCTCCGGCTTCAACTGGGAAGACAGCGTCGGGCCGAAGGAGCAGCGACCGGTGAAGCTGGATCTGGCGTGGCGCCAGGTGGAGCCGAATTCGTTCGGCCTGGACGAATTCATGCGCTGGACGCGCAAGGTCGGGGCGGACCCTATCATGACCGTCAACCTCGGGACGCGCGGCATCGACGAAGCGCGGAACCTGCTGGAATATTGCAACTTCCCGGGGGGCAGCCAATACAGCGACCTGCGCCGCTCGCACGGCGTCCGGGATCCGTACAAGATCAAGACGTGGTGCCTCGGCAACGAGCTCGACGGGGAATGGCAGATCGCGCGCAAGACGGCGGACGAATACGGGCGGCTCGCGTGCGAGACGGCGAAGGCGCTGAAGTGGGTCGATCCCGACATCGAGCTGGTCGCGGTCGGGAGCTCGGCCAGGCATATGCCGACTTTTCCGGAGTGGGACCGCACCGTTCTCATGCATACGTACGAGCATGTGGAGCAGCTGTCGCTTCATCATTATATTGGGAAAAGGGAGAACGATACGGCGACCTTCCTCGCGATGCCGCTGGAGATGGAGCAGCAGATCAAGGACGTCATCGCGACGTGCGATTACGTCCAGTCGGTGAAGCGCAGCCGCAAGCGGATGAAGCTGTCGTTCGACGAGTGGAACGTCTGGCGCGAGCCGGACGTGCCTTACACGCCGTGGCAGACCGGCTGCCCGTACGACTGGGTCCAGTTCCGCATGGAGGACGCGCTCGTGTTCGGCTCCGCGCTCATGTCCATTCTCCGGCACGCGGACCGGATCGATATCGCCTGCCAGTCGCTGCTCGTCAACACGATCCCGATGATTCTGACGAACAAGGGCGGCGCGGCTTGGCGCAACCCGACGTTCTACCCGTTCCTGCACGCTTCGCGCTACGGGCGGGGAGAAGTGCTTCGCCTCGAGACGGAGTCTCCGAAGTACGATACGAAGCTGTACACGGACGTGGCGAAGGTCGATTCCGTCGCCGTCTGGAACGAGGAGAAGGGCGAGCTGACGGTGTTCGCGGTGAACCGGAGCGAGGAGTCGATCGCATACGAGCTCGACATTCGCGACTTCGGCGGCGTGAGCTTCGCCGAGCATCTCGTCATGAACCACGAGCGGCTGGACGCCGTGAACACGGCGGACAACCAAGGCGAAGTGAAGCCGCGGACCGGCGGGGCGACGACGCTGGACGGCGGCCGGGCGGAGAGCGTGCTGCCGCCGTACTCTTGGAACGTGATCCGGTTTAACGTCAAGTAGGTTGAGAGAGCCTCAATCCGGCTTCGTGGACGAAGTCGCCCGTCCCGGTGTTCCGCACCGACGAGGAAGCGGGCGTCTACGGGCCGGGGCACAACAGCTTCACGACGGCGCCCGACGGCACCGACCTGCTCGTCTACCACGCGCGCGGGTTCAAGGAGATCGAGGGCGACCCGCTCGACGATTCGAACCGGCACACGTGCGTGCAGCCGTTCGGCTGGAAGGCGGACGGAACGCCCGACTTCGGTCGTCCGCTCCGTTGGACGCAGGCGTGATCGCCGCCGCTGCCGCGGGCAAGAGCAAGGGCAGCCGAATCAAACGAACAAGGCCAACCGGCGTGCACCGGTTGGCCTTGTTCTATAAAAGAGTACCTATCAAAGTAACTCAGTCACTGATGTACTTTCGCTCAGACCGCCGTTTTCTCTCAAAAGTAACTCAGCCACTGATGTCCTTCCGCCCAAACCGCCGCATTGCCGCCAAAGTAACTGGCCTATCGAATAGTTAACGGAACTCACATGGGCTGCGAGGATCGAGCGAAGTCAGTGCAAGGATCTAGCGATGCAGCGAATGGTTCCTCATGAGAGTACAGCCTGCCCCCGAATTGACGAAATGCTATAAATGATATATCTTAGAGATAATTCAAATGTTCACTCGCGAGGAGAATCCCTGATGCATACGGAACGGCAACCCTTGTACATGCAGATTCAACAGTACTTCAAAGACCTCATCGCCCAGGAGAAGCTGAAGGGGAACGATAAGATCCCGTCCGAGAAGGAGCTCATGGAGCAGTTCGACGTCAGCCGGATTACGGTGGCGAACGCGCTCGTGCAGCTCGCCAAGGACGGCTGGATCTACCGGATCCCGGGACGGGGCAGCTTCGTCAGCGAAGGCATCGAGCGGATGCTGGCGGGCCAATCGGGCGCCGGAACCGGAGCCGACGGCGGCGAACTGCCGTCCCGCGGCCCCTACGCCCCGACGCTGCGAGCGCAAGCCGGCTACGCGAGCGGCTTCGGGGCGGGGGCGGCGCCGGCCGCCGGCCTGCGCACGGTCGGGCTGCTGCTGCCGGAGCTGGTCGACAACTTCGCGCTGAGACTCGTGCAAGGGATGCAGGAGGTGCTCGAGAGCGCGAACTACCAGCTCCACATCATCGTGACCGGCAACTCGATCGAACGCGAGAAGGAAGCGATCCGGCACATGATCCGCGGCGGAGCGGACGGCCTTCTTATTTTCCCGTGCGACGCCGAGACCTACAACGAAGAGATTCTGTCGCTCAAGGCCGCCGGCTTCCCGTTCGTGCTGGTCGACCGTTACCTGCCCGGCATCGAGACGAACGTCGTCCGCAGCGACGGCTTGGTCGGCGGGCAGACGGCCGTCGATTATCTATGGGAGCTCGGCCACCGGGACATCGCGATCTGCTCCGACTCCATCCTGCCGACCATCACGGTCGAGGACCGGATCAACGGGTACATGGAGGCGCTCAAGCGCCGCGGAGCTTTGATCAACCCCGCCCTGATCCTGACGGACTTCAACGTCGACTACCACAAGAGCGACGAGGACCACCCGCTGTACCGATTCATCAAGAACCGGATGGCGACCGCCTACATCACGCTCAACGGAAGGCTGGGCGTCCACATCTCCTCGATCTGCCGCAAGCTGGGGCTCCAGGTCCCGCAGGACGTGTCCATCCTGACGTTCGACGATCCGGCCTCCGGCCTCGGCGACGAAGGGGAGTACTCGCACATCTCGCAATCCGAAGGACGGATGGGAGAGCAGGCCGCGAGAATTCTGCTCGAGATGCTGGACGGAGACAGGGAGGCGGGAGCGGGCTATAGCAAAATCATCATGCAGCCGGAGCTCGTCGTCCGCAAATCGACCGGCCCGGCCAAGAAGTAAAAGACCTCGCCGAACCAAGAATCCGAACCAGCATCCGAATCCAAGCCGCCAACCCAAAAAGCCTCACAAAGAAGCCTGCAGAGGGAACGACGCCCTTTGCGGGCTTTTTATTGATATATTTAATATATCGAAATATTGACATATCATTTAATGCTGATTATAGTTAGGGTACGACAACGAACGCAAGTTAGGGGGAGTGGATGGAATGAATCTAGACGGGAAGGCGGCGGAGATGAGAGCCGGAACGTCCGAATATCTTCTCGCGCCGGGCAAATGGAAGCGCTTCAAAATCCGGCACCGCGACGCGCTGCTGGCCGCCGTCATCTTGGTGCCCATGATTTTCTTCTGGCTGGTCGTATCGGGCTTCCCGACGCTGTTCGGGTTCCTGCTCGGCTTCTTCCGCTGGATCGGGCTCGCGGACTCGCCGAAGTTCACGGGACTCGACAACTTCGTCCGGTTCTTCAAGGAGCCGATGTACACCCACGCCCTGTGGAGGTCGATCTGGCTCGGCGGTCTGGTGACGGCGATTACGCTGCTGTCCGGCTTCGGGGCGGCTCTGCTCATGAATATGCCGCTTCGGGGCAAGGGCGTCTACCGCTCGATATGGTACATCCCGGCCATCACCTCCACCGTAGCGACCACGCAGATTTTTAACCTGTTCCTCGATACGAACAACGGCGTCATCAACAACATTCTTAAGTCTCTCGGCAAGGAGCCGATCGTCTGGCAGTATTCGGTCGGCTGGGGCATCTTCTGGATCGTCGTCTACTCCGTGTGGAAAGGCGTCGGCAATGCGGCGCTGCTCTGGCTGGCGGGGCTGCAGTCGGTCGACCACAGTCTGTACGAAGCGGCGGCGGTGGACGGAGCGGGCAGCTACGGCAAGCTGAGGCACGTCACGATTCCCGGCTTGAAGCCGATCGCGACCTACATCGTCATCACGAGCCTGATCGCGGCGATCCAGATCTACGAGCAGGTGCTGTTCATCACGAACGGCGGACCGTATGGGAAAACCGAAGTGCTCGTCTTCCGCATCTACCGCGACGGCTTCTGGGACTTCAACCTCGGCATGGCCGGCGCGTCCTCGCTCATCATGGCGATTATCGTCATCGTCATTACGGTTCTCTATTACGGATGGTCCACGAGCTCCGACCGGAAGACGACCATTCCGATCAAGAAGGGAGGCTGAGCGCCATGGCCTCGAACGCGATTCGCAGCGCCCGGCCGAAGCCGAAGCCGAAGCTGAAGCCCGCCCACCTGTTCGGTCACGCGGTGCTTCTCCTGGTCGGCCTCGTCCTCCTGTACCCGCTTATCTTCATGATCATGGCCGGCTTCTTCACGAAGCAGGAATTTCTGGGCAGCGTCATCAAGCTGTTCCCGATTCCGAAGGAGCCCACGCTGGAGAACTTCCGCGCTCTCGTCCAAGGAACGACGGACGCCGCCGTCACGACCTATCTGCGCAACTCCTTGTTCCGGACGGTGTACAGCACCGCCTGGGCGATTCTGACTTCCTTCCTCGGGGGCTACGTGTTCGCGCGGCTGCGGTTCAAAGGGAAGGACCAGCTGTTCCTGCTGCTGCTCGCCACGCAGATGATTCCGACGACGATCGCGATCATCCCGACGTATCTCGAATTCGCGCGCTTCCCGTTCATGGGCGGCAACGACGTGTTCACCGGCGGCAAAGGCATTCTCGACACATGGTGGGTGTACCTGATCGGCGGTCCCGCCATCAACGTCATGGGCACCTTCCTCGTCAAGCAGTCGCTGGAGAAGGTTCCGTTCGAGCTGGACGAAGCCGCCAAGATGGACGGGGCGGGCACGTTCCGGGTTCTGTTCCAGATCCTGTTCCCGCTGCAGCTTCCGATCATGGCGTTCATCGCCATCACGACGGCTCTCGGCACGTGGAACGACTTCATCACGCCGTTCTTCTACACGAACAGCGACGCCCTGCAGACGCTTCCTTCCGCGATCACCCGGCTGTCTTCGGCGCTGGCGAGCCCGGGAGCGGTCGTCAACTATCCGCTGATCATCACGCTGAGCCTGGGGATTACGATTCCGGCGATGATTATCTTTTTCTTTTTCCAGAAATACATCGTGCAAGGACTGGCGAATACCGGGATCAAAGGGTAGCAAAAGTTTATATGACATATTGAATATATAAATTATGTGTGATAATGTTTGGTTAGCAAGTTGAACGTATCTCTTAAGGAGGGTGTATCGATGTTCAACAGAAAAAGATTATGGGCGACGCTGCCTCTGGCGGCTGCCCTTAGCCTCTCGGCCTGTTCGTCGGGCGGCGGCAATTCGTCTTCCCCCGCTCCGGGCGAATCCGCGGGGAGCTCGCCGAGCGCTTCCGAGAGCGCTTCCCCGAGCGCGTCCGGCAATTCGGCCGGAGCCGTGACGATCACGGTCCTGAACGAAGGCGCCGTGGGCGTCGGAGTCGGCAAGCTCGACGACCTGCTGGGGGAGAAGAAGAAATCGCTCCTGAAGGACGAAACCCAAACCCCGCGCGTGAAGGAATCCGACTTCTCCCGGACGCCGGGCCAGCCGATTCACCCCGGCGTATTCCCTTACTTTTATCAAGAGATCATCCGCGACAAGCTGAAGAGCAAGAACATCACGGTCAAGACCGAGGATTGGGGCTGGGGCGAGCCGCTCATCCAGAAGGAGACGGCCGGCTTCCTCGCCAAGAACATCCCCGACATCATCGTGGGCGAGACGCAGATGCCGGGCTTCGCCCTCCAAGGCCTGCTCGAGCCGTTCCCGGACGACATGGCCGCCGAGATTCGCGAGACGATCGCGCCGGCCGCCTGGAAGCCGATGGAGGTCGACGGCAAGATTTACGGCTTCGCCTCCCAGCCGGGCGTCAACAGCCTGTTCTGGAACAAGAAGCTGGTGAAGGAAGCGGGGCTGGATCCCGACAAGGCGCCGGCTTCGTGGGACGAACTGCTGGCCAACATCCAGAAGGTGACGGAAGCGGGCAAGGGCAAGTTCTACGGCGGCGGCGTCTACGCCGGGCCGAACGCGGGCGGCTATCTGCGCTACGGACCGCTGCTCGTCATCAATAACGGCGGCTTCGCCGACGCTTCGGGCAACCCGGCGTTCAACAGCGACGCCAACGTGAAGACGGTCGAGTTCCTGCGCAGCCTGAACAAGAACCATCCTCCGGGCTTGATGGTGAATCCGCAGGAAGGTCCGTACTTCGACGCTTTCAAAAAGCAGCAAACCGCCTACATTATCGACGGCCCGTGGCGGGCGTCCGAGAGCGCGAATCTCGGTATCGAGTACGGCATGTCCCCGATCCCGCTGTCCGAGGGAGGCGCGGCCGGCAACATTACGATCGGCGCCGCTTTCCATGCGGTTCCGAAGGACGCGAAGAACAAGGAAGCGGCGTTCGAATACATCCGCGCGATGTACAGCGACGAGATTCAGACGCTCATCGCCGACACCGGCGTCCGCTCTCCGGTCAAGAAGGCGATCGCCGAATCGGCCGACTACCAGGCGAAGCATCCGGAGATGTACCTGCACTATCAAGCGATGAACGGGAACGTGCAAGGGCTGCCGACGTTCAAGAAGGAAGACTCGAAGGTGTGGCAGACGTTCGGGGAAGCGGTCGCCAAGGCGATTATGACGAACGGCGACATCAAGGGCATCCTCGACGAAGCGCAGGCGAAGGCCGAATCGATCTTGAAGTGACGGGCGGAAGAACCCTATAAAGAGCAATGCGTGCGGAAGATGAGGGCTGTCCCCTGGCCAGCCCTTTTCTCCGTTAAGACAGAGAGGAGCGGGCGAGATGCCGTACGAGATTGGCAAGGTCATGAGAGAGAAGGCGGCTAGGACGCTGGACCGGCTGCGGGAAGCGATCTATCGCCCGGTCGCGCATCTTGCGGTCGAGGCTTGGGTGACGAAGGAGCCGGTCCCTTATGCGGAACGGACGTCGGGAACGAGGCTTGGTTTGAAGCCGGGAGACCGGTGGGGCGAGCTGTGGGATTGCGCCTGGTTCCGCTTCTCGGGGATGGTCCCGTACGAGGCGGCGGGCCGCAAGGTCGTGCTGCTGATCGACGTCAACGGGGAACTCTGCCTCGTGGACGGGGAAGGGACTCCGGTTCAGGGGCTGACGAACGTCAATTCCGAATTCGATTACGAGCTCGGCCTCCCCGGCAAGCGGGTGGTGGACGTGACGGAGCGGGCGGCGGGCGGCGAGGTCCTCGATCTATGGGCGGACGCCGGCTGCAACGACCTGTTCGGCCGGTACCGCAGCGGCACGCTGAAGGAAGCCGATATCGCGATCTGCGACGAAGCCGTCCGCAAGCTTTATTACGACTTCGAGGTGCTGCTGGAGCTGGCCGCCCGCGTACCGGCGGGCGGCTCGCGCCAAGCCCGGATCGAGCGGAAGCTGTACGAAGCGGCGAACGTGCTCGCGGTTATCGACGAGGAGACGGTCCGCCGGGCGTCGGAGCTGCTCGCCCCGGAGCTCGAGCGGCGAGGCGGGGACGCCGAGCTGCGGGTGAGCGCCGTCGGCCACGCCCACATCGACCTGGCGTGGCTGTGGCCGATCCGCGAGACGATCCGCAAGGGGGCGCGCACGTTCTCGACGGCGCTTCGGAACCTGGAGAAGTATCCGGACTACGTGTTCGGGGCGAGCCAGCCGCAGCTGTACCAGTGGATGAAGGAGCATTATCCGAAGCTGTACGAACGCGTCAAGGAGAAGGTGCGGGAAGGGCGCTGGGAGCCGCAGGGCGCCATGTGGGTCGAGCCCGACACGAACCTCTCCGGCGGCGAGGCTCTCGTGCGGCAGATTCTGTACGGCAAGCGCTTCTTCCGCGAGGAATTCGGCGCGGACGTCCGGGTGCTGTGGCTGCCGGACGTGTTCGGCTACGCGGGCAGCCTGCCGCAGCTGCTGAAGCTGTCCGGCGTGGATTACATGATGACGCAGAAGCTGTCGTGGAACGTGTACAACAAGCATCCGCACCACAGCTTCGTCTGGGAAGGCATCGACGGCACGGGCGTTCTCACGCATCTGCCGCCCGAGGATACGTACAACAGCCCGGCGGCGCCGCGATCGCTCGCCAAGATCGAGCGCGAATACCTCGACAAGGGCGTGTCCGATCACGCGCTTATGCTGTTCGGCATCGGCGACGGGGGCGGAGGTCCGGGCGAGGAGCACCTGGAGCGCTTGGCCCGCGAGCGGGATCTGTCCGGGCTCCCCCCGGTCGTGCAGGAGCCTTCCATTGCGTTTTTCCGCCGGTTGGAGCGGGAGTCGGCGTCGTTCCAGCGGTTCCGGGGCGAGCTGTACCTGGAGAAGCATCAAGGCACGCTGACGTCGCAGGCCCGCAACAAGCGGTACAACCGGCAGATGGAGCTCGCGCTGCGCGAGGCGGAGTTCGCGGCTTCGCTGGCGCTGGCTGTCGGGGCGGACCGGAAGGGAGACGGAGCAGACGGCAAGGCTGGCGGCAGGGCTGGCGGGGAAGCGGGCGAGGCGTCGAAGGATTCGGAGTTTGCTCGCGGGACGGAACGAGACGGGGGCCAAGAGAGGCAGCGGGACTCCGGCTGGAACGGCTATCCAGCGGAGGTTCTCGAGCGAATCTGGAAGGAGACGCTGCTCTATCAGTTCCACGACATTCTGCCCGGCTCGTCCATCGGCCGGGTTTACGACGAGTCGCTGGAGCGGTACGCGGCGCTGCTCGCCGAGACGCGCGAGCTGCAGCAGGCGGCGTACCGGGAAGCGGCCGCGAGGATCGCGGGGGCCGGCGTGCCGGTCGTCTTCAACTCGCTGCCGTGGGAACGCGAGGATTGGGTGGAGTGGAACGGCGAGCGGCGCCTGGTCCGCGTGCCCGGCATGGGAGCCGCCGCTCTGGCCGACGCGGCTGCGAGGCCGGCGGGCGACGGCGTCGAAGAGCTGAGAGCCGGAGGCGCGATGCTCGAGAACGGGCGGCTTCGCGTCGCGTTCGCCGAGGACGGGAGCCTGGCGTCCGTCTACGACAAAGCCGCGGGGCGGGAAGCGCTCCGCCCGGGCGGCGAAGGCGGCAACGTCCTGACGGTGTACCACGACGACGGGGACGCCTGGGACTTCCCGCGCGACTACCGCGAAGCCGTCGCGGGGCGGATGCGGCTCGAGAGCGTCGAATACGCGGTGCGGGGTTGTCGGGCGGTCGCCGAACAGACGTACCGGTTCGGCGAATCGACGCTGAAGCTGACCGTCTCCTTGGCCGCGGGCGGGGACATCGTCGAGTTCGCCGCGGACGCGGATTGGCGGGAGTCGGCCAAAATGCTTCGGACTTCCTTCGACACGTCCGTCGTCTCCGACACGGTCAACTGCGAGATCCAATTCGGCTATCTGAAGCGCAGGACGACCCGCAATACGCTCGAGGAGATGGCGCGGGACGAGATCTGCGCGCATCGCTACATCGATCTCTCGCAGCCGGACTACGGCGTGGCCCTGCTCAACGACTGCAAGTACGGTCACCGCGCGGAAGGAAGCACGCTGGATCTGAACCTGCTGCGCAGCCCGTCGTATCCCGATCCGCAGGCCGATCGGGCGCGGCACGAATTCCGCTATGCGCTGCTTCCGCACGAAGGGGACTTCGTCGCGGCGGGCGTCGTACGCCGGGGCTGGGAGCTGAACGTGCCGCTCGTCGTGGCGGAAGGACGGACGGGAGGGGAGCCGGCCGCGGCCGCGGTGGCGGGACGGCGGCTCGAGTGGATCGCGATCGATCACCCGCACGTCCTGATCGAAGCGGTGAAGAAGGCCGAGGACGGCGACGACGCGATCGTCCGCCTCTACGAGAGCGCGGGAGCTTCGGCGAAGGCGCGGATCTCGTTCGGCCTGCCTTGCGCCGAGGCCTGGGAGACGAACCTGATGGAGGAGGACGCGTCGCCTCTCGCTCTGACGGAAGGGGGAGTCGAGCTGGCTTTCCGTCCTTTCGAGATCAAGACGATTCGGCTGAAGCGACACTAACGGACGGAAGGGGAGAGCGGCATGAGCGGGAGCAGTGACAGTGACAAGGGCAGGGGCAGGGGCGGCAGAGAGCTGGAGAGAACCGGGTTCCAGGAAGGAAGCGCCTATGGCGGGTCTTACGATTTGCAGACCGACTTCGTCATGGTGTACGGCATTGGCCCCACGATGCCGGAGCGAATCCGGCAATGGAAGGAAGCGGGGTACGTCGTTCACCTGATGACCGGCGTCACCTGGGGCGATTACGGGGACTACCTGGACGGGCGGTTCGACGGCCGGAGCCACTGGGACGAAGCCCAGACCTACAAGGACGGGGAGCGCATCATCCATGGAACGTCCGCGCACATTCCGTACATGATACCGACGCTGTCGTACGCGAACTTCCTGATCGAGAGAATCCGGCCCGCGGTGGACGCGGGGGTGGAGGCGATCCATCTCGAGGAGCCTGAGATCTGGGTCGAGGACGGCTATTCGGAAGCGTTCAAGCGGGAATGGAGGATTTATTACGGAGAAGACTGGCAAGCACCTCACGGCTCCGAGGACGCGCAGTACCGGGCTTCGAAGCTGAAGGCTTACCTGTATGCGCGGTGCCTGGACCGCGTCTGCTCGGCGCTGAAGGAGTATTCTCTCGTTCGGCATGGCCGTCCCCTTCGTTTTTACGTGCCGACTCATAGTCTCGTCAACTATACGCAATGGCGGATCGTGAGCCCGGAATCGCGCTTGCTCGACATCCCGTCGGTGGACGGCTACATCGCCCAGGTGTGGACGGGCACGTCCCGGACGGCCAACGTGTACGAAGGCCGGAGAGCGGAGAGGACGTTCGAGACGGCGTTCCTCGAATACGGCATCATGCAGGAGCTCGCGCGGGGATCCGGGCGGAGGATGTGGTTCCTGCACGACCCGATCGAGGACGATCCGAAGCGCGATTGGGGCGACTACAAGGCGAACTATCTGAAAACGCTGGTCGCTTCGCTGCTGCACCCGGAAGTGTCGCGTTACGAGGCGGCTCCTTGGCCGCGGCGGATTTTCGAGGGGAAGTACGCGGGGGAGGACGGAGTGAAGCGGGGCATTCCCGGGGAATACGCGACGCTGCTGCTGACGCTTATGCATACGCTGGGCAACATGGACCAGCCGCTCCCGGAAGGGGCGGAGACGGGGCCGCGCGCGGGCGTGCTGCTGGCCGATTCGGCGATGTTCCAGCGCATGCGGATCGGCAAGGAGACGGCGGGATTCCTGCTGAAGTACGACGGGACGAACGAGGTGGAGATCACGGACGAGGACGCGCTCGAGCTGCTCGACTTCTCCGACTTCTACGGCTTGACGCTGCCTCTCGTGAAGCACGGCTTGGCGGTTCGGCCGGTGCAGTTGGACAACGTTCGGCGATACCCCGGCTATCTGGACGATTACCGGCTGCTCGTGCTGAGCTACGAGTTCATGAAGCCGGAGCATCCGGATCTGCACGGCTCTCTCGCCCAGTGGGTGCGAGACGGGGGCGTGCTCGTCTATGTCGGCGACGACGCGGACCCGTACCATGGCGTGCGCGAGTGGTGGAATACGGGAAGCCGCCGTCGGTATGGCAGTCCGCGAGAGCATCTGTTCGAAGGCCTCGGGGTGCCCGCGGATGCGCCGGAAGGGGTGACCCGGGTCGGCAAGGGGGCGCTCCTCTATATGAGGGCAGCACCGCGAGAGCTGGCCCGCAGCCGCGAAGGGGCGGAGAGGCTGAGGAAGGCCGTCTCGGAAGGGTTGAAGCTTTATGGCGGCGGCGGTGGAGGTGGGGCGTCGGAGGCGTGGGAGCCGTCCAACGCGTTCGTGCTGCGGCGAGGGCCGTACGTCATCTCGGCGGTGATGGACGAGTCGGCGCACGAACGGCCGCTAACGCTGAGCGGGCTGTACGTGAACCTGTTCGAGGCGGAGCTGCCGATCGTTCGGGAGATTACGGTGCGGCCGGGCGAACAGAGCCTGCTGTACGATCTGGAGGCCGCGGACGCCCGGGGCGAAGGCATCGTCGCCGCGTCTTCGCGGATCGAGGAGTACGAGGAGCGGGACGGCCGCATCTCCTTCGTCGCCCGGGGGCCGACGGGGATGCAGGCGGTATGCCGGCTTCGCTGCCCGTTCGAGCCGTCCTCGGCCGTCGCCGAGTTCGGCGATACGGTCGACGCGGGGACGTGGCCGCTGCAGCTGGAGTGGGACGCGCCGACCCGAACGGCGCTCATCCGCTACGAGCACCGCCCCGGCGGCATCCGCATCGTAATCGACTCGAAGGCGTAACTTGCTCGCCGTAGCCTCGGTTATGCGTTCAAAGTGACTCAGTCACTGAGGTAATTTAGGTAAAGTTGCGGATATGCGTCCAAAGTGACTCAGCCAGCGGGATCGTTTCGAGTAAGGGACATTCGCTGTAGTGACGCCAAAGTGAGTAACTGGATGACGCACATGAGGGACATTCGCCGTAGTGACACCAAAGAGGGTAACCGGATGCCGCACATGAGAGACTAACATGATATCCGAAGCTCCACCTATAGAGCGCGCCTTCTTTCGGAGGCGCGCTTCTTTATAGAAGAGAAGTGACTCTCGCACGCCAAATAAAAGGCTGCACCCCCGGAGCAAAGCCGGTCGACGACCGGCTTGCCCGACGGCTGCAGCCCTATGCTTTTCACCCGTTCAGATAAAACGCCTGCCCGCCCACCGGTCCTTCAGCACCTTGATGAACAGGCCGCCCACGACGCTCCGGTGCTGGAAGTTCATCTGCCTCCCGTTGTCCGTGCGGTACCAATCCGTCAGCGGCACCCGGTCCGGCGTCTCGTTCGCGAAGCGCCAGAGCGGCTCGACCAGCGCGCGGAAGTCGCCGTCTTCCTCCGCCAGAGAGGCCGCCCAGACGAGCCAGTCCGACTTCGTGTAATTTTCCCGGCTGTCCAGAGGGGTTCCGTACCGCTGCCTGCGCGCCAAGTACCAGATAACCTCCTTCTCCCGCACCTGCCGGCCGAACAGCTCCGTTCCGAACAGAAGGTCCCACACCAGGTTGTACTTCAAGCTCCACGTGCCCTCTTGCCCGAAAGCCAGCCTGTACCGCTGCCCGTCCGCCGCCAGCTCCTCCCACGCGACGGCCATCTCCCTCGCTCGCGAGAGGTAGCGGGCCGCATCTTCCTCCCGTCCGCTCAACCGGCACAGGATCGCGTAAGCGGCGACGCCCATCGCGGCCTTCACCGACAAGTTCGCGTTGCGCGCCAGATGGCCCGCGAAGTCGTCCGTGCACAGCTGGTTCTCGGGATCGAGCCCGTGCTCGGCCAAGTAGTCGGCCCACTTCCGCAGCACGTCCGCATGCTCCTCGGCAAACCCGATCTTCCCGTCGGCCAAGCTGACCGCCGCGGCCATGATCAGCATGTTGCCGCACTCTTCGACCGGCATCTGGCCTTCGATCGACTGCGCGTACACTTGCCCGTTCGCGAGCGGGTATTGGCCGGCGTCGTGAGGCGCGAAGTCGAACGCCCAGGCGTCGCTGGCGGCGAACTTGAAGATCGGGCGCATCATCCCGCGGACGAGCTCGGGGTTGTAGAGCAGGAACAGCGGCATGGACGGATAGCTGACGTCGACCGTGGCGATGCAGCCATTGCTGTAACATTCCTTCGATAGGAAAAGCACGCTGCCCTCGCGATCCGCGACGAGCTTGTGGGCGGCGACGGCCTGCCGGTAGGAGAGCTCCAGCAGGTCGGCATATTCCGCTCCCCCGGCCTTCTCCGCCTCCGCCCGCAACTGCCGTCCGAACGTCTCGCATCGCTCCGACACCGCTTCGTAATCCCGTACGGCGGAAACGATCATCTTCTCGGCCGATACGTCCCCGTTCCTCCTCCAATAAGGCGGAAGACGGTCGCCGAAATACTCGATCGACAGCACGTCGTCGTAAGCGAGCGTCACCAAGCGAGAGGCCGCCGTCCCCGCCTCCGCGCCGTCCCCGATCCGTCCCAAGTCGAATTCGACCGACAGGACGGGATAACCGCCGCGCGCCGCCCGAGGCATGGAGAACGAATCGGCCTCCTCGGGCCGGAGCTCGACGCCGCGGACGAACGCCTTGCGCAGGGAGGCGGGGCCGACCCGCGTCCTCGTGCCGTCCGCCTCCGCGCAGGCGAGGTAGAAGCGGCCCCATTCGATGCGCAGGTCGTCCCCGGAGCGGGTCAGCATCCGTTGATCCTCGTGCTCGATATGAAGCAAGCGCAGGCCGTCCGTCCGTTTTTCTCCCCAGACGACCTTCTGGTCGCTGTCGTTGACACACCATTCCCCCGTCACGTCGAAGTAGAGCTGCACGTCGCGAGGCCGCCCGTCCGTCGACCGGACCTCGAAGCCGACATAGGAAGCGGGCCTGGAGAGCAAATCCAAGTCGTCCGGCAGTAGAGGAGTCGTGAAACGCAGCGAGAGAGAGACGCCGTCCGCCTCGAACTCGTAGCGGGTCGATAGGGCGTCTACCCGCAGCCCGGTCTGGCGCATGGCGGCGGGTTCGGTGTAGTAGACTTCGGCGTTCGGCTCGACCCGGCCGGCGAACCGCCAGACGGTACCGTCTATGCGGAGGAGACCGGTCATGCCATGGCGTCGGCCGGTCCAATGCCGCGTATCGTCGTCGGTCAGGCGATCGGCCATCGACCAGACGCTGAAGTACGGATCGACGGTGACGAGGGGAACGGCGGGAGGGCGCAGCTTGTTGTCCATCGGAACTCTCCTTTGCTCGAAAAAAATGATAAGTATGATATGTTTAATATAACATTAAAATTGTTTTTTGCAATGCGATTCCGTGAAAAGGGCCTATTAATCTAGGGACTGGCTGGTTTGCGAGGTTGATTCTCGCAGTTTATATAGCAAATATATCATTTGGTTGACGTCCCGGCAGGCACAGGCCGAAAGGCCGATGGCATGTCTAGGAGGCGGCTTGATAAAATAGAATAAGCAAGCCATGAACCGAGGAGGGGTAACCCAATGGCCAACGAGAGACATGGCAGCAGCCGGAGAACGGCGCATGGATTGCTGCTGGCGGCTATTCTGCTGGGTACGACGACCGCAGGATTGCCCTACTTGCCTACCGCCCATGCCGCGACCGCCGTCAGCGCGGAATCGACCCTTGCGGCGACGATTCTACCGAAGCTCCAGGTCCGAAGTCCCGAATTCACCGTTCAGACGACGGGCAGCGCTTCTTCTTCGCTGGATGCTGTTGATGCCGCTTTCGGCATCGCCATGAAGCAGGAAGATTATACGAACTACGCCATCAAATCCTATCGGTTCAGCTCGAAGTCGGACGGTCAGAACGCGACCGTCACGGTTAAGGTTACCTACTGGGAGGACGCGGCCCAATCGGCCTACGTCGCCGCCCAGTCGAAGAAGATTCTGGCTTCCATCATCAAGCCGGGGATGAACGCGCACCAGAAGGTGAAGGCGATCCACGACTGGGTGGTGCTGAATGTCGCCTACGACCGCACGCTGATCAAGCATTCCGCTTATGACGCTCTCGCGACGGGGAAGACGGTGTGCCAAGGCTACGCGACGCTCACCTATCGGCTTCTGACGGACGCGGGAATTAAATCCCGCATCGCCGAAGGCACGGTGAGCACGGGAGCGCACGCCTGGAATCTCGTCCAGCTCGACGGCAAGTGGTACCATCTCGATACGACGTTCGACGATCCGGTCCCCGACGTGAAGGGGCGGACTACCTACGGCTATTACCTGGTGACCGACAAGCAACTCGCCAGGGACCACAAGTGGACGCTGACGTACCCGGCCGCGGTTACGCCGTACGCGACGACGCTGTCCCAACTGACGAAGGCGGACGTCTCTCGCAAGACGTTCTATACCAACTTGTACTCGACGCTGGGCTACGCGTATCTGCTGCCCGCGAACACGGTCCGGACGACCGAAGAGATCGCGGCGAAAATCAAACTAGCCATCAAAGCCGGCAAAACCTCCGTCAAGGTGAGATACGCGCAGGGAGCGTCCAAGAAGCTCGACCTGCAGGCCATTTTGGATGCGGTGCCGTCGCTCGCTTCCATCCAGACGAAGTCGAGCTCTTTCCCGGCGGGCGATCCGGGCGACACGCTGCTGGAGCTGACGTTTAAGAAGGCGTGAGCGTAAGGCGGGTCGCTTAGCGGCGAGGAAGTCGCCGTTCGGCGGGGGAGCGGGCCTGCGTTCTGCTCTGAATGGCGGGGGAGCCCGCATACATCGTGCTCGAAGTCTCGCATATGCCTCCCAATGGCGAGAAATTCGGCATTCGGAGGTGTTGCGAGCGCGCGGGAGGCCGCCAATGCCGAAAAATTCGGCATTCAGAGGTGCTGCGGGCGCACGGGAGGCCGCCAATGCCGAAAAATTCGGCATTCAGTGGTGCAGCGGGCGCGTGCGAGGTCGCCAATGCTGAAAAATTCGGCATTTGCACGTACGAGAAGGCTGTTTTTAGGCGAAAAGGACCGGGTGACCGGTCCTTAAAACGGTGCAATTACAAACAAGCCGGATTTTTCCGCTTGTTGGGCGTGCCGGCCGGATGAGAGTCGCGAACAAGCCGGATTTTTCCGCTTGTTGAGAGGCGGACCCGCCCGGCATATGACGCGTTACCCCCGATGGGCATTCTCCTTCTTGTACTGGGAAGGGAGGATGCCCGTCCATTTTTTGAACGTTCGCGTGAAGTGCGCCTCGTCGAAGTAGCCGACCTCCTTGGCGACCGCCTGGATCTTGTAGTCGGCCGATTGCAGGAGCCCCTTCGCCTTGTCGACGCGGTATTGGTGCACGTAGTCGAGGAAGTTCACGCCCAGCTCCTGCTTGAACAAGGTGGACAAGTACGTGCTGGAGACGAACAGCTCCTTGGCGACGCCGGCGAGCGACAGTCCGGGAGCGTTGTAGTTGTGCGCGATGTAGTCGAGGGCCTGCTGCACCTTCCGTCGGGGCGTGCGATGCGGATTCAGCTTCTCCACCAGCTTCCGGATGACGCGGTACACGAAGCCGGCCAGCTCCTCCATCGTGTCGATGCCGGCGATTTGCCGCTCCAGGCTGCCGTAATCGGCGGACGAATCCCCATCGCGTCCGAGCGCTTCGGTCTCCGCAAAAGGCGCGTTGGCGCCATCGTCCGCTCTGGCGTTGGCACCGCCGTCCGCTCTGGCGTTGGCCTTCGACCGCTCGGCCCCGGCGCCGTCTCCGGTTCTGCTATCCTCCATCCGCGCCTCCGCCGCGGCGCGCCGGTCCGGCGCCAGCTGCAGCAGCCGCGCCAGAAAAGACAGAGTCCGCACGTTGACCTCCGTCCGAGAGTGCGGGTACTGCCCCTGAAACGCCGCGAGCCACTGCTCGGCGTCGTTCAGCGCTTCCGCGTACAAGCCCGCCTGCAGGTTGTCGACGGCGGACTGCTCGATGCGCAGCAGCTTCAGCTCGAAGCCGCTCTCCCCGCCGCCGCCGTCGCTGCCGCCGGCCCGCTTGGCCAGCGCGCGGACGTCCCGGTAGAACGCGTGGCTCTCCGAGCCCCGGTAGAACCGCAGCTCCAGCGCCTGGCGCGCTTCCGAATAAGCCTCCGCCAGATCATTAATATCCGGCTTCGAGTCGCTGATGCCGAAGCTGACCGTGATTTTCAGATACTCCCGCAAATTGTGCTGCACCCGCGCAAGCCCCCGAACGAGCTTCTCCTCGATCCACTCGAACAGTCCGTTCAGAATGACGATAATGCCGTCCTCTTCCTTCACGGTCTCGACCGGCTGCATAACGCTCTGCTCCAGCGTCTCCTGCACGATGTTCGCCGCCGCCAGCCGGATCAGCTCCAGGTCGGTGCGGCTGTAGTTCAGCCGCTGGCGCGACCGGTTGTCGATCTGGATCGCGACGACGATCGGATGCTGGTCGCTGATCGACAGCTTCAGCTTCTTCAGCTGATCCTTCCGGTTCTCCGTCACCAACGCGGGGGAGTGAAGCCAATGCCGAAGCAGCTGCGACTTGATGACGGGCATGCTCTCGTGCAGCCCCTTCACCGAGTCGGAACTCCGGCGCTGCTCGAGAATCTTGGCGGCGAGGTCCGCGAACACCGACCGGATCTCCCGCGGCGAGCACGGCTTGACGAGGAAGTCGGACACGCCGTAACGAAGCGCCTGCTGGGCGTATTCGAAGTCGTTGTAGCCCGAGAGCAGCACGCAGGCGGTGTCGCGTCCTCTCTTGCGAACCTCGCCGATGAGCTGCAAGCCGTCCATAAGCGGCATCCGGATGTCGGTCAGCAGCAGATCGACGGTCTCCTTTTCGATAATCTTAAGCGCCTCCAGCCCGTTGGCCGCCGCCCCGACGAGCCGAATCCCGAACGTCTCCCAGTCGATCATCGCCGCCAAGCCCTCCCGCATCGTCTCCTCGTCTTCGACGATCAATAGATGAAGCATCCCTCGTCACCTCCTGTCGTAGGGCAGGCGAATCCGCACCCGGGTGCCGGAGCCCGCCTCGCTCTGAATGTCCAGGGAAGCCTTCTCCCCGTAGAAAAGCCGAACCCGCGCCGCGATATTCTGAAGGGCGTAGCTCTCTCCTTCCGGAGACGGCCTCTCGGAACGCAGCGTCTGCGCGACCCGGTCCAGCTTCTCCGCCGTCAGGCCGATGCCGTTGTCGGTCACCTCGATCCGTACCGCGTCCCCGTCCAAGGCGGCCGCGACGTGCACGAAGCCGGCGTCGTCCGCGAGCGATTCGATGCCGTGCACGATCGCGTTCTCGACGAGCGGCTGAATGAACAGCTTCGGCACGGTGAAGTCGGCGATTCTCTCGTCCAGCTCCAGCTCGTAGGCGATTTTGCTGGGAAATCTCATTTTCTGCAGGAAAAGATAATGGTCGATCAACTGGAACTCCTGCCGCAGGTCGGTCACGTCCCGGCCCTGGTTCAGGCTGATCTTGAACATGCCGGACAAGGCGTAGATCATCTCCTCGACGAGCGGGTCGCCGTTCTTGTGCGCCGTCCAGGCGATCGTGTTGAGCGTGTTGTAGAGGAAGTGCGGATTGATCTGCGACTGCAGCACCTTGAGCTCCGCCTGCTTCTGCTGCAGCTGGAAGGAGTAGACGTCCTCGATCAGCTCCTTGATCCGCTGCACCATCGTGTTGTAGCCCATGCCGAGCTGGCCGATCTCGTCCTGGCCGAGCACCTTCACCTGCTGCGTGAAGTCGCCCTTCTGGAACTTCTTCATGGAGATGAGCACCCTGCGGATCGGCTTCGAGATGAAGCCGGCCACCGCCCACGACGCGGCCAGGCTGAGCACGATCGTCGCGCAGACGATGACGGCGGTCAGCCACTGGATGCGGCCAAGCTGCTTGACGAGCTCGCTGCGGGGCTGGACGGCGAGAACGTGCCAGCCGGTCAGCGGCGAGACGACGTCCGCGTACACCCACTTCGAGGTGTCGATATGGTCGCGGATCGAAGCGGGAGCGACGGAGGCGCCTCTGAAAAAAGGCAAGTCCCGCATCGGGCGGCCGATCCAGCTGCCCTCGCTGTCGGAGATGACCTTCCCGTCGGTGCCGATGACCGCGATCTGGGAGCCGCCGCCCGAAGTCGAATACGACTTGCGGATGTCCTTCTCGTCGATGCCGAGAATAAGCACGCCCTCGGAGGCGTAGTCCATGTCGTTTTTGAGCACGCGCGTGAGCAGCAGCTTGTTTTTCGTATCGCCCGAGAAGATGCTGTCCTCCTTGCCCGGCACTTCGACGCTCCAGGGCGCGACGGCGGCGTCTTCCTTCATCATGTCGTCGTACCGGAAGCGCTCGCGGTATTCCTCGAACGGCATCGCCGTCGACAGCCCCTTGTTGTTGAATTGAATGGAGCCGAAGTGGGAGGAGTAGATCGTCAAGTATTGAAAATAAGGCCGGGTCACCATCAGCCGGTTGATCGCGTCGATGGCGGACCGCGTGACGTACGCGTCGCTCGACGGATCGGACGTGATAAGCGCCTGGATGTCCGGCAGCAGGAACAGGAAGTTGGAGATGTCGATCGCGTCCTGGGCGATGTAATCGAGATGATCGATCGCCTGCTTCGCTGCGCTCGTCTGCTCGGCTCCGATCTTCGTCGTCAGCTCGTTCTCGGCGATGCGGAACGAATAGACGCCGGTGGCCGTAATCGTCGCGACGAGCAGGGGCACGAACCAGAAGAGGATCTTGTAGCGGATCGGCAGATTCAGATAGCTGCGAAGCGAGCGCGTTCCCATAGGCAATCTTCTCCGGGCGTATTCGTGATAGATTTACTATAAACGAATTGCCATCCGGCGTCTGCCGTCCGTCCGGCCGATGTGAAAAATGTACAAACAAAAATGAAAAATGAACAATTCCGGGGGCGGAGAGGGCCGAAGAGGGGGCGCAGGCAGGCCGGACCCGTCCGGAAAACCGCAAAGACGTACAGAGGAACCTGAAGAATGGGCTCTGCCGCGCCGCGGCCGGCGGGCCTATAATCGGAATCGTAAAGCGCAAGCGACCATTCGTTAAGGTGGGGAAAAAGATGAAAACAGCGACTTGGAAAAAAGCGTCCGTCGGCATGGCCGTTCTGGCGGCATCGGTCAGTCTCGCCGCGTGCGGCGGCAATAACAGCAATAACGGCGGCAACGCCGCTTCGCCCTCCGGAAGCGCATCCGCTTCGGAATCTCCTTCGGCATCGGCCAGCGCCTCCCCTTCGGCGTCCGCGTCCGAAGCTCCCAAGAAGGTGACGCTCAGCTTCTTCACGAACAACTCGGACCGCACGGTCGGCCAAGGGAAGATGGAGCAGGACCTGATCGACGCGTACATGAAGGAGAACCCGAACGTCACGATCAAGGTCGAGACGCTGTCCCCGGACCCGCAATTCCAGGACAAGATCAAGGTGTACAACGCTTCGAACGCCTTGCCCGACATCATCACCTCGTGGGGCAACACGAACTATCTGCAGCCGCTCATCGCGAGCGGGGCGCTGGCCGAGTTCAACCGCGACAGCCTGAAGGATTACGGCTTTGTGGACGCCGCGCTCGACGGCTTCAGCTCGGACGGCAAGCTGTACGGCATCCCGCGCAACTCCGACTTCTACGTTCTTTATTACAATAAGAAGATTTTCGCCGACAACGGCATCCAGGTTCCCGCGACCGAAGCCGATCTGATGGCGGCCATCGAGACGCTCAAGAGCAAGAAGATCGTGCCGATCGCGATGGACGGCCGCGACACCTGGACGTCCGGCATCTGGCTCGACACGCTCATCCAGCGGGCGTCCGGCACGTGGGATACGTCCAAGAAGGCGATGGACCGTACCGGCAGCTTCAAGGATCCGGCGGTCGTCAAGGCGGCCGGGGACATGCAGAAGTGGATCAAGGCCGGCGCGTTCGGCAACGGCTTCCTGAACCAGGACTACGGAGCGGCGCGCAACATGTTCGGCCAAGGCAAGGCCGCCATGTACATGATGGGCCAATGGGAGATGGGCATGGCGTCCGACGAGAACTTCCCGAAGGAGATCCGCGACAACATCGGGGCGTTCCCGTTCCCGACGTCGGAAGGCGGCCAAGGCAAGGCGACCGACCTGCCGGCCTGGTTCGGCGGCGGCTACTCCGTGTCCGCCAAGTCCCCGAACAAGGACGAAGCGATCAAGTTCCTCGAATGGATGTTCAAGCCCGACAACTGGGCGAAGGGCGTCTGGCAGAACGGCATCACGTTCCCGGCCCAGAAGTACGATCAGTTCATGACGGGCAACGAGACGAGCGTGCAGAAGGATCTGAGCGCGATCTTCAACGGCGCTACTTCGTACAGCGGCACGGTGGCGCAGGACAAATTCACCTCCGACACCCAGAAGACGTTCTACGATTCGATCCAGCAGCTCGAAGGCAACCGGATGAAGCCGGAGGACTTCGCGAACGTGATCGACGACGCGGCGGACAAATCGGCCAAGGCGCAAGCGAAATAATATTCAGAGGGCCGCAAGGGGCGGCGATGCCGGCCATCGCCCGCCCCTTGCGCTTCCGATAGGATGATGAACCGTGCACAACATTTTGGGCGACCGCAAAACGATTTTCTGGCTGATGGCTCCGGGTCTTCTGCTGTTCTCGCTCATGATCTTCGTTCCGATCGCGGTCAGCTTCTATTACAGCCTTACGAATTGGGCCGGGGTAGGCGATTACGGGATGGTCGGCTTCCGCAACTACGCCGACATCTTCGCGAGCGATCCCGTGTTCTGGAAGTCGCTGCTCAATTCCGTGCTGCTGGGCCTCGGCTTCGTTCTCGTCCAGCACCCGTTCGCCATCCTCGTCGCCATGCTCGTCCAATACGGCGGCCGGTGGGAGAAGCTGCTGCGCGTCTGCATCTTCATCCCGGCCATCATCTCCACCTTCGTCACGACGAAGCTTTGGACCAGCATTTTCGACACTCAATTCGGGCTCTTGAACCGGCTGCTCGACCAGGTCGGACTGACCTCCTGGCAGCAGGACTGGCTCGGACAGCCGCACTGGGCGATCGCGTGCATCGTGTTCGTCTGCATGTGGCAGGGATTCGGCTATGCGTTCCTGCTCTATTACGCCGGCGTCAAGGGCGTGCCGAAGGACCTGTACGAAGCGGCCATGCTGGACGGAGCGTCGGGCGCGCAGCTGAACCGCCGCATCGTGCTTCCGCTGCTCGCTCCGGTGCTCCGGGTGAACGTCGTGCTCGCGATCGTCTCGGCGTTCAAGCAGATGGAGACGGTGTACCTGATGACGTCCGGCGGCCCGGCCAACAGCACGCAATTCCTGTCCACGTACCTGTATTCGAAGGCGTTCCGCGAGAGCCTGTACGGCTACGGCAACGCGATCTCCGTGCTGCTGGTCGTCATCTGCCTGGCGGTCACGCTCGTATTGAACCGCGCCTTGAAGCGGGAAGTAGGTGAATACGGATGAGTTCCCCCAATACGCGCGATTCCGTCCCCGGAGCCAAGATGTCCGGAGGGCCGCGCCTCCTCTTCGTCGTCCTGATGACGGCGCTCGTCGTCGCCGAGCTGTTCCCGCTGATCTGGCTGTTCGACTTCTCGCTGCTCGGAAGCGGCGACTTCTTCGGCTCGGACATCCTCAAGTGGCCGAACCCGCCGAAGTGGCAAAACTACGTCGACGCGTTCCGCAACGCGCATATTCCGCTGCTGTTCGGCAACAGCCTGCTCGTCTCCGCGGTCTCGATCGTTCTCATCGTCGCCTGCTCGGTCGCGATGGGCTACGCGCTCACCCGGATGCACTGGAGATGGCGCAAGCCGACGCTCGCTCTCGTCATGGCGGGCATGATCATCCCGATCTATTCGACGCTGCTGCCGAACTTCATGGTGTTTAACGAGACGGGGCTGCTGAACAGCTACTTTGCGCTCATTCTGCCGTACGCGGCGTTCCAGATTCCGATCAGCATGTACATCATCACGGGCTTCCTCGAGACGGTGCCGAGAGCGCTGGAGGAAGCGGCCGTCATCGACGGCATGACCGTTCCCGGCATGATCTTCAAGATCATCCTGCCGCTGCTGAAGCCGGCGATCGCCACCGTGGCGGTCATGGCGTTCCTGAGCTGCTGGAACGAATTCATCATGGCCGTCACTTACATCGACAAAGACGCGCTGCGCACGCTGCCGTTCGCGGTCGTGTACTTCATGGGGCAGTATTCGTCCAATTACGGGGCCCAGTTCGCGGTGCTGGCGATCATCTCGATCCCGTCCATTCTGATCTACACGCTGTTCACCGACCAGATCAACCGCGGCATTACGGCCGGGGCTGTCAAGGGGTAGGGCGTTTAGGGCAGGCTGTAAAGGGCCGTGAAGCCAAGGGGCGGGCCGTCAAGGGCGGTGAAGCTAGGGGGCAGCCGAATTACGATTACGATTGGCGCGCTTCGCGGGCGGATAAGAGAGGAGAGAGGAGAGAGGCAGACATGACAGTCGATGATACGAAGCCCGTCCGTCTCGTGCAGACGGCGCGGGACACGGGAGACCGCTTGACCGAGCATCTGCCCGTCGAGTGGAGGCCGGACGAGGAAGGCGTCGAGAACGGGCTTCTGAACCTGTACCCGGACGTCAAGTACCAAGAGATCGAGGGCTTCGGGGGCGCGTTCACCGAGGCGGGAGCCGTTACGTTGCAAAAGGTCGGAGCGGAGAAGCGGGAAGAGGTGCTGAACGCCTACTTCCATCCGGAGCGGGGACTCGGCTACACGCTGTGCCGGACCCACATCCACAGCTGCGACTTCTCGCTCGGCAACTACACGTACGTCGAAGACGGGGACCGGGAGCTGGCGACGTTCGACGTCTCCCGCGACGAAGAGGCGCTGCTGCCGTTCATCCGCGACGCGCTCGCGGTGGACGGCGCCGGCTTCAAGCTGATGGCGACGCCGTGGAGCCCGCCGGCCTGGATGAAGACGAACGGGCAGATGAACGGCGGGGGCAAGCTGCTTCCGGAGTTCCGGGACGCCTGGGCGCGGTATTTCGCGAAGTACATCCGGGCGTACCGGGACAAAGGGGTTCCGATCTGGGCGGTGTCCGTCCAGAACGAGGCGAAGGCGGTCCAGCGCTGGGACTCGTGCATCTTCACGGCGGAGGAAGAGCGCGACTTCGTGAAGGAGCATCTCGGCCCGACGCTGGAGCGGGAAGGGCTGTCCGACGTCAACCTGATCGTCTGGGACCATAACAAGGAACGGGTCTACGAGCGGGCGAAGATCGCCTTCGAGGACCCGGAAGCGGCGCGCTGGCTGTGGGGCATCGGCTTCCACTGGTATTCGGGCGACCACTTCGGCGGCCTGGAGGCGACGCACCGTCGCTTCCCGGACAAGAAGCTGCTGTTCACGGAAGGCTGCGTCGAGAACGGCGTCAAGCTGGGCGCTTGGACGCAGGGCGAGCGCTACGCGCACCATATGATCGGCGATCTGAACCATTGGGCGTGCGGCTGGATCGACTGGAACCTCGCGCTCGACGAGAGGGGCGGGCCGAACCACGTCGGCAACTACTGCGACGCTCCGATCATCGCCGATACGACGACCGGGGAGATTCATTACCAATCCTCCTACTATTATATCGGCCAGATCAGCAAGTACGTCCGCCCGGGTGCCGTGCGGATCGGCTCCAGCGTCTACACCGACGCCCTCGAGACCGTCGCGTTCGAGAACCCGGACGGCACGAAGGCCGTCGTCGTCCTGAACCGGACGGACGCGGAAGTGCCGTACACGCTCCGCATGGACGATCGTCTGGCGGAGTTCGTCAGTCCCGCCCATTCGATCCAGACGCTTCTGATCGGGTAAGGCGGGACCGCGGATGCCGCGCCGCGTTTGCGCGCAACAAGCGGAAAAAAACGTCTTGTCGGGCCAGGCAACGACTGGCGAGCAAGCACCCCAAAAGAGAGGCTGCCGAATGCGGCAGTCTCTCTTTGTGTCTAATTGGGGAATCCTGTATGATGTCTAAGGATTCACCTCGTCCAGCCTCCCACCGGAAGGAGCGTCTCTCTTGCGACGTTCGACCTTGCTTAAGCTCTTCGGCATCGCCGCCGTTGTCGGCGCGCTGCTGTGGATCGATTTTCACTATCTGAAAATCACGCCCGAGACGATCCGCGACTGGATCGTGTCGTTCGGATGGATCTCGCCCATCCTCTACATAGGCCTTTATATCGTCCGGCCGTTCACGCTGTTCCCCGCGTCCGTCCTCACGCTTGCGGGCGGGCTCGCGTTCGGCACCTGGCGCGGCATGCTGTACACGATTCTAGGCGAGCTTCCGGGCGCCGTGCTCTCGTTCTGGCTCGCGCGCCGGGTCGGCAGCGGCCTGTTCCGCGGGGCGGAGAAGGACTCCCGCCTGCACAAGCTGGAGCGGGCCATGGAGCGGCGGGGCTTCCCGGTCGTGCTGATGCTGCGGCTCGCGCCTTTCGTTCCGTTCGACCTGGTCAGCTACGCCGCGGGCCTCGCCCGGGTGCCGCTGCGCGCGTATATCCTCGCCACCCTGATCGGGTCGCTCCCCGGAACGTTCGCGTACTGCTTCCTCGGCGCCAGCCTCACCCACGGCGATTGGCGGGAGATCGCGATCGCGGCCGGCGTGTTCGTCCTCGCGGTCGCGGTTCCGTTCGCGTTCCGCTCGCGAATGGAGAAGCAGGTCGAAGCGGCGCCGCTTCGGGGGAAGGAAGGCCGCGAGGCAAGTTAAAAATTCGCAAAAAAGATGCGGATAATCGAAAAGACGGCGAAGCCGCTATCTCCTAATATGGAATCACATCGACCAGCTCAAGGGGCGGCTCTATTGCGGCGACCTCTTGAGTTTTCCTATTTCAATCGCGGGAGGGCCCGAGAATGAAGAAGCTGCTGCTCGTGTACGGGCTGCTCGTCGCCACGTTCCTGGCGTATATCTGGTACTTCGTTCTTCGCGAAGAGCGGCCGAACGGCTGGAACGAGGGGGCGACGGGGCTGACGGGGGGGATCGAGGAGAAGTACGTCATGGTGACGTTCCAATCGAGCCTCGATTATTGGCGTTCCTCCATGAAGGGATTCGAGGACGCGGCGCAGCAGCTGAACGTCTCGGTCGAATTCCGCGGAGCGACGCAGTACGACCCGAACGAGGAGATTACGGTGCTCGAGAAGGTCATCGCGCGCAAGCCCGCCGGAATCGCGGTCACGGCGATCAACACGGAAGCGCTTAACCCGGCGATCGACAAGGCGGTGGCGGCCGGCATCCCGGTCGTGCTGTTCGATTCGGGCGCTCCGAAGAGCAAGGCGTACGCTTTTCTCGGGACGGACAATTATGACGCGGGGGCGCAGGCGGCGCGGGAGATGGGGAGAAGGCTCGGCGGCCAAGGCAAGGTCGCGGTCGTCACCCAGCCCAACCAGCTGAACCACCAGGACCGGACGCGCGGGTTCGAGGAGACGCTGCGCAAGGAGTTCCCGGGCATGTCGATCGCCGCGGTAGCCGACGGCAAGGGGGACATCCTCGTCTCGGCGCAGGCGACGGAGAAGATTCTGGACGAGCATCCGGACGTGGACGGCTTCTTCGCGACGCAGGCGAACGGCGGCGCCGGAATCGCCCAAGCGCTGCAGGACAGGGGGCTGGAGGGTCGGAAAACGGTCATCGGCTTCGACACGGACAAGGGCACTCTCGATCTGGTGCGAAGCGGGGAGATCGACGCGACCTTGGCCCAAGGGACGTGGAACATGGGGTATTGGTCGCTTCTGTCGCTGTTCCATCTGTCCCACGGCATCGTGACGGAAGGCAAGCAGGAGGGCTCGCATCCGATTCCTCCCTATATGGATACGGGAATCACGATCGTCACTCGCGACAACGTAGACGATTATTACGCCAAGTAGAACGCGGGGGAGGGATGAAGGATGCGGTCGGACCGTACTCTCGGCGGGGGCTCGATCTTCCGGCGGCTTCAGTTCGGCAATATGGAGATCCGGTACAAGCTTCTCGTTCATTTTCTGTTCATCAGCATTCTTCCTTCCCTCGCGCTCGGCGTTCTGACGGGATGGACCGTGGACAGCATCATGGAGAGGCAGACGAACGAGAACACGCTTCAGTTCATCGACAAGGTCAATCGCAATCTCGAGTACCTCATGACCAACGCGCAGAATACGACCTATCTGATCTCGTTCAATCCGGAGATTCAGAGGTTCCTGACCGGGGAGCTGCCGACGGACAAAGCAGCGGCGGCGCGCTCGGCCTACGAGGCGAAGCGGTTCCTGCAGGGCTTCACGACGCTGAATTCGGAGTTCGCCGGCATCATGGTCGTCAACTCGCGGGGCGGCTACTTGAGCAACGACATGTACGCGACTACGCCCGGACGCGATCTGACGGTAGAGAGATGGTACCAGGAGGCGGTGGCGGGAAAAGGGATTTTTCGCCTGATCGGCCACCCGACGGACCGCAGCGTGACGACCCACGCGGACTACAAGAACAGCGAGGTCGTATCCGCGGTAAGGGCGGTTCTCGATCCGGACACCCAGAAGGTGCTCGGGGTCGTGCTCATCGATCTCAAGCTGCGCGTCATCTCGGAGACGGTGCAGGACGTGCGCCTCGGCAAGACCGGCTACCTGATGGTCGTCGACGAGCGGGGAGAGCCGATCTACATGCCGAAGCAGATCGGGATGAAGTCGCTGCCGATGGAATGGCTCGGCGGGCAGGGCTCGGGCAGCTTCTCGCGGAAGGTGGACGGGCGCAAGCTTCAGTTTATTTTCCGCGGCTCGACGTTTACGAACTGGACGACGGTCGCCGTGTTCTCCACGGCCGAGTCCGCCCCGGAGGTGCGCCAGATGAGGCTGTACCTCGGCAGCTTCGTATTCGTCGTCTGCCTGCTCGGCACGACGGCTTCGTTCGCACTGTCGCGCAGCATCTCCCGGCCGATCCGGCGGCTCATGACGTTCATGCAGCGGGCGGAGTCGGGCGATCTGACGAGCCGGTACTGGGGCGGCGGCATGGACGAGATCGGGATGCTGGGGCGCAGCTTCAACAGCATGCTGACGAAGATCAACGATCTGATCGGGTTGACCGAGAGGCAGGAGCGGCAGAAGCGGGAAGCCGAGCTGCGCAGCCTGCAGGCACAGATCAAGCCGCACTTCCTGTACAACACGCTCGACACGATCCATTGGATGGCGCGCAAGCAGGGGGCGCAGGACGTCTCGGAGACGGTCGAGGCGCTGTCGCGGCTGTTCCGGATCGGGCTGAGCCGGGGCAACGAGTACATCCCGCTGGCCGAGGAGATGGAGCACGTGCGCAGCTACTTGCAGATCCAGAAGATCCGGTACAAGGATAAGCTGAATTTCGCGCTGGAGCTGGCGCCGGATCTGTCGCATCTGTCCGTTCTGAAAATCATTCTGCAGCCGATCGTGGAGAACGCGATCTACCATGGCATCAAGGAGCGGCGCGGACCGGGCCTGATAACCGTGCGCGCCGAGCGCAGGGACGGCCGGCTCGTCCTGACCGTCGCCGACGACGGGGCCGGCATGAGCGGCGAGAAGCTCGCCGCGCTGCGGCGGAAGCTGGCGTCGGCCGCGGAAGCGGACGGGAAGCCGGGGGCCTCGGGTGCGCCGGGGACTGCGGGTACGCCGGGGGCCTCGGGTGCGCCGGGAGCTGCGGGTGCTCCGGGAGCTGGGGGTGCTCCGGGAGCTGCGGGTGCGCCGGGGGCCTCGGGTGCGCTGGGGGCCTCGGGTGCGCCGGGGGCTGCGGGTGCTCCGGGAGCTGGGGGTGCTCCGGGAGCTGCGGGTGCGTCGGGGACTGCGGGTGTGCTGGAAGCTGCGGGAGCGCCAGGAGCTGCCGAGCGGCCGGGGCCGGTCGGAGCGGCGGGATCCGCCGGAATTGTCGGAGCGTCGGGGGGAGACGGGCGGCCGGAGGCCGACGGATCCCAGTTGCCCGCTGTCTCGACTATCGGTGCACAGGATGGACGCTTGTCGCCGGCGCTTGCTTCGCCCGCGCTCTCGGCCGAGCATTCCGGCGGGCGCGCCGGCGGAGCCGCGGACGTCCGGAAGACGAACCCGGGAGCCGAGGGAGTCGCGGATCTCCGGAAGACGAACCCGGGAGCCGGTGGAGCTGCGGATCTCTGGAAGTCGAACTCGGGAGCCGGGGGAGTCGCGGATCTCCGGAGGACAAGCGACGTTAACCTTCCGGCGGGCGGCGGGTCGGGCTACGGGCTCGTCAACGTGCAGGCGAGAATGCAGGTTACCTTCGGAGGCGAGTACGGGATCACCGTCGAGAGCGAGCCCGGCGTCGGCACGACCGTCACGCTGACGCATCCTATTCTGTACGAAGATCCACGCAAGGGGGAATGAACGATGGACAACGCGGGCCGCGCGCCATGGCGAGTGATCATCGCCGACGACGAGCCGATCATCCGGGAGGGCATCCGCGACGCCGTCGATTGGGGAAGTCTCGGGATGGAGGTCGTCGCGGAAGCCGGCGACGGCGAAGAGGCGCTGGAGTTCGCCCTCGCGCATCAGGCGAACGTGCTGTTGGCGGATTTGAACATGCCGATCATGAACGGATTGACGCTCATTCGGGAGGTCAAGGAGCGGCTTCCGAATATTCGGGTCGTCATCGTCACCGGTCATGACGAGTTCAACTACGCCCAGCAAGCTATTCGCTACGGAGTCGACGAATATATCTTGAAGCCGGCGAATCCGGACCAGCTCGCCGAAGTTCTGCGGAAGGTCAAGCGGGAGCTGGACTTCGCCGCCAGCCAAGAGAGCCATCTCGTCATGGCCTCGAGGCAGATCCGCAAGAACATTCCTCTCCTGCGGGAACGCTTCTGCAACGAATGGATCGAAGAAGCGCTGAGCGAGCAGGAGGTCGTCGAGCAGCTTCGCTTCCTCGAGCTTCCGGCGGAGGTGCCCGGCTCGTTCGGCATCATCCGCTGGCCCGAGGTAGACCTCGGCCAATCGGTCCGATCCGAGAGGGACCGGCAGCTCATGCTGTTCGCGATCGAGAATATTTGCTCCGAGATGCTCGTTCCTCGCGCCCATGCGATCTTCCGCGATTCGACCGGATTTATCTGCGTCATCGTCTGGGGAGAGGCGAACGAGGACCTGTTCGCGGACATCGAGGGCTCGGTCGCCCGGTACCTGAAGCTTCACGTGGCGACGCATTGCGTTCCCGTCGATGGCGGGTACGGCGGGCTTGGGGCCGCGTACCGCAGAGCCCGAGCCGGGGTGTACCGCGAGACGACGATCTCTCCGCTCGTGCGCCGGGCGCGGCAATATTTGCGCGACCATTACGACGACTCCGAGCTGTCGCTCGAAACCGTCGCGAACGCGATCGGAGTGTCGCCGGTCTACTTGAGCCGACTGTTCAAGCAGGAGACGGGCTCGACCTTCGTCACGCAGTTGACGCAGATTCGCATCTCCAAGGCGGTGCAGCTGCTCAACTCGACCGACCGCAGCATCGCCGACATCGCCGAAGCGGTCGGCTACGAGTCGCAGCACTACTTCAGCACCGCCTTCAAGAAGGTCGTCGGCGTCTCGCCGAACCGCTACCGCCGCGGCGAGGGCGCGGACGAGTGATGCTGGCGGCCGATTGGCGGCGCGGGCAACTGCGCTCCCGCAAGCGGTCCCCAATGCCGAAAAATTCGGCATTCAGAGCAACTGCGCTCCCGCGAGCGGTCCCCAATGCCGAAAAA
>NZ_JACJVR010000096.1 GCF_014212175.1 Cohnella xylanilytica | reverse complement strand
AATTTTCAACTGATGTTGACATGCAATTCGAATCCAAGTATGCGCCCCGTTGATGACTGAACCGCCGAACGTTTCGAAATGGGTGAGCAGCATGAGAAGAGCAGCGGTTATGTACAGCGGCCAAACAAGACTTCGAAGTTTACGATAATCTAAGAAATAAAGAGCGGCCATCGCCGCGAGGCCAAGCGCCGAGAATACGATTTTGTTCATCAAAAAGCGGACCGAATCGTAAACGCCGCCCGGCTCAAAGGCGCCTTGGACGGTATACATCGCAAATAACCCGATTCCGATCAGAACGGCCGAGAGCGCCACAAGACTCCAGTCCGTCTTCGGCTTGTGCACCCGGTTCAGCCGCTTCCCGATCAGGCGGGCATCGCCCATCTGCCGGATCGCCTCCCGCACCGCCTCGTCCTTGCTAACCCGCCGATCGGTTCCGTCTTCCACCGCTTCGCCAAGCGAATCCAGCTTGTCGGCGACGAGGTCCTCGAGATGGCTCGCCAGCTCCCGCCGAATCTCGTCATGCTTCTCCCGAGCCCGCACCAAGCCGCAAATCTCATCGAGATAGCGACGAACGTCCTCGCGATTCCGAATATCGTTCATCAGACTCCCTCCCCCCCGAGCACGCGGTTGACCGCACCGCTGAAGAGGCTCCACTCGCGCTTCTTCTCTTCCAACTGCGATCGTCCCCGGTCGGTAATTCGGTAATATTTGCGCGGCCGCTGACCTTGCTCGTCCCAATACGCCTCGACCATGGAATCGGCCTCGAGTGCGTGAAGAATCGGGTACAGCGTCCCTTCTTTGAGGCTGAAGATCCCCCCCGAACGAAGCTCCAGCTCCTTGGCGAGCTCGTAGCCGTACATCTCCTTGCGGTCAAGCAGCGTGAGAATGAGGATAACGGTGCTGCCCTTGAGCAGTTCCTTGCTGATTTTCATGATGAGCCTCCTTCGCCTAGAATACCTTGATTTACGATACATCGTAATTCTAGGTATTAGTATAGGCTAACGATCGTCCTCTGGCAAGTCCAACCAACCCGACTGAGTTGCGTGATCGCGCAAAATAAATGCGTGAACGGCCGCGGATAACGCCCGCCGTTACCGATTCGCCTCTTCGATGCGTGTGGTAGGGTTAGGGTGCATTCTAATCCATTGAATTCGAAAAAGGAGATATCGTATGCGCATTTTCACCCACGCCAGCCTTCATTCGCCGCGCCGCAAGCTGCTCGCCGCCGTCTTGTCGGCCGCTATGATCTTCCCGTCCGCGGCTTATGCCGCCGAATCCGGGCCATCCTCACCATCTGCACAATCCGTACCATCCGCACAATCCGAGACGTCTTCGCTATCCTCGACATTGTCGCCATCAGCGCCGCCTGCGCCGTCCGCGCTGCCGCCCGGCCCTTCCGATCCCCGCGAAGTCGAGTCGTTCCTCGACGGCTTCTTCGACCGGCCGGACATCCGGCCATCCCTCGCGGGGGCGGTCGTCGCCGTTGTTCAAGACGATCGCGCGCTGCTGACCAAGGGCTACGGCTATGCCGACGCGATTAGCCGCGCGCCGGTCGATCCCGACGCCACGTTGTTCCGCCTGGCCTCGATCTCCAAGACCTTCACCGCGGCAGCGGTCATGCAGCTGGCCGAGCAAGGCAAGGTCGATCTGGATGCCGACGTCGGCGGTTACTTGAACGGGTTGAGCATTCCGAACGACACCGGAGCGCCGTTGACGTTGAAGCACCTGATGACGCATACGAGCGGGTTCGACCGCACGGAAGCGGCGGCGGACGAAGGGGAGCCGGAGGAAGTGTACCCGTTGGCCGACTTCGTCAAGGACAACGCGCCATCCGTCGTCCGACGGCCGGGCGAAGCGTTCCGCTACGACAATTACGCCTACAATCTGCTCGGCTATATCGTGCAGAACGTCGCCGGACAACCGTTCGAGAAGGTCGAGGCCGACCGGATCTTCGCGCCGCTCGGCATGAAGAACAGCAGCTTCGTCCTCACGCCCGACATTCGGAAGAGGCTCGCGACCCCGCACGACGGCGCGGGAGAACCGCTGCCGCAATACGCCACGTTCCCGAACGATTCGCCTGACGGAGGGCTGATCTCGACCGGGTCGGACATGGCCCGGTTCATGATCGCGATGCTGAACGGAGGCAAGCTGGGGGCTGTCTCCTTCCTGAGCGAGCGGTCGGTACGAGAGATGGAGCGGCTAAGCGTGTCGATCCACCCGGACATTCCCGGCGTCGGGTACGGCTTCGAATCGACGTACCCGAACCTTGCCAACGGGCAATACGTCGTCGACAAAGGGGGAGCGGCGACCGGATTCCAATCCCACCTCTGGCTGCTGCCCGAGCGCCGGACGGGACTGTTCGTCGCGCTGAACGGCGTCCGCAACGCCCGCACGATCCAGAGTGAGCTGTTCAAGTCGTTTATGGACCATTATTATCCGACAACGAAGCCATCCGGCGAATCGGAACCGTCGGTCAGTCAGACGAAGGAGCAGCTGGCTCGGCTGGAAGGCATTTATCGCGACCTGCGGTTGCCGATGTGGCATTACGACGTCTCCGCGACGGATGGGGGGCTGATCGTTACCGATTCGTACGGGGAGCACCGGCTGAAGCAAGTCAAGGAGCTGCTGTTCGAGGACGAGGATGGAAGACGAGCCGCCTTCAAGGAAAACGGACGAGGGAACATCGCATACTTCGCCTATAACAAGGCGGACAGCTGGTCGGAGAAGCTGCCGGAGCCGAAGCTCTACGACGACGTCCCCGCCGATCATCCCTATGCCAAGTACATCTATTACGTTCGGCAGCAAGGCTTGCTCGACAAGGAAGACGCCCGGGCATACCGTCCGGAGAGGCCGATCACCCGAGCGCAGTTCGTCGGACAGCTCATGGGGCTCGCGGATACGCCGCTATCGGAGGAGCCGGTGCTATTCCGCGATGCCGCGAACAGCCCCTACGCCGCCGAGATTCAGACGGCTCTGGAGTTCGGGCTCGTGAGCGGAACGGCCCGCGGGGCGTTCGAGCCGGACCGGCCGATCACCCGCCAGGAGGCGGCCGTCGTCCTGTCGCGGGCGCTGCTGCTCCTGTTCGGCTCCATCGGGGCCGAACCGCTGCCGGCCAAGCTGAAGGGCGACACCGACGCCTGGGCGCTGGAAGGGGTGCAGACGGCCGTGGCGAGAGGCTACTACGGTCCGGAAGCGGTCAAGGACGCGTCCGGCGCGATCGATTACCGTTCGAAGCAGCCTCTGCTGCGCCAGGAAGCGGCGGCGATGTTTTACCGGTTCCCCTGAACGGACGCGACGGAGCGCGCGAGCGGCCAGCCCGGCGCCGGCTCGCGCGTTCGGCGCTCTCCCCGCTGCCGAACGATGCTATACTGGAGTCGGTGATGCCTAATGACGATCGGAACGAACTTATCCTTTTCGAAGCTCAAAACCCGCCTGCTGCTAGCCGCGACTCTAGTCGGCTACGTTCTTCTGGCCGCTTATATCCATTACGTATCCCTGCGCGCTCCTTATATCGGCCTTGAGCTAAGGCCCGCGGCCGGGAGCGGGTGGACGGTCTCGGCCGTCGAGGAAGAGGGGCTGGCGAGCGGCTGGGAGATCGGTCCGGGCGACCGCATCGCGCGGATGGACGGAAGTCCGAAGCCCAGGCTGATCCCGGCCGAATCGGGCGTCATCCTGAGCAGGGCGGGCCGGATCGAAGTCGAGAAGCCGGACGGCCGCAAGCTGGAATTCCGAAGCCGGACGGGGACGGACGGCATCGCCCAGGCCGCGTTCTCGATCGCCATGGAGCTGACGATGCTCGGAATCGGCTTGTATGCCGTCCGGACCCAGCCGGAGTCCCGCGTCATCCGGTCGTTCTACGCGCTCAACTGGCTGATGGCGCTGTGCATTCTCGCTTCCTTCTCGGCCGAGAGAAGCGTGTCCGATCTCGTCAGCTCCTACGCCTCCGTCTGGCTGCCTTATCTACTTCTGTCCTTCTATCTGCAGCTCGCGTTCCGCACCGTTCACAGCCGGTTCAAGAAGCTGCGGCTCGCCTATCAAGCCTGCTCGGTCCTATTCTCCGCCTATATCGCTTCCTTGATCGCGATGAGCCTCGACGTGCCTAAGTGGCTGGAGGATTGGATGAATTGCGCCGTAATCGGCACTCTGGCGCTGCTTGCGGTTCTCACTTTGGCGTTCTGGAGATCGTTCGACCGGACGGAGCAGAACCAGCTGCTCGTCCTCTTCTCCGCGCTGTTCCTCAGCTTGCTGCCCTACACGTTCCTATATGCCATTCCCCAGCTTGCGCGGGGAGAATCGATCGTCCCGATCGAATATACGCTTGCGGGTCTCGTCCCCTTCTCGTGCGCGATCACGTACCTGCTCGTCGCGCGAAGCATGCTGGACATGCGGCTTTATATCCCAAGGCTGCTTGTCCATAGCTTCTATCTGGGCGCGGCGTTCGCGCTATTCTCGCTGGCGGCCAAGGGGATGTCGACGCTCTCGGCGTGCCTGCTGTTTGCCGTATTCGCCCTGCTCACCTGGGGTTATCAGAAAAGCCTAAGGCGTTTCCGCCGCCGCGAAGAACGTCGCGCGGAATGGCTGGAGCGGCAGAAGCGGCTGCTATCCGTCCGTCTGGGAGGGAAGAACGGCGCGGACGGCGGAACCGATTCGCGCCGCGAGCTTCCCGACATGGCGCCGTTCGGCCGGAATCTGCTGGAAGCGCAGCAGTCCGAGCGGATGCGCGTCGCCTACTACCTGCACGATCATCTGCTGCAGAACATGATTTTCCTGTCTCGGGACCTGGAAGAACTGCATGACACGGGGGCGGCGGACCGGGAGCAGGTCGCCGTCTGGCTGAAGTGCGTCTACGATTCGCAGCGCGACATTCGCGCGTTGTGCGACGATTTGTACCCGCCTATTATCGACCAGGGGGACCTGAAGGAGGCGCTGCAATGGCTCCTTCGCACGATGAAGGAGAAGGGGGAGATCCGGATGGAGCTCGCGTACGAGCTGGCTCCGGGCGAACCGGCGAACGAGTCGGTCAAGATCAATCTGTTCCGGGCCGTCCGCGAATACGTCCACAACGTCTTCAAGCATTCGGGCGCGTCCGGGATGAGCATTCGTCTGTGGGGAGACCGGCAGGCGATCCATTGCACGATCGTTGACGACGGAGACGGGTTCGACGTTGAGGCCGCCCTGCGGCCGTCCCCGGAAGGAGAGAGGCGCTTCGGTCTCCTGTCGGCTTTTAGCCAGATTCGCCACTTGGGAGGAGATACGGACATTCGATCGTCCCCCGGAGAGGGAACGACGGTCGCGATCCGTCTGCCGCTAGGAGAGGAGGTTCGAGCCCATGCCTGAGATGATCAGAGTCGCGCTGCTCGACGATCACCCGCTCGTGCTGGAGGGGTTGAAGAATCGTCTGGACAAAGAGCCGGATATCGAGGTGCCGTGGACCTTCGTCGATCCCCGCGAGCTGCTGCGGGCCGTCGAGTCCGGTTCCTGCCGCCCCGACGTCCTCGTGATGGACGTCTCGATGCCGCATATGAACGGCTTCGAATTGGGGAAGAGACTGAAGGAGCGATTCGGGCACTCTCTCAAAATCATCCTTCTGTCCGGATACGCCTACGACGAATTTTATAGCAAGGCGTATGAGATCGGGGTTCATGCGTATCTATCGAAGCAGAGTACTTACGCGCAGATCATGAACGCCGTCCGTCAGAGCATGCTCGGGCATGCGCTCGTGGCGGAGAAGGTGCTCGCCCGGTCGAGAGACCTCCTGACTTCCGCGGAGCGGGAAGTTCTGAAGCGGATCGCCGAGGAGAAGACGAACAAGGAGATCGCGCAGGAGCTGGCGATGAGCCAGCGCACCGTCGAGCACCATATGGCGGCGATCAACCGGAAGCTGGGGGTTCGAACGCGGATCGGAGCGGTCGCCAGAGGCTACGAGACGGGGCTGCTCGGCTCTCTGAATCCGAATGAGGAATGAGGAGCCGATCGGCGCGGACACGAATATCGATAACTTCCGAGGGGACGGAGGATTTCGGCGCCTTCCCGGCGAAGGATTTAGACGTAGTTGTAGAATGCGCGGGCCATGAAGCGATCCGGCGATATGCCGAGGCCGTGCGGAATAGAGGCGCCGGCCTGATCGCGGCCGGCGTCGGCGCTAGTCGCGGGCGCGGTGCTTGCTCGGACGATGGACGGAGGCGGCACGGAGGCGGGGGGCCGCCATACGGAGGTGAAGCCTGCGGCCCGAACAGCCGGGGTCTTGCCGAGGACGGATTCGACGATACTAGGAGAACGGGGGATGCGCCGACCGGCCGAGCGCGGGCAGAGAGCCGTCTTCCGCCGATCCGAAGACAAGCTCCGCCGCCGCGAGAAGCGTCGCCATTACGTGAACCGACATTGACAATTGCCGTTAATCGCCGGAATTTCATCGTCAAAGGAGCGTCTATTCGACATGGCCTACAACAGCATTATCGTACGGGTGGAATTGAACCATTCCCGGATTCACTTCGGGGACGTGGCGGCCGCGATCGGTCAAGCCGGAGGCGACATTACGTCCATCGACGTCATCCGTCCCGGGCAGGACGTCTCCGTCCGAGACATTACGGTCCACGTGACGGAGGACGGGGAGCCGAAGGTCGTCGAAGCGCTGAAGCTCCTCGAAGGCCTTCATCTCATCAACGTGTCGGACCGGACCTTCCTCGCCCACCTGGGCGGCAAAATTTCCGTCCAGCCGAACCTCGCGATCCGCAACCGGGACGACTTGTCCCGCGTGTATACGCCGGGCGTGGCGCGGGTGTGCACGGCGATCCACGAAGCCCCGGACAAGGCCTATTCGCTGACGATCAAGCGCAACACGGTCGCGGTCGTCACCGACGGCACGGCCGTGCTCGGGCTCGGGGACATCGGGCCGTTCGCGGCGGCGCCGGTCATGGAAGGGAAGGCGATGCTGTTCAAGCAGCTCGCGGGGGTGGACGCTTTTCCCATCTGCCTCGACACGAAGGACACGGAGGAGATTATCCGGACGATCAAGACGATCTCTCCCGTCTTCGGCGGCATCAACCTCGAGGACATCGCCTCCCCGCGCTGCTTCGACATCGAGAAGAGGCTGGAGAGCGAGCTGGATATCCCGGTGTTCCACGACGACCAGCACGGGACGGCGATCGTCGTCATCGCGGGCATCCTGAATGCGCTGAAGGTCGTGGGCAAGCGGATGGACCAGGTGAAGGTCGTCGTGAACGGAATCGGGGCGGCGGGCGTGTCGATCTGCAAGATGCTGCTGGCCGCCGGCGTGAGCAAGCTGGTGCCCGTCGACCGGGACGGGGCGATCGTGCGGGGCGGCCGCTATCCGCAGCACGCGATGTGGCAATGGCTCTCCGAGCAGCCGCAGGTCGGAGCGGAGGCCGGCGTCCTGAAGGACGTCATCCGCGGCGCGGACGTGTTCATCGGCGTCTCCAGGGGCAACGTGCTCTCCGCGGAGGACGTCGAGACGATGGCGGAGAACCGCATCGTGTTCGCGATGGCGAATCCGAACCCGGAGATCGACCCGGCGGCGGCGATGCCGATCGTGAAGGTGTTCGCGACCGGGCGCAGCGATTACCCGAACCAGATCAACAACGTGCTCGTGTTCCCGGGGGTGTTCCGGGGAGCGCTCGATTGCCGGGCGCGCCGCATCAACGAGCCGATGAAGCTGGCGGCGGCGAGGGCGATCGCATCCGTCGTCACGGAGAACGAGCTGAACGCGCATTATATTATCCCGAGCATCTTCAACGAGCAGGTCGTCGCCAAGGTCCGGCATGCCGTCGTCGAGACGGCGATCCTGACCGGGGTCGCCCGCCGGACGCCTCCGGACTTCCGGTAACGCCGGCCTATCGGAGCCGCCGTCGCATAAGTTCTTCTGGTACGCTAATTCGCTAATCTACAGGCGGTTCATGAGTCCGCGGCCCCGGCTGCGGGCTTTTTCCGCATGCCCTCCGAAGGGCATAAACGTCCCGGTCTTCTCATAGCCATAATGGAAGAACCGCGAACCGTCACAAAAAATACATATTGTCGAAATGTCGAAATGTGGCTACAATGAGTTTGTAAATACTAGGAAACCGAAGGGGTTCTTGGTATGCTAGGCCAAATTTGACGCAAAGGTGGAGTTCGATCCGAATGCCGACAAGTGCGGAGATTCGCGCAAGAGCAAGAGCAAGTTTGCAAGGAAAATGGACGGGAGCCGTATTGACGATGCTGCTATACTACGTCCTCGTATGGGTTCTCGCTGCCATCAACCTGATTCCGTTCCTGGGATGGATCGTGGAGCTGCTGCTGATCGGTCCGCTCGCGATGGGGTTGTACGCTTACTTCCTGGAATTAGTCAGAACCAACAGGACCGACTCCGGGCATTTGTTCTCCGGGTTCGCCCAGTTTATCGATGCGTTCCTGCTTCACGTATTGATGGCGATCTTCGTGTTCCTCTGGTCGCTGCTTCTCATCATTCCGGGCATTATCGCCTCGCTGCGTTATTCTCAGGCTTACTTCATCCTGCGGGACAATCCTTCGATCGGGCCGCTGGAAGCGATTCGCCGAAGCAAGGAGTTGACCGCGGGGCACAAGGGCCGCCTGTTCGTCCTAATTCTCACTTTCATCGGCTGGATCATTCTCGGAGCGATCCCGTTCGGTATCGGGCTGTTGTGGGTGTATCCGTACATTCTCACCTCGATGGCTCATTTCTACGAGGATCTGAGAAGCCGCACCCAAGCGGCGACGCCGCCTCCTCCGCCTCCGGGATATCCGGGCTATGCAGGCTAAGGGATCGAAGGACATCATATGACCGACTTCGAGAGGGTACCTCCGACCGGCAGGGGCCCGGCTTCCGAGACACCGAGTGCTGAAGCCGCGAATCCAGAAACCCAAGGGGCAAACGGACCCCAAGCGGGATATGGGCAGCAGGCAGCATTCGCTCCGCAGGCAGCGCATGGACCGCAGGCGGCGCATGGACCGCAGGTCTCGCACGGACCGCAGGCAACATACGGGCCTCAAACGCCATACGCTCCGCAGGCGCCTTACGGCCCTCGGCCGCCTTACGCGTACGCGCCGGTTCCGGTCCCGCCGTCGACGAACAACAAAGCGATCGCGGCTCTGGTGCTGGGCATTCTGGCCATCGTCGTTCCGTTCGCGGGGATGATCATCGGGGTCGTGGCGATCGTCTTCGCCGGGCTGGCGCTGAAGGAATTGAAGTACTTCGGCGGACAGGGACGGGGCTTGGCGTTCGCGGGACTGATCTGCGGCATTATCGGAACCGTGCTGTATTCGCTGGTGCTGGCCGTCATCTACATCATCGCCATTATTTACGCCGACCCGACGTTAACCGACTCGGGAAGCCAGATTCAATTCAGCGTCTGAACATCCGTTCCGCAAAAAATCAGCGCCGTCGCGGCTGCCTCTCAGGCGGCATTGCGTACGGCGCTGCTGCGCTTTCTTATTCGGCTGCGCTTGCGTCTGCGGCTTGCGCGTCCATCGTCCCCGGAGCGCCTCCGGATTCAGGGCTCCGGACCGTTCGGCCTTGAGCCGGGCCTGCTTCGTTCTCGACTTGCTCATGTTCGAATTCCTCCCGGATTGTGAAAATGGGTTGCCGACTCATTATACTACGCCCGAAGAGGGTAATAAACGAATTTAACCGCTGTCATAAAATATTTTTATGATACCTATTGACAACGAAGAAGCGCCCTCGTTATAGTTAGCATTATCTTACATGGAAGGAGGTCCGTGGACCATGACCGCAATGATTCGCCGTCCGTCGCTTACGCCGCAACCGAATAATTCGCGTCTGGCCCATTGGCCTCTACGGACGGAAGCAAGCGTGGAGCCAGGATAATCCTATGCGGATTCGTCCTGTCTATTTCATGATCTTTCCAACGACCGTGAGCGATGGCTTGCGGTTTTTTTGCGTTTTTAATTCATGTGAATGTAAGGGAGCAAAGCGAATTTATGTTAATGAAAAACGAGCGGCCATCCGCTTATTACCGGCCGGTGAGCCTTCCCGCGGGGGACGTTCACGTCTATACCGGAGACGAACTGTACGAAGCCATGGGCTCGAAGGTGTTCGAGATGGCGAACAACAATCTGCAAATTCCGAATATCCGCTACATGAGCTACACGCCGGACGTCCATGTCGGGGTCGGCACCTGCATCGGGACGACGGCGGTCTGGGACGCGGACGAGGCTTACGTGTCGCCTTCCATCGTCGGGAGCGACATCGGCTGCGGCATGAGGGTTCACCTGACCAACCTGCGCGCGGACGATCTGAAGGAGGTCAAGCTGCGCCGCAAGCTGGTGAAGGCGATCGCGTCCTATCTGCCGGTGGAGGAGCACAAGCGCGGCCATTTCTCCGATCTGCGGCTCGAGCACGTTCTGCGCAAGGGGCTGCACGGCTTGCCGGGCAAATACGTGCCCGACGCCTACACGCCCCGGCAGGCGACTTCGCTCAGCCACGTCGAGTGCGGGCGGTACCCGTTCGACGAGGAGGCGCTGAACCGAATTCCGGAGCCGCTGTGGCATCGGGCCCACCGGCAGCTCGGGACGCTGGGGAACGGCAACCACTTCGCCGAGCTTCAGGCGGTCGAGATCCATGAGGAGAACAGGGACGTGGCCGAGAAGTGGGGGCTGTTCGACGGGCAGGTCGTCGTCATGATCCACTCGGGTTCGCGGGCGTGGGGCGGAGCGGTGAACCAGTTCTGCGGCTCGGAAGTAGCCAAGACGATGCGCAGGCTCGGCCTCGGCACGGCCGACCCGAAGCTGGCGTTCGCTCCTCTGGATAGCGAAGCGGGACGGACGTACGCCAACCTGATGTACTCGGCGCTCAACTACGCGACCGCGAACCGCCACCTGATCGCGTACGCGATTCGCGAAGCGCTGCGCGACGAGCTCGGCCCGCAGGTGAAGATGAGCACGCTGTACGACCTCATGCACAATTACGCATGGGAAGAAGAGCACGACGGCCGCAAGCTGTTCGTCCATCGCAAAGGCGCGACGCGCGCCCTGCCTCCCGGGCATCCGGCCAACCCGGCTCCCTACCTGGAGACGGGCCACCCGGCGCTCATCCCCGGCTCGATGGGGACGGCGTCGTACCTGATGGTCGGCCGGCCCGAAGGGGCGCGCAACTGCTACTCGATCTGCCACGGCGCCGGGCGGATCCGCTCGCGCAACGCGACGAAGCAGCTTGTGACCGTCCGGGAGTTCGAAGCCGCGATGCGGGTCGGGACGGAAGACGAGATCGTCGTCAACCACCGCGCGCTGGAAGCGATTCTGGACGAATCTCCTCAAGCTTACAAGAACGTAGATCAAATCATCGACAGCGTCGTCGGAGCGGAGCTGGCCTCGGTCGTGGCCAAGTGCCGGCCGCTGGCGACGGTCAAAGGAGTTTAAGAAGCCTATATGACGATAAAAACATGGAATCTGACGGCGGCGGCTTCGCTGCCGTTCGTGAGGGAGAGCGAAGCCGGACGGCCGCTCGAGACGGACAGCTACTTCGATTACGCCTCGGCGGTGAACCGGATCGTCCGGCTGCTCGGCGAGAAGTACGATTGCGGGTTCAAGCTGTATTACGAGTCGGACTCCGACGACGCCTGGGACGGCCTGCGGGAAGACATTCGCTCGGACTTCGCCGGGGTGGAGCATCTGGCCGGCGTGTTCGATCTGGTCGAGACGCGGGAGTTCTCGTTCGAATCGGATCCGGAAGGGAAGAAGTTCGGCATCCGTCCGGCTGTGCGCAACAACGTGTTCGTCTATCCGGCTTACCGGGTCGCCTTCGCCCGCATTCCGAAGCTGAATATGCACGGGCTCGGCTTCGAAGACGTCATCTTCGCGCCGGACGACGAGAGCCTGGCGCGCTTCCTCGCCGACATGCAGGCCCGCCAGATCGGGGAGCGCAAGATCACCGTGTTCACGGACACGAGAGACGGGCTGGAGCGTTCGGTCGAGCCGATCGGGCACGGCGTGACGCGGGACGACGTCTTCATGGACGAAGCGCTCAAGACGCAGATCTACCGGTATATCGACGAGTTTTTCTCGAAGGACAAAGCTTTTTTCCAGACGTACAACGTGCCCTACAAAAGAGGGATTCTCCTCTACGGCAAACCCGGCAATGGAAAGACGACGCTGGTCAAGTCGATCTCGGGGAGCGTCGAGGCGCCGGTGGCGTATTGGCAGATCACCGAATACACGACGAGCGAGTCCATCCAGCAGGTATTCGCCGCCGCGACGAAGCTGTCTCCGATGGTGCTCGTCATCGAGGACATCGATTCGATGCCGGCCTCCTGCCGCTCCTACTTCCTTAACACGCTGGACGGAGCGACGTCGAAGGAGGGCGTCTTCCTGATCGGAACGACGAACTATCCGGAGAAGATCGATCCCGCCCTCATGAACCGGGCGGGCAGGTTCGACCGGGCGCACGAGGTGAAGCTGCCGGACGAACCGCTGCGTCTCGCGTTCCTGAAGCGCCGGGGACTCGCGCAGCTGGCTGGCGACGAGCTGACCGCCGAAGCGGCGCGGCGCACGGAGGGGTTCTCGTTCGCGCAGCTCGGCGAGCTGTACGTCTCCGCCGCCCTGCAGAAGCATTACGAAGACGCGGTCGACCTGGACCGCCTCGTCTCCGACATGAAGGGCGACCTCTCCAAGGGGCGCAAGGGCGAGTGGATGAGCGAGGGGGCGGGCGGCGGCTCCTCCGGCATGGGGTTCCTGGCGTAGTACAGCCGTGTGCGGGAGCGAGTGCGGCTCTGTAACCCGATATCGTCGGGTTAGCGGGTTGCGCGCTGCAGCAGCAGCGACAGCTCGAAGAGGACGATGACCGAGCTGATCCAGCCTCCGCCGAAGGCGAAGGCAGCCGTGACGTCGCTCGCGTACGAGACGTCCGCGTATACTTCGGCGACGCCGACGAGCGCAACCGCGAGCAAGGTCGCGGCGGTCAGCACGGCTTGGGCCCACCAGAGAGCGGACGCCCGTCCCGCGAAGTAGGCCGACAAGCCGAAAACGATGACCGCGAGAATCGCGGGTTCGCTCGGGAAGGAGAAGAGGGCGCCGCCCGGCCCGGCGCTGCCGAACAGATGGCGGAGCGCCGTCTCGCCCGCGGCCCCTCCGGCCAGGCCGGCGGCGTAGAAGGGAATGGCCAGCGCCCGGTCCCGCTTACGTGCCCAGATCGCGATCAATGCCGCGACGATGAGGGCGGAGAACGTCTCCGGGCGGGCGAGCGTCAGCATGCCGTCCATGAAGCCTGCCCAGCTCCGGTCGAAGACCGAATGGACGACGAGGGGAGCGAGCTCGTCGAACTCCGCGAATTCGTGGCCGAGGAAGTCCTCGAGCACCGACAGCGCCCAGGTGACGGTGACGACGAAGGCGACGAACGAAGCCGCGATCGCCCACTCGAGCCGCCGGACGGTACGGAAGAAGGCCATCCCCTTCCCGATCCAGCGCAGGGCCGCGTCCTTGACGCGCAGCTTGCTTCGCTTGATCGCGTAATAGACCGCGAGACCGACGGCGGCGAGAACGCCGGCGAGAAGCAAATATTTCTTGATAGCCTGGTGGAAGTGCTCCCACTGCGGACCGAGAATTTTGCCCAGCGTGATGAACAGCCCCGTCCAGACGAGCGCCCCGGTGTACGCGTACAGGGCGAACGTGCGGAACGGCAGCCGCGTCACCCCGGCGAAGTAGCCGGTGAAGTGCCGGACGCCGGGAATGTAGTAGGCGATCAGCAGCACCTTGTTCCCATAGCGGTCGAACCAGGCCGACACCTTGTCCAGCTTGTCGGGACCGAGGTGAATGCGCGGCCCGAACCGCTCGAAGAACGGCCGGCCCGCCTTGTAGCCGATCCAATAGGCGCCCGTGACGCCCAGGCAGCTGCCGAGGCTCGCGGCCAGTATGCTCAGCGGCCAGTTCAGGGTGCCCTGGTAAACGAGCAGGCCCGCGTAGCTCATCAGGAACTCGCCGGGCAGAGGGAGAGCGAGCACTTCCAGCATAAGCCCGAGCGCCAAGATCCCGTAGCCGTAATGATCCATCAGATTTTGAAAAGGTCCCAAGTCCTCACCCCCGGAGAAGAGGTTGCCGGGTCCGCGAACCCGTCTCGATTCGTATCTCTAGCGATACCTATAGAATAGACGATCGAAGGCCCGATCACCAAACGGGCCGCAGGGATGGTTGGCTTGGCGTCGCCGGTCCGTTATGATGGGGATAACCCTTATCGACGAATAGAACAGGAGCTTGACCGATTATGCCGCATCTGCTGATCCGGGGCATCGCCCCCGAACGAATCCGGACCGTCGCCGGGCCGCTGACGGAGGAGCTCGCCGCCGTCTGCGAATGTCCGGCCGACTACTTCATGCTCGAATGTCTTCACGCGACGGCCGTCTCGCCCGAGGGCGAGCTCGTCTCTTCCTATCCTTTTATCGAGGTGGCTTGGTTCGACAGGGGCCTGGGAGCGCAGGACCGCTTCGCCCGGGCGGTCGACCGCCACGTTCGCCAGGCGCTCGGCCTGCCCGAGCTGGAGATCGCCTTCCGCGTCTACCGCGAGAGGGACTATTACGCCAACGGGGAGAGCTTCGGCGACGATCAAGCGCAAGACGCGCCGCCGCCGGAAGAGGAGCTGGAATCGCTGCGCCAGGCCAACCGCAAGCTCGCGGAGGAGCTCCGGAAGGCGAGGAAGGCGTTGTCCTCTTCGGCCGCGGGCGGCGCCATGTCGACCCGGCTAAGGGACGCGCTCCGGGAATAAGCGGCCGACAGCGTCATAAAAAAGACGCTACCTTTTGCCGGTCGGATAGGCTATAATTTCGTAAAGCGACGATGCTTGATCCACGGAATATTCATAGCGAGCAGGTGCCTTGCCGTCCTTCGCGGAGCGGCAAGGTTAAAAGGGAAGCCGGTGCGAATCCGGCGCGGTCCCGCCACTGTAAACCGGAGGCTCTCCTCAGCGACGCCACTGTTCCCGTTATGCGGAATGGGAAGGCGAGGAGCGCCGCGATCCGGCAGCCAGGAAACCTGCCTGCCCGCTGAGCCAAGGAACCCTTCGCGGAAAGGACCGGCTATATCGGGAATTCCATGGAACGGCGAGCCGATCGTCCGCGCCCCGGCGCGGCCGTCCAGCGCCCGCGAGTTCCCTTTTACCTGATTGGCTGGCCCCCTGTTTCCACGACGGAAGCAGGGGGCCTTCTTTTGTACGGGCTTCTTCCGGCGCGACTCGGCCCGGGGTTCAAGCGCTTCTCGCCATCATTCATGCCAGGAGAAGGGGAAGAGATTCAGATGAAGATTTTACGCAATTGGGGATTGATCCTGACGGCCGCGCTGCTGCTCGCGCTCGTCGCGGGCTGCGGCTCGAAGAACGACGAGACGAACGCCGGAGCCTCCGGTTCGCCTTCCGCTTCGGCCTCCGCTCCGGCGGCGACGGAGTCTGCTTCGGCCAGCCCGTCCGCTTCCGCGCCGGCCAGCGAAGGCGCCAAGAAGACGGAATACCCGCTCACCGTTCAGGACGCGACCGGCCAGACGTTCACGTTCGACAAGGCGCCGGAGCGCATCGTGTCGACGTCCCCGGCCGAGACGGAGATTCTGTTCGCGCTCGGACTCGGCGACAAGATCGTCGGCGTCTCCGACTACGACAACTATCCGGAGGAGACGAAGGATAAGCAGAAGGTCGGCGGCATCACGAAGCCGAACGAGGAAGCGATCGTCGGCCTGACGCCGGATCTTGTCGTGACGGGCATCTCGATGCCGGACGAAGTCGTGCAGAAGCTGCGCGGGCTGAAGCTGAACCTGTACAAGACCGAGCCGAAGACGCTGGACGACATCATGCAGGACATTCTCGACCTGGGCGTCGTCACCGACCGCCAGACGGAAGCCGAAGCTCTCGTCGCTTCCATGAAGGAAGACGTGAAGAAGGTGCAGGACGCGGTCGCCTCCGTCAAGCCGGAAGAGAAGAAGAAGGTGTATGTCGAGTTCGCTCCGGGCTGGACGGTCGGCAAGGGCGAGTTCATGGACGAGCTGATCACGATCGCGGGCGGCGTCAACATCGCGGGCGACACGACGGGCTGGAACGAGATCAGCGAAGAGAAAATCGTGCAGAGCAACCCCGACGTCATCCTGTTCACGCTCGGCGTCACGGACGACAAGTCCGGCAAGACGCTCGAAGAGATCATCCGCGGAAGAAGCGGCTGGGATCAGATCGCGGCGATCAAGAACGGCCGCGTCGTCGGCGTGGACCAGGACATCCTGTCCCGTCCGGGCCCGAGAATCACCCAAGGCCTGCTGGACGTGGCCAAGGCGATCTATCCGGATCTGGTGAAGTAAATGAATCGCAGACTGTGGCTATGGGGAGGAGCGGGAGCGCTGCTCCTTCTCTTCTCCGCCGTCGTCAGCCTCTCGATCGGAGCGGCGCGTCCGCGCGTCCCTTTGTCCGACGTCTGGGGCATTCTGCTGCACCAGGTGCCGGGGCTGTCCTCCTGGACGGAGGCCGTCTGGCCGGTATCCTCGGAGCAGATCATTCTGAAAATCCGCTTGCCCCGCGTCGCGCTGGACATTCTCGTCGGCGCTTGCTTGTCGTTGGCGGGGGCGGGTTTTCAGGGTGTTCTGCGCAATCCGCTCGCCGACCCGTACACGCTGGGCGTCGCTTCGGGATCGGCGGTGGGCGCCGCCTTCCTTATGCTGACGGGCATGCAATTCGCGGGACTCGGCCAGTGGACGATTCCCGTCGTCGCGTTCGGCACCGGACTGGTCAGCTTGTTCGTCGTGCTCCGGCTCGCGAGCGAGAACGGCAAAATCCGGATGGAGACGCTTCTGCTCTCCGGGGTCGTTTTGCAGGCTTTTCTAGGATCGATGGTGTCGTTCATGGTGTCGATCTCGGATAAGGTCGTCAACCAGATCGTCTTCTGGATGCTGGGCAGCCTCGCCCTCCGCGGCTGGCCGTTCGTCGGGGCGCTGCTGCCGTACTTGATCGTGGGCTTCGTCGTGCTGATGTTCTATGCCCGCTCGCTAAACCTGTTCGCGCTCGGCGAGAGGCAGGCCGCCCACCTGGGCGTCCGCGTCGAACGGACGAAGATCGTCGTTCTCGTCGTCAGCACGCTGATGACAGCCGGCGCGGTGTCGATCGCCGGGACGATCGGGTTCGTCGGGCTCGTCGTTCCGCATCTGGTGCGGCTCATGGCGGGGCCGGACTACCGGCTGCTCATTCCGCTGTCGGCGGTGCTCGGCGGCACGTACATGGTATGGGCGGACACGCTGGCGCGCACGGTGCTGAGTCCGACGGAGGTTCCGATCGGCGTCGTCACGGCGTTCATCGGGGCGCCGTTCTTCGCGTACCTGCTGCGGAGGAAGAAGGCGAGGGCTTAATGGCGCGGTGTTGGAAAAAAGGAAGCTTGGATCGCCGGTCGCTCCGGGAAAGTGGCCGGCGCTGAAGGTGGGCGGAGCGAAGGTGGCGGAGCGGCGAATGGAAGAGGACGGCGTGACGAAGGAGGCGAGCGGATGATCGATGCGGATAAGGTGCGCATGTCGTTCTCGGGAAGGCGCGTGCTGGACGACGTCGGCTTCTCCGTGCGCGGCGGCGAGTGCTTCGGCATTATCGGGCCGAACGGAAGCGGGAAGTCGACGCTGCTGAAGCTGCTCTCCGGCGTGGACGATCCGGAAGGCGGGGAGGTCCGGTTCGGAGGCAAGCCGGTCCGGGATTACGCGCGCAAGGAGCTGGCCCGCCGCATGGCGATGCTGGAGCAGGAGGCGCTGCCCGCGGTCGGGTTCACGGTTCGCGAGGTCGTCGAGATGGGCCGTTACCCGTACCAGAACTGGCTCGGGGACGAGGAAGGCGAGCCGGGCGGGCTTCTGGACGCCATTCTCGATAAGCTCGACTTGACCGGGCTCGCCGAACGGACGCTGGAGCATCTGAGCGGCGGCGAGAAGCAGCGGGTCGCGCTCGCCAAGGTGATGGCGCAGGAGCCGGAGCTGCTTATGCTTGACGAGCCGACGACGTACCTGGACATCGGGCGGCAGATTCAACTGATGGATCGGATCCAGGAGTGGCGGCGGGAAGCGGGCTTGACCGTAATCGCCGTGCTACACGACCTGAATCTGGCGGCGCTCTACTGCGACCGGCTGCTGCTGCTGCATCGCGGGCGGGTTGTCGGAATTGGGGAGCCCCGCGACATTCTGACTCCGGAGAAGCTGGCGGACGTGTACGGGATTGCCCCGATCGTGACGGAGCATCCCATCCGCGGCGTGCCGCAGGTGATGCTGCAGCCGGGCGGTTGGGAGAAGCGGCTCGCGGGGGAAGACCGGGATAACGGTCGGGTCGACGTTAGCCGAAGAGGATAAGCGATACGGAACTGCTGGGACTGTCGGAACTGCCAGAACTGACGGAACTGCCGGGATGATTAACGGGCCGACGGCGGTGCGGCAGGGATGACGGACGTGTTCGGAATTCATACGGTGGAGGGACTGGATATGGACAAGCTTCGGCAAACGATAGAAGCGATAAGGCCGCTCGACGAGGCGGCCATGAAGGAGACGGAGCGCAGGCTCGGCCGTCTGACGAAGCCGCCCGGGAGCCTCGGGCGGCTCGAGTCGCTGGCGGTGCAGCTGGCGGGGATCGCGGGCGCGACCGTCGATCGGCCGCCGCGGAAGGCGGTCGTCGTCATGGCGGCCGACCACGGCGTGTGCGAGGAAGGGGTCAGCGCGTTCCCGCAGGAGGTCACCGGGCAGATGGTGCTCAACTTCCTGGCCGGAGGAGCGGCGATCAACGTGCTGGCCCGCCAAGCGGGAGCGGAAGTGGTCTGCGTCGACATCGGGGTGAAGAGCGAGGTAGCGCATGAGAGCTTGCTCGTTCGCAAGGTTCGGGCGGGAACGGCCAATCTGGCGCGCGGAGCGGCGATGACGCGGGACGAAGCGGCCCGGGCGGTCGAGGTCGGCATCGGGCTGGCGGAAGAGCTGGCCGCGCGCGGCATCGGGCTGCTGGCGACCGGAGAGATGGGCATCGGCAATACGACGCCCAGCGCGGCGATGCTCGCCGTGTTCGGGGAGCTCGACCCGGCGGAGGCCGTCGGGCGCGGAACCGGCTTGGACGACGAAGGGCTGCGTCGCAAGTACGAGACCGTGAAGCGGGCGATCGAGACGAACCGGCCGAACCGGGACGACGTTCTGGACGTTATCGCCAAGGTCGGGGGGCTCGAGATCGCTGGCTTGGCGGGTTTGATTCTGGGAGCGGCGGCGAGAGGCGTGCCGGTCGTGATCGACGGCTTCATCTCGACCGTGGCGGCGATCGCCGCCGTGCGCTTCGCTCCGATCGCGCGGGAGTACCTGATTCCCTCGCATCTGTCGGAGGAGCGGGGGCATCGCCTGGCGCTTCGGGAGCTCGGCCTCGAGCCGATGCTGAACCTGGAGATGAGGCTGGGCGAAGGGACGGGAGCGGCGCTCGCGTTTCCCGTGATCGACGCGGCCTGCAACGTGCTGAGCCAGATGGCGACTTTCGACAGCGCGGGCATCTCGGAAGGCTGATCGGGACGATCGGATGATCGGGATGATCGGGACATCCCGGAGGAGGAGACGGAGAAGATGGTCGTTCTGGTAACGGGCGGAGCTCGCAGCGGCAAGAGCTCCTTCGCCGAGAAATACGCCGCTCATCAAGCGGAGAGAGGCATTTATATCGCAACGGCTCAGGCGCTCGACGCCGGAATGCGGGATCGAATCGCCCATCATCGCAGCCAGAGGGAGAGAACGGGCTTCCGCTGGGAGACGATCGAGGAACCGCTCGATTTGGTCGGGGCCCTTCGCCGCGCGTCGTCGGCTCCCGTCGTGCTCGTCGATTGCCTCACTCTCTGGCTGACGAACGTCCTCCTCGAGAAGGAGGACGAGGGAGAAGAGGCCGAGCGGCGGGTGATGCCGCGAATCGAGGAGCTGCGGAAGACGCTGGAGGCGTATCCCGGCCGGGCGATTCTCGTCACGAACGAGGTCGGGGACGGCATCGTGCCCGAATATCCGCTCGGCCGGCTGTACCGGGATTTAGCCGGCATTCTGAACCAGCGGATCGCCTCGGTCAGCGACGAAGTGTTCCTTGTGACGGCCGGCATTCCCGTCGAGCTTCGCCGGATCACTTACCGCTGGCCGGAAGATCGTTCATGATTTTCTACTCGGTTAAGGATACGGTCCTGATGGTTCTGCTCGCGGTCGTCGTCGACTGGCTCGTCGGCGATCCCGCGCGGATTCCGCATCCGGTCGTATGGATCGGCAAGCTGATCTCCCGGCTCGAACGCGTTTTGCTCCGTCCGGGCGACGGTGCCCGGAGGAAGAGGCTCGCGGGCGTCGTTCTGGCGCTGGCCGTCACGCTCATCTCGTTCGGGGCGATGTGGGGGATCGCGGCGCTTGCGACATGGGTTCATCCTTGGCTCGGCTTCGCGGCGAACGTCTGGTTCGTCTCGACGACGTTCGCGGTGAAGGGGCTGAAGCAGGCGGCGATGCGGGTGTACGAGCCTCTCGTCCGGGGCGACTTGAAGGAAGCGCGGGAGAAGGTCGGCTGGATCGTCGGCCGGGACACGCATTCGCTGGACGAGAAGGAAGTGTCGCGGGCGGCGGTGGAGACGGTGGCCGAGAACACGGTGGACGCCTTCGTCTCGCCGCTCGCGTTCGCGCTGCTCGGGGCGGCGCCGCTGGCGATGCTGTACCGGGCGGCGAACACGCTCGATTCGATGGTCGGGTATCGGAACGAGAAGTATCGGTTTTTCGGCTGGGCGTCGGCTCGGCTGGACGACGTTCTTAATTGGCTGCCGGCGCGGGCGACCGGCTGGCTGCTCGCTCTTGCGGCGGCGGCCGGGGCGAGCGGAGCGGGCCGAGCGAGCGGAATGGGCCGAGCGGGACTGGCGAGCTGGTCGGGCCGGGCGGGCTGGGCAGGGTTGCGGGCGTCGGCGGGCGCGAGGCGCGCCGTCCGGAAGTTCGCCCGGCTGCATCCGAGCCCGAACAGCGGCATTCCGGAGTCCGCCGTAGCGGGGGCTCTCGGCATCGAGCTCGGCGGCACGAACCGCTACGGGGACGTGGTCAGCGAGCGGGCGAGGATGGGCTGGCCTCTGCGCCCGCTCGAGGCCGGGGACATCGTTCGGGCGGTTCGGCTGCTGTACGGAGTGAGCTATATCATCGCGGGGGGATTGCTGTGCGTCTGGTGCTCGTTGGCGTTCGGAACGGGTTGAAGGCTTGGCTGGCCGCGCTGCAATTTCTGACGCGGCTGCCGGTGCCGGCCAAGCTGGCGGGGGCCGTCGGCGAGGAGGTGGACTTCCGCCGCAGTGTGGCGTGTTACCCGGCGGCCGGGCTCGTCATCGGCTTGCTGCTCGCGCTGGCCGGTTGGCTGCTCGGCTTGGCGCTGCCTCCATGGGTCGCCGCGGTTCTGGTAGCGACAATATGGATCGGCCTGTCCGGGGCGCTGCACTTGGACGGCCTGATGGACACGGCCGACGGGCTGCTCAGCCACCGGACCCGGGAGCGGATGCTGGAGATCATGAAGGACAGCCGGGTCGGCGCGATGGGCGTCGTCGCCGGCGTGCTCTCGGTGCTGCTGCGCGTCGCGCTGCTCGCGTCGCTGCTCCCGGCGCGGGGGGCGCTCGTCGCCTTCGCTTTGGCGACGATCCCGGTCTGGAGCCGCGCGTTCCTCGCGACCGCGATCGCGGGCTGGCCCTATGCGCGGGCCGGAAGCGGCGGCGGCCTCGGCGGCCTGTTCCGCGGCGCCGGGGCGAAGCACGCGCTGGCGGCCGCCATTCTGGCGGGCGCGATCACCGCGGCCGCGCTCGCCGCCTTCGGCATCTGGCCGCCGGGCGAAGCCGCGCTCGCGCTGCTCGTCATGGCCGCCGTCGCCTACGGAGTCGGCTGGCTTGTAGCCTTCGCCGTCTCACGCAAGCTCGGCGGCTTGACCGGCGACGTCTACGGCGCGCTGAACGAGTGCATCGAGCTCGCGCTCCTGCTCGCCGCCGTCGCGTACGTGTACAATGCTTGAGCTGTCCGGAGATCGTCTTGCGGAGCTTGCCGGGAGCAGTTCGCCGAAGAGATAGGCGGGCGCCCTTATCGTCCGCAGTTTGCGGAGGAAGCATGAAGAGAGTAACTGGATGACTCACATGAGGCGAATTGGTCGAAGTGTCGCGAAAGAGAGTAACCAGATTACTCACATGAGGCGAATTGGCCGAAGTCTCACGAAAGAGAGTAACTGGATGACTCACATGAGGCACATTGGCCGAAGTCTCGCAAAAGAGAGTAACCGGACGACTCACATGAGGCGCAATGGCTGAATTGTCGCGAAAGAGAGTAACTGGATGACGCACATGAGGCGAATTGGCCGAAGTGTCGCGAAAGAGAGTTGACTGGTCACGCCCATTCGGCGCGTGTGCAGTGGCATAAGTGGTAAACGGTAGCGAAATGAAGGAGGGAGCGCGATGCTCGAGAGATACGGACACGGGGGAGACTGGGTCACCGCCGAGGAGCGCTACGGCCGGCCGGAGACGGGGTGGCTCGACTTCAGCGCGAACATGAACCCGGCGGGGCCGCCGGAAGCGGTCGGGGCGATCTTCCGCGATCATTGGCGCGAGATCGCCCGCTATCCGGACCCGGCCGTGCGGGGGCTGCGCGCCAAGCTGGCGCGGGAGTACGGCATCCCGCCGGACGCCATCCTCGTCGGCAACGGGGCGGCCGAGCTGATCGACCTGGCCGTACGCGGCATCGGTCCGGCAAGCGCGCTGCTGGCGCAGCCCTCCTTCAAGGAATACGAAGACGCCTTGAAGAAGGCGGGCGTAGCTGTCCGGACGACCCGGCTTGCGAAGGAGCGGGACTATCTGCTGACGGATGCGGAGCTCGACTCGGCGATCAGCGTCCCTGGCGCTCCCGGCGTCGACAGGCCCGATTGCGTCTTCCTCGGCCATCCGAACAACCCGACGGGCCGCCTCGTCCCGCGCGAGACGATCGACCGGCTGCGACGGAACGCGTCCCTTCTGCTGCTGGACGAGGCGTTCATGGACTTCGTGCCGGAGGAAAAGGACGTCTCCCTCATCCGCGAAGCCGCGGAATCGGAACGGCTGATCGTGTTCCGCTCGATGACGAAGTTCTACGCGATCCCCGGCATCCGGCTCGGCTTCATGGTCGCTCACCCGAAGCGGATCGCGGAGCTCCGGGCGCTTCAGCCGCCGTGGAGCGTCAACTTCCTCGCCCAGCGCATCGGCGAAGCCGTGCTGGACGAGCGAGAGTACGCCGCACGGACCCGCGCCTGGCTGCGGGAGGAACGTCCCTGGCTGACCGGCCGCCTGCGGTCCCTCGGCATAGAAGCTTGCCCGAGCGACGTCAACTACTTGCTCGGCGAACTGCCGGCCGCGTCCGGCTGGACGGCGCGGACGCTGCAGGACCATCTGGCCGGCCGCGGCATCCTGATCCGCGACGCCTCCCTGTTCCAAGGGCTGAGCGAGCGCCACTTCCGCATCGCCGTCCGCCTGCGCGGCGAGAACGAGCGCCTGCTTCAAGAGCTGGAGCAGGCGCTCTCGAGAGGAGCGCCCGCCCATGTCTGAAGCCCGCACGCTCATGCTCCAGGGTACCGCGTCCGACGTGGGCAAAAGCATCCTGACCGCCGCCCTGTGCCGCATTTTCAAGCAGGACGGCTGCCGCGTCGCCCCGTTCAAGTCGCAGAACATGTCGAACAATTCCTACGTGACGCCGGACGGCAAGGAGATCGGGCGCGCCCAAGGGCTGCAGGCCGACGCCTGCGGCATCGAGGCGACGACCGACATGAACCCGATTCTGCTCAAGCCGACGAAGGAGATGGTGTCGCAGGTCGTCGTCCATGGGAAGCCGTACCGCGATCTCGACGCCCGGTCGTACCGCGAGCGGTATTTGCCGCAGGCCGAAGCGATCGTCAAGGAGTCGCTCGCCCGGCTTCGCGCAAGCTTCGATCTCGTCGTCATCGAGGGAGCGGGAAGCCCCGCCGAGATCAACCTGAAGGATCGGGATATCGTCAACATGCGCCTCGCCGGCTGGGCGGACGCTCCCGTAATCCTGGTCGCCGACATCGACCGCGGCGGCGTGTTCGCGTCCATCGTCGGCACGCTGGAGCTGCTGGAACCTCACGAGAGGGACCGCGTCCGCGGCATCGTCATCAACAAGTTCCGTGGGGACGTCTCCCTTCTGCGGCCCGGAGTGGAGTGGCTCGAACGCAAGATCGGCAAGCCGGTGCTGGGCGTCGTTCCCTTCCTCCCGGACATCGGCCTGGAGGACGAGGATTCGGCTTCCCTCGACGGCAAGCGGAATCGGAGCGCCTACGGCGCGGCGGCCCAAGCCGATCGGCCCATCGACATCGCGGTCGTCCGATACCCGCGCATCTCGAACTTCACCGACGTCGACGCCCTCGCCTCCGAGCCGGACGTCCGGCTCCGGTACGTCACCGACGTCCGGGAATGGGGCGAGCCGGACGCGGTCATTCTGCCCGGCAGCAAGAACACGGCCGAAGACCTGCTCTCGCTCCGCGAGTCCGGCTTGGAAGCGAAGCTTCTCTCCTACGCGGAGCGGGGAGGTCGGGTGGCGGGCATCTGCGGAGGGTACCAGATGATGGGCCTCAGGCTGCTCGACCCGCTCGGCGTCGAGACCGACCGAACGCGAACGGAAGGGTTGGGTTTGCTGCCGCTGGAGACGGCGTTCGCGAAGGAGAAGCGGACGGTGCGAGTTCGGGGCACGGTCGTCGCCGGCGAGGCCGACGCGATCGGACAGCCGGTGGAGGGCTACGAGATACATATGGGCGTTACCTCGAGCGTCGACACCGACATCGGCTCCGGCGTTCGCGGCTGGATTCGGTTGGAAGCGGACGTCAAGGACGCTCAAAATGCGAATGACGCGGCGGGGCGGAACGAACCGGGTCGCTCGATCGGCGCGAGTGTCGCGGATGACGCGGATCACCCGATTGGTTCGAATAACCCGAACGGAGCGGCAGACTTGCATATCGACCGTGAAACCCGGCTCGAGGGTGCAGCGACGCAGGACGGCCGGATTTGGGGGACGTACGTGCACGGCATTTTCGACAATGACGGGTTCCGGAGAGCTTGGCTGAACGGGATTCGCCGGGACAAGGGGCTGGACCCGCTGGGGGCGGAGACGGCGTACCGGGACGGCCGGGAGGCGGCGTTCGACCGGCTCGCGGACCACGTCCGGCGGCATCTCGACGTCCCGGCAATCTATCGAATTCTAGAAGGAGGTTGAGAGAGATGGAGTCGAACAAGCCGAGCAAGGAACGGGGGCTTGTGCTCGTCTACACCGGCGACGGCAAAGGCAAGACGACGGCCGCGGTCGGGTTGGCGGTGCGGGCGGCGGGACGCGGGAAGCGGGCGCTCATCATCCAGTTCATCAAGTCGCCCCAGCGCTCGTACGGCGAGCAGATCGCGCTGAGCAAGCTGGGGATCGAGATGGTGCAGACGGGAGTCGGGTTCACGTGGACGAAGACGCCGGAGGAGCACCGGGCCGCCTTGCGCGAGGGATGGAGCTTCGCCAAGGAGCGAATCGAAGCCGGAGCGGCGGACCTGATCATTCTCGATGAGATCAACAACGCGCTCGCCATCGATCGGTTCCCGGTAGACGACGTGCTGCCGCTCGCCGATGTGCTCGAGACGATCCTTAATCGCCCGCGCGGCATGCACATCGTGTTGACGGGACGAAGCGCGCACCCCGACGTCATTCGGGCCGCCGACCTGGTCACGGAGATGCAGCCGGTGAAGCATTATTACGACGAAGGCGTGCCTGCGGTCATGGGGATTGAAATGTAGGGAATTCCAAGCCGATCAAAAATTTTTTTCCTCTCATTCCTCAACAAAATGTTACGTAATGTCTCTATCATCTCTATCGAAATCGTCCTCTCAACCTCCTTGCGGCAAGGAGGTTTTTGTCGTTTTGTCCACCTATTCCGCGAAAAAATAGGCTTTTCCTCCTCTTCCTTCGCCCGTCCATTAGCGAAACCTTCTGTATCGTTCTTGCGTTTTATGTTCATCAATTCCAACCGTACGCTCCCAAGCTTACGGATAAAAGGAGGATATGCATGAACTTCATGCGCAAGGCTCTCCTGTCGCTCCTGCTGATCGCCCTAGTCGTTCCGGTATGGACGGCGGCCGGGGCGCAGACGCTCACGACCGAGGAGAAGTTCCAGGCTCTCAAGGAGAAAGGCATCTTCACCGGCGTCGGCGACGGCAGCTCGCGGCTGAACGACCCGATGACGCGCGAGCAATTCGCGGCCGTGCTGTCCCGCCTATGGGGGCTCGAGGAAGAGAAGCCGACCCGGCCGACGTTCGCGGACGTATTGAAGACCCGCTGGTCGTACTCGAGCATCGAGGCGGTCAGCAAGGCAGGGCTTATGCAAGGCATCGGCAATGGCAAGTTCGCCCCGCTGGCGCAAGTGACGGTCGAGCAGCTCGCCGCCGTATTCGTCCGCGCTTACGGCTACGAGGGCCCGGGCGCCACCCCGGTGCGCGGCAAGGCCTCGCTGTGGGCGAGAGGAGCGGTCAGCATCGCGCTCGACCACGGCTTCATTCCCGAGAGAAGCGACTACACGGCCAACGCGACGCGGGCGCTGCTCGTCGAAGCGGCCTACGCGGCCGAACAGGGAACGAACGTCAAGAAGCTGTCGGTCGACTCCGTACAGCCGCTCTCCAACAGCACGATTCAGGTGAAGCTGAACCAGGCGGTCGAGAGAGCCGAGGTGTCCCGCTTCTCGCTCGTCAACGAGCAAGGAGGCTCCATCGCCGTTCTCCGCACGGACCTGTCGTCGGACGGCAAGACCGTCACCGTCTACACCGGCCCGCAGAGCCCGTATATCATCCACACGCTGTATATCGACGGCGAAGGCTGGCGCTACACCTCCCTGCAGGATTCTTCGAGCGGCGGAGGCTCCGACAACGGGGATAACACCCGGCCGAGAGTCGCGTCCGTCACCGCCACCGGCGACCGGACGCTCAAGATCGTGTTCTCCGAGTCGGTCACCCGCTCGTCCGCGACCGATCCGGACAATTACGAGATCACGCGCGGCGATCTGGACCTGAGGTCGTTCGAGCTGGACGACGACCGCAGGACGGTGTGGATCTCGACGTCCGACCAGGAGGACGGCTACACGTACCGGCTGACCGTCCGGGGCGTCCGCGACTTGTCCGGCAACGTCATGACGTCGAGAACCGATCTGACGTTCACGGGCAACGACGACGAATCGAGACCGACGGTCAAGTCGGTGACGAACAACGGCAACAATTCGATCAAGGTCGTGTTCAGCGAGAAAATCGATTCGGGCGACGCCCGCGACACCGACAATTACCGTCTCGACAACGATCTGTACGTGACGAAGGCGACGCTTGCGGGCGATGGGCTCACCGTAACCTTGTACACGAACGAGCAGAAGAACGGCCAGACCTACAGGCTGACGATCCGGGATATCGCCGACCTGTCCGGCAACGTCATGGATACGAAGACCTTCGAGTTCAAGGGGCTCAACGATCACGACAAGCCGACCGTCCGTTCCGTCACGGTGCTCGCGAACTCCACCGTCAAGGTGCAGTTCAGCGAGAAGGTGAACGAGTCCCAAGCGACGACCAAGAGCAATTATTCCATCGACAACGGGTTGTCCGTGCTGAACGCCGTCCTGAACAATGACGGGGACGCCGTCATTCTGACGACCTCGAAGCAGAAGGACGGAGTGCTCTACAACCTGACCGTGAAGGGAATCTCCGACCTCGCCGGCAATGTCATGGAGAAGCAGACGGATCTGTACTTCGGCGGGCTCGTCGACAATACGCCTCCCGAGGTGACCAGCATCAAGGCCGGAACGAAGCAGGTCGTGCTGACGTTCAGCGAGAGGCTGGACAGCGCTTCGGCGACCCGCGCGTCCAACTACAAGCTGGACGGAGGACTTGGCACCCCGAAGAGCGCCAAGTACGATGACGCCAAGCGCACGGTGACGCTCGAGACCGCGGCGCAGACGCCGGGCGCCGTCTACACGGTGACGATTAACCAGGTGAAGGATCTCAGCGGATTGACGATCAAGGCGGACACCCGTCTGCAGTTCGTCGGCGTCGATTCGGGCACGGGAGCTTCGATCGCGGTTCAATCGATCTCCGTCGTCGACAAGAATACGGTGCAGATTACGTTCAGCCGGGCGCTGTACGACGCGAACGTGGCCGGGCTGAAGCTCGCCGTCGTCAAGGACAACGGCGGCGATATGTCCAACGAAGGCTGGCAATCGTACGTCTCGCGCAAGCCGGATACGGACAACGTCGTTCTCGTTCAATTCCGCACCGAGAAGAACGCCAACCCGTCGCTGTTCCAGCCGGGGCACGCCTATGTCGGCGAAGTGACGGGCGTCGACGGCCTGCGGACCGACGACGGCGCGAACCGGAAGCCGTTCGCCGGAACCGAGAAGGAGAACCCGGCGCCGTACGCCTCCAAGGTCGCCGCCGTGAACGACCGGGCCGTCAAGGTCACCTTCAGCGAGCCGGTCAAGGGCGTGAGCAAGGACGGCTTCCGCATTTTAGACCATGAAGGAGAGCCCTTGAAAATTCTGTCCGACAACGTGGGCGATCCGAACCGCGTCGTCTCCGAAGCGACGCTGTACCTGGACGACGCGCTCCGCTCCGGAAGGACGTACAAGATGCAGTTCCGCGACAGCGTCACCGACGCGGCCGGCTGGAACGCGATTCGGACGACGGAAGATTCGAAGCCGTACGAGGTTCCGTTCGCCGGCACTTCCTCGGGCAACGCCGCTCCGCGCATCGACAAGGTGACGTCGCCCGACCGCTACACGTTCGTCATTCAATTCACGGAGCCGGTGCGGATCGGGGATACGAAGGGCTTCTCGCTCTACAACGAGACGAACCGCGAAGAGATCGACATCGGCGAGGACGGCTACGCCCTCTACGTGCCGTCCGCCGACCGCACGTCGCTGACGGTGTACCTGAATTCGACCAAGGATCAGCGGCTGCAGTCGGGCAAGAGGTACCGGCTCGAGTTCGACTCCCGTCATGGCGACATCACGGACGATCAGGGCGAACCGCTGCGCGGCTCCTCCGATCCGATCGAAGCGACGTTCGCTTCTTCGGGAACGGAGAACGCAAGGCCTTCCGTCGCGAAGGTGGAGGCGAGAGGCACGCTTATACTGGTCACGTTCGGGGAAGCGATCAGAGGTTATACGAACCAGACGAACCTGTTCGACATCGAAGTCGGCGGCCAATCCGTCAAGCCGTCTTCGGGCTCGCTCCAAGGGCCGAACGCCATCGCTCTCAAGGTGCCCGCGCTGACCTCGGGACAGATCGGCAAGCTGCGCGTCAATTCCGAAGGGGAGAAGGTCATCCGGGACCTTAACCAGCAAGCGCCGGCAACCGACGAGGTCTCGTTCGGAGTCCAGTAAGCCGGCGATTCGCCTAACGCAAAACCTCTTGGCCCGGCGCCAAGAGGTTTTGTCGTTATTGCCCCGATCGCCCAACTCACCACTTACCCCGAATTACCCGACTTTCCCGACTCCCCCCCAACTCGCCCCGACTCACCCGGCCCCTTCGCGACCGGTGCCCCCTTCTCGAACGCGCCCCCCAAGCCATCGTCAACAAATCGTACCAATATGAAGGTACGGCAGGCGGCAGGTTAGCCCTTTGGAGTCATTCGGCTCCGGGGGCTTTATGTTTATGATGAGGCTATATCCGAGGGACGAGGGGGCATTCCGATGATCCAGCCCTGCCGGGTGCTCGTGGTGGACGACCATAAGCATGCCAGGGAAGCCATGCGAATCTTGCTTGACCAGGATCCGTTGTTCCAATGCGTCGGCGAAGGCTGCAGCGGGGAGGAGGCGCTTCGGCTCGCCGACGAGCGGCAGCCTGAGATGATCCTGATGGACATCAACATGAAGGGAATGGACGGCCTGGAAGCGACGAAGGCGATCAAGGCCAGGCATCCTTCCGTCAAGATCGTCATCGTCACCATCTCCGACGACGCCGTTCACTTGTTCGACTCTCTCAAGAAGGGGGCTTCGGGGTATCTGATCAAAAACCTGAACCCTTCCTCCTGGCTCGATTATTTGAAGGCGGTGGCGCTGGACGAGGTTCCGCTGTCCCGGGAGATCGCTCAGCGCATGCTGCAGGAGTTCGTTCAGCAGCAAGAGAGGTCGTCCTCCTCTTATGCGCCCGTCACGGCCAGAGAGAAGGAGATTCTCTCCTGGATCGCTAAGGGAGCCTCGAACCGCGAGATCGCCGAGCGGCTGTTCATCTCGGAGCATACCGTCAAGAACCATTTGAAAAACATCCTGCACAAGCTGCACCTGGACAATCGGGTCCAACTCGCGCGATATGCCATCGAGAACCGGATTTTATAGGGGAGGCAATCGCAGCCCATTCGCCGCGACTCGCCGCGGGAATGGCTCTTCCGAGTCACTCTGCTCCTTCTGCGGATTGGATGCAATGAGCCGTGCCGGGATGAGCGATCGGATGAGAGAGAGGAGGGGAGAACGATAAAACGCCGGACTACCGTCAGGAGAAGCTTGGCGGTTAAAGCCGCCTTGGCGATCGCCATCGTCATGGCCGCCAGCCTGCCGCAGCCGTTCGCGAGCGCGAAGGAAGCGGTCCCGCTGCAGCCCTTGATCGACCGGACCGTGGCCGGGGAGACGCTCGTTCTCGAGAGCGGCTGGACCTACGCGGGGCCCGCCGTCGTCCGCCGAGCGATCGCGATCCGTTCGGACGGCGAAGCGATCGTCGAGAACGGAGGCGCCCTTCCCGCGATTACGCTGGAAGCGGACGGGGTCGTTCTGAAGGATCTTCGCATCCGGGACCTGCAGAAGGACCCGAAGCAGCCGGCCGTTCTCGTGCTCTCGGATCGCAACCGGATCGAGGGGGTGCGGATCGAGACGCGGGCGGGGGGCATCTACCTGCGGAACGCCGACGACAACGAGATCCGGAACAACCGGATCGAAGGAGCGAGCGCCGGAGGCCGGAAGATCGCCTACTCGAAGCGCGGCAACGGCATCGATCTGCTCGCTTCGGCCCGCAACGTCATCGAAGGCAACGAGCTTGTCCGCGTGCACGACGGGGTCTATCTCGAGAGCAGCAACGAGACCCTCGTGACGAACAACTTCGCGGCCGATTCGCGCTACGGCTATCACATCATGTTCTCGGGCAAGCCGCAGCTGCTGGGCAACGCGGGCGAGAGGAACGTGACCGGCGGCATGGTCATGAGCGTCGAAGGGGCGATCGTCCGGGGCAACCGGTTCGTCAAGCAGTCGGAGAACGTCAACTCGCAAGGGATTCTGCTCTACGACGTTCACCGCTCGGAGATCAGCCGCAACCGCGTCGAAGGCAACCGGGTCGGCTTCTACATCGAGAACTCGACGGAGAACTCCTTGACGGACAACGAGACGATCCGCAACTTCGTCGGGCTGCAGATGATCCGATCGACGGGCAACCTCTTCCGCCATAGCGAGTTCGCCGGCAACGTCATCCAGGCCCAATCGACGGACAGCGAGGATAATCGGTTCGAAGGCAACTACTGGGACGACTTCGCGGGCCTGGACGCGAACGGCGACGGCTACAGCGATCTGAGCTACGAGATCGATCCTTTTTTCCTTCAGCTGACGAAGGATTTCGAGCCTTTCCAAATTTTCTTCCAATCGCCCGGATTACCGTTCCTCGAGCAGATGTTCCATGCCGATACGGCCCGTTGGCTGAAGGATGCCCGTCCGCTGATGGAGCCGCCGTTCCGGGAATCGGCGGAAGCGGGCTTCGGCGGCCGATGGCCGACGCTGCTTGCGGGACTCCTGCTTTTCGCGGCGTGTCTAATAATCATATACCGATGGGGGTATCGCCAAAATCATGAGTAAAAAGACTTCGTTTCTTATCCTATTCGTTATCGCCTTGTCGCTGGCGCTGTCCGGATGCGGCCAAACGAAATACGAGCCGGTCGCCATCGACGAGAACGTGGACAAATGCCCGGTCTGCAACATGGCCGTCGCCGACGATCAATTCGCGACCGAGATTATTCTGAAGAACAAGAAGGCGCTCAAATTCGACGATCTCGGCGACCTGCACGTCTGGCGCGAGCAGAACGGCACGGACGACATCGGCGAACAGTTCGTCCGCGATTACCACACGAAGGAATGGGTGAAGCTGAGCGAAGCGACCTATGTGTTCGATCGGTCGATTCGGACTCCGATGGCGTTCAACGTCATCTCCTTCAAGGAGAAAAAGGACGCGGAAGCGTTCGTCGCCGAGCTGGGCAAGGGACAAATCCTGACCGCCAAGGAGCTGGAGAGCCACAAGTGGGAGCCCAACGAAGAGATGATGAAGGCGATGATGAGCGAGCATGCCGACGCCATGAAGGGGATGATGGACGGCGGAGACGATGCCCATGAAGGCGGCATGAGCATGGGCACGGGCGCCGAATCCGGCGAATAGGGGGCGGTAGACCGTGCGCCACCTTGCCGCTATCGCTTCCAGGGAGATCAAGCTCGGCTTCCGGAATCCGTGGGCTTATTCGTTTATGGCATTGTTCGCTCTCTTCAGCCTGGCGCTCCTGCTCATTCAATCCCAGGCCGGCCTGGACGGATACACGAGTACGACGGGGACGATGATGAACCTGATTCTCTACCTGCTGCCTCTCATGACGATGCTTCTCGGCTCGTTCGCGTTGACCTCGGAGAAGGAGGAAGGCGGGTGGCGGCTGCTATCGTCGTTCTCGCTCCGAACCCACTCTTACATCTGGGGCAAGTACTTCGGGCTCGCCGCCGTGCTGCTTGTCATCGTCGCCTTCGGATTCGGCCTGTCCGGAATCGCGGGAGTCTTCTTCGGCCAAGGGTTCGCGCTGGCCGGCTATGGGCGGCTCCTTCTTTTCTCCGCCTTGATCGTCTTGTTGTTCCTCGGCTTGTCCGTCCTGATGGGCTCCATCTGCCGCAACCGATGGCAGGCCCTTACGTATGGAGTGGGAGTCTGGTTCTTCCTCATTCTCGGCTGGCCGACGATTCTCATCGCGGGGCTCGGCTTCCTGCCCTACGTCTGGATCAAGCCCGCCCTCGTCGCGCTGATCTTCGTGAATCCCGCGGAGCTGAACCGATTGTTCTTCGTCGTGAAGATGGGGGGCGGCTCCGTCCTGGGCCCCGAGTATTATCGATGGGTGGAATGGATCGAACGGCCGGCGGGGAGTCTTATCTTCGCGATCGTATGCCTGGCGTGGATCGTCGCGTACGTGGAATCGGCCGCTTGGCTGTGGGAACGGGGGAGAAGACGTGAGTGATCGAGTGCTGCTTGTCGAGAAGGTATCGAAATCGATCGGCCGTTCCACGCTGCTTCACTCCTGCTCGTTATCCGTCGGCCGCGGGGAGATCGTCGCCCTGTGCGGCGGCAACGGCGCCGGCAAGAGCACGCTGATCCGCATGATCGCGGGCATCTCCCGGCCGACGCAAGGCTCCATTCGGCTGGACGGCTTGTCTTGGTCGCAGGATCGAATCGGTTATGCCGACCGGATCGGCTACATGCCGGACGAATTCCAGTTCGGCTCCGCGCTGACGGCATACGAGACGCTGAGCTTCTATGCGTCCCTGCGCCGGGTCGGACGCGACCGCGTGCTCGAATTGCTGGACGAGGTCGGGCTTCTGGAAGCGCGCGGCCGCAAGGTATCCGCCTTCTCCAAGGGGATGCGCCAGAGGCTGTTGTTCGCGCAAGCGATGCTGGCCAAGCCGGCGCTGCTGCTGCTCGACGAACCGACCAACGGGCTCGATCCGCATTGGATGGAGGAGTTCGGCCGGTTGATCCGCCAGGCGGCGAGCGACGGGCAGGCGGTCGTGTTCTCGACGCACCAGTTGAACATCGCGGAATCGTACGCGGACCAAGCCCTGTTCATGGCTTCCGGCCATGTGAGGTATTCCGGGGACGTCGAGACGCTTAAGGATCAATATCGCGGCGAGGGCGGTCTGTACGGCGCCTTCCATGCGCTGGTGAAGGACTAGGAACGTTTAAATGAGGAAAAGGGGAATCGCAAATGCTGTACCGAACGATACGGACGAGGAAGCGGAAGGGGACGGCGGGGGTTCTCGCCGTTCTCTCGATTCTGCTTCTGCTGTCCGGCTGCGCCTCGTCGGGGCGCAGCCAGCCCTTGAAGTTCTCGGAGGTCTCGCTGGCGAGCGAACCGGCCGCTCCGAAGGTTAATCAGGAAGCGAAGCTGATCGTGAAGGTCGACAACGCGAGTTATGCCAAGCAGGAAGCCGAGGTGCAGCTCCAGATCAATTCGAAGAGCACTCTGCCCAGCTTGATCGACATGACCAAGACGGGAGACAACTACGAGGCGGCCTACTCGTTCCCGGCGGCGGCCGACTACACCATCACGATTCATATGTACTACGAAGACGAGCATTACTCCTTCGCCAAGCCGCTTCAAGTCGGCGAATAGCCGAGGGAATCGGAAAAGGAGCCGAGGGCCCGGAATCCGCTAGGATTCTTCCCTCCGGCTCCTTTTTTTCGCGACGCTCTTCGGGCAAACCAAGCCTCGCTACTTCTTCTCCGCCAGCCAGTTCGTGATCGTGACCAGCTCTTCCTCCGACAGCTTGCCTTCGAACTTCGGCATGCCGCCGCCGCCCTTCGCGATCTGCTTGTAGATCTGCTCCTTGGTCAGGGTCGCGCCGACCTGGCTCAGCTTCGGGCCCAGCCGGCCCTCGAGCTGGTCGCCGTGGCAGGAGAGGCAGCTGCTCTTGTAGATTCGCTCGGCCGCTTCGGCCTGAACGGGAGCATCCGGCACGACGAAGGAAGACGAAGGCTCGGCCGATTCCGAAGGCTCCTTCTCGGGCAGGGCGTAAATCAGCAGACCGACCGCGAACAGGCAGGCGACCGTGACGATTCCGCTCATGATCCATTTGTACACGCGAATTCCTCCTTGGCGGAACGGGTTAGCGATTCTCCTCGACAAGAGACCGAATGTCCTTCACGATCCGGGCGTTGTCCATCTCCGATCCCATCTCGTACACCTTCCGGATTCTCTGCTTGGAATCGACCAGGATCAAGGACGTGACGGTGTGGACGAATTGGCCGTCGCCCAGGTTCTGGACGGTCACTCCGTACCGCTTGGCCACGTCATGAGTCTGCGATTCCTCGCCCCGAAGCAGAACCCAGCCGGAGAGGTCCATCTTCATCCGCTCCGCGTACCGCCGAAGCACCTGCGGAGTATCGCGCTCGGGATCGAAGGTGACCGCCACCATCTTCACCTTGTCCCCGAACAGACCCAGCTTCTTGAGCTCGTCCTGGATCAGCACCATGTTGTACGACGTCGCCGGGCAGATATCGGGGCAGTTCGTGAAAATAAACTCCATCAGCCGCACCGATCCGGCCAGAGCCTGCGAGTCGAACGTCCGTCCGTCGACGTCCTCGAGAGTGAATTCGGGCGCGGCGCCTACGATGCCAAGACCCTTGCCGGACTTCGATTGGTCGTAAACCAAATAGGCGGCGAGCGCAAGAACCAGAGCTAGCAATAGATAAGGAAAAAGACTTCGCCTCTTTTTAACGGACATAGCTTCGCCTCCTGCCGGTAAAATCGTTCTGATTCTATCATTCCGGAGGCGAGGAGCCTATGCCTCGACCGAGTCATTTTCGCCGCGGCGGAGCAGCGTCTTCAGAACCGGCGCGTTCGCGAGCGCGATGCCGGCGACGATCGCGGCTCCGCCGAGCGCCATGTACCACTCGAGCGGCTCCCGGTAGAAGGCGACGCCGATCGCGAGGGCGATGAGCGGCGAGACGTACAGCCACGTCGAAGGGAAGACCGGATTCGTCTTTGCTACGAGCCAGTAGAAGAGCGAGTGGCCGACCATCGAGCCGGCGACGGTCAAGTACAGCCAGGAGCCGACGGAGCCGGCCGACAGCAGATCGCCCGGGCGGACCGTCTCCGTGCACAGCGACAGCAGCAGAAGCAGCACGCCCCCGGCCATCATCTGCGCGGCGTTCAGGGCGATCGGAGAGGCGTCCGGGAAGCGCCGCACGACGGTCTTGGAGTAGAGCGCTCCGGCGGAGTAGACCAGCTCCCCGGCGAGAACGGCGAGGCAGCCCGCGATCCAGCGGGCGCCGCCTGATGCCGCGAGGCTGGGCAGCACGAGCAGGACGACGCCGAGGAAGCCGACGAGGCAGCCGGCCAGCGCGAGCGCGGTCGTCCGCTGGCGGAGGAAAGCCGCCTGCATCAGCAGGATGAACAGCGGTCCGGAAGCGGACAGGACGGCGGCGATCCCGGACGAGACGTACTGTTCGGCCCAGTACAGCGCGGCGAAGGTGCCGAACGTCAAGCAGAAGCCGGTCGCGAGCGTCTCCTTGCGCAGCAGGAGCGAGAGACCGGCTTTTTTTCTCCCCGCCATCCAGACGAACAGAATAAGCCCCGCGGCGAAGAAGCGGATCCCGGCCGAGAAGAACGGGGGCGCGGAAGCGTCCATTCCGATCTTGATCGCGAGGAACGTCGTTCCGAAGATCAGGCACATTAGCGAATAACCGACGATGATCATGATGATTCCTCCCTTGATATTCGGTATGATACAGGAGGAGCAGTAGACCAGATCGGAATCGCTAGAACAGTTGGGGGGCGAATCTGGTACAATAGACGGAAAAGGAGGGGATGGGCGTGAACCGGGCTTGGGAGGAAGAAGAGGATCGGTTGCTGTACAGACGGGTATACGATTCCTTGCGGAGACGGCTCGAGTCGGGCGAATGGAGCCCTCACGACAAGCTCCCCTCCGTTCGGCAGCTGGCCGCTCGCTTCGGCGTGAACCGGCTTACGGCGCTGCGGGCTTATCGGATGCTGGCGGAAGAGAACCGGGTGTACGCCAGGGAGAAGTCGGGCTTCTACGCGAGCCCGCCGGTTCCGCTCACCGGCGCGAACGCTTCGGATTCCGGGATGGATGAGGTTGAGCCGTCGCCCTCCGGGCCGCGTCCAGGCAATCCGATGTCCGAGATTCAGAGCCTTCCGGTCGACTATCAGCTCTCGCAGGGGATCGTCGATCCGGGCCTGCTGCCGAACCTGTTCCTGTCCGAATACGTCAAGGGCGTGTTCGATCTGTATCCGAAGCTGATGGGGACGTATTCCAACCCGCAAGGGGACGAGGAGCTGCGGGAATCGGTCGCGCGCTATTTGACGAAGGATACGAGGGTTCCGCTCGCGGCGGACGATCTCGTCATTACGACGGGAGGCCAGCAGGCGATCGACCTGCTTACCCGCCTGTACGTGGGCCGAGGGGACGCGATGCTCGTGGAGCGGCCGACGTACAGCTCGGCGATCGATATTTTCCGCCAGCAGGGGGCGCGGTTCCTTCCGGTCGATATTACCCCGGCGGGGTACGACCTGGAGCGGGTGGAGGCGCTCATGAAGCTGCACAGGCCGAAGGCGTTCTATCTGAATCCGACCTACCACAACCCGACGGGCTATACGGTTCCGGCCGGGCAGCGGAAGCGGCTCGTCGAGCTGGCGGAGAGATACCGCTGCCTGCTGATCGAAGACGACTCCTTTCACGAGATGTACTTCGGGGAGCCTCCCCCGAGGCCGCTGTTCGCTTACGACACGGCGGGATGGGTCGTCCATCTGCGCAGCTTCAGCAAGTACGTCGCGCCGGGGCTCCGGGTGTGCGCCGTCGCCGGGCGGCCGGGCGTCATCCGCTCTCTCGTCACGGCCAAGTCGCTCGCCGACAACGGGACGCCGCTCGTCGGCCAGAAGCTCTTCCTGCGCTACTTCGAGTCGGAGAGGTTCGGCCGCCATCTGGAGAAGCTGCGGATCGCGATGCGGATTCGCAAGGAGACGGCGGAGAAGGAGCTGGCCGGGGGAGGCTGGACATGGGACAGCCCCAAGGGAGGGTTGAACCTGTGGGTTCGGCTTCCGGATGGATTGTCCTCGTCCGAATTGCTGGAGGAGAGCCTGCGGCAATCCGTCTCCTTCGTGCCGGGCTTGATCTGCGACCCGCTGCGGGAGACGGATACGCATCTTCGAATCAGCTACTCCTTCGTCGGCGAAGCGGTCCTGAAGGAAGGGACCCGCCGGCTGACGGAGCTGGCGCGCCGATTGGCGGAGCGGAATTCACTGGGGAGTTCATTAGGGAGGCTAATGCCATGATTCTCGTACTCTATCTCATTATCGTGAACCTCGTCGCCTTCGGACTTATGGGCAACGACAAGAGACGCGCCCAGGCGAAGAGCCGGCGCGTTCCGGAGAAAAACCTGTTCCTTGTCGCCGCGATAGGGGGCGCGCTCGGGGCGTGGATCGGAATGAAGGCGTTCCGCCATAAGACGAAGCACGCCTCGTTCACGATCGGCATCCCCGCTCTTCTGGTTCTCAACGCGCTGTGCGTCGGCTTCATTCTCGGCCTGTACCGGTTCGACTAAGCGGGAAGAGGAGGGCAGGCGATGCGGCGGCAAGGCGATTAGGCTAAGCGTTGGGGTCAAGCGATAGGGCTATGCGACAGGTATAAGAGCCAGGACTATACGATAGGTACAAGAGATAGGACTATGCGATAGGTACAAGAGATAGGACTATGCGACGACTAAGGGGCCGGACTAAGCGACCGGCGTGCCGTTCGGGACCGGCTCGTCCGGCCTCAGCAGCACGACGTCCCCTTCCTTGGGCGTTCCGCCGATGACGAGCACCTCGGAGACGTAGCCGGCGATTCGCCTCGGAGGCAGATTGACGACGGCCGCGACCTGGCGGCCGATGAGGCCTTCGGGCGAGTATCGCCGCGTGATCTGGGCGGAAGACCGCTTGATACCGAGATCGCCGAAGTCGATCTCGAGCTTGATGGCGGGCTTGCGGGCTTCCGGGAACGGCTCGGCCCGAACGACGGTGCCGATTCGAATGTCGAGGTTTGCGAAATCTTCTATGGTTGCCATGAGGAGAATAAACCTTCCTTTGCTAAGTGCTAGGTGCTAGATGCCAGGTCGATCGAATCGCCGACGGATGTCTTCTTATTGCAGGGAGTCGTCGGACTCGGAGGACGGATCGACTCCGACGACGTCGGCCAGCTGCAGGTCCGGGTTCGACGGAAGGCCGGCTTCCGAGCGCAGCGCGTCCAGCGCTTGCCGCAGGTCGCTCTCGTTCGCGAGAATATAGGGGCTCTCCCAACGCGTCTCGAGCGGAATCATCTGCGTCCGGTTCGGCTTCATCTCCCGGAAGTTCAGGATCCACGAGCGCAAGTCGTCCTCCGGAATGTCGGTCCTCACGTTGTCCCCGACGATGTCGAGCACATCCCCCCACTGGGTCATTCCTTGGAACGAGGCCAATTTGTCCACGAGCTTGGACAGCACCTGCTGCTGCCGGGCGTTGCGTTCGATGTCCGACGACTGCTGCGTGCCTTGGTTGGACTTGCGGTACCTGACGAAGTCGAGCGTCTTCTTGCCGTCGAGATCCTGCAATCCCTTCTTCAGATCGATGTCGGTGCCGTCCGCGGTGTCGCGGTACTTCATGTCTATGTCGACGTCGATCGTGAGCCCTCCGATCGCGTCCACCAGCTTGCGCAGGCCGTCGAAGTTGATGATCACCATATGGTCGATCGGGAACTGGAACAGCTCGCTGTAGAACTGCTTCGTATTCGCGATCGCCGTATCCTTGTCCTTCGTATAGAAGTAGGCGTAGAAGTAGTTCGCCTTGTGGGAGTTCATGTCCTTCGGCTTCAATTGAAGGTCCCGCGGCAGCGACAGCAGGCTGGCCGACTGCGTGGCCGGATTCAGGGCGGCGAGCATGAGCACGTCGGTGTTCAGCGTGCCTCCGCTTCCTTCCCGGTTGTCGATGCCGGCCAAGAGGAACGTCAGCGGCCGTCTCGAGCCGTCGCCGGAGGCGCTCACCTCCGGGCTGCCGCTCGCGGAAGGCGAGGGAGAAGCCGAGACGGACGGCGACGGCTGTTCGGGAGCGGCGATCTTGTGAAGGGCGTTATCCGCTTTGAAATATAGGTAGCCGGCGTAGCATCCGGCGGCGAGAACGATCGCGCTGAAGGCGGCGCAGGCGACGAGAAGAGCTCTGCGCAGCTTCTTGTTCTGGCGTAACGGGTTCATGGGCATCCTCCGATCCGAAGTCTTCTTCTATTTTATTCAAATCCGTCAAGCGATTAAAGAAAAAATTTCCACAGAATTAGACGGAAAACCTCGGATTCCGGTTGCAAAAACTAGGTAGAAGGAAATTGTTATGATAAACTAGCGCTATGTACCTAACATGGGCTAACGAAGGAGAGAGGACAATGAGCGGCTCGATTCGTCATATGGTCATTTTCAATTTGAAGCATCCGAAGGGATCTCCCGAAGCGGAGCGGTTCCTCAGCGACGGCAAGCGGATTCTGACGTCGATCCCGACGGTGAGGAATTTCGGCGTGTTCGACCAGACAAGCGCGAAGAACGACTACGATTACGGCTTCTCGATGGACTTCGCGAGCCAGGCCGACTACGACGCGTACAACGCGCATCCGGCTCACGTCGGGTTCGTGGAGGAGCGCTGGAAGACGGAAGTGGAGCGGTTCCTGGAGATCGACTTCGAAGAGAAGGAATAAGGAGAGAAGGGGAGAGGACCAGCGATGAAGATCGATCTGACGGGGCGCACGGCGCTCGTCACCGGCGCGACCGGGGAGCTCGGCCGGGTCATGGCTCTGACGCTGGCGGGCTGCGGCGCCGACCTGGCGCTGCATTACCGGAGCAACGAGTCGAAGGCGGCGGAGCTAACGGCGGCCGTCGAAGCGCTCGGGCGCCGCGCCGTCGCGGTGCAAGCCGACGTCACGAAGCAGGACTCGGTGCTTGGGATGAAGAAGGAGATCGCGGACCGGCTCGGCGCCGTCGACATCGTCGTCGCCAACGCGGTCGTGCAGTACCAGTGGACGTCCGTGCTGGAGCAGGCGCCCGAGGACTACGCGAGCCAATTCGAGTCGTGCGTCATGCAGAGCGTCTATCTGGCGAAGGCGTTCATTCCGGACATGATCGCGAAGAAGCACGGCCGGTTCATCGGCATCAACACCGAATGCTCCATGCAGAACTTCCCGACCCAATCCGCCTACGTGGCCGGCAAGCGGGGAATGGACGGCGTGTACCGGGTGCTCGCGAAGGAAGTCGGAGAGCATCAGATTACCGTCAACCAGGTCGCTCCGGGATGGACGATCAGCGAGCGGGACCGGGAGAACGGGACCGAGCGGAGCGAAGCGTACGAGAGCGCCGTGCCCCTGAAGCGGCGCGGCACCGACCAGGAGATCGCGAACGTCGTCGCGTTCCTCGCGTCCGGCCTCTCGAGCTTCATTACGGGCGCGTACATTCCCGTCAGCGGCGGCAACGTCATGCCGTCGATCTGATTTTATTTTTAGCCAAGCCTCGGCCTTATGCGCCGGGGTTTTTATTTTCTTTCGACTGCTCCGTTCACTAAGGTCAATAAAACGTAACGGACACCACGGCCGTTAAAGACGCCGAATTCGCCTTTTTCGTTTTGTAACGGACACAGATGCGCTTATTTCTCAGAAAACGACTATTTTGACCGTCTGCCGAGCCATTAAGGGTTGTGGTGTCCGTTCCATTTTCAAAATGGCCGTATTTCGCGAATTAGCGGCCGTGCCGTCCGTTAGGATGGCGGCTTGCCAGGAGGAGATTGCGATGACCGGGAGTGCCTTTGTATGCGGATGGCGGATGGGGCAGTCGTCGATTCCCGTTTTGATAACGTCTGCCGATAATAAGCGCCGTGTCGTCCGTAATACCCAAGGAATCGAAGGCGCCAGGTATGGCTGGGGGAATTGGTTCGGAGAGTTCGAGAAGGGCTGCAGCCGTAACCGCAATCGCAAGATCGCATTCGTATTCGCAGTCGCAATCGCAATCGCATTTGTCCCTGTCCCATCTCCGTTTCTACAAAAAAACCGAGAACCCCCCGCCTCGCGAGGCGGGGGGGTTGCTTCTAAGCGGAGCGCTCGCGAGCGAACCGTCTCTGCTTCCATTGGCGGACGAGCACGCCGTGCTTCGGGCTGAGCAGCAGCGCCAGCAGGAACATCGCCCCCGCGACGCACACCATGCTTCCCGAGATGGAAGCGTCAAGGACTCGCGCCACGTAGTAGCCAGCGACCGCGCTGCCGCACCCGACGAGCGCGCTGTAGCCGATCATCCGGCTGAGCGAGTCGGTCAGCAGATACGCCGTCGCGGGCGGTACGACGAGCATCCCGACGACGAGAATGGCGCCTACGCTCTCGAAGGAGGCCACCGTGCTCACGGAGACGAGGCCCATGAGCAGGTAATGGAACAACGCGACGGGAATGCCGACCGCGGCCGCCAGCGCCGGGTCGAAGGCGCACAGCTTGAATTGCTTGAAGAACGCGCCAACGATCAAGACGATCAGCAGCAGGGCGAGTCCGATGCCCCAGACGGCCTTCGGACCGATGTCCGTCCCGCCGATCTCGATCGTATTCCAGGGAACGTAGGCGATCTCCCCGTACAGGACGCAGTCCAGATCCAGGTCGATGTCCCTCGTGTACAGGCTGACCAGAATGACCCCGACCGCGAAGAGGGCGGTGAATACGACGCCGATCGAGGCGTCCGACTGCACGCCGCTCCGATGCAGCCATTGAATGAGGAAGACGGTGACGAGGCCGAGGGCCGCGGCTCCGAGCAGCATGAACAGGGAATCGCGGGAGCCGCTCAGAAGGAATGCGATGACGATGCCGGGCAGCACCGAATGGCTGATCGCGTCGCCGATCATCGCCATCTTCCTCAGCACGAGGAAGCAGCCGACGATGCCGCAGCTCGCGGCGACGAGCGCCCCGGTCAGAATAATCCAGAACGTGCTCATAATGCTTGCTCCCCCCGTTCCGTCCGCAGGCGTTCCGTCTCGCTCTCCCGGGCGAGCCGGCTGCGGGCCATCGCCCGGATGACCCGCTTGGCGACGATTCCCCGCTTCGGCGCCGCGACGACGGAGATTCCGAAGATGGCGGTGCAAGCCAGAACGGTCAGCGGTCCCGTCGGCAGGTTGTTGCCGCTCGCGCTAATCCAGGTGCCGGCGATTCCGCTCAGCGCGCCGAACAAGCCCGAGAGGACGACCATGACGCCCAGCTTCTCCGTCCAATATCGGGCCGAGACGGCCGGCGTGATGAGGAGGGCGGCCATGAGCACGACGCCGACGGCTTGAATGCCGGCGACGACCGCGACGACGAGAAGCAGCATGACGAGCTGGTCGAGCAGGACGGTCGGATAGCCGACGCCCCGGGCGAAGCCGGGGTCGAAGCTGAGCAGCTTGAACTCTTTGAACAGCAGGGCGCAAGCGCCGATCAGGACGGCCGAGATGACGGCCATCGTAATGACGTCGGACCGGACCATGGACGCGGCCTGCCCGAACAGGAACTTGTCGAGCCCGCTCTGGTTGCCGCTGCCGCTGTGCTGAATTCGCGTCAAGAGCACGATGCCGAGCCCGAAGAACACGGACAGCACGATGGCGAGGGCGGCGTCCGGCTTGATTCGGCTGTGGCGGGTCATGAAGCCGATTCCGTATGTCGCCGCGACGCCCGCGACCGCGGCGCCGATCAGGAACAGGCCGATCGACTTCGACCCGCTCAGCATGAACGCGATGCACACGCCGGGCAGCGCGGCGTGGGACAGGGCGTCACCCATCAGCGCCTGCTTGCGCAGATAGGCGAAGCTGCCGATGACTCCGCCGCCGATGCCCAGCAGCATGCTGCCGAGCAGAATCCACCGGGCGTTCGGATCGGATAGCAGTTGCAGCCAGTCGAACACGGGAAAACCTCCTCTAACCGAGAATAAGAGCGGAGCGTTCGTCGCGGCCGAGCAAGGTCAGCTTGCCCCCGTACGCCGTCTGGAGATGCTCCGGCGTGAACGTCCGCTCCACCGGACCGAAGGCGACGATCGTCTCGTTCAGGAGCATCAGCCAATCGAAGTACTCCTCTACCGTCGCCAGATCGTGATGGACGACCAGAACCGTCTTGCCTTGCTCCTTCAACTCGCCGAGCAGCGCGACGATCGCCTTCTCCGTGGCGGCGTCGACGCCGACGAACGGTTCGTCCATGAAGTAGAGGTCGGCGTCCTGGGCGAGCGCCCGGGCGAGGAAGATCCGCTGCTGCTGGCCTCCCGACAGCTGGCTGATCTGCCGGTCGGCGTAAGCCGACATGCCGACTTTGTCCAGGCATTCCATCGCGATCGCCCGCTCCTTGCGGCCGGGGCGGCGGAACCAGCCGAGGTGTCCGTACCGCCCCATCATGACGACGTCCAAGGCGTTCGTCGGGAAGTCCCAATCCACCGACTCCCTCTGCGGCACGTAGCCGACCCTTCTCCGCTGCCGGGCGTAGGGCTCGCCGTAGATGGACACTTCTCCGCAGAGACGGGGGATGAGGCCGAGGGTCGCCTTGATCAGGGTAGACTTGCCGGCCCCGTTCGGGCCGACGATGCCGATCAGCTTGCCTTCGGGAGCCTCGAACTCGATATCCCGCAGCACGGGCTTCTTCCGGTAAGCGACCGATAGATTGCGTATCGTTAACGGGCTGGGCTTCATAACGCCATTCCTCCTTGTGTGCCGGGACGCGCCCGCGCGGCTACTTGAGCGCCGCGACGATCGTGTCCACGTTATGGCGAACCATGCCGATATAAGTGCCCTCCGGCGTCCCTTCTTCTCCCATGGCGTCCGAGAACAGCTCCCCGCCGATCTTCAGGTCGTGGCCCTTCTCCTTGGCACCCTGGATGACGGCGTCGATCGCCTTGCGCGGGACGCTCGACTCGATGAACACCGCCTTGATCTTGTTCTCCACGAGGTAGTCCCGCAGGTCGGTCACGTCCTTCGTGCCGGCTTCCGAAGCCGTGCTGATGCCTTGCAGGCCCATGACCTTGACGCCGTAAGCGTCGCCGAAGTATCCGAAGGCGTCGTGCGCGGTCACGAGCACGCGGCTCTCCTCCGGAAGGGTCCCGATCTTCTCGGCGACTTCTTCATGGAGATCGCGCAGCTTCCCGAGATACGCTTCCGCGTTGGCCCGGTAATCGGCCGCATGCTCCGGATCGAGCTCCGACAGCGCATCCCGGATCGCTTCGGTCGCCGTCATCCAATGGCGGACGTCGAACCAGATGTGGGGATCGTATTCGGTCTGCATCTGCGAGCCGGAACGAAGCTTGCTTCGGTCGATCGGGTCGGAGACCGCGACGACGCGCTTCTTCTTGCCCATGTTCTCGAGGATGTCGACCATCTTGCCTTCCAGATGAAGCCCGTTGTAGAAAATGATATCGGCACCGTCCAGCTTGGCGATGTCTCCTTCGGAAGCCTTGAACAGATGGGGGTCGACGCCCGCCTTCATGAGGCCCGTCACTTGCACGTGTTCCCCGCCGACCTCGCCCGCGACGTCCGCGATCATCCCGATCGTCGCCGTCGCCTTGAGCTTCCCGGCGTCGCCCGACGAAGAGGACGACCGTTCGCCGCAAGCCGTCAATGCGGCGGCGAGGCAGCCGGCGATCAGGACGAGGGCGGCGCCCCGTACGGCACGCCTCCGTCTTTGCGAAGCACGAATGAACATCCTTCCACTCTCCTTCTACGGATCTATTGTTTCCCTGACAAAACTATGTTTCCCGCAGGCAACATTCGGAGTAAAAAAAGAAGGGCTAAAACTTTTCTGTTACCCACAATATTATCCTATACCAAAAATATTGCGTGTACAACAATTATTTTACCTGGGGCAAAACTCGAACTTTCTTTTTGCATAAGCGCGGCCTATAATCAGGATCGAAAGACTAGCAGGCTTAACTCTTCTTGCCGGGGAGCGGATGAAGTGAACACATTTTATCAGATGAACACGATCTTCATCAGCATGGTCATGGAGGCCATTCCGTTCGTGCTGGTAGGCGTTCTGATCTCGGGGCTTATTCAGACGTTCGTGACGGAGCGGTGGATCTCCCGGATCGTGCCGTCCAACCGCTACTTATCGTCCGCGTTCGGCTGCGGCATCGGCGTCCTGTTCCCGTCGTGCGAATGCGGCATCGTCCCGATCACGCGGCGGCTTATTCTGAAGGGCATGCCGCTCCATGCGGGCATCGCGTTCATGCTGACCGGCCCGATCATCAACCCGATCGTGCTGTTCGCCACCTATATCGCGTTCGGGGACGATTGGAGGATGGTCGCCATACGCGGAGGGATGGCGATCGCGGTCGCCTTCTGCGTCTCCATCGCCATCTCGTACTTGTACCCGAAGGCGCCGTTCCGGCAGACGTACGCCCCGGTCGCGGCCGCCGTCGAGCCGGGGCTCGCGGATCCGGCTCCCGCCCCCGCGCGTCCGACCGTCGCGGCGAGAATCAACGAGACGATCGTCCACGCGATCGACGAGTTTTTCTCCGTCGGCAAATACCTGGTCGTTGGAGCATTCGTAGCGGCCGCGTTGCAGACGTACGTGCCGACCTCGACGCTGCTTCAGCTTGGCAGCAATCCCGTCACCGCTTCGCTCGTCATGATCGCGCTGGCGTTCGTCATCTCGCTGTGCTCGGAGGCGGACGCCTTCATCGCGGCGTCGTTCCGGAGCACCTTCAACGCGGGGGCTCTGTCGGCGTTCCTCGTGTTCGGCCCGATGATCGACATCAAGAATACGCTGATGCTGCTCGGGACGTACCGCGGCCGGTTCGTGGCGATTCTGATCGGGCTGGTCGCCGCGTTCACGCTGCTCGGATCCTTGGTCGTGGGGAGGTTGTTCGGATGATCCGGTTCGCTATTTTGCTCGGATTCGCTTTTATGTTTTTCCTGCTGCACTATACCGGAGACATTAACAAGTACATCAACATGAAATATTCCTATCTGTCGATCAGCGCTATCGTGCTTCTGGCGTTCCTCAGCCTCTACGACTTCGTGCGCGGATATCGGCAGGACCTCGCGGAGGAGAAGCGGGCGGCCGAGGAGAAGATGAGGAAGGAGAGGGAGGCGGGGCTAACGGGCGGCGGAGAAAAGGATAGTCATCTCGATTGCGGCCATGATTCCGTCCACGAACATCAACACGACCATCAAGAGGATGTCGTTACCGGTCACGGCCATCGCGGCCACGCGCACGATCACGACCACGGCGCGTTCGGTCACTCCCATGAGCCGTCCTCCAAGTGGAAGCGTTACGCGGGCTATGCCATCTTGCTTTTCCCGATATTCACCGGCATCTTCCTTCCCGTCAAGACGCTCGACTCCAGCTTCGTCGCCGCCAAGGGCTTCTCCTTCCCCACGCTGGAGCAGGACGTGAAGAACAATCCGGGGTTCCACCAGTTCCTCCGCCCGGACACGAGCGTGTTCTACAGCAAGGAAGGCTACGACGCGGTCAAAAGCAAAGAGAAAAACGAGTTCGCCGCCCAATCCGAGGTCGTCCTGAACGACGATAACTTCATGAAGGGGATGGAAGTCCTCTACAATTATCCGAGCTCCTTCATGGGCAAGGCCATCTCCTTCGAAGGGTTCGCCTACAAAGGGCGGCAGGTGGACGGCGACCACTACTTCGTGTTCCGTTTCGGGTTCATCCACTGCGTCGCGGATTCCGGCGTGTTCGGCATGCTCGCCGACTTCCCGGACGGCACGGAGCTTAAGAACGACGATTGGGTGAGCGTCAAGGGGAAGCTAACCTGGGAGTACTATCAGCCTCTTAAGGCGACGATTCCGGTGCTGCAGGTGTCCTCGTGGTCCCGCATCGACGCCCCTAAGGAGCCGTACGTGTACCGGAACTTCTGACCCCTCGCCGACCGGACGGCGCGCGGCGCGTCTGGACGGCGCCTGGCGAATTTGTCAGGGGGGGCCGTATGGCATCCGGCGGCTCCGGCGAAGGGGTCCTTATGGCATCCGGCGACTCCGGCGAAGGGGGCGTATGGCATCCGGCGAATCCGGCGCGTCCGTTAGAGGCAAACATGGCGATTAGCCGAACCAGACGAGCAAGCTGACCATGATCAGGAGCCCGACGATGAAGGAGAACGTGGCCGCTCTCTCATGCCCATGGCCGTGCGTCTCCGGAATGAGCTCCTTGTAGACGATAAACAGCATGGCGCCGGCGGCGAAGGCGAGCCCGTAGGGGAGAACCGACTCGATGGAGCTCGTGAGGCGATAACCGAGAAGCGTGGCCAGCCACTCGATGGCGCCGGTCGTCAGAGACACGGCGATGGCGATGCCGGGGCGCACGCCCTGGTTGGCGAGGAACAGCGCGATGAGCAATCCCTCGGGCGCGTTCTGCAGGCCGATCGAGAGCGCGACGACGTTGCCCAGGTCGTCGATCCGGCTCGCGTAGCCGATGCCGATGGACAGCCCTTCCGGCAGGTTGTGAAGGGACATCGCCGCGATCAGCAGGAGCGATTTGGGATCCAGTCCGCCCGCTCCTTCGAGGAACCGGACGTCGGCGTGCGGAAGAACGCCTTCCAGCACGCTGAGGGTTAGCGCCCCGAGCAGGACTCCCGCGCACAAGACGAACAGATTGGACAGCTTGAGGGCGTAGGGCATCAGCCCGTAGACCGAAGCGGCGACCATGATTCCCGCCGTCAGCGCCAGCAGGATGTCCATCAGGCGATGCGACAGCCTGCGGAACAGCAGAACCGGCACCGCCCCCGCCCCGGTGGAAGCCGCCGACAGCAGCCCTCCCCACATCATCTCGTTCATGAACAACCTCCGTCGGTTTCGTTATTCCACGTATATGTACAACCCCCGCCTCGCAGAAGGGCAATCCGGAAGGAAGAGCGGCACGATAGGCAAGAAACTTCCATTGGCCAATCACATTGGGTTCCTATCGCGACAGCGATCGCATCGGGAAGAAGTTCCTTGGGGAATAACCGGGGCCCGCCAGCAAAATCTCGCCGTCGGTGCGGGTTCCGTCGTAGGCAGGCAGGCAGGCAGGCAGGCAGGCAGGCAGGTGGGCAGGTGGGCGGGCGTACTAAACTTGTGCGATTTTTCGAATAGCATCGTCGAAATAAGCCGTGTAGATGAGTTTTAGCGTGAAAAGAAGTCTCACCTACTGGAGGTCTAAAAAAGGGCAGACTTATCCCTTGGTAGAAATGGCGATTTTTAAGCGGGGCGGCCTTCGGTATTTGA
>NZ_JACJVR010000095.1 GCF_014212175.1 Cohnella xylanilytica | reverse complement strand
TGTCAACATCAGTTGAAAATTCCCCAAAATAATCAATCGAAAATTCCCCAATTTCATCGGTCGGCTTCCGTGTCTCCAGAAGATTCGGGACGGAAGAAGCCGGCCTTCTTCTTCTCCTTAATGCGATAGCTCTCACCCTTGATGTTGATGGTGCTGGAGTGATGGAGGAGGCGATCGAGGATCGCCGTAGCGAGCACCGTATCACCGAAAATATCGCCCCAAGCGCCAAACGTCTTATTGGACGTGAGCATGATCGAGCCGCGCTCATATCGCTCGGAGACAATCTGAAAGAAGAAGTGAGCTGCCGTTTCATCCATCTTCCGATACCCGATCTCGTCGATGATGAGCAGGTCGGGCTTGGTGAACATCTTGATCTTCTGTTTGATCGTGTTCGTCATGTGAGCCGATTGCAGCGTCTGTACAAGGTCATGCGCAGTGATGAAATAGACGGTATAACGCCGTTTAATCGCCTCGAGACCAAGCGCCACAGCCAAGTGTGTCTTTCCCACGCCCGGGGGACCAAGGAAGATGAGATTCTCCTGGTGCTCCACAAAGCGGAGTGTCGACAGATCCCGGATCCGGCGTTCGTCGACCGACGGCTGAAAGGCAAAATCGAACTGATCCAGCGTCTTGCGAAACGGCAGGTGTGCAAGGCGCGTTCGCGTCTGGATGAATCGGTCATGCTTGGCGAGCAGCTCTTCGGCCAGAAGCTTGTCCAAAAACTCCAGATACGGTATATTCGCCTTAGACGCTTCTTCGGCGTGCTGATGGATGATTTCCGGTATGCGAACCCACCCAAAGTGGCGGATCGCCGCCTCCAATCTCTCTTGCAGAATCATTGGAGCACCGCCTCTTCCATGAGCGAGTCATAGACCGAAAGCGAGCGTTCCAACACTTCTGGTGCTGCTTGTGGGACATAGCGAGGCGTGGGCTCTCCAACCGGACGACTCGATGTACTGCGAATGCCCTCGAAGTGTTTTTTATTGCTGACGATTTGGCGCCGCCCCATGGATTTCGGGTGCTCGGCGATGAGCTGGCCGCCGCAGTAGAAGCGAAGTGTGCCATTTTTCTCATCCTCAATCTCCACGACAGAGCCGACGTATTGAAACGGAACGGTGTACCGATTCGCTTCGAAAGAGACATAGCAGTCGCTCGAAACCTTGCGCGGATGCCGCTCGGCGTAAGCGAAGGGGACCTCCGTAACCGGACGAAGCGATTCTTCTTTCCACATCTCCCAAGGCACACGGAAGGTCGTGCCGTGCAGCCGCTGATTCGCGATGGTGTTGAGCCAGTGACGCGCCTGCGCATTCAGATCCTGCAGCCCGGTAAAGGTGCTGACGCGGGGCCAGAAGTTCTTGCGCACATAGCCGACGCCATTTTCCACTTTCCCTTTGGTCCGTGCACGGTAGGGCTTGCAGCGCCGCAGTGTGAATCCGTAATGCCCGGCAAACCGCGTAAACGGTTCATTCCAGATGGTCTCGCCACTTTCGTCCTGCCCCGTGACGACCGTCTTCATATTGTCGTACAAACAGGTTCGGGTCACGCCGCCGAAGTACGTAAACGCCCTCGTATGACAGCCCATGAGTGAGTCTAACCGGCTGTCCTCGGTGAACTCCACGTACATGGCCCGCGAGTAACCCAGCACCATGATAAACGCGTACAGCCTTTTCATCCGGCCGTCCTGCTCCACTTTGAACTCGCCCCAGTCTACCTGCGCCTGCTCGCCGGGCTGCGTTTCGAACCGCTCGGTCGCTTTCGACTGAACGGCCGGTCTCAGAGGCTGCATGAAGAGGCGAAGCATGGTGCTGCCGCCGGTATAGCCTTTCGCGCGGATCTCGTCCAGAATGACCATGGCATTCAGGCAGCCTTCCGCCATTCGTTTTCGTATGTAGTCTTTGTAGGCGTCCAGTTTACCTGCCACTGGCTTGCGAATAGGGTAGCCGCACGGCTCATCCGCCTGCAGCCATTTCCTCACCGTCTTCCGGTCCCGCCCCAGCTCGTCTGCGATCTGGGTGATGCTCATGCCTCTTTCCCTCATATCTTTCATCTTGAAGTACTCCCCATTCTTGACCAATCTCGACTCTCTCCCTCCGGAGAGTATGTCGGCTGTTAGTGGGGAATTTTCAACCGATGTTATTGGGGATTTTACTACTGATTTTCACA
>NZ_JACJVR010000094.1 GCF_014212175.1 Cohnella xylanilytica | reverse complement strand
TCCGGTTATCAAGGCGCAAGCAGCAACCGTTCATTCGGTTGTCGGCAAGCCAGTTGAATACCGGGTTAACCCAGGCGGCGGATCGCGATCTGTCGTCTTTTTTAATTTGATTCGTAGCAGCGGCGGCCTAACGAACCTCCGTTCACGCTCCATTCATCGCGCGTTCACGGCCCGTTCATAATTTTCACGGTAAATTAAGGTAGCCTTAAAGCCCGCCTAAGTTGGGTTGTCTAAGATAGACGATGTAAGACAAACCCAAACCGAAAGGCGGTAGACTATGCAACACCCAACCAAGTCGACTCGTCGCTCGAAACTTCTGGCAACCGGCGCGATGGCGCTTACCCTTGCGATCGGCGGCGGCCTCGCGGCCAGCCATAGCGCGTTCGCGGCCGACTCCTCCTCCGGCACCTCCACGTCATCTCAAACCCAAGCTCAGGACCAGACTTCGGCGGGCAAAACGTTCCGCGGAGGCCATTTCGGCCAGAGAGGCGGAAGCTTCTTCGGACTCGGCGCTTACCAAGATAAGCTCGCCGCTTACCTCAATCTGGACGCGGAGACGCTTAAGACCAAGCTTCAGACGCAGACGTTGGCGGAGATCGCCGCCGACCAGAACGTCGACCGCGAGACGTTGAAGGCGCAGCTGGTCGCCTGGATCGACGCGGCCAAGCCGGCGGCGAGCGCCGACTCGGCTGCCGCGGACGGCACAAGCTCAAGCGCCGGCTCGGGCCAAGCGCGCCCGGCGATCGATTCCTCCACGCTGGCCGAGAAGCTGCTCGATTCCAAGGGCGGAATCGGCGACAGGGGCCAAGGAGGACGCGTGCATGGCGGCAAAGGCTTCGGCATCGACCAAGAGAAGCTGGCGACGGCGCTCGGACTCACGGCCGATCAGCTTAAGGAAGCGGCGCAGTCGGGCAAGACGCTGGCGGAGATCGCCGCCGCCCAGAACATCGATCGCGAGACGCTGAAGGAACAGCTGGTCGCCTGGATCGAAGCCGCGAAGCCCGCGGATGCCCCGGCAGCATCGGATAGCTCCGATGCGTCCGCGACCGGGAAGCCGGCGTTCGACGTATCCGCAATCGCGGACAAACTGCTCGATTCGCCGTACGGCTGGGCGGGTAAAGGGGATCATAAGGGATTCGGAGGCCTTCGCGTCCTCGAGTCGGCCGATGTCGCGTCCGCGCTCGGCGTGACGGCCGACGAACTGAAGGCGGCCCTTCAATCCGGCCAATCCGTCTCGGAGGTGGCGGCGGATAAGGGTGTCGACGTTCAGAAGGCGATCGACGCGGTATCGGCCGCCCTGAAGAATCAATTGGATCAACAGCTGAGCGACGGCAAAATCACGCAGGACGAATACGACAGTCGGTCGGCCGACCTGGCTAAGAAGGCTTCGGCGATCGTGAACGGCAAGCGCGGGCAAGGCGGCCGCGGCTTCCCGGGCCAAGCGCCCCAGCCGTCGGACCAAGCGCAAGCCGACAATAACACGACGGACGGCAGCTCGGAATAAGGACCGGTCCAACGTACTCCCTCTTGCGAACAAGTTGCCTGACGCCGTGATCAAATAAACCGGTTTTCAAACCCCCGGCAAACCCGTCTCTATAACCGGAGACGGGTTTGTTGGCTTCCATCCTCCGTTGCCATAAGTTCCAATTCAACACTCGGGGAAGGCAAGCCAATACTACCTTTACCTTTAACTCTAGGGAGAGGCGGGGGTCTCATGAAGCGAAGCGTTCGGCGGCGTTCTCCATTCCTGTGGACGGCTATCTGCATCTGGATCGCCATCCTGACCGTTCTTCCGGGATGCGCTCCGGTTCTATACGACTGGACGGAGCCGGACGCCGGCGTCCGGGCGGGGAAGGCCAGGCCGGCCGCATCGCAGCTCGGCGCCTCGTCGCGCCGAACGCCTCCTTATCCGGTCCGGGGCATCTACGTGTCCTCGAATACGGCGCTCGGCAGCCGCATGGACAAGCTGATCGAACTCGTCCGGACGACGGAGCTGAACGCGATGGTCATCGACGTCAACAGCGGCGTATCGCTCGTGAACATGCCTCCCGGGAAGATGACCGGCTCCAGGTCGGCGTCCGCGGCAGAGATGCGGAAGTTGGTCAAGCGACTGAAGCGGCACCGCATCTACCTCATCGCCCGCATCGTGACCTTCAAGAATCCGCAGTTGGCCCGCGCGATGCCGGCCTGGGCGATGAAGAAGGAGGATGGCAAGATCTGGACGGACAAGAAGGGGAGCGCCTGGATCGATCCTTACCGCCAAGAGGCGTGGCAGTATCCGATCGCCTTGGCGAAGGAGGCCGCCCGGATCGGCTTCGACGAGGTTCAATTCGACTACGTGCGGTTTCCCGAAAACCCGGAGACGGTGGAGCGAGAGGTGAAGTTCCATAATCCGAACGGGTGGAGGCGGGAAGAGGCTATTCGCCGGTTCCTGCACGAAGCCGTCCGGAAGGTGCATGCGGAAGGAGCCATCGTCTCCGCCGACGTCTTCGGACTGGTGGGAAGCGCGAGGGACGACATGGGCATCGGCCAATCGTGGCCGGCCATCGCGTCGGAAGTGGACGTCATCTCCCCCATGGTGTACCCGTCCCACTATTCGTCCGGCATCTGGGGCATCCGGCAGCCCGACCTGAAGCCCGGGGCCGTCGTCACCCATGCGCTTCGGGACGCGCTTGACCGGAACCGGTCTCTCCGGAAGGCCGGCCGGCCTCCGGCGCAGGTTCGCCCATGGCTTCAGAGCTTCACGGCGACTTGGGTCCATCCGCACCAGAGATACGGTCCCGAGCAGATCCGAGAGCAGGTCCGGGCGGCGTCGCGCCTCGGCGTCACGAGCTATCTGCTGTGGAATTCCTCCAACAAGTACCCGGCGGGATGAAGGCGGAAGAAGCCCGCGAACGCGCGGGATAGGGCTTGTTTTGTGCCTTGACAGCCCCCTATGCCTCTGCTAAGATTGCCTATAATTAATCGGAGACAACCGGATCGCATCTACCGGATAAGGGAGGAATCATCTCGTGTGGCAAAACAAATTCGCCAAGGAAGGCCTCACGTTTGACGACGTGTTGCTCGTGCCCTGCAAATCGTCCATTCTGCCGAAAGACGTCAACGTCTCGACCGTGTTGAGCGATTCGGTCAAGCTGAACGTCCCGTTGATCAGCGCAGGCATGGATACCGTGACGGAGTCGGCCTTGGCGATCGCCATCGCCCGCGAAGGCGGCATCGGCATCATCCATAAGAACATGTCGGTCGCCCAGCAGGCGGAAGAAGTCGATCGGGTCAAGCGTTCGGAGAGCGGCGTTATCACGAATCCGTTCTCGCTTACGCCGGACCATCATGTGTACGACGCGGAAGAATTGATGGGCAAGTACCGGATCTCCGGCGTGCCGATCGTGGACGGAGAAGGCAAGCTGGTCGGCATCCTCACGAACCGGGATCTTCGCTTCGTGCACGACTATTCGATCAAGATCAGCAGCGTGATGACGAGGGAGAACCTGGTCACCGCGCCCGTCGGCACGACGCTGCAGGAAGCGGAAGTCATTCTGCAGCAGCACAAGATCGAGAAGCTCCCGCTGGTGGACGAGACCAACACGCTCAAGGGGCTCATCACCATCAAGGACATCGAGAAGGCCATCCAATTCCCGAACGCGGCGAAGGATAAGCACGGACGGCTGCTGGTCGGCGCGGCGGTAGGCGTGTCCAAGGACACCTTCGAGCGGACCGAAGCTCTCGTGAACGCGGGAATCGACCTGCTCGTCATCGACTCGGCGCACGGCCACCACATCAACATCGTCGAGATGGTTCGCAAGGTTCGCGACCTGTACCCCGATCTTACGATCGTGGCGGGCAACGTCGCGACGGGCGAGGCGACGCGCGACCTGATCGAAGCCGGCGCGTCCGTGGTCAAGGTCGGCATCGGCCCCGGCTCGATCTGCACGACGCGGATCATCGCCGGCATCGGCGTGCCGCAGATTACGGCTATCTACGATTGCGCGACGGTCGCCCGCGAGTACAACGTTCCGATCATCGCCGACGGCGGCATCAAGTATTCCGGCGAAGTGACGAAGGCGATCGCGGCCGGCGCTAGCGCGGTTATGCTCGGAAGCCTGTTCGCCGGCACCGAGGAGAGCCCGGGCGAAGCGGAGATTTACCAAGGCCGCCGGTACAAGTCGTACCGGGGCATGGGCTCGATCGGCGCGATGAAGGAAGGCAGCAAGGACCGTTACTTCCAAGAGGACGATTCGAAGCTCGTTCCGGAAGGCATCGAAGGGCGCATTCCTTACAAGGGACCGCTGAAGGACACGATTCATCAGCTGATCGGCGGCTTGCGCTCCGGCATGGGCTACTGCGGAACGGCCACGATCGAAGAGCTGAAGAACGACACCACCTTCGTGCGCATTACGGGCGCGGGCTTGCGCGAGAGCCATCCGCACGACGTCCAGATCACGAAGGAAGCCCCGAACTACTCCCTGTAAGGACAAGAACATATCGGACGCCTCGCCGCCGAGAAGGCAAGGTGTCAATATCTAACAAGGCCGCAGATGAGCTTTTCCCATTCTGCGGCTTTTGCCTTGCCTGACGGTATGTTACAATAACATTCGGAGTTTATGTAAGTTTATGAAGGATTAAGCGTCCCATACAAAGGAGAGAATTCGCGTTGAATCGTTATTCGCCCCCCGTCGCCCGTTCCTCTTCCCGGTCCCAACGATTCGTCGCTCTTATATTATTTTTCAGCCTATTATTGATGATGTTCGGCTCGCGTTCCGCCGGAGCGGCTCCGGACGGCGCCGGCCTCAATCTCGACGTGAAGTCGGCCCTTCTGATGGACGCGGCGACCGGACAAGTTCTCTACGAGAACAATCCCGATACGGCGCTTCCGCCGGCCAGCATGACGAAGATGATGACCGAATACCTCGTTTTTAAAACGATCAAAGAAGGCAAGCTAAGCTGGGACCAGGTCATCACCGTTCAAGAGAACGCCGCCCTGCAGGTCGGCAGCCGCGTGTTCCTCGCCGAAGGCGACAAGCACACGGTCGAAGATCTGTACAAGGCGATGGCGATCGGTTCCGCGAACGACGCGACGGTGCAGCTCGCCGAGACGGTGGCCGGCTCCGAGGAAGCATTCGCCAAGATGATGAACGAGACGGCCAAGCAGCTCGGCATGACGAACGCCCACTTCATCAATTCGACGGGCCTCGACCGCGCCGATATGCCGGAGAAGTACCGCCCGACGTCGATCGACGGCGAGACGGTTATGTCCGCCCGGGATACGGCTACGCTCGCGTACCACATTCTGAAGGATTATCCGGAGTTCCTGGACTATTCGAAGATCCAATCGTTCAAGTTCCGCGAGCGGGACAAGGACGAGGTCACGAACTGGGACTGGATGCTGGAATCGAACAAGGACAATCCTTATCTTCGGAAGTTCGCCTATCCCGGCGTCGACGGCTTGAAGACGGGCCATACGGAGACGGCCGGCAACTGCTTCACCGGCACCTCGCTGCAGAACGGCACGCGGCTGATCGCGGTCGTCATGGGCGTTCCCGGAGGCAACAACGACGGCAAGCGATTCCTGGAGACGGCCAAGCTGTTCGACTACGGCTTCAACAACTTCGAGAAGAAGACGGTCGTCGAAGCCAAGGCTGCGGTCCCGGATCATGAGAGCCTCAAGGTGAAGAAGGGCGCCCACAAGTCCGTCAAGGCCGTCACCGCGACCGACGTGACTCTTATGCTGCCGAAGGGCAAGGCGACCGACGTCACCGTCAGCGAAGTGAAGCCCGCGGCCGATCCGCTCGTGGCGCCGATCAAGCAAGGCGACAAGGTCGGAACCGTCACGTATACGTACAAGGATCCGGCTTCCCAGAAGGATAAGTCGGTCACGGTCGATCTGATCGCCGCGGAGGATGCCAAGAAGGCCGGCTGGTTCAAGCTGCTGCTGAGAGCCATCGGCGACTTCTTCGCCGGATTGTTCAACGGGATTGTCGATTTATTCAAATAAACAGGCGTTAGGGTCCGACACAATTCCGACCTAATGGGTTGCCTATTGGCTATCCTTCCTGTAAAATCAATGTTTAGAATGTTCAGGAGGCGTGAGGAAAAATGGAGACAGGTACTTCGAGAGTCAAACGCGGCATGGCCGAAATGCAAAAGGGCGGCGTGATCATGGACGTCATGAACGCCGAGCAAGCGAAGATCGCCGAAGCGGCCGGCGCGACCGCCGTCATGGCGCTTGAACGCGTTCCTTCCGATATTCGCGCGGCAGGCGGCGTCGCCCGCATGGCCGACCCGACGATCGTGGAAGAAGTCATGAAGGTCGTCAGCATTCCGGTAATGGCGAAGGCCCGGATCGGTCATTTCGTCGAAGCGAAGGTGTTGGAGTCGCTGGGCGTCGACTATATCGACGAGAGCGAAGTGCTGACGCCGGCCGACGAAGTTTTCCATATCAGCAAGTCCGAGTTCACCGTGCCGTTCGTCTGCGGCGCCAAGGACCTCGGCGAAGCTCTTCGCCGCGTCCAGGAAGGGGCATCCATGCTCCGCACGAAGGGCGAACCGGGGACGGGCAACATCGTCGAAGCCGTTCGCCATATGCGCCTGATCATGGGCCAAATTCGCCACGTGCAGAATCTGTCGAAGGACGAGCTGTATCATGAGGCGAAGATCCTGGGCGTGCCGTACGACCTGCTGCTCGGCGTTCACGAGACGGGCCGTCTGCCGGTCGTCAACTTCGCCGCCGGCGGCATCGCGACGCCGTCCGACGCGGCGTTGATGATGCACCTCGGCTCCGACGGCGTCTTCGTCGGATCGGGGATCTTCAAGTCCGACAATCCGGAGAAGTTCGCCCGCGCCATCGTCGAAGCGACGACCCACTACGAAGACTACGAGCTGATCGCCCGCGTGTCGAAGAACCTCGGCACTCCGATGAAGGGCATCGAGATCTCCAAGCTGGACCGCCACGAGCGGATGCAGGACCGCGGCCTGTAAGAGCCGGCACTCCTCGCAACGCGGACCAACACCAGGGCGGCTTCGCAACGGCTCTAACGCAGCCGCGGCGGAGCCGCCTCGATTGGTTTCCCCCCCGCTGGGTCCTCCGACGGGCACTCCAAGCATGCGGAAGAAGGAAGGAATCGACTGATGAACATAGGGGTATTGGCTCTTCAAGGGGCAGTGGCGGAGCATATCCGCAGCATCGGGCTGGCCGGCGGCACGGGAGTCGCGGTCAAGCGCACGGAACAGCTGGCCGAGATCGACGGCCTGATCATTCCCGGTGGCGAGAGCACGACGATCGGCAAGCTGATGCGCAAGTACGATTTTATCGACGCGATTCGGGACTTCTCGGCGCAAGGCAAGCCGGTGTTCGGCACCTGCGCGGGGTTGATCGTTCTGGCCGACAAGCTGGAAGGCGACGAAGAGCCGCATCTGCGTCTGATGGACATGACCGTCGCCCGCAACGCCTTCGGACGGCAGCGCGAGAGCTTCGAGACGGATCTGGACGTGAAGGGGATCGACACGCCGCTTCGCGCCGTCTTCATCCGCGCGCCTCTCATCAAGGAAGTCGGACCGGAAGTGGACGTCCTGTCCACGTATAAGGGCGAGATCGTCACCGCCCGCCAAGGCAACCTGCTCGCATCCTCGTACCATCCGGAGCTGACGGACGACTACCGGCTCCACAGCTACTTCCTCGACATGGCCAAGGAAGCCGCGGCCAAGCGGTAATACGGCGTCAGTCGGGCGAATCGGGACATGGAGGTGAAGGAATCGAGCGTTCCATGAACTCGATCGCGGAACTATTTTAACGGCCCGATAACGGGAAAGGGGTTCAGCACATGCTGGATGTAAGATTGCTTCGCAACGATTACGAGAAGGTGGCGCAGGCGCTGCGGAACCGCAACGCTTCGCTCGACCTGATCGCCGGCTTCCCGGAACTCGACAACGGACGCCGGGAGCGCCTCGTCGAGAGCGACGCGCTCAAGAACCGGCGCAACGTCGTCTCGCAGGAGGTGGCCAAGCTTAAGAAGAGCGGCGGCAACGCCGACGAGCTGATCGCCGAGATGCGCAGCGTGAACGACCGGATCAAGCAGCTCGACGAGGAAGTACGCGAGCTGGAAGAGAAGATCGACGCGATGATGCTCGCGATTCCGAACGTCCCGCACGAGAGCGTGCCGGTGGGCGCTTCCGAGGAAGACAACGTCGAAGTGCGCCGGGTCGGCGAGCAGCCGTCGTTCGACTTCGAGCCGAAGGCGCATTACGACCTCGCCGACGAGCTCGGCATCCTCGACTTCGAGGCGGCCGCGAAGGTGACGGGCTCTCGCTTCGTGTTCTACAAGGGACTCGGAGCGCGTCTGGAGCGCGCCCTCATGAACCTGATGATGGACCTCCACGCCGACAAGCACGGCTACGAAGAAGTTCTGCCTCCGTACATCGTCAACCGGGACAGCCTGATCGGCACCGGCCAGCTGCCGAAGTTCGAGGAAGACCTCTTCAAGATCGAAGGCACCGACTACTTCCTCATTCCGACGGCCGAGGTTCCGGTCACGAACCTGCACCGCGAAGACATCCTGTCCGCGGAGCAGCTGCCCGCGAAGTTCGTCGCCTTCAGCGGCTGCTTCCGTTCGGAAGCCGGCGCGGCGGGACGCGACACGCGCGGCCTGATTCGCCAGCACCAGTTCCATAAAGTCGAGCTGGTCCAGCTCGTCGATCCGGACAAGTCCTATGAAGCGCTCGAAGAGCTGACGGGCCACGCGGAGCGCGTGCTGCAGCTTCTCGGCCTGCCTTATCGCGCGCTTGCGCTCTGCACGGGCGACATGGGCTTCGGCTCGGCCAAGACGTACGATCTCGAAGTGTGGCTGCCGAGCCAGAACACGTACCGCGAGATCTCGTCCTGCACCAACTTCGAGGACTTCCAGGCCCGCCGCGCGGGCATCCGGTTCCGCCGGGAAGCGGGCGCGAAGCCGGAGTTCGTGCATACGCTGAACGGCTCGGGTCTCGCTCTTGGCCGCACGGTGGCCGCCATTCTCGAGAATTACCAGCAGGCCGACGGCACGGTGATCGTTCCGGAAGCGCTGCGGCCGTACATGGGCGGCATCGAGAGAATTGCTCCCAGGGGTTGATCCTCGAATCTTCTCTATGATATGATAGCTGGGCGGAAGGCGGGTCTATCTCGGATGGCCTGGCCGCTGCCCATTCCTGGAGAGATACCGAAGCGGTCATAACGGGGCGGTCTTGAAAACCGTTAGGGTGCAAGCCCACGTGGGTTCGAATCCCACTCTCTCCGCCATAAGCGAAAAACAGGCCGATTCCTGGAAGGAATCGGTTTTTTGCTTATGGCGGTGGGATTCGAACGGGCCGTTAAGCGAACATGCCAGAAGGCATGTTCGTAGGCCCCGGCGTGATAGTCGCTATTGCCGTGACGTACGAATGAGTACAGTCACGCCAAGACGGAGCGAATCCCACTCTCTCCGCCATACAAGCATAATCAACCGATTCCTGTTTACAGGGGGCGGTTTTTAGCGTGTATGGCGAAGTGGGATTCGAACGGGCCGTTAAGCGAACATGCCAGAAGGCATGTTCGTAGGCCCCGGCGTGATAGTCGCTATTGCCGTGACCGTACGAATGATTACGGACACGCTAAGACGGAGCGAATCCCACTCTCTCCGCCATAAGCGAAAAACAGGCCGATTCCTGGAAGGAATCGGTTTTTTGCTTATGGCGGAGCGGGATGAGCTTTTATGATTTCTTGCGAAGCTGACGAATCGTCTCGGCGATCGCTTGCTCGTGAGGCGTCCAGCGGATCGGGCCGATTCGCCGCTCGTACTTCTCCCCGCTAAGAACGAACGGTTCTTCCGTCAGATAGAGCATCTCGACGACCTCCTTCATGACGGGGTTGAACATTCCGATCAAAGAGAGACCGATTCGCCCGAGAGGGAACACCGCCTTGCGGGTTCCGGCGGCTTCCTGCGCGATCCGCACCAGCTCGCGGCCCGAGAGAAGGCGGGGAGGACCGGGAATGTGCCAATTCTCCCCCCGCCCGTAAGAGTCGTCCCGGAGCGCGATCTCCACGATCATGCGCGCCGCGTCCGGAAGATAGACGTACTCGCGCGGAACCTTCATGTTGCCGACGAAGGCGGACGGTTTGCCCGCGGCGATCGCTTCCATCGTCACGTTCAGATACGAGGCTTGAGCGGAGGGGCCGTAGTAGTCGGGGAGGCGGACGATGAGCGGCCTGGCGTTATTCCAGCGGGCGTCGAAGATCAGCTTCTCGTAGGCGAGCCGCGTCTTGCCCTTGCGCGTGTGGGGATTCTTCGGGTGCTCCTCGGTCGCCTTCCCGGTCGTTCTTCGGCCGTAAGGGTAGATGCCGTCCACGACGACGACCTTCGCGCCCAGGCGATCGGCGGCTTCCATGACCGATTGTCCGAGCGGGAGCAGACGCGACTCCATCTCGTGATAAGGGATGTTGGCACTGTGGAAAATAACGTCGGCCCCGCCGGCCGCCCTCATGATGTCGTCCGGCTTGAACGCGTCTCCCGTCTCGATGCTTAGGTTAACGGGATTGCCCAACTCCTGGGCCAGCCGCTGCAGCTTGCCGGCGGACCGCCCGAACGCGACCGTCTCCACTCCCCGACTTACGAGCTCCGCCGTCAGCGGATGGCCGACTCCACCGGTCGCGCCCAGTACGATTGCTTTTTTCATAATAATCCATCTCCTCAAATTATATTATTGATTGACCAATCACAACTCTTGAAAAAAATAAGAAAACCATTTCGCTAACCGAATCCTTGGGCTATGGAGACACGGAAGCCTCGCTCCTGGTTGCGATCGGGAGCACAGGATTCCGGCTCATAGACCCCGTTCTGCAACGAACTCGGGAGACGCTATTAGCGTTTAGAAGCCCATTGCGAAAATCTAACGAACCCCAGCGATCTTATTCGAGTCCGCCCGGGGTAATAACGGGCTTCATAGCGTCTCTTCGATTCGTTAGCCTTCTCCCCCAAGCGGACACAGTATAAATGTCGGCTATCTCTTGACCAGCAAGCCGGGCAAATCCAGCGCCATCGAGACGTTGCAGAGCATCCCTCTGGCCAGGAAGTCCGACGTTCTCTGCTCCGCGTCCGCGAATCCCGCCTGCTCGAAGGCAAGCACGACGCGGGCGCGCACAGCCTCCAATCCTTGCCGCATCGCGTCGCGAACCGGCTCCTCCCGGATCGTCTGCGCCTGCATCTGCAGCAGAATCTCGCTTCGGTGCGAGGCAATAATGTCCTCGTAGGCCCGGATCAAGCCTTCTTCCAGCTTCTCCGGCGCCGAGGCGGCGATCACGCCTTCGAAGGCCCGAAGAACTCTCTGCCACGAGACGGTCAGCGCTTCGACCAGCAACGATTCCTTGGTGAAGAAGCGGTATACGTAAGGTTGCGAGATGGCGGCGCGTTCCGCCACTTGCGCGGTCGTCGCGCGATAGTAGCCGATCTCGGCGAACACTTCGATAGCGGCGGATACGATGTCCGTGCGGCGATTAACGGAAGTCGTCGTCTCTCTGCCCATTCGCTTCTGCCTCCTTTCGCTTGATTATTGATTGACCAATCACTAACCTGAGAACATCATATTCCATTTCGCGCCGGATTGCAATAGGCAATCTCCTCCCGCCGGGTTGCAGGAATGAATTGACAAATGAATCGACTCCGTGATATATATGAATCGTATCGTTTGGCGCAAATTTGCTGAAAATTAAGAAAAATACTTGGAAAACAATGCAAATTGCACATGGAACGGCCTCATTCATGGGCTGATTCTGTTTCGAAGGCATCTGACACGATAATCGTATCGCAAATTTTGCGGCAAAAAATATCCTCATTAAAGGAGGTGGTAGGGCAACCAGCGCTTGGCCAGCGCCGTAGAATGGAGGAAGGGCAGTCTTGTCAGGCGAGTCCGACAAATGAAGCGGAGAGGATGAGATTGATGAAGGCAAGAAAAGGAATTTTGGGAGCAGCGGCCCTGGCGGCGGGATTGTTCTTGTTGTCTCCGGTCGGCCCCGAGCCGGTCGCCCGCGCCAGCACCGCCTATTACGTATCGACGACGGGCAGCGACAGCAATTCGGGAACGAGCGCCGCATCCGCCTGGAAGACTCTTCAGCACGCGGCCGACACGGCCGTGGCCGGGGATACCGTCTACGTGCTCGGAGGAACCTATAACCAGAAGCTGAAGATCTCGACTTCGGGGTCGGCCGCCGGCGGCTATATTACGTTCCAGAATTACGAGGGGCAGACGGCGATACTCGACGGAACCGGACTCTCCGTGTCCGAAGGCGAAGGGCTGGTGGAGATCGACAATTCCAGCTACGTGATCGTGAAGGGCTTCGAGATCCGCAACTACAAGACCGCGACGCGGGATCGGGTGCCGATCGGCATATACGTGTACGGGTCGGGCAATCATATCCAGCTGTTGAATAATCATATCCACGATATCAAGAACACGGCTACGGTCCGCTCCGACCTGTCCGGGCGCGACGCCCACGGAATCGCCGTCTACGGCACGGAGACGACCCCGATCAGCGATCTCACGATCGACGGCAATACGCTGACGAATCTCGTCCTCGGATCCAGCGAATCTCTCGTGGTCAACGGCAACGTGAACGGCTTCTCCATCACGAACAACGTCGTCCACGACAACGACAACATCGGCATCGACGCCATCGGGTTCGAGGAGACCGCTCCGAGCGGCTACGACCAGGCGCGGAACGGCACGATCAGCGGCAACACGGTGTACAACATTACGTCCGTCAACAATCCTTCTTACGGCAAGACGCTGCCCAACGGCAACTACGCGGCCGACGGCATCTATGTCGACGGGGGCAAGGACATCGTCATCGAGAAGAACTACAGCTACAACAACGATATCGGAATCGAGCTCGCGAGCGAGCATGCCGGCAAGGCGACGAGCAATATCACCGTTCGCAACAACATGGTGTACAACAATCGCTATACCGGCATCGCCATCGGAGGCTACGACACGGACAGAGGCTCGACTTCGAACAGCCGAATCGTCAACAATACCTTGTACAAGAACGATACGGTGGGGCTTGACGGAGGGCAGCTTCTCGTCCAATACGACACCTTGAACAACACGATCAAAAACAATATTATGGTCGCCAGCTCTTCGAACATCTTGATTTACAACGGATACGCCAAGAACAGCGGCAACGTCGTCGACTACAATTTGTATGCCGCCCCAGGGGGAGCGACGGGAGCGAAGTGGAAGTGGAAGAATACGTCCTATACCGGCTTCTCGGCGTATAAGACGGGAACCGGCAACGACTCCCACTCGGTCTTCGCCGATCCGTTATTCGCGAACGCCGCCGGCTCGAACTTCCATCTGACTTCCGCCTCGCCCGCGATTGACGCCGGGTATACGGAGCCTTCGTCGGTCATCGGTTCGTTCGATATCGACGGAGAGGCCCGCGTCCTAGGGACGTCCGTCGATATCGGGGCCGACGAGGCGAACTAGACGGACCGTCTGCATGATCCGGGTCCCGAAGGGCCAACCTAACGAAGCGGAGGTGTCGATTATGGCAAGCAACGACCAGCTTAGCGTTCCTCAGAAGGATCTGGCGGAAGCCTGGAGGCGAACGTTGCCGGAGCGGCTTCGGGCCGGCGATCAAGCGGAAGTATACGAGGACGAGAAAAACCCGAACACGCTGCTCATCACCATCCAATCGGCGGGACGGCAGGACCTGGAGTTCGACTTCGCGGTGACGTACGTCGACAGCCGGGAGATCGACATTCAGCTGTCCGACGTCGAGAAGGACGGGCAGTCGGTGGACGAGAGAACCGACGTCATGCAGGAGCTCATCGCGGATTACCGGCGCCACCTGCACGAGTGCGCGCAAGCTCTTCATCATTTTACCCACGCGTAGAGAGAAAGGGGTGCCCGAGCATGTCGGATGCCAACGGAATGGCGGACAAGAACCTCAGCAACGTGGTCGAGGATCTGGAGCGCAATCCGGCGAACGCCCATCAAGCCCAGCAGCTCCAGCAGAAGACGAACGACCGCCGTCACCAGGACGCCCTGAACCACGACGAGACCGAAGACCTGTCGCACTTCAAAACGACTTAAGGAGGCTTGCCGGCCATGAGCAAACCGAGAGCCCAATCCGTATCGTCCGTCCCTTCCGGTTCGGAGCACGCTCACGACAAGCGCGACGGGGGCCACAACCCGCCGAACGAACCGCTGTCCGGGTCGAAGAAGGTCAAGAACCGCAATCACAGCCGCCACAACAACGGCGAAGGATGAAGAACGCCATCGTCTCGCTTCGGCTGACAGCCAGGAGAGGCGAGACGACGAACCAGCCCGATTATCGACTTCTCGTCGGGCTGGTTTTTCCTATATTTTCAGATATGTAAGCGCTTCATTTTACGTCTGGAGCATACACTGTTATAATAGAAAGAAACCATCAATTTTATAGGAGGTGCCTATGACCAGTCCAGCTACTGTTCAATCCGCCGCTCAAGCCAAACCGATCCAGCACAACAAGCTCTCTCCGCTGGATATTTTCCGCCGCGTCGTGTTCATCGTTCTGGGGGCCGTTCTCGCGGGCGTCGCGCTCGAGATCTTCCTCATCCCCAACAACATCATCGACGGAGGCATTACGGGCATATCGATTATGGGCGCGCACTTGACTCATCTGCCGCTCGGGATCTTCCTCTTCGTACTCAATCTACCGTTCCTAATCGCCGGATACAAGTCCATCGGCAAGACCTTCGCGTTATCCACTCTGCTGGGAGTCGTTACCCTGGCCGTTACCACTTCGTTACTGCACCACGTCGAGCCGTTCACGGACGAGACTCTTCTCGCGACCGTCTTCGGAGGCATCCTGCTCGGCATCGGCGTCGGAATCGTCATCCGCTCGGGCGGAACGACGGACGGTACCGAAGTCGTGGCGATCATGGTCAGCAAGAAGACGCCGTTCTCGGTCGGACAGATGGTCATGTTCATCAACCTGTTCATTCTCGGAAGCGCGGGACTCGTCTTCGGATGGGACAACGCGATGTTCTCCCTCATCGCCTACTTCATCGCCTTCAAGGTGATGGACCTGACGATCGAAGGCTTCGACGAATCGAAGTCGATCTGGGTCATCAGCGAGAACTATCGCGAGATCGGAGAGGCGATCGTCAGCCGTCTCGGCCGCGGCGTCACTTACCTGAACGGAGAAGGCGGCTATTCGGGCGATTCGAAGCAAGTGATTTTCACCGTCGTCACCCGTATGGAAGAAGCGAAGCTGAAGTCGATCGTCACGGAGCTGGATCCGGCCGCGTTCCTCGCGGTGGGCAATATCCACGACGTCCGGGGCGGAAGATTCAAAAAGAAAGACATTCATTAGCAATACTTCCGACTTTTATCCCGTTTTTAAGCAAATTTTAAGCAAAACAGCTTCCCCCATGCAGGGGATTCAGTTACAATTAACCTGCATTTCATTTTCTGAAACATCCAGAATTGAGGGGGAACAGGAAGTTGTTCAGAAGTAAAAGCTTGTTATCGGTCTTATCGTTGTTCTTGACTCTAGCCCTTATCCTGTCGGCTTGCAGCGGCGGTTCGAAGTCTCCGAAGGACGCTCTGCAGTCCGCGATGGAGAAGTCGGCGGAGATTAAATCGTATGGATTAAACGGAAGCCTGAAGATTCAGGACCTGAAGCTGCCTCCGGAAGTGATGGCGGAAGAAGGGGCGGCCGGCGCGCTCGGCCTGCTGCAGAACGCCGAGCTGAGCTGGACCGGCGCATATCGCGCGGACCCGATGCTCGTCGAGCTGAACATGAAGGTCACCATCAGCGGCGATCTGGCGATGTCCTTCCAGCTGCCTATGGTCATGACTCAAGAGAAGATGTGGATAAAGGTGCCGAACATCCCGATGCTCGGCCTGCCGGAAGAAGTCGTCGGCAAGTTCGTCGAGTTCGACCTGAAGAAGCTCGCCGAAGAGCAAGGCACCGAATGGCCGGCGGACTTCAACGTCGGCAACACCGTGAAGCTGTCCAACGACATCTACGGCATCGTGTTCAAGCATGTCGACGAGAAGACGTACCTGTCCAAGCCGAAGGCGAAGGACGCGGGCATTCCGGAAGACAAGAAGCTGAAGGATATCGTTCAGCTGCATGTCACGAAGGATCAGGTCGAGCCGTTCGTCACGACGGTCGTCAAGAACATCGCTCCGGAAGTGATCGACCTGCTGTCCAAGAACGAAGAATACCGCAAGATGCTTCAGCTCGAGCAGTCCGATCTGGACGACGCGAAGAAGGAGCTCGCGGAAGTTAAGGACCAGGACATCAAGGACGGCCTGGCCGACTTCAACAAGGAAGTCAAGTCGCTGGATACCACCGTCAACATCGGCATCAACGACAAGGGCTTCGCCAGCTACACCGACATGACCCTGAAGGCCGAGATCGAGAGCGAAGGCCAGACCGGAAGCGGCACGATCAAGGTCGTCTCCGAGATGACCGACATCAACGGGGATCCGAAGTTCGAGTACGCCGAGCCGAAGGGCGACGACGTCATCTCGATGGATAAGCTGAACGAGATCATGGGCGGCATGTTCGGCGGAATCGACGAAGGTCTGTAATCGGACCGGGTAGGAAAAGAAAAAAAGGGTTGCCTCCGGAAGTCTGCGACGACTTCGGGGGCAACCCTTTTCGTTTTGTCTTGGCGGTCGCCGCGGGCGGCTCCGCTTAGAAGTCGAAGTTGTCCGGGTCCGGACCGACGCGTTCGTCGCGGTTCAGCCCGTCGATCTCGGCCATCTCCCCGGCCGACAGCTCGAAGTCGAACAGCGAGCCGTTCTCGGCGATGCGGGATTCCTTCGTCGACTTCGGGATCGTGACGACTCCGTGCTGCAGGTCCCATCGGAGAATGACTTGGGCGATCGACTTCCCGTGCCGCGCGGCGATCTCCTTCAGAACCGGATGATCGAGCAGCCGGCCTTGCATAAGGGGCGACCACGCTTCCAGCTGAATGCCCTGTTCCGCCGCGTACCGGCGCAGCTCCTTCTGCGACAGGAGCGGGTGGAACTCGACCTGGTTCACCATCGGCTTCGCTTCCGCGCCGGCCATCAGATCCTCCAAGTGATGGACCTGGAAGTTGCTGACGCCGATCGCGCGGACGCGGCCCTCCTTGTACAGCTTCTCCAGCGCGCGCCAAGCGTCCTTGTACTTGCCGGCGACCGGCCAGTGGATCAGATACAGGTCCAAGTAGTCCAGCCCCAGCTTGCGGAGGCTCGTCTCGTAAGCGGCCAGCGTCGATTCGTAGCCGAGATCGGCGTTCCATACCTTCGACGTGACGAACAAGTCTTCCCGGGACAGGCCGTTCTCGGAGAGAGCTTCCCGAATGCCTTGGCCGACGCCGCTCTCGTTGCCGTAGATCGCGGCCGTATCGACGCTGCGGTAGCCGAAGCGGATGGCGGCCTTGACCGCCTCCACGAGCTCCGCGCCTTCCTCGACCTGGAAGACGCCCAGGCCGAGCCAAGGCATGCGGACTCCGTTGCTAAGCTCCGTCGTACTCTGAAGATGCAGTTGCTGCGTCATGTTGAATTTCCTCCTGTTTAATCGTGGTGTTCGTAATCAAGCTTGCGGTACATAGTGCATGCGGTACATTTACGGTACTATTACTTACTGTACTTATTGCTTGCGATATTTCAGGGTATAATGACAGCCCTCAGCAAGCTTGTCGCATCGCCTTGGAGGCTTCCTCCGCACCCTCGTCGCGCCGTTCCAGCAGGCGGCTCCATCCCGTCAACAGCACGGCCAGCACGACCATTGCCGCCCCTACAGGGGCCGTGTAGATCAGCCCGGCTTGCTCGGAGACGATCCCTCCGAGGTAGGCGCCGAGGGCGATCCCCGCGTTGAACGCCGCGATGTTGACGGCGGAGGCGACGTCCACCGCCTTCGGCGCGAACCGCTCGGCCAGCTTCACGACGTACAGCTGAAGCCCGGGCACGTTCATGAAGGCGAGCAAGCCCATCGCGAAGATGGTGACGAGCCCGGCCGCCTTGTACGGAGCGGTGAACGCGAGTACGACCAGCACGACGGCCTGAACGGCGAACATGTACAGCAGGGCCGACAGGGGCTTGCGGTTCGCCGCCTTGCCTCCGACGACGTTGCCGATCGCAATGGCGATTCCGTACAGCAGAAGAATAAGGGCGACCGTCGATTCCTTAAACCCGCTTACGTCGTGCAGCAGAGGGGATAAATAAGTGAAGACGACGAACGTGCCCCCGTATCCGAGAGCGGTGATGGCGAACGCGAGCAGCAGCCGGCCGTTCGTCGCCAGCTTCACCTGGTCGCGGACCGGAGTCCGGACGCCGCCCCGCAGGCTCGAGGGAACGAGAACGAAGTTGGCGACGAAGGCGAGGACGCCGATGATCGCGATGGCGGCGAAGGCCGCCTTCCAGCCGAGCTGCTGCCCGATGTAAGTGCCGAGCGGCACGCCGGTCACGGTAGCCACCGTCAGCCCGGAGAACATCGTCGCGATCGCGCCGGCCCGGCGGTCCGGGGGGACGAGATCGGCCGCGATGGTCGAGCCGATGGACATGAAGACGCCGTGCGCCAGCGCCGACAGCACGCGCGCCGCGAGCAGCACGGCGATGCTTCCGGACAGGGCGGCCAGCGTATTGCCGGCGATGAAGACGATCATGATGCCAAGCAGCAGCGTCTTGCGGGGGACGCCCGACGTCAGGGAGGTCAGCACCGGCGCTCCGAACGTCACCCCGAGAGCGTACAGCGTGACGGTTAGCCCGGCCAAGGGCACCGATATATCGAAGTCTTCGGCGATGAGCGGAAGGAGCCCCACGCTGATGAACTCGGTCGTTCCGATCGCGAACGCGCTGATGGCCAGCGCGAGCAGGGCCAGAGTGCTTTTCTTAGAATGTACAGCCATGACTTCCTCACTCCTATCTGTTGCAATTCGGCCGCGAGTGTTATTATGAACCCATCGGATCGGAATGAACAGTACGTACTTGCAAGTGCCGTAGGTACTGATAAGTGCCTATACCATTCGGATAAGCAGGAGGGAACGATCATGCAGCCTAAGAAATACAACATCGCGGTCGAAGCGACTCTCGAAGTTCTCGGGGGCAAGTGGAAGTGCGTCATTCTGTGCCATCTGACGTACGGCAAGAAGCGCACCAGCGATCTGAGAAGGCTCATGCCGAACATCACCCAGAAGATGCTGACGCAGCAGCTGCGGGAGCTGGAGGAGGACGGGATCGTCGAGAGAATCGTCTACAATCAAGTGCCGCCGAAGGTCGAGTATCAGCTCAGCGAATACGGCTGGAGCCTGAAGTCGATTCTCGATTCGCTGTGCGCCTGGGGAGAACGCCATATTATTCGGGAGTACGGGGACAAGTTCGCGGTGCTGGAGGATAACATACTGAACCAGAGCGGCAACAAGGAGCTCGAGCCCGTTACCCGCGATTGAGGCTCGGCACCTGCCGGATTCCCGAGACAAGGGCTCGGATCGGGCGACGCTAAAGCCCGCCGGCCGGCTCAAGCGAAATACAAAAAAACCGCAGCCCGAAGGCTGCGGTTCTTGGAGTTGCGCTGCTGCTTATGAGGTGACGACCGCGGTGCACGCCGTCTGCCCGATGGTGCAGGAGAAATAATCGTACTTGTTGGCGGTCGAATTGGGGTTCTCGGCGGGCTGCGCGTACTTGGGGATCATAAACGCGTCATCGTAGACGGATAGCCCGGGTCGCGTGGCCCGTACCATCACATTCACGACGGTGCCGGTCGAATACGTGTTGCCCAGATCGAAAGTGAATACGGCCGATTTGCCCGTTCCGGACTTGGTCATCGTCGAGCTGGTCCAGGTCGAGGTTCCGTTGGCCCGGTGGAACGCGACGGCCGTCACGTCGGAGGGCGTGCCGTTGTTCATGACGTAGGAGGAGACGCTGATCGTATCCCCCGCGTTCCAAGCGACATTGCTGATAAAGTCCAGGTCCTTGCCGTAGTTCCATGCGCTGACCGAGCGGTAATAAGGCTCGTTGCGCATCCACACTTCGGTCGTCCCCGTTCTTACGGCCTTCGCGCCGAAGTGCAGGTGCGGATCGTAAGCCCCGTCCTCGTCGCCGGATTCGGCGATCTTGGTCCCCTTCGTCACCTTCACGTTGTTGGCGACGAAGCCGACCTCTTCGACATGGTCGTAGTAAATCTTCAGATCGTCGTTCTTGGTGTTATCGCCGTTGCGGTCGCACATGAATTCCAGATAGTTCTCCGTCCCGTCGTCCTGAGACAGGATCCAGCCGTCGCAGACGGCCAGCACGTTGGTGTTCATGGCCGCGGTCACGTCGACGCCGCGATGGGGATTCGTGCCGCTCGTCACGTTGCGAGGCTGATTCCACTTGGAAGTGACGGCGGAATATCCGGTCGACAAAGGTTGTCCCAGACTGTACGTTCCTCCTCCGGGGCCGACTCCCCCGAAGACGATCGTGTAATCGGCCGCGAGCGCGGTAGCCCCGGTGCTCAAGAGCAGGACGAGCGCCACCAGCATGGACAAATAAGTTTTAATTCTCATCGGACGTACCTCCTTCGGCGGTGTTGACGACCCAAGCGTTGCTTATGCCCCCTTCTTTGCCGTTCACGAGAATTTGCTCGTCCGTAACCCACTGGGGAACGCCTGTGATCGCCACCTTGGAAGGAGGCGCGATGCGTCCCGACTGCTTGGTATCCAGATCGAAGATGTGAATAAGCCGATCTCCGGAATCGTCCACGTATTCCACGAGGAGCACTTTGTTCCCCTTCTTCGAGAATTCGACGGAAGGATCGAATTGGAGTCCCGAGGTCGCGGAAGCGATCGGTTCGGAATCGCCGGTATCGAAGGCATAGGCCATAAATTCGGCAGGCGCCTTGGTCGGCGAGTAAACGAGCCAGCGGCCCGACGGGTCAAGCTGCGCGTTGTAAACTTCGCCTAACCCGAGATCGGTTGCTTCCCCGTCCAGGCTCAGGAGGCGCACGTTCGATTTCTTGCCTTCCCAGAATACGATGTCCCCCGCGGAGGTCCATCCCAGCAGGCCTAGCCAATCGCCGGAACGGTAGACCTGGCTCTCTTCTCCGGTATTCGGATCGGCCAGCCAGATCTCTCCGCCTTCTTCCCCGACCGAGTTGCGATTGGACAGGTAGGCGACCTTGGCTCCGTCTTGACTCCAGAACGGCTGCGTGGCCCAGGCCAAATAGACGTCGTCCTCGCTCTCGGCAACGAGGCTCTGGAGCTCGTCCAGGCTAACGCCCTGCTGCTCGTCGGCTGTTAGTTGGGAGACGGTTAGGCTCTCCGAATCGATCGAATAGAGGAGACCGTTGTCTTCGAACAAGTAGGCGCGATTGTCGGGAGAGGCGATCAGATGCGGAGTGGCGGTCGTTCTGTCTTCGACCAGGACGGTTCCGTCGGCGGTACCAAGCTTCTGGACGTAGAGGAATCTTTCTTCGGGGGCACCGTCTTTCGAGTGAGGCTTGTAGGAGACCCTTGCATTTTGGTTTTGCAGAGCTTTCGCGGATTTATTGTCGAGGTTCTTGAGCTTCTGTCTGGGAAGCAGCGGATCCGAGCTTTTATTCAACGAAGCGTCTTCGTTGATCTTCTCGCCCTTGGTCAGGGCTTCCGTCCGCTTCGCGTTGGCGTGGTTATAATCTTCGTCCGTCGGTTCGGACACCAGGACCCCTTCGGAGACCACGGAATACTTGCCGGCGCCTTGGCTCGTCCAGCCGCTGGCTTCCGCCGATATAAGGTTCTGGCCGAACGCGAGTCCCGACAGGACGGCTAGAGCGGTGATCGCGGCACCCGTGCCGAGAATCCATTTGTTCTTGTTTTTCATGATGGAGCCTCCTTTAATAGATAGTCTCACGTCTCTCTGGCGAACCAAGACTAAATCTTAAAAAAGGGCATCCTCTCCTCTCTATCGGATTTAAATATGATAGCTGGCCAGCGTATCATCGCACGGAAGATCCTTGCTTAAATTCAGAAAGGAAAACTGATGTCAATAGGGAATTCATTTTTTTGAATTCCCCTTGACGCGATTATAACACCCAATTTTTGGGGATGTATATAGAAAATCTTGTAGAATCACGTCGATTACTGGAATTTTACAAAATTTTAATAAAAAGAACTCGAAAATTGGGGAGAAGAAAGGCGAGAATTTCGGAAGCGCAATCATTAAAATTCCCTCAGAAAAGGGGCTTAAAGGGCCCTGTTTGCTCCATGATTATCCATTTATACTAGGAGGGACATCCTATGAATAGAGAGAAATGGAGAGAAATCGATTGCGCAAATGGCAGATGCGGTTCAAGAACTTCAAGGTTAAGCTGATCGCCTCGTTCGTCGTCATTCTGGTACTCCCCGCCATTGCCGTAGGCAGCTTCGCCCTCGACAGCTCGAAGTCGGAATTGAGAGAACAGATGATGATCGGCGCCTCGTCGAACGTCGAACTTCTCAATTCGATCATCGACGGCATGATCGAGCCGAAGCTCAACGACGTCATGTACTATTCGCACAAAATCAATTCCTCCTACTACCGCAACGGAAGCGCACAGGAGCTGACCGCGCTGCTCGAGGAATACATCAAGCTCCACACGGACGCGAGCAGCATCCTGGTCGGCACGTCCGACGGGAAGTTCTATCGGTCTCCCGCGCAGCAGATGGCGGCGGACTACGACCCGAGGACCCGGGACTGGTACGTGAACGCCATCAAGAATAAGGGAGTCCCCTATATCTCGGCTCCGTTCGTCTCGGCCGCGTCCGGAGAAGTGACCATTACCATTACCCAAGCCACCGATGACGGTTCGGGCGTCGTCGGAGTCGGCCTCAATCTGAACGAGTTGAAGGAGCAAGCGGAGAAGATCCGCATCGGCAGCGAAGGGTACGTCGTTCTGCTGGACGGTGCTCGCAAGTACATCTCTCACCCTCAGGCGAAGGCAGGGGAAGATGCGGCCGAGCCGTTCTGGGCTCGCCTCTACGAGAGCGATAATGCCAGCTTCGACTACGAGCTGGACGGTCGGGCCAAGCATATGTACTTCACGACGAACAAGCTGACCGGCTGGAAGATCGCCGGGACGCTCTACACTTCGGAGATCACGGATTCGCTGCGCCCGATCTTCTACAACACGCTTCTGACCGTCGCGGTCTGCCTGGTCGTAGGCGGGATTCTGATCTACTTCGTCATGCGTTCGATCGTCCGGCCCGTCCGCAGGCTCAAGAACCAAGCGGTTCTCGTTAGCCGCGGAGATCTGAGAGAGAGCCTTCGCGTCGACTCCGCGGACGAGATCGGGCAGCTCGGCGTCGCGTTTAACGAGATGCAGGCGAGTCTCCGCACGCTGATCCAGAGCGTGAACGCCAGCGCCGAGCACGTGGCGGCTTCCTCGGAAGAGCTGACGGCGAGCGCGAGGCAGACGAGCGAGGCCAGCGAGCAGGTGTCCATAGCCGTGCAAGAGATTGCGAGCGGAGCGGAAAAGCAGACGAACGAGCTTGACGCCAATGTAGGCTCGCTGGAAGAGATCTCGATCGGCGTTAGCCGGATCGCGGAACGGTCGGCCACCGTCGCCGATCTGTCCGCGAAGTCGTCGCAGCAGGCCGAATCGGGCGGGGAATCGGTCCGCATGACCGTCTCCCAGATGCGTTCGATCGCGCACTCGGTCGCCGAGTCGGACCGCATCATTCGCGAGCTGCACGAACGGTCGCTCGAGATCGGCGAGATCTCGGGGGCGATCCGGGAGATCGCCAGCCAGACGAATCTTCTGGCGCTGAACGCCTCCATCGAGGCGGCGCGCGCCGGAGAGCACGGCCAAGGCTTCTCCGTCGTGGCGGGCGAGGTTCGCAAGCTGGCGGAGCAATCCGAATCGTTCACGCAGCGCATCTTCTCCTTGATCGCCGAGATCCGCGAGGGAGCCGAGAGCTCCGTCACGACGATGACCAGGGTGTCGGAGGAAGTGGAGAGCGGGCTTCGGCTGTCGGAAGAGACGATCCTGAAGTTCGAGCGCATCATCGCGGACATGAAGGAGACGACCCCGCAGATGGAGGACATCTCCGCGACCGCGCAGCAGATCGCGGCCGGCATTCACGAAGTGACGTCGGGCGCCAAGGAGCTGGCCGCCATCGCGACGGGCAACGCGGCCACGTCCGAGCAGGTCGCGGCTTCCGCCGAGGAGCAGCTGGCGTCCATGGAGGAGATCTCCTCCTCCGCCGAGTCGCTGTCCCGCATGTCCGAGGAGCTGCGGGCGTTGATCAACCGGTTCCAAGTTTGAACGGAAGTTAGGGAAGCATAAACATAAGGACGAGCATAAGCACAAGCGTAAGTACAAGCGTAAGTACAAGCGTAAGTACAAGCATAAGTACAAGCATAAGCGTAAGTACAAGCATAAGCGTAAGTTTAAGAGCGCCGAAGCGGGATCTTGCCATCCGTTCGGCGTTCTTTTTCTACGACGGCCCCGTGGTAGGCTAACGAATCGAGGAGACGCTATTTCGCCCAAAACCGTGAATTTTCGATTCTAACGAATCGTATAGACGTTATTTCGTTTCGGAAGCCCGTTTTTACCCCGGGTTGTCCTAAATAAGATCGCTGGGGTTCGTTAGGATCTCAAAATGGCGCTTCTGACGCTAAATAGCGATTCCTGGGTTCGTCCCTCGTA
>NZ_JACJVR010000093.1 GCF_014212175.1 Cohnella xylanilytica | reverse complement strand
TTTTACTACTGATTTTCACAAGGTAGTGAAGGTAGGGAGGTAGAGAAGGTAGGAGGAGGTAGAGAAGGCATGAAGGCAGAGTAGGCAGTAAAGGCGGTGAAGGCAGTGAAGGCAGTGAAGGGATGAAGGGATGAAGGCAGGAAGGCAGTCTTCACAGGCCGTGGGGGATGCGGCAGTCCGCGCTTGTGGATAAGGCGTGGGTAAGTTGTGGGTAATGTGGAGAATGGTGTGGATAAAGCTTGCGAAAGTGGGGATAAGAGGGGCGGGGGGCTTAAGAGGCGGACGAGAGTGCGGAAAAAGGAAAAGGCTTACATGTGAAGATTGGGGGTAACCTGTGGATCGGTTGTTGGCAAAGGGCGGGTCGCTGTGGGCAAAAGGCTCGAATTTGTGGGTAAGATCGGCCGGGACAGGGGGAGGAAGAGTTAGAGGGGAGGAGGCGCAGCGGTGAAGTGGCGTAGAAGCGGGGAGCGTGCGGGAGGTGATGATTAGGGGGCATGGGAGAGGCGAAGAAGGGGCGAGTGTGTTGCAGAGATGTTCAAGAGGGGGCATGGGAGAGGCGAAGAGGCGGCTAGTATGCTGGAGAGATGTTGAAGAGGGGGCGAGTGTGCTGGAGAAGCGAAGAAGCGGCGAATGCGCTGGAGAGGTAAAGGAGCGACGAGAGCGGCGGGGAAGAGGCTAAGGGATCGCGAGGGAGAAGGGGCTGCCTTGCTTCGGAGAGGGGGACGGATTAAGCTAGGGGAATAGACCTTATCGACCTGGAACAAACGAGGCCCCCATGCATCGATACCTAAAAACGATTCCGACTGTTATCGGCGCCTGCGCGCTGTTATTCGTTCTTTGCCTCTCGGCTTATCGGGAAGGGCTCTTTTTCGACGCCGACCTCTATCCGCTAGAGATTGCGTTAATCGGCTGCGCGGGAGCGGCCGGGCTGCTCGGCTGCCTGCGCCCCGGGACGGTTCGGGTGCGGCTCTGGTCTTGCGCTCCGTTCGCGATCGCGGCCGTCTACGGGCTGATGCTGGCGCTTCATCCGGCTTCCGTCAAAGGGACGACGGACGCCTTCCTCCGTTGGACCGCCTACGGCTCGTGGGCGGTTCTGCTCGGCGTCTTCTTCTCTGAACCGCGGCGGCGGGAGGCTGGCTGGGTCGTTCTCCAGTTGGCCGGAACCTTCCTAGTCTGCGGCGGATTCGCCGGCTGGTTCGGCTGGATCGGCTTCCCGGGAATCGTCTTCCGTTCGGATCAGGCGGAATTGGCGGCGACCGGAGCGCGGCTGGCCGGGTTCCTGCAATACCCGAACGCCTACGGCGCGGTCGTCGCCTGCTTCGCGCTCCTGCAGTGGCAGCTTCTGATCTCGAGAAAAAGAGGTCTCTCCCTCGCGGCAGCCCTGCTGCTCGTCCCCGCTCTTGCGTCGCTGCTGCTAACCGAATCGAGAGGATCGATTCTCGCCCTGGCGTTCGGCTTCGTCCTGTCGCTGGCGCTGCACGACGGAAGGCACAGAGGCTACGGGCTTGCAGCGGCGGGCCTCTCCGTCGGCCTCTCCGCGGCGGCGGCCCATTCCGCCTTCGCCGCGATGAAGCACGGCAGCCCCGGCCAAGGCGTCTGGATGCTGCTCGGCGCCGCGGCCGTCGGCGCGCTCATCTTGCACCGGCTGCGGCCGGCCGCAGCGGACTGGAGGATGCGGGAGGGCGACGGAAGGGCGATCCTCGCGCGAGCGGCGTCCGCCGTCACCTCAGTGCCCGGAGGTCTGCTCGTCCTGCTGCTCGGCCTGGCGGCGGCCTACGCTCTTCTGGCCGGAGGCGATACGGGCGGGACGAGAGTGTCGGGCAACTTCGAGACGGCCGCCGCCAGACAGCTCTATTACGCGGACGCGCTGCGGATGTTCCGCGACCACTCGTGGCTCGGCATGGGCGGGGAGAGCTGGCGGATGCAGGTCGGCCTCTACCAGAGCCGGCCGTATATCGGCAACGAGGTGCACAGCGGCTACCTCGAGATTCTGATCGATACGGGCCTGCTCGGCTTCCTTCTTCTCGCGGGCATGCTGATTCTGTACGCCTGGATGCTGAGGAAGCGGACGAAGGCCGCCGCCGCTTGGGGACCGGCCGCCGTCCTGCTGGCGCACTCCGCGATCGACTTCGATTGGTCGTACGGCTTCGTCTGGCTGCTGCTGCTCTATTGGCTGGCGCTGCATTTGGCGGATCGCGACGGGGCGGGGGAAGGTGCGCCGAAGCCGTCGCAGGTGGCGCCGTCATGGCAGGAGGCGCCTCCGGCGCAATCGGCGCAGGCTGCGCTTCCGGCGCAAGCAGGCTCGCCTGCGCCGCCCCCGCGGCCGCCC
>NZ_JACJVR010000092.1 GCF_014212175.1 Cohnella xylanilytica | reverse complement strand
CATGCTGCGAAAGTTGAGTTTAATCCCTTTAAATATTTTTTCGAAGAATCCTGCCTTCAAGGCAGGATTTTTATTTTATGGGGCGAATAATTGTTCAAGAGTGGTTCAAAGTGGGGGAAAGTGGTGGATGATGGGGAGGTGAAGAGGGCTTATGTTTTTGGGGGAATTTCAGCACACGATCGATGATAAGGGACGTATCATCATCCCGGCGAAATTCCGCGAAGCCCTCGGAACCGACTTCATTATTACCCGCGGCTTGGACAACTGCTTGTTCGTCTATCCCCGCCAGGAATGGAACCTGCTCGAGCAGAAGCTCAAGCAGCTGCCGATGATGAAATCCGACGCCCGCGCGTTCACCCGTTTTTTCTTCTCCGGGGCGTCCGAATGCGAGTGGGACAAACAGGGAAGGGTAAACGTGCCCGGCCACTTGCGCGAATACGCGAAGCTGGACAAGGATTGCATCGTCATCGGCGTCTCCACCCGAGTGGAGATCTGGGACAAGGCCACCTGGGAGGCGTACAACCTGCAATCGCAGGAATCGTTCAACGAGATCGCCGAGAAGCTGGTCGATTTCGACTTCAATTTCTAAGTTCGTTTACACATTCCTACTTCATAGACAGAAGAGAACGACCCCGAGAGGTTGCCGGGAGGGCTAACGAGATGTTCCACCACATTACCGTGCTGAAGGAAGAAGCGGTCGAAGGCTTGCGCGTCCGGCCGGACGGCATCTACGTCGACTGCACGCTGGGCGGCGCGGGTCACAGCGAGGCGATCGCCTCCAGGCTGACCCCGGGCCAAGGCCGACTGATCGGCCTGGACCAGGACGACGTCGCCCTGGCGCACGCGCGGGAGCGGCTGAAGCCGTACGGCGAGGCCGTGACGTTGGTGAAGAGCAACTTCCGGCGCCTGACCGCGGCGCTCCTCGAAGCCGGCGTGCCGCAGGAGAACGGGGTTCCCTGGGTGGACGGCGTGCTGTTCGACCTGGGAGTATCGAGTCCGCAGCTGGACGAAGCGGACCGCGGCTTCAGCTACAACCACGACTCCGAGCTGGACATGCGGATGGACCGCGGCCAGAGCCTGACGGCCAAGGAGATCGTCAACGAATGGGACGAGGCCGAGATCGCCGACATTCTTCGCGACTATGGCGAAGAGAAGTTCGCTCGCAAGATCGCGAGACAGATCGTGACGGCGCGGGAGAAGGCGCCGATCGAGAAGACGGGCGAGCTCGTCGAGCTGATCAAGGCCGGCATCCCCGCGGCGGCGCGGAGAACGGGACCCCACCCGGCGAAGAGGTCGTTCCAGGCGATCCGTATCGCGGTGAACGACGAACTGGGGGCGTTCCGCGAGGCGCTCGTCCAAGCGATCGACTGCGTCAAGCCGGGAGGCCGGATCGCGGTCATCACGTTCCACTCGCTGGAGGACCGCATCTGCAAGGAGACGTTCGCGAAGGAAGTGGCCACATGCCGCTGCCCTCCGGACTTTCCGGTATGCGTCTGCGGCGGGGGAGACGGCCGGCTGCGGCTGACGCCGCGCAAGCCGATCCTGCCGTCGGAGCGGGAGCTGGAGGCCAACAATCGCGCCCGTTCCGCCAAGCTGAGAATCGCCGAGAGGCTCTGACGAAGAGCCGGATCGAATCCTAACAAGAGATATAGCAAGGGGGAAAATGATAGATGCAATATTACGGCAACCTGGCGCTGCGCGAAGAGCGCAAAAAAGCCGACACGGCTCCCAGACGTCAACCGAATCAGGCTCCCCGCAAACACCGCCGCTCGATTCCGGTCGGCGAGAAGCTGCTCTACCTGCTGACCGTCATGGTGCTCGTCGCCGTGGCGTGTCTCGTCGTCTATCGGTACGCGGCGCTCTATCAATTGAATCGCGAGATTCAGACGATAAGCAACCAGTACGACCAGGCGGTCGAGGAGTCGAAGGAATTGCAGCGGGAAGTCATTAAGCTGAAGGATCCGGCCAATATTGAGAAGAGAGCTTTGGAATTAGGACTCGTTCCTCTCAATGAACAACCCATTACCCTGTCCCCTTCCGGCGGCCGGACGGCCACGGCGTCGAAGCCTTAAGCAAGCGCGGGGTGAACGATCATGACGAGAAGAATTCGAATTCGCACGCTGCTGCTGGGAGGGTTGCTGACCCTCCTTTTTGTCGGTTTGTTCGGCCGCATCTACTGGGTTCAAGTCGCTCACGCCTCCTACTGGGCGGATAAGGCTCGCGCCACGTGGAGCACGACGAAGAAGCTGATGCAGGAACGGGGAACCTTGACCGACCGCGACGGGCAGCCGCTCGCCTTGGACGCTCCGGCCTATACGCTGGCCGTCAGCCCGAAGAAGATTCACGAGCTGGAGGAGGCCCATCCCGAGTGGCGGCTGCTGGATCAGATCGTGTCGAAGATCCATCTCGTGCTGGATAAGCCGGAAGCCGAGGTGCGGACGATCGTCAACGCGAAGAAGGAGAAGGACGGCACCTACTACGATCAGCGCGAAGTCCGGCAGGAAGGTTGGAAGATGGACAAGGCCGTCGCCGACCGGTTGATCGCGTTCCGAGAGCAGCTAAGAGAGCAAACCAAACAGAAGGACGTCGGCATCTACTTCATTGAAGAGCAAAAGCGCTATTATCCGAACGGCTCGCTGGCTTCCCATATTCTCGGCTACGAGGACAAGGAAGGCAAGGCGATCATGGGCCTCGAGAAGGCGCTGGACGCCGATCTCCGCGGCGAGCCCGGGGAGATCACGTACGAGAAGGACGGAATCAGCACGCGGCTGCCGGACGGGCAGGTCGAAGCCAAGCAGCCGGTGGACGGCAAGGACGTCACGCTGACGATCGACCGCGAAATTCAATATTATATGGACCAGGCGCTGCGGGAGGCCTACGCCAAATACAACCCCGTCAGCCTGACGGCCGTCGCCGCGGATCCCAAGACCGGAGATATTCTCGGCATGGTCAGCCTTCCGGACTTCGATCCGAACAACTACTGGCTGACGAGAAATACGGCGTCGTTCAAAAACAACGCGATCCAGTCCGTCTACGAGCCCGGATCGACGTTCAAGATCGTGACGCTGGCGGCCGCCGTGCAGGAGGGGATCTTCAACCCGAACGCCACCTATAAATCGGGCAGCATTCGCGTGCCGGGGGCAACGATACATGACCATAACTGGGTAGGCTGGGGAGAGATTTCCTTCTTGGACGGTCTCAAACACTCCAGTAACGTCGGGTTTGTCAAATTGGGCATGGAACTAGGACGGGAGAAGCTTCGCTCCTATATCGATAACTTCGGCTTCGGGGTGAAGACGGGCATCGAGCTGGGCGGAGAAGTATCAGGAGCGATCTCCTTCAACTATCCCTCCGAAGTGGCGACGGCCTCGTTCGGACAGGGCAAGGTGCTCGTGACGCCGATCCAGCAGGTCGCGGCCATCGGGGCGGTCGCCAACGGAGGCAAGCTGATGGAGCCGCATCTGATCAAGTCGGTGACCGACCCGACGACGGGCAAGAAGACGGTCGTCGAGCCGAAGGTCGTCCGCCAGGTCATCTCGGAGGAGACGTCGCGCCAGGTCGGCGAATACCTGGAGCAGGTCGTCAGCGACCAGAAGATCGGCACGGGGCGCAACGCGTACATTCCGGGCTACCGGATCGCGGGCAAGACGGGGACGGCCCAAGTCGTCGTCAACGGCAAGTACGCCGAAGACAAATACGTCATCTCCTTCATCGGCTACGCGCCGGTCGAAGACCCGAAGATCGTGCTCTACATTATCATGGACCAGCCGGACGACAAGCTGGCCGGCGGCGGATCGGTCGTCGCGCCGATCTTCAAGACGATTATGGAGCAGTCGCTGCGCCATCTCGGCGTGAAGCCGAACCTGCCGGCCGAGGAGAAGGACAAGAAGAAGGACAAGGACGGCGAGAGCGAGCCGCCGGCGCCGGTGACGGCGACCGTGCCGGACGTCAGCGGCATGACGACGGCGCGCGCGAAGACCGAGCTCGCGGGCCGCTCCTTCGCCTCGGAGACGCTCGGCAAGGGCGCGAAGGTGCTGCGGCAGCTGCCGAAGGCGGGCAGCGTCATGCCGACGTCGCAGACGATCTATCTCGTCACCGAGGACGACGTCGGCAGCGTGCCGAACCTGAAGGGGATGTCGCTCCGCGACGCGCTGGAGATGTGCAAGCTGCTGGAAGCTTCCTGCGTGCCCCAAGGGGAAGGCTATGTCGCGGCGCAGTCGTCCGCCAAGGCGAACGGCAAGCTCGTCGTGACGCTCCAGCTGGCGCCGCCCGGCCAAGAGGCGGAGGCCGTCGCGAGAGCCGAGGAATCGGCGGGCGACGGAACGGACGCCTCCGGCGAAGAAGACGGCGCGGCCGCGGATGGCGGGTCGACGGGAGACGGGGAATCGGATTCCGCGGGCTCCGGTCCGGAAGCCGAAGGGGACGGCGGCGGCTAAGCGGCCGGCTTCTCTCCGCGGCCCGTCGTCCCGCTCTCCCCGCGCCGCCGCGAACGTGACAGCCCGGCCTCCCCGCGGAGGCCGGGCTTGTTCTAATGAAGGCCTTCCCGGAATAGCTTGGAACTAAGCGGCAATAGCTTGTTTCGGTTTGTCCGGGAAGGAGGGCTACGGGTGAAAATCTCGCAAGTGACGGTCCGCCGCCGCCTGTTCCTCGTGCTCGTCGGCGTCATGATCGCGTTCGGCGCGCTTGTCGTTCGGCTGGGCTACGTGCAGCTGTGGATCGGCGGCAAGCTGTCCGAGCGGGCGGAGGATTCGTGGCGGCGCCAGATCGAGTTCGCGGCCAAGCGCGGCGACATCGTGGACCGCAACGGGGTCAAGCTGGCCTACGACATCAGCGCGCCTACGCTGTATGCCGTTCCGGTTCAGGTGAAGGACAAGAAGGGGACGGCGGCCACGCTCGCTCCGCTGCTCGGCATGACCGAGGAGAAGCTGTACGCGCAGCTCTCCAAGAGCGCGAAGGACGTCAGGCTGCAGCCCGGCGGCAGAAGAATGACGAGCGAGCTGGCGCAGAAGATTCGCGCCTTGAATCTTCCGGGCATCTACGTCGCGGAAGACAGCAAGCGGTTTTACCCTTACGAGAGCCTGGCCGCCAACATTCTCGGGTTCACGGGCTACGACCAGGGACTGAACGGCGTCGAATTGAAGTACAACGACAGGCTGACGGGCATTAACGGCAACGTCTCGTCCCTCGTCGACGCGGCGGGGCGCAAGATGCCGAATTCGTCGGAGAAGTACAGCCCGCCGAGGGACGGGCTGACGCTGAAGCTGACGATCGACCAGCCGATCCAATCGATCGTGGAACGGGAGCTCGACCACGCGATGCTGCAATACCAGCCGAACAGCGCGATCGCCATCGCGATGGATCCGAACACGGGCGAGATTCTGGCGATGGCGAGCCGCCCGACGTTCGAGCCGGCCGACTACCAGCAGGCGGCCCCGGAGGTGTACAACCGGAACCTGCCGGTCTGGATGACGTACGAGCCGGGTTCGACGTTCAAGATCATCACGCTGTCGGCGGCTCTCGAAGAGAAGAAGGTCGATCTCAAAAACGAATTTTTCTACGACCCCGGCTACACCGAGGTCGCGGGAGCGAGGCTGCGCTGCTGGAAGCGCGGCGGCCACGGCAGCCAGTCGTTCCTCGAGGTCGTCGAGAACTCGTGCAACCCCGGGTTCGTCGCCCTCGGCCAGCGGCTCGGCAAGGATAAGCTGTTCGAGTACATCAAGAACTTCGGCTTCGGCAAGAAGACGGGCATCGACCTCGCCGGCGAGGCGAGCGGCATCCTGTTCAAGCCGAAGCAGGTCGGCCCGGTCGAACTGGCGACGACGTCGTTCGGCCAAGGGGTGTCGGTCACGCCGATCCAGCAGATTACGGCGGTGGCGGCGGCGATCAACGGCGGCAAGCTGTTCAAGCCGCACGTCGCCAAGCAGTGGATCCAGCCGGAGACCGGCATGGTGCTGGAGGAGACGCAGCCCGAGCTCGTACGCCAGGTCATCAGCCCGGAGACGTCGAAGCAGGTGCGCGAGGCGCTCGAGAGCGTCGTGGCGCAGGGAACGGGGGGCAACGCGTTCCTGGACGGCTACCGGGTCGGGGGCAAGACGGGGACCGCGCAGAAGGTCGTGAACGGCCGCTATTCCGCGAGCGAGCATATCGTCTCGTTCATCGGCTTCGCTCCCGCGGACGACCCGAAGCTGATCGTGTACGTCGCCGTCGACAATCCGCAAGGCGTCCAGTTCGGCGGCGTCGTCTCCGCGCCGATCGTCCGCAACATCATGGCCGACGCCCTGCCGCATCTCGGGGTCGAGCCGAGGAAGGAGCAGATCGGCAAGGAGCTCAAGCCCGGCGAGACGCCGACGGTGACGGTTCCGAACGTCGTCGGCAAGACGGTCACCGATCTGTTCGAGGACATGAACATGAACTTCCAGCTGTCGGCTTCCGGCAAGGGAACGACGGTGCTGCGCCAGGCGCCGGCCGCCGGGGCGAGGGTGAAGAAGGGGTCGGTCATCCGAATCTATCTCGGAGACAAGGAGTGAGGACGGGCGGGCTCGTGAAAAATCGCTCATTTTCAGAAAATGCCTGTCAGCGCCCTTGTAAGGGCCGGGTCGTTGGATGATAATGAGGATACGGTTCCGCCCGGAGAGTCTCGCCGATGGACGGCTCGGGCGGTTAGCAGCGATAGAATACGGGCTCCCGGCCGGCCGCCAGGTTTAAGCGGGTCTCGGCAGCGATAGACTAGTGACCAGGGTTCATCGGACTGACTTCTGGGAGGACGATCTAGCATGTTGTTGCGAGAGCTTACCCGTCATCTGCTTGTCTATCGGACGATCGGCGAGGAAGACGTCGAGATCGGAGGACTGGCGGCGGATTCCCGGCACGTCGGCGAGGGCCAGCTGTTCTTCTGCCTGCCGGGCCATTCGGCGGACGGCCACGATTACGCCTCCGAGGCGGCGGCGCGAGGGGCGGCGGCCCTCGTCGTCTCGCGCGAGCTGCCGATCCCGCTTCCCCAGGTCGTCGTGCCGAGCGTCCGCCAGGCGCTCGCGATGCTGGCCGACGCCTGGTACGGGCGGCCTTCTCGCCTGCTGCGCCCGATCGGCGTCACCGGCACGAACGGCAAGACGACGATCACGTACCTGATCGAGCGCATCCTGTCGGACGCGGGCGTGCGGACGGGCGTCATCGGCACGATCGAGTCGAGGTACGCGGGCATGAGCTTCCCGATGTCCGGCACGACGCCGGACGCGCTCGAGCTGCAGCGGATCTTCCGGGCGATGGCCGACGCGGGGACGGAGCGTTGCGTCATGGAGGTCAGCTCCCACGCGCTGGAGCAGGGCCGGGTGAAGGGGACCCGGTTCCGCACCGCGATCTTCACCAATCTGACGCAGGACCACCTCGACTATCACGGCACGATGGAAGCGTACGCCGAAGCGAAGGGGCTCTTCTTCTCCCGTCTCGGCAACGCGTACGAGGACGATACCGCGAACCGGACTTACGCGGTGCTGAACGCGGACGACGAAGTCTCGAAGAAGTTCGCCCGCCTGACGAGCGCCGAGGTCGTCACCTACGGCGTCGAGAACGACGCGCACGTGAGGGCGACGGACGTCGCCATCGGTCCTTCCGGAACATCCTTCACCCTTGAGACGTTCCGCGGCGGCCGCAGGGCGAACCTGCGCCTCGTCGGCAAGTTCAACGTCTACAACGCGCTGGCCGCGCTCGCCGCCGCTCTATGCGAAGGCATCGAGCTCGAGCGGGCGCTGGCGAGCCTGGAGAACACGCCCGGCGTGCCGGGGCGGGTGGAGGCCGTCGACGAAGGGCAGCCGTTCGCCGTCATCGTCGACTACGCGCATACGCCGGACGGACTGGACAACGTGCTCCGTACGGTGAAGGAGATCGCCGCCGGGCGCGTCATCTGCGTCTTCGGCTGCGGCGGGGACCGCGACCGGACGAAGCGTCCGGTCATGGGGCGGATCGCCCGCCGGTGGGCGGATCGCGTGATCGTCACGAGCGACAATCCCCGCACGGAGGATCCGCTCGCCATTCTCGCCGACATCGAGGCGGGAATCCGGGAAGCGGACGGCGCTCCGGGCGCCTACGAGCTGGAGCCCGACCGGTCCCGCGCGATTCACAAAGCGGTTGAAATGGCAAGCCCCGGCGATGTAGTATTGATTGCGGGGAAAGGCCATGAAACCTATCAAATCATAGGCGGCGTCACGTATTCCTTCGACGATCGCCTCGCGGCGAGAGCCGCGATAAGGAGCAGAACGAAGTGATTCAAGCTACTTTGCGAGAAGCGGCCGCCTGGAGCGGCTCTTTAAGCTTTCCGAACGAGAACGATGCCGGAGACCGGCGCCTTGCGGGCGTGTCGACCGATACGAGGACGATCGCGCCCGGCCAATTGTTCGTGCCGCTCGTCGGCGAGAGATTCGACGGCCACGACCACCTGGCCGCGGCGGAGGCGGCGGGAGCCGCCGCCGCCCTGTGGCGGGCGGACCGCCCGCGGCCGGAGACGAAGCTGCCTCTTCTGATCGTAGAAGATACGCTGACCGCGCTGCAGAAGCTGGCGGAGGGCTATCTCTCGACGCTGGAAGCGAGAGTGGTCGGCGTCACCGGCAGCAACGGCAAGACGACGACGAAAGACCTGATTGCCTCGGTGCTGTCGACCGGCTACAAGGTGGCCAAGACCGAGGGCAACTTCAATAACGAGATCGGCCTGCCGCTGACGATACTGAGGGCTCCCGCGGACACGCAGGTCCTCGTGCTGGAGATGGGAATGAGCGGCCGCGGCGAGATCTCGCTGCTGACCCGGCTGGCGAAGCCGGAGGCGGCGGTCATCACGAACATAGGCGAATCCCATCTGCTGCAGCTCGGCTCGCGCCGGGAGATCGCCCGCGCCAAGCTGGAGATCGTAGAAGGGCTGCGGAGCGGAGGGACGCTCGTCTACAACGGAGACGAGCCGCTTCTGGCGGAGGAGCTGCCGGGAGCCGGGCTGCCCGCAGGGACGAAGACGATCGCCTTCGGAACCGGCGAAGGCTGCGACCTGCGCCTCGCCGGCGTCGAAGTCGCGGTGGAAGGCAGCCGGTTCCGGGCCGCCGACGATCCGCAGACGGAGTACGAGCTTCCCGTGCCCGGCCGCCACAACGCGCTGAACGCGCTGGCGGCGGTGGCGGTCGGCCGGCTGTTCGGACTGACCTCCGCTAGAATCGCCGAAGGGCTCCGGGCCGCGAAGCTGACCGGCATGCGGATCGAGCGGTCGGCCGCGGCGAACGGGGCGGTCGTGCTGAACGACGCCTACAACGCGAGCCCGACGTCGGTCCGCGCCGCGATCGACCTCGTCGCCGGCCTGACGCTCCCCGAAGGGGGGCGCAAGATGCTGGTGCTCGGCGACATGCTGGAGCTCGGTCCCGACGAAGCGGAATTCCATGCGGCCATCGGCCGCTTCGTAACGCCGGACAAGGCCGACGCCTTGCTCGCGTACGGCCCGTTGTCCCGCCATCTCGCGGAGGCGGCGGAGGCAGCCTTCCCTCCGGGGGGCGTGAGGCACTTCGCCGACAAGCGGGAGCTCGCCGCCGAGCTGCTCGGGCGGCTCGGCCCGAACGATCTCGTTCTCGTCAAGGGCTCGCGGGGAATGAAGCTGGAGGAAGTCGTCGTCGCGCTGCAGAGAGGAGACGTGGAGTGAGGGTATGGACTACACATCGACGTTATGGACGCTAGGCGTCTCGTTCGTGCTGGCGGCCCTGCTCGGCCCGCTGTGCATTCCCGTGCTGCGGCGGATGAAGTTCGGCCAGACCGTGCGGGACGAAGGCCCCCAATCGCACCAGAAGAAGACCGGTACCCCCACGATGGGCGGCGTTATCATCCTGCTGGCGCTGACGCTGGCGTTTCTCAAATTTTCCGACCGGGGCTGGCCGTTCTGGGCTCTGCTCGTCGCTTCCCTCGGCTTCGGTCTCGTCGGCTTCCTGGACGATTACATCAAGATCGTCATGAAGCGCTCGCTCGGCCTGACGGCGAAGCAGAAGCTGTTCGGCCAACTGCTGTTCTCGATTATCTTCTGCTTCATCCTGCACAAGATGGGGCATAGCACCGCGATCGGATTCCCCGGCATCGACGGAACGCTCGACCTGGGCTACGGCTATTATCTATTGGTCGTCATCATCTTCTTCGCCTCCAGCAACGCCGTCAACTTCACGGACGGCCTGGACGGCCTTCTGTCCGGGACAAGCGCCCTGGCGTTCGGAGCGTACATGCTGATTGCCCTCGAAGCGACCCAATCGCAATCGGCCATCTTCTCGGCCGCGATGATCGGGGCGGTGCTCGGCTTCCTCGTCTACAACGCGCATCCGGCCAAGGTGTTCATGGGCGACACGGGCTCGCTCGGGATCGGAGGCGGACTGGCGGCGGTGGCGATCCTGACGAAGACCGAGCTGCTGCTCATCCTGATCGGCGGCGTATTCGTCATCGAGATGCTGTCGGTCATCATCCAGGTGGCGTCGTTCAAGACGAGGGGCAAGCGGGTGTTCAAAATGAGTCCGATCCACCATCACTTCGAGCTGTCCGGATGGTCGGAATGGCGCGTCGTCACGGTGTTCTGGACGGCCGGGCTCGTGCTTGCCGCGCTCGGATTCATTCTATACAAGGGGCTATAACGACATGAATTCACTCGAATCTTACCGGGGACGGCGCGTCGTCGTCCTCGGCCTTGCCCGCAGCGGCGTCGCCGCCGCCAAGCTGTTCCATGAAGCCGGCGCGATCGTCGCCGCGAACGACCGGAAGCCGCGCGAGCAATGCCCCGAAGCCGAGGAACTCGAGGCTCTGGGCATTGCCGTCGTATGCGGCGGCCACCCGGACGACCTGGTGACGGAAGACACGGCGCTGCTCGTCAAAAACCCGGGAATCCCCTATACGGCCGATCCCGTGCGGAGAGCGGCCGAGCTCGGCGTCGAGACGGCGACGGAAGTGGAAGTGGCGGGGATGATTTCGAAGGCCCCGATCGTCGGCATCACCGGCTCGAACGGCAAGACGACGACGACGACGTGGACGGGCGCGCTGCTGGAAGCGGCGGGCCTTAACCCTATCGTCGCCGGCAACATCGGGCGCCCGCTCTGCGACGCGGCGCAAGAAGCGACGGAGGCGAACTGGCTCGTCGCCGAGCTCAGCAGCTTCCAGCTGAAGGGGACGAGCGGCTTCCACCCTCGCGTCGCCTGCCTGCTCAACATCGCCGAGACGCATCTCGATTATCACGGAACGATGGAGGATTACGTCGGCTCGAAGGCGAAGCTGTTCGACAATCAGACGGAATCCGACACGGCCGTCTACAACGCGGACGATCCCGTCTGCGCGGAGCTCGTCCGCTCGTCCCCGGCGCGCAAGCTTCCGTTCTCCCTGACTCGGGAGCTGGAGGCGGGTGTGTTCGTCCTTCCGCCGTTCCCGGCGTCGCGGCCGGGAGAAGGCGCTCCCGGGACGGAAGGCGGCGAGCCGGAGCGGTGGATCGTCTGCCGGCCGGGCGACGGCTCGGAGACGCGCGTCGTTCCCGTCGCGAAGCTGGGCATCCCCGGCCGGCACAACGCGGCGAACGCGCTCGCCGCGATCGCGATCGCGCTGGCGGCCGGCGCGGAGCCGGACTCGCTGCGGGAGCCGCTGATGAATTTCCGCGGCGTCGAGCACCGGCTCGAATACGTCGGGGAATTCCGCGGCGTCCGCTATTACAACGATTCGAAGGCGACGAACCCGACCGCGACCGCGATGTCGGTCGCGTCGCTGCCGTCGCCGCTTATTCTGATCGCGGGAGGGCTCGACCGCGGCTCCGACTACATGGAGCTGCTGCCGGTGTTCCGCGATCGCCTGAAGGGCATCGTCGCCCTCGGCGAGACGAGGGAGAAGATTCGCAAGGTGGCGGAGGCCGCCGGTTTAACGGACGTCAGAATCGTCGAACCTGTGGGTGATGCCGCCGATACGCTGCGCGAAGCCGTCAAGGAAGCCGCCGCGCTGGCGCGGCCGGGCGACGCGGTTCTTCTGTCGCCCGCCTGCGCGAGCTGGGACATGTTTCCCTCGTACGAGGTTCGCGGCCGCATTTTTAAGGAATCGGCGCATACGTTGTAAGAAGGGGGCTCGTCCCCACTTCTTCGCCCACGTGAGGTGTCCGGTACCATGGTCAAATCCCGCAACGCCCCCGACATTTGGATGATCGTCGCCACGCTCGGCATTCTGGCCATCGGCGTCGTCATGGTGTACAGCGCCAGCGCCGTCGCCGCGTTCCACGATTACGGCGACAAGTTCTACTATGTCAAGCGCCAGCTGCTGTTCGCCGCCATCGGAGTCTGCGCCATGTTCGCGACGATGAACGTCGACTACGCCCGCTTGCGCAAATGGGCGTTCGCGGGGTTGATCGTCTGCTTCGCGCTGCTGCTCGTCGTGCTCGTCCCCGGCATCGGGGTCGTGCGCGGGGGCGCGAGAAGCTGGCTCGGCATCGGAAGCTTCGGCATCCAGCCGTCCGAATTTATGAAGCTGGCGATGATTCTGTTCCTCGCCAGGCTCTTGTCGGAGCGCCAGAACCGCCTCGATTCGTTCGCGCGAGGCTTGCTTCCGCCGCTCGCCATTCTCGGCGCGGCGTTCGGGCTGATCATGCTCCAGCCGGACCTCGGCACGGGAGCGGTCATGATCGGCGCCTCGCTGCTCGTCATCTACGTCGCGGGCGCCAAGGTCAGGCACCTGGGCGGCCTCGCCCTGCTCGGGGTGGCCGGCCTCGCCGGCCTGATCGCCGCCGCGCCGTACCGCCTTCTGCGGATTACCGCGTTCCTCGATCCGTGGAAGGATCCGCTCGGCGCCGGGTACCAGTCGATCCAATCGCTGTACGCGATCGGACCGGGAGGGCTCGTCGGCCTCGGCCTCGGCATGAGCCGGCAGAAATACAACTATTTGCCCGAGCCTCAGACAGACTTTATTTTCTCCATTCTGGCGGAGGAATTGGGCTTCATCGGCGGGACGCTGCTGCTGCTGCTGTTCCTGCTTCTGATCTGGCGGGGGCTGCGGACCGCCATCACGATCTCCGATCCGTTCGGCAGCTTCCTCGCCGCCGGCATCGTCGGCATCATCGCCACGCAGGTGCTCATGAACGTCGGCGTCGTCATCGGCCTGCTGCCGGTCACGGGGATCACCCTGCCGCTCGTCAGCTACGGAGGCTCGTCGCTTACGCTGCTGTTGACGGCGCTCGGCATTTTGCTTAATTTATCCCGTTACTCGAGGTGACCGCCATGCGTCTAGTATTAACCGGAGGAGGTACCGGAGGCCACATCTACCCCGCGCTCGCGATCGGTCGAGAGGCCGCGGAGAAGCAGCCCGGCACGGAGCTGCTGTACATCGGCACCTCCAAGGGGCTGGAGAGCCGCATCGTCCCCTCGCAAGGCATTCCGTTCGAGAGCGTCGAGATCTCCGGCTTCCGCCGCTCTATGTCGATGCAGAACGTGCGCACGGTCGTCCGGTTCCTGCAGGCCTTCCGCCGCTCGAAGGAGCTGCTGCGCCGCTACAAGCCGGACATCGTCGTCGGCACCGGCGGCTACGTGTGCGGGCCCGTCGTCTTCGCGGCCTCGCGGCTGGGCATCCCGACGCTCATCCATGAGCAGAACGTCGTTCCCGGCTTGACCAACAAGTTCTTGAGCCGGTACGCGAGCGCGGTGGCCGTCAGCTTCGCGGACTCGCTGCCGCACTTCGCCCGCGTCGGCAACGCGAAGCACGCCGGCAACCCGGTCGCTTCCATGGTGGCGAAGGCGGACAAGAAGAAGGGCTTCGCCTCGCTGGGCCTCGCGCCGGGCACGCCGTTCGTGCTCGCCGTCGGGGGAAGCCGGGGAGCGAAGGCCGTGAACGAAGCGATCATGGAGATGCTTCCGGGCTTCGCCGGTTTGGGCGAAGTCCATTTGGTCTTCGTGACGGGAGAGCGGTATTACGAGGAAGCGCAGACGAGGCTGGCCGGGCTGCCCGCCGAGCTGTCGAAGCGCGTCCGCGCGCTCTCCTACGTGCACAACATGCCGGAGGTGCTGGCGGCCGCGTCCTTGATCGTCAGCCGGGCCGGCGCCTCCTCGCTCGCCGAGATCACGTCGCTCGGCGTGCCGTCCGTCCTCATTCCTTCGCCCAACGTGACGAACAATCATCAGCAGCCGAACGCGGAGAGCCTAGCTTCCGCCGGAGCGGCCGTCATGATCCTGGAGAAGGATCTGAACGGGGAGTCGCTGCTCGCCAGCGTCTCTTCGATCATGCGGGATCCGGCCCGCCGGGAGAGAATGGCCGCCGCTTCGCGGGGTCTCGGCATGCCGGAAGCGGCGGAGACGATCTACGAACAGATGCTTCAGGCCATTCGGGCTTCGAAGCGGAGAAGATAGAGAATAGAATGTACGGCTTGGCCGCTGGGCGATTGTCACCTTGCCCTCGCCTTCGACATAGGATACAGCGTGATCGTGATTGTCGAGCTAGCGCGGGCGGGAGCATCCAGCGGCGAGCCCAGATTACCTTAGGGCTAGGGGGAACCATTATGCAGCAGTTGATCGCGGAACTGGAAGAAGCCGGGATCGGCCGCGTGAGCTTGAACGAATCTCTCGCGGGGCACACGACCTGGAAGATCGGCGGACCCGCGGACCTCTTCGTCGTTCCCGACACCCGAGAGCAACTGGCCGCCGCGCTCCGCATTCTGCATCGGCACGGCGTTCCTTGGACCGCCCTCGGAAGGGGCTCCAACACGCTCGTCTCCGACAAAGGCGTGCGCGGCGCCGTCATCAAGCCCGGACGGGGCTTCGACTTCGTCCGGTTCGACGGCCGCGCCGCGACGGCGGGCGCTTCCTATTCCTTCATCAAGCTGTCGGTCATGGCCGGCAAGGAAGGGCTCACCGGTCTGGAATTCGCGGGAGGGATTCCCGGAACGGTGGGCGGAGCCGTGTACATGAACGCCGGCGCGCATGGCTCGGACGTGTCACGCATCTTACAGTCGGTCGACATCGTCTGGGAGGACGGAACGGAAGGCACGTACGGCAAGGAGGACATGGCTTTCGGCTATCGCCATTCGATTCTGCAGGAGCGCCGGGGCTTCGTCTCGGAGGCGACGTTCCTCTTGGAGGATGGCGACCGCAAGGAGATCGCCGCCGCGATGGCTTCCTTCAAGGACCGCCGGCTGCGGACGCAGCCGCTGCAGGCGGCTTGTGCGGGGAGCGTGTTCCGCAACCCGCCGAACGACCATGCCGCGCGGCTCATCGAAGCCGCCGGGCTGAAGGGGCTCCGCGAAGGAGAAGCCGAAGTCTCCCTGCTTCACGCCAACTTTATCGTCAACCACGGCGGTGCCAAGGCCGAGGACGTTCTCACCCTCATACGCCGGGTTCAGAGCACCGTGGAAGACCGATTCGGAATTCGACTGGTGCCGGAGGTTCTCCTGATGGGTGAGCGGTAATCCGGAGGTGAATCCCTTGGACAAATTGGTGATTGAAGGCGGGAAGCCGCTTTCGGGCACCATACGCATCCACGGAGCCAAGAATGCCGCTCTGCCGATTCTGGCCGCCAGCATGCTGGCGGAAGGAACGGTGACGATTCGCAACGTTCCCCGATTGTTGGATATCGACGTGATGCTGCGAATATTAAGAGATTTGGGCTGCAAGACGGAGCACGAGGACGACCGGGTCGCGGTCGACAGCTCCGCGGCGACTTCTTCCCACGTGCCGGAGAGCCTGATGCGCCAGATGCGCTCTTCCGTCTTCCTGATGGGGCCCTTGCTGGCCCGCTACGGAGAGGTCGAAGTGTATCAGCCGGGAGGCTGCGCGATCGGGGAGAGGAAGATCGATCTGCATCTGCGCGGGCTTCAGGCGCTCGGGGCGGAAGTCCGCGAGACCGGAAGCCGGATCGTCTGCAAGGCGAAGAAGCTCGTCGGCGCCGAGATCATCCTCGACTTTCCCAGCGTCGGCGCGACCGAGAACATCATGTTGGCCGCCGTTCTGGCCAAGGGCCGCACGACGATCGTGGGAGCGGCCCGCGAGCCGGAGATTCAAGACTTGCAGAGATTCCTGAACGCGATGGGGGCGCAAGTCAAGGGGGCCGGCACGGACACCATCACGATCGAAGGCGTGCGGACCTTGCGGGGCTGCGAGTTCGAGATCATTCCCGACCGCATCGTGACGGGGACGGTGATGGTGGCCGCCGCGGCGACACGGGGGGACGTGACTCTGGAAGGATCGCAGCCCGGCCATTTGACGTCTCTTATTCACGTGCTGCGCCGCGCGGGTGTTCACATCGAAGTCGAGAATGCTATAATGAGAGTCGGCGCTTCGCAGCGGCCGAAGGCGGTCGATCGGGTCGTGACGAGTCCGTATCCCGCTTTTCCGACCGATCTGCAAGCCCAGCTCATGATCCTTCTGGCGCTGGCCGACGGCGTCAGCATCGTGAAGGAGACCGTGTTCGAAGGGCGCTTCAAGCACGTCGACGAGCTGTCCCGCATGGGGGCCGACATACGACTGGACTTGAACACGGCGTTTATCCGCGGCGTTCCGCAGCTGTACGGGACGACGGTCGAAGCGACCGACCTGCGGGCGGGAGCCGCCCTCGTGATCGCCGGACTGGCCGCGCAAGGCCGCACGGTGGTCGAGCACGTGCATCATATCGACCGCGGCTACGACCGCATCGAGAATATGTTCGGAAGCCTCGGCGGAGACATCGTCCGCCAGCCGTTCGAGAGAGTCGCGGCAGGCTTGCGTTGATCCTATCACCCCCGCTGAAGCGGAACGATCCTTTGGTGGGGTTCTTTTATGCGCCGAAGCGGACAAGCCTTCGGCGGGACGGGCGAGAGGAAGGAGGAGACGGCATGGCCGAGAGAATACCCGCTCTCAAGCGGGAACCCGAAGAGAAGCGGAAGCGCGGAGGCAAGCTGCTCTGGATCGTTATCGCGATATTCGTCATCGCGGCGGTCGTCTTGTTTTTCCGATCGTCGCTGTCCCGGATTACCGAGATCGAAGTGACGGGAGCGAAGCACGCGTCGGCGTCCGAAGTCGAGAAGGCGCTCGGCGTCGAGAAGGGAGACTCCTTCTTCGCGGGAAGCTCCGGAACGCTGGAGAAGCGGGTGAAGGCGCTGAAGCCGGTTCAATCCGTCCAGGTGAGCAAGGTGTTCCCGGGGAAGCTGACGGTCCGCGTGACGGAGTATCCGGAAGTCGCCATCGAGCTCGGCGCCGCGGGACAAGCCTCCGTCGTTCTGGCGAACGGATATTCCGTGCCTCTGGCAGACGGGACTACCCTGCCGGACATGCCGGTGCTCACGGGCTGGAAGGCGGACGATCCGAATCGCGCCGCCCTCTGCGCCGCCCTTGGGGGCATGCAAGCGTCTCTTCTCGGCGACCTGTCCCAGATCTCGCCCGACCCCTCGAAGGCTTATCCGGACCGGATCAAGCTGTATACCCGCTCCCGGTTCGAGATCACGACGACGATCGGACGGCTGCCCGACAACATGGTTCTGATCAGCGAGATCGTAGAGAACCGGGAGCCCGGAACGGTCGTTCTGCTGGAAGCGAACACCTATCAGCCTTATTCGGCACAAAGCGCGCAGCACGGCGGTCCGGAAACCTCTGGAAGCCAATAAACATAAGGAAAAGGACTCTACCAAACGCCTCGAAACAATGCTAGAATTTCTTTTATCGGCTGCTCGAATATCCCCTCGGGGGGATTTCACGAATACGGATAAGAATTATGAAAATTTTTGTTGAAAAAAGAGGGAAAACCTCGCAGACGTTGAATATGTAGAGGAAGCATCCCATTTCGCAGCTATTTTCAACGAACCAATTGGAGGTGCCACCGGTTGAGTAGCAACGACCTCATCGTCAGCCTGGACATCGGCACATCGAAAGTCCGGGTGATCATCGGGGAAATCAGCAACGGGGCCATTAACATCATTGGCGTCGGTTCAGCGGATTCCGAGGGCATCCGCAAAGGCGCCATTGTCGATATTGACCAGACCGTTCAATCGATCCGAAACGCCGTCGACCATGCCGAGCGCATGGTTGGAATCACGATCGGCGAAGTATACGTAGGAATAGCGGGTAATCATATCGCGTTGCAGAGCAACCACGGCGTAGTGGCCGTATCCAACGAAGACAGGGAGATCGGGGAAGAGGACATCGAACGCGTGCTGCAGGCGGCCAAGGTCGTCGCGCTTCCTCCTGAGCGGGAGATCATCGGGCTGTTGCCGAAGCAATTCCTCGTGGACGGCCTGACCGGCATTCAGGATCCGCGCGGGATGATCGGCGTCCGGCTCGAAGTCGAATGCACGATCATTACGGGGACCAAGGCCGCCGTACATAACTTGATGAGATGCGTGGAGAAGGCGGGGCTGAGAATATCCGGCATCGTGCTTATGTCCTTGGCGTCGGGCATGATGGCGCTGACGAAGGACGAGAAGCAGATGGGCACGGTGCTCGCCGACATCGGGGCGGGCGCGACGACGCTCGCCATCTTCGAAGGCGGCAGCCTGGCCGCCGTCTCGACGCTTCCGATCGGCGGGGATTACGTCACGAGCGATATCTGCTACGGGCTCAAGACTCAGACCGAGCACGCGGAGAAGATCAAGCTGAAGTACGGCTGCGCGCGCACCGACGACGCGGCCGACGACCAGAGGTTCAAGGTCATGAGAGTCGGCAGCAACGTCGAGAAGGAATTCTCTCAATACGATCTGGCGGCCATCATCGAGCCGCGCATGCAGGAGATCTTCCAGATGATCCGTCAGGAAGTCAAGCGACTCGGCTATTTGGACAAGGTCAACGGCTACGTCCTGACGGGCGGATCGGTATCCATGCCCAGTGTCCTTCCCCTCGCCCAGAGCGAATTGGAATCGAGCGTGCGCATCGCGGTGCCCGATTTTATCGGCGTCCGCGATCCGTCGTTTAGCAGCGGCGTCGGCATGATTCAATACGTCACGAAGTACGTTCGAACCCGCGGCGCGGCGACGGCCAAGCAGCGTCCGTCCAAGAGCAAGCAGGCCGGAACGGCCGCCCCGAAGCCCGGAGTTTTCGAATGGATCAAGAATATGTTTAAAGAATTCATTTGAGCCGCCGCTGATGAGAGATTCACTTAGCGATGCGAGGAGGAAAATAGAATTATGTTGGAATTTGATTTCGAGATGGAGCCGCTCGCGAAAATTAAAGTGATTGGAGTCGGTGGCGGCGGAAGCAACGCGGTAAACCGAATGATCGAGAACGGCGTGAAGGGCGTCGAGTTCATCACCGTCAACACGGACGCCCAGGCGCTTCACTTAACGAAGTCGGAACAGAAGCTGCAGATCGGCGACAAGCTGACCCGCGGTCTCGGCGCCGGCGCGAATCCGGAAGTCGGGAAGAAGGCGGCCGAAGAGTCCCGCGAGGGCATCATGAATTCTCTTCGCGGCGCCGACATGGTGTTCGTCACGGCCGGTATGGGCGGCGGCACCGGTACGGGCGCCGCTCCGGTTATCGCCGAGCTCGCCAAGGAAGCGGGCGCCTTGACGGTCGGCGTCGTGACCCGGCCGTTCACCTTCGAAGGCCGCAAGCGTTCGACGCAGGCGGAGCAAGGCATTGAAGCGCTCAAAGAAAAGGTAGACACGCTGATCGTCATTCCGAACGACCGGCTGCTCGAGATCGTCGACAAGAAGACGCCGATGATGGAAGCGTTCCGCGAAGCGGACAACGTGCTCAAGCAAGCGGTGCAAGGCATCTCGGACCTGATCGCGGTCCCTGGACTGATCAACCTGGACTTCGCCGACGTGAAGACGATCATGACCGAGCGCGGCTCGGCCTTGATGGGCATCGGCGTCGCGGCCGGCGAGAACCGCGCCATGGAAGCCGCCAAGAAGGCGATCATGAGCCCGCTGCTCGAGACCTCCATTGAAGGCGCCCGCGGCATTATCATGAACATTACCGGAGGCTCCAACCTCTCGCTGTTCGAAGTCAACGAAGCGGCCGAGATCGTCATCTCCGCTTCCGATCCGGAAGTGAACATGATCTTCGGCGCGAGCATCGACGACAGCATGAAGGACGAGATCAAGGTTACGGTGATCGCGACCGGCTTCGAGCACCGGCCTCAGAGCCGCCTCGCCGGCAACCGCGTCTCCCCGTCGCAGCACTCGCCGCATTCGTCGCATTCGTCGCACGCTCAGCCTTCCGCGCCCGAGACGCACGAATCACGCCCCGCTTCCGGCGGCGGCAACCTTCGCCCTTTCGGCAGCAACAACAACCTGTCCGGCGACCAATTGGACATTCCGGCGTTCCTGCGCAACCGTCCCCGCAACGACCGTTAATCGAATCGGTTTCGCAGCGGCGTATTTATACGAAACTCGCCAACCAAGAGCCTTGTGTTCCCTTCAGGGGGAACAAGGCTCTTTTTGCGCTTTAGCTGCTATTACCGCAAATGCCGCAAATGCCGCCAATACCGCCAATACCGCCAATACCGCCAATACCGCCTTATTTCGCTTATCTCCGTCTTATTGCCACTCTCCCCTTAGCTCAGGAGCAGAGCCAGTCAGTGCCCAGAGAAGTGGCTCTATTTTGCTCCCCGTATGCCATTATCCCCTTCCTTCCGATTCGAATCGAGCCGCTCACGGCCCATCTCATCGACATTTGCTTCTTCTTCCGACTTTTCGTCACTCTCCCGCTAGCTCAGGTGCCGAGGCGGTCGACGCTCAAGAAGATATCCCCCGATCGGTCTGATGCATGCGATTATCCCTTTCTCTCAGTCTCGAAACGTCGCAGCCCGGAGTCGTCGCTCTATACCGCTATCCCATTCGTTCAGGAGTAAGTGCAATTATCTCCTTCATACCGTTTTTCGAATCGAGTCGCTCACGGCCTACCTCATCGACCTTCGCTTCTTTTTCCGACTTATCGCCACTCTCCCGCTAGCTCAGGAACCGAAACGGTAGCGCTAAGAAAAGTATCCCCCGATCGGCCTGAGGGGACGGGATAGCGGCACATGGGACAAAGAATGAGGCGGGACTGCCTGAGCTAATGGGA
>NZ_JACJVR010000091.1 GCF_014212175.1 Cohnella xylanilytica | reverse complement strand
CGCTTTCGAAATTCAGGATGATTTCTCTAATGGCGGCATTAAGCCCGAAGGTCTTTCGGCCCCATGGCAAACCGGCGGTACCATCCGAGTGTGTCGGCTCGCCTTTAATTTATGGAACGGCTGGACCGAAGCAGGCGACGAACGTTACTCCACTCCCCACGAATTATTCGATTGCAGCTATGCCCCCTATTTTTTTGAAGCGATTCGTCTTCGTTACCCTGATTATTGCCAAAGTAACGAGAGAACGATCAAACGGCTGGCCGAACAAAACCGCTGAATGTCTGCCGACATTGGGAGTTGAATGGAACGATGAAGGAGATTAAAACGAGGAATGTTGTGAAGGACATTAAACGTTTGGAAAGATTCCCAAACGTGTTGCATCGTGTAAAGCGTTCAAGCGCTCATGCCAAGCGGCAAGTTGATCATGACAAGACGACTTCCCAGTCTCCAGTTGAATTTGCTCAGCGCCATTCCGCAGCGGCTACGAAAAAAACAATACGTGCCCAAATGGGGATGAGTGTGCGTATCAACAAGAGATTGATCCGGCACATTCTAAAAAGGAAGCCGTTTCCAGACGGTGATTCTGTCACAAGTCAGAGTCCGATTGATGTTCATACGGAGTCATCGATTTCGCGTACACCGCGACTTGCCCGTAGGATACGTCTGCGAAAGCCGGTTGATGGAAAATACATCTTGTCTTCTGGCTCGCATTCAGGAAAACAACGATTTATACGGAGCCGGGTCAATGCCCGGCTTCTGCATCGTTCTCGAACAGGCAGCTATCCTGACTGGATGCAAAAACGGGATATCGGCCCTCTAAAACCGGTCGGGAAGAAGGAATCATTCTCCGCCGCGGTATCTCATTCAGCAAATGGACGCGTGAAACCGTTAACCCGAGTCCCGTCTACTATAATGAAACAATCAGGTCATACGATCAAACGGAAAGCGCGAAATTTCAAGACGTTAGCGCCATTTATAAAAAATGGGCATCGGCTAGATCACGCTAACGATTATTCGGATGCTTCAACTGAAGGGAGAATGGATGCTGTCAAGGAAGCTCATCGGGCTGCGCATATGGCGATATCAGCTCGCCGGTCCATTCAAACCGCGCGTGCAGCCGCGAGATTGAATCGCCTTATCGTTAAATTGCTTGTAAGAGCCACTGCCTTGCTTGTCAAGGGATTGACGGCGCTTCTGGGATTCAGCGGTTCGGTAATTGTAGTTTTGTGCATTATCATGGCGGTAGCCGCTGTCATTTCCTCTCCGTTCGGTATCTTTGTGTCTGGTGAAAATACGGATGCCGATGTAAAGCCGCTTACCCGAATCGTTCAGGAAATAGACGATGAATTCGCCGCCCGAATTGCAGATATGCAGCGATCCGCTGGCCATGTAGACCGGGTGGAATATCATTATCCCGGCAGCGCGGACAACACTAGAATTGATAACTGGATGGACATTATCGTCGTCTTTGCCGTGAAGACCGTCACAGATGCGGAAAACGGAATGGATGTGGCTACGCTTGATGCAACAAGAATCGGTATCATTCGATCGGTGTTTTGGGATATGAATTCGCTGGAATCTCGTGTTGAAACGATAGAACATAAGGAAACGGTTACGGTAGAACATGAGGACGGGAGCACCAGCGAAGAAACGATTACCCGATATGAGCGCATTTTGCATATTACCGTCACTAGCCAAACTGCGGAGCAACAGGCAGATATATATCGCTTTACAAATGAACAGATGGAATTAATGAAGGAAATGATGTCCGAGGAGTTCCGCCCGCTCATGTATGCAATACTTGGAAAAGGTGCGGATATTGGTTTGACGCCGGAGCAGCTTGATTTGGTTCAACAGCATTTGCCCAAAGGCGAACTGGGCAGTGAAGCCGTCAAATTGGCGCAGACTCGTCTAGGCGATCCTTACAGCCAACCGAAGGCCGGGCAGGGTAATTATACGGATTGCAGCTATCTCGTCCAATGGGTTTATCGTCAGCTAGGTATTAGCTTGCTGCGAACCGCAGCTGAGCAGGCCAGATTTTGCGTGGAGAATGGCCTTACAGTAGGCGCGGCCGACTTGGTTCCGGGTGACCTTGTGTTTTGGAGCTACGAGCGTAATGGTAGATTTATGGATATTACTCACGTTGGGATTTATGCGGGTGATGGCAAAGTTGTAGATGCTTCCTCAAGTCGCGGGCAGGTGGTGTTTCGGGACTTGTTTGATTCGGATAAGCAAGTGTTGTTTGGAAGGCCGAGTCTTTCTGATTCTTCGCAACAAAATTCCTCCCTGTCGGCAGAAAAATAGCGAAAGCAAGAACCAACTTTAAAAAATGGTGCAACGGAGCGGATGTGACAAAATGGCCGGGTTACGAGTGAACGCTCATTTTTGTATTAATTTGGTTTATTTCCTGCATTCGGGTCTGCAACAAAATCAGTCCTATAGTCTATATATTTTCATTCCCTTACCATACCAGACGAAGCATGATGAAGATCGTGACAATGGAACATCCAGTTCCCTTCATTATCTGCTTCGAATGCAACAACGTACTCTTCCCCCGGCTTCAAATTCACCGTATCCTTAATAACGGAGGACCCTTCAAGCGGTTTCCCGTTTTTGTTTAGGCCTTGGAAGAAGTGCCCGTATAGGTGCATCGGATGGTCGTCGCTTATTGAGTTATTGACACGGTGAACTTTGACGGTATATCCTTATTTGATGTTTATCGGAACGGTATCCGCAGTAGTAGATGTCGTCTCTTATGTAGCAGTTTGATTGGATTTACGAAAAAAGTCATTTGTAATATGTATGCGGTGTGCCGAAGCCTTCTTCTCCTGTGTAATGACATGCGAGGCAATGGCGAGCTAACCGAATAAAAGCAGTCCTATCCAAACAACGATAGAACTGCTTTGCTTTACTTATGATCTGCTGTGCCGATTGGGTTATGGTTTAACTCCTTTTATAACGGCAGAGGCAAGGTAATCTTCCACCTTCGACCCAGGAACCCAATCTTTAATAAACGCCCTCGATTCCTCTTTCGGTTCGACCACCACATCCTTAAATCCACTTTGCGTTAGCATCGTTTTCAGCTCGTCAACGGACGAGGCCCCCGATATGCACCCCGAATAAAAAACATCCAAGTCGTTTTTGATTTCCGCCGGAAGCTCTGCCGTCATCACGACATCGGAAACGGCCAGACGACCACCGGGGCGCAAAACGCGGAACGCTTCATGAAACACTTGCTGTTTATCCGGAGAAAGATTGATGACGCAGTTGGAAATGATGACATCCATCGTTTGATCGGGAACAGGCAAATGCTCGATTTCCCCTAGCCGAAAATCGGTGTTCGTGAATCCTCCTTTGACGGCGTTATTGCGGGCGCGACTTACCATTTCCGGCGTCATATCGACCCCAATCACATGGCCGGTTTCCCCTACTTGTCGGGACGCCAAAAAACAATCGAAACCGCCGCCGCTGCCGAGGTCCAATACTACTTCTCCCGGTTTAAGCTCCGCGATGGCTTGCGGATTGCCGCAACCAAGACCAAGGTTTGCACCGTCAGGAACAGCGGTTAATTCTTCGGATGAATAGCCCAACTGCGAAGAAACGTCATCGGCCGATCCGCGGCAGCTTGAAGCTGGCGAACAGCACGAACCCGACTCCACTTTTTGTAAGGCGATTTCTTTATACCGGCTGCGTACATTTTGGCGAATTTGATCGTTCGTTATTTGATTCATGAATCTTCTCTCCTTCAACTTTTTTATCAAATCAGCAGTAGCTAGGGGTGCAACAAGCTGCTGTGTTTGCAATCGTGAGTTGCCGTCTCCAAAGGAACCGGCTCGATAACTCCGTGGGATTTTGCCATTTCCAAGCTTCCCGTGCCGAGCGCTCTATTTCACGCTGCTCCTGTTTCATAAGGTATTCCGTGGCAAACCAATTCAAGTTCATGGGAACTTGCCTCCCTACAAGTCATTTTTCACAAAACGTCGTAGTTTGCGAACAACGTATTTCGCGTCCCGCCCCACCCCCTTAATGTGGCGGAAGCAAAGGAACGCTGTCCTTCCAAGCCGACATAATACAGTCCCGGAACAGAAAGACTGATTTCGGCGGTCTGTAGCGGTTTCCCTTCGGCATCCAGCGCCCCGAGAGGGTGAAGGTAAGACAGATCGGGGCGATACCCGGTTGCAAAAATGACGGTTGCTACCGGTTCTTTCGTTCCGTCTGTCCAAACGACGCCATCGGAATAAAACGAGGTAAACATCGGCCGTTGGTCCGGCTTCCCAGCCTCTAGTCTTGCTCGGTAATCGTCCAAATCGGCAACGGAACTCGGACTTGGAGGCTTTTTGCCAAATCGCCAGAATGGAAAGGTATCTAAGCCGACAGCTCTGATCCAAAAATGAAGATCTATTCCCAATACTTTTGTTTTCGTAAGCTGAACGGGCCGAAGAACGGCGAGCAATGTATGGCTGCTGTCGGCAAGCTCTATTGCAATTTGAACCGCAGAATTTCCGCGCCCGACGACGACCACTCGTTGCCCACGGTAACGATCCGGATTGCGGTACGCGGAAGAGTGAAGGACTTCTCCTTGAAAGACTTCCTTTCCGTTTATGTTCGGCGTATAGGGATTATGAAAGGAACCGGTCGCATTGATGATCGTTCTCGTCAGATGACGTCTCCTGCAGCCGTTCGGATCGAAAAGCAGTTGTCGGTTTTCTCCACGGCAACAACCTTCTGATTCGTCCGGATCGGCAAGTCAAAACGTTGGTCATACGCCTTTAGATACTGAATCACCTCGTTTCGCAACGGGTAATGGGTCGCAGCTCCGGGTATCTTCATGCCTGGCAATGAGGATAACCGAGCTGGCGAAAACAGCTTTAGACTATCGTAATAGTGTGGCCAAGAACCGGTTGCCTGTTCGCTTGCTTCCAGGATCACAAATTGCAGCCCATTCTTCTTCAAGTAATATCCGGAAGCAAGACCGGCTTGCCCACCCCCGATAACTATTCCATCGAAAATCGCTGACATTCCAAGTCCTCCTTAGAATATTTGCAAAATGCAAGTATTATAGGAAAAAGATCACCCACAAGAAGGGGTGGAACAGCATTGGCCGGTTTTCGCCATCGCTTCGTTTAATAGCTTGATCGAGCGAATGACGGTATCTTTTTCAAAATCGTTCATGTGTGAGAAAATTTCGTTTAAATAGTCATTCATTTGCTGGTCAATCGACGCCGCAACATATTTTCCTTCTGTCGTTAAGGAAAGCAGCTTCACCCGCCGGTCATCGGGATCGGGCGTTTTCTTCACTAATTTCATCTTGATTAACGACTGGACTTGTCGGCTGAATGTCGTGATATCGGTCCCTAATGCCTCTGCTACTTGCTGGATGGAAGGCTTGTGTTGGCGATCAATTTCGTAAAGAATATGGCTTTGAATTAAGGAGATGTCGCAGCCACCGGCAGAACAGCAGTTTTTATTCAGAAAGCCAAAGCGACGAGTCATGATTTGAAATTGTTCACGTACATTTTCCACGGCGCCTCACCTCATGAAACAGTTATACAACAAATGATTGCAAGTTGCAAGTGTTTAATTTATCTGCAATGCAAAAAACAGGAACTCGGTTCTTAGACAGGATTTTTAAAATTTCATTTTTCGTATTGACTTTTTCCCATACATAAATAACAATATGGTTATATGGTTTTGGTGTGGGGTGATTATCACGACAATGGAATTTGAAAAGATAGCAGATATTCTGAAAGCTCTTGCCGATCCGACAAGGCTGAAAATCCTTTCTTTGCTCCGTGTTCGCGATTGCTGTGTGTGTGAACTGGTTCCCATCTTTAACATTTCCCAGCCAGCCATATCCAAACATGTAAGCCGTCTAAAAACGGCGGAACTGGTCCGCGAAACGAGAAAGGGGCAATGGGTGTTTTACTCCATCAATGAGAAGCGGTTAGAGGAAATTGGTTATGCTCTGTTCCACTTGCCTGATCTATCCGAGGATCTGCGGGAATTGGAGCAACAAGGACTAACGGTTATTTGCGAGTAAAGGGGGTGTACAGCAAGTGTGTAAACAAGAGAAAAAGCGACTTTCATTTCTGGATCGCTATTTGACGTTATGGATTTTTATTTCGATGGCGATAGGAATTGGCTTGGGCTACGTATTTCCCAACTTTGTTGCCGGTTGAATGAATTTCAAGTCGGAACCACATCGATACCGATTGCGTTTGGCCTTATTTTAATGATGTATCCGCCGCTGGCGAAGGTACGATACGAAGAAATCGGTCGTGTCTTCCGAAATGGCAAAGTGTTAACCATTTCATTGATTCAAAACTGGCTCATTGGCCCGATCTTAATGTTTTTCCTGGCTATTATTTTCCTCCAAGGCTATCCGGAATATATGGTCGGCCTGATTATGATCGGTTTAGCTCGTTGTATTGCAATGGTCATCGTTTGGAACGATTTATGCAAAGGGGATGCTGAGTACGCGGCGGGACTCGTTGCTTTCAACTCGATCTTTCAAGTTTTGTTTTATTCCGTCTACACCTTTATCTTTGTTACGATTTTGCCGGGATGGTTCGGGGTGGAAGGTGTCGTTGTTGACATTACGATGGCCGAAGTTGCCAAGAGTGTGTTCATTTATCTAGGGATACCGTTTTTGACCGGAATGATTACTCGCTATTCTCTTGTAAAAGCAAAAGGACGGTCCTGGTACGAAACGGTCTTTATTCCGAAAATCAGCCCCATTACGCTGATCGCGTTATTGTTTACGATCATCGTCATGTTCTCGCTGAAAGGCGAAATGATTATCCAATTGCCGTTCGATGTCGTGAGGATCGCGATTCCGCTATTGATTTACTTTGTCGTCATGTTCTTGATCTCGTTTTTCATGGGCAAAAAAGCAGGGGCTGGTTATCCGGTGACTTCTACACTGGCTTTTACCGCCTCGGGGAATAACTTCGAGCTGGCGATTGCCGTTGCCGTCGGGGTGTTTGGTATTCATTCCGGCTCAGCATTTGCGGCCGTCATCGGTCCTCTTGTGGAAGTCCCCGTGATGATTGCCTTAGTCAACGTCGCGCTCCGATTCCAGCGGAAGTATTTTTCAAAGCAAGCAGCTTAATATAAACAGGAGGACTCATCATGTCAGAAAACAAAAAACTCGTTTATTTCCTTTGTACAGGAAACTCTTGCCGCAGCCAAATGGCGGATGGCTTTTTGAAGGCTCTCGGTACTGATCGCTACGAAGTAAAAAGCGCCGGGTTAGAGGCACATGGGCTGAATCCCCGTGCCGTCCAGGTGATGAAGGAAGCTGGCGTCGATATTAGCAGCTATACATCTGATGTCATCGATCCGGAGATTTTGAATCTGGCAGACTATGTGATTACGTTATGTGGCCATGCAGACGAACATTGTCCGGTGATTTCGAATAAAAACGTCGTGAAATGGCATTGGGGCTTCGATGATCCGGCCAAGGCGACCGGCACCGAGGAAGAAATCATGAGCCAATTTCGAGCGGTTCGGGATGCGATTAAGTCGCGTATCGAAAAGTTTCTAGCCGAAGGTCGGTAAATTTGAACGGGAATGTAAAGTTGTAGACTAAACATTGTCATTACTCCATGGGCAGGATTAAATGAGTAAAGAAAGAAATGTATCCTCACCCTTAAGCCCATTCTCGTCTACATGAGGAGTGGTTTAGGATGGATTGCTGTACATGTTAAAGCTTCTGCTTTAGAAACCATTCATCCCGACAACTCTTATTTATTTTGTTCGAACTCTGCTTACGCAACCGTATATTATAGTGGGAATCATTCGCAATCATTTGCCGAGGATGACTTGAAAGTGGCTGTGTAACAAAAGAATCCGAGCATGGGCGTGTCTGTATGTTACTGTTTCAGTTGGACGAGAGAGCGCCTCGCAGTCGATCTCATTTTTGCTTAGATAAACGATAAGATTGTTAGAACACTTTTTTATTTATCCGCTCGACAATCATGGTAACGCTGAAGTGCAAGTTGCATAGCCATTCACCTCATTTCGTCTTTAGGGCGATTTCAAATGAGATTAGGCTATGTCCTTGCTGGATCAGCCTTTAAACTGGTGATCACTTCTTTTTGAGACTCCTTGTTTGATAACGCCGCGCATTCACGGAAAGCAAAATGTTTACAACCTAGACATTTATTCAAATCCAGTTGCAATAGCGCGAAGTTAAGTGCCTCACCGGTATGTCCAAAAAAATGTTCAGCCCCAATCAGCGTATACAACCCTGTTCTCTTCAATACATCTAAAGGCTGAGCTTGAATTCCGGATACAAGAATAATCCCACCAAATTTCTCGAAATGCTTCACCAAACTGGAAAGATTTGATTCACCCGTCGTATCCATAAAAGGTACTTTTCCCATGCGCAGCAGTAACACTTTCGGTCTTAGATGAATCGAATCCATAATGGACTTTTCAAACATGTTCGCGGCGCCGAAAAAGAGGGGGCCTTCGATGGTATAGATCCCGATTTGTGGACAATCGTGGCCTTCGGTTACCATATGAGCTTTCACTTTTTCATGTTTAGCTGTTGGGTCAGGCAAGACCTTGGAAACCAGTAAGCCGTCACTCATTCGTTTCACAAATAGAATTACGGCTAAGATTAATCCGACTTCAACGGCAGTCGTTAAATTCGTAAAGACCGTTAGCAAAAAGGTAATGAGAAGGACAAAAGAATCGCTCGTTTTGATTTTTAAGACGTGGGCAAATTCTTTTCGTTCGCTCATGTTCCAGGCAACCAGCATTAGAATCGGTGCCATACTAGCAAGTGGGATCTCTGATGCATAAGGTGCAAACAAAATGAGCACCAGCAATACAACAATACCATGTATAATACCTGACAGGGGTGAGATCGCACCGTTTTTGATATTGGTTGCTGTTCGTGCAATGGCTCCTGTCGCTGGTATGCCTCCAAAAAGAGGGGTTACCATATTGGCGATGCCTTGCCCAATCAGCTCCCGATTGCTGTTATGACGACTGTCGGTCATGCCGTCGGCAACAACCGCCGATAATAAAGATTCGATGCTGCCCAACATGGCAATAGTAAAGGCGGGGCGAATCAAATTTTCAATGCGATCCCAGGTTAGATCAGGGAAATGAAAATGGGGTAGGGTGCTTGGAATAGCTCCAAATGACGATCCAATCGTTGCAACTTCCCCTTTAAAGAATACGGTCGCCACTATAGTGGATACGATAAGCCCTACCAAGGAACCAGGGACCTTCGGTAAAAATTTCGGTGTTAGGAGGATAACTGCCAAACAGACGACCGCTGTGATAATACTGTAGAGATTCGTAGTTGCGAGATGCGTTACAATTTCCTTCATATTTGGTAGAAAATTCTCATGTTTCTCGATACCGCTCAAACCTAAAAAGTTGGCAATTTGTCCGCTGAAGATTATGACGGCAATTCCAGCGGTAAATCCGATGGTTACAGGGCGAGGAATAAATTTTATCAACGCACCGAGTTTAAATAGCCCCATGAGAACAAGAATAATTCCCGCCAAAAATCCTGCAAGCAATAAATTTTCGTATCCATATTCCATGACGATCGCGAAAAGGATCGGAATAAATGCACCGGTCGGGCCGCCGATTTGAAATTTAGAACCCCCGAACAAGGAAATACAGATACCGGCAACGATGGTGGTATAAATGCCATATTCCGGTTTTACACCAGCCGCAATAGCAAACGCCATCCCTAATGGAATGGCGATAATACCAACAATGAGGCCTGAAATGATATCCTTGCGGAATGCGGCCGCATGGTATCCTTCAAATCTTCCCGTCCATTTCATCTGAATCACCTTCTCTTATTCATATATTTGATTATTTGAATATAAGTGAAATGTTACTCCTGTCATCGAATAATGTCAATCATAATAATCTCGTGTCGCTCCGCATGTTTCCGGCTGCAAAACAAAAAAACAAGGAGATCCTTGATGTTACTCATGGAACCCCTTGTTTTTCAGTTTAAGATTCATTTCGAATGACCTCAAGTAATGAAATGGCATCAACGAGATGATTATCGAAGATCTGCTTTGTGACTGCGAGCAGATCTTTAATCAACGGGTCACGTAACGAATAAATGACAGAAGTACCATCCTTTAAGCCCGTCACCACATTTTTATTTCGCAATACTGCCAACTGCTGAGAAACGGCTGAACCCTCTGAGCCTAAAATACTCTGTATCTCATTTACGTTTTTATCTCCTTCACTCAGAACCTCCAGGATTCGAATCCGCATGGGATGCGCCAGCGCCTTAAAAAAATCGGCTTTAAACTGTTGGATATTTTGGTTCATTGCTAACGCCTCCTTGATCACTATACTTTTGAATATATGAATATCATAACACAACTTTACCCAAAAACATTCTGGAAAGAAGGGCATACCGGCGCATGGATTGTGATTTGGTTGCCTATACAATACACTTTATATTCAAATACCTAATTATTTGATTAAAATAACATAAGGAGTGGATACGAATGCCGGACTCTACGAGTAATGACTGATCACATCAAGATTCGTCATCCTCGCATGAATTGACTACACCTTTCATGCAGGAAAGCAGACAAACCGCGGCTTCGCCCAAGGCGAGCAAAATTGTGCGACTAAAACAATTGCATTGTCCAAAGCGGAAGGGGAAGTATTCCGTTGGGTGATGCGAACCATACCCAATTTGAAAGAATCTCTGATTTGTGTTCGATGGTAGGTGATGGAGCGACCCGCCCAATCGTTTTTGGGCGTACAGCTCCGCCGGTGACTCGACCTGCTCTGCTATGTATGGAATGACTGCTTTGGGCACTTCGAATTTATGGAAGGGGAATCGCGCTTCATATTGGAAATGGAGTTGTCAAAAAAAGTGCAGTTTGAAAACACCCTCATACAGAAAACCCGTTACTAAGCTGCCTGTGACAGCATTCTTTCGCGATAAATAGCTGGGGGCCAGCCCCTGGATTAGAGGTGTAGATCCGCTGTCTGTTGTAGTAGACCATGATGTATCTGAAGATGATCGATTTAATATAGGCCATCGGATAGCGCTCCGTGTTGATCTTGTACAGCTTTTCTTTCTTTAGCGTAGCAAAAAAGCTTTCCATCCTTGCTTTGTCAAGCAACGCCCTGTGCCGCTCATGCTCTGAATGGCATCTCGTTTTGCTAGACGCTCTCGGAATGCATGGCTTGTGAATTGACTGCCTCGATCGCTGTGAAATATCATTCCGCGAGCATTCTTTGCTTTACAAGCGTTCTCAAAGGCCTGAATGCAGAGTTCCTTGCGCATGTTGTCGTCCATGGCGAGGCCCACGATCTCGCCGTTGAAACAATCCAGTACCGCGCATAGATATAACTTGCCGTCTAAACAAGGGACTTCGGTGATATCCGATAGCCACTTTTGGTTGGGTCCTGAGGATTTGAAGTCTCTCTGGATTAGGTTCTCGCTCTTGTGAGCTGCGGCATCCTCGCATGTAATACCGTTTGGATGACGTTTGGTTTTCTTCAGCAGGCCATGCTTCTTCATGATTCGGTAGACGGTGCTGTAGCTGGTCGTGATCTCTATTTGGGACAGCGCCAGCAGAATACGCTGGACACCGTAATTTCGGTTGTCTTCATGCTCTCCAATGATGTCTTTGATTTTGACCAGAAGAAGTTGCTGCCGCTCCTGTTTCGGTGTGGGCTTCAAGCTACGGTAATAGCCCGATTCGCTGACAGCAAGTACTTTGCACATTTCCTTGACGGTCCACTGATCCCGTCGTTCACGGATGTAAGCATAGAGCTGGCATGCCTTTACCGCTTCCGGTCTTTTGCGAAAAAACCGAGTGCATCCTTGAGAATTTCATTCGCGCGGCGCAACTCGCCTATCTCTCTTTCTAATTCGATTTCACGCGCAGTCTTATCGGCAGATGCATAAGCGCGTCCGCTCCCGATATGCGCTCCGTCACCGTGCAGGATTCTTCGCTTTCTCCATTCCTGCAAGGTATAGTAGGATACACCTAACTGCTCGGCGGTTTTCTTGGGTCCAATCTCATCGCTCAATCTTACTGCTTCTTCTTTGAATGCTTTGTCGTATCGATTCATTGTCTCTCGTCCCCTCGTCAGCTTTCATTTTATTTCATATGAGGGGGTTTTTCGACTGCATTTTTATCGTAGCACTCCATATTTGATTGTATCAAAAAATGGAAGCCGCGGAGGGGAGTTTTTTGGGCAAGCAGTTCCGATTTTACCCTAAAAATGAAATGAATATTAGAGGGACATTATTCAACCTCTCAATGCTCCTTGAAAACTGAATACAATCTTATCCGGTACGTTCCCCGCATGGCCTGGAAGGATAGCCAAATTGCAGGTGCGCCACGACCATTTTGCCGATTTATTTCTATATGTCTTTCATCAGAAACGGCAACCTGCGAGCGATTTTCCCATGCAATAAAAAATGGTGGTTCCATTTAAGGCGAAGACCCATGCGGAGGGATAATGATACTTCCGTCCAGCCACAGTTCATCGCAATGGGGGCGGCTTGCAGCGATCCTGGAAGAGGTTTGAACCCTATGAGGACGGCTAACCACTGTCCGCCGGATAAGATTTTTGAGAGAAGCAACCAAAACAGAGGCGGAAACAGAGATGCGCATACGCGATTATGTTTGTTGCGCATCTCTGTTTTTCAACTTTTCTGGATTAATGGGAGGTTTTTATGAACCATAAACTCATCCGATACAGCATGCAAATCGCTATGATAAGACAATTGCTGGCATTATCTTTGATTACCGAAAACGAATTTCATTTGATAAAGAACAAAACGATGCGGGATTACGGCATCATTTCGGACCTTACTTCTTGATTCGCACATTTGTCGGTCCGCCCATCTCTTATTAAACTGATGGCAAGTAAATAAGAATGGAGGACAACACCATGGCTCTCGAAGTAGAAGTAATTAAAGCAAGTCGGAAAATATCGGATCGAAACGCCGGAAAGTTATCGGATATTCTTCGCGTCGCCCCTTATGCCCGCGTAAGTACCGACACCGAGGAGCAATTGAGCAGCTACAAGTCGCAAGTCGCCTATTACACCGATCTCGTTAGCAAACGAAGCGACTGGGTGCTGGTTGATATTTATGCAGATGAAGCCATAACCGGTACTCAGGTAACGAAGCGCGAGGATTTTCAACGCATGATTAACGATTGTATGGACGGGAAAATTGATATGATCATCACGAAGTCTATCTCCAGGTTTGCAAGAAATACGCTGGACACGTTGAAATACGTCCGTATGCTGAAGGAAAAGAACATCGCCGTATTTTTTGAAGACGAAAATATCAATACGCTGACGATGGACGGCGAATTGTTGCTCGTCATTTTAAGCTCCGTAGCACAGCAGGAAGTGGAGAACATCTCCGCCAACGTGAAAAAAGGTTTGAAAATGAAAATGAAGCGCGGCGAACTGGTAGGCTTTCAAAGCTGTCTGGGATACGATTACGATGTGAATACGAAAAAGATATCCGTTAATCAAGAAGAAGCCGAAATCGTCCGCTATATTTTTGAACGATACACATCGGGAATCGGCGCTTACGTTATTGCAAAGGAACTGACTGAGGCGGGACATAAAACCAAGTACGGAAGAGTCGAATGGCAGGACACAACCGTTCTTGGTATCATAAAGAATGAGAAGTACAAAGGCGATTTGCTGCAAGGAAAGACATTTACCGTCGATCCAATTTCCAAGAGAAGACTGGACAATTACGGCGAGGAAGATCAGTTTTATGTCAAAAATCATCACGAGCCGATTGTCAGCGAGGAAGTTTTTGAAAAGGCGCAGGACATATTGCACCGAAGAGGCGAGAATCGCCGCCGCGGCGCGAAAGGCAAGCGGGACAAGTACAGCAGGAAATTTGCTTTCAGCAGCAAGTTGGAATGTGCGTTCTGCGGAAGCAACCTCTCGCGGCGTAACTGGCACAGCGGAACCCCGCATGAAAAGGTGATTTGGCAGTGTGTGACAGCCACGAAAAAAGGGAAGAAATACTGCTCTCACAGTAAAGCCTTGGAGGAAAAGCTGATTGAGGGTGCTTTTGTCGAATCGTACAAATTGGTGTGCCGCAACAATTCGGATGTGCTGGACGAGCTTATGAAAAGAATGGAGTCCGTGTTTAGCGACCAGAATAATCAAAAGCGACTGAACAAAATTATCAGCGACATTCAGGCCACGGAGCAAAAACGTTGCAGACTGATTGATTTGTGCCTGGATGAGAAAATAGACAGGGCTACTTACGAACAGAAGTATGCGGAACTCGATACTGCGCTTACTAAATTGCTCGAAGAAAAGGAACAGTTGGAGCAATCCGCGCAAGATGAAATTGACTTGGGAAAACGGCTTGAACATTTTCGCAAAGTGCTTCAAACGAATGAGGTGCTGACCGCATTCGACCGGAACGTATTCGAAAGCATTGTCGATAAAGTGATTATTGGGGAAAACTCCAATCAGGAAAGTCCCGAGCCGTACAAACTGACCTTCGTCTATAAAACCGGCTTTCATAACAGCATCCAAAGCAAGATGCATAAGCAAAAAAAGTCCTTGCGAAGTGAAAGGGGGAGAGTGCCTTCCTATTCTGAGCACAACACATGTGGAGTGTGTAGTATTGCTTGAATCGAAGTAGGTTTTCGTTTGAGGGCGCGCAAAAATTCCCCTATTTTCTGAATTTTTATACGCAAACCCCCCAGCTTTGGAAATAACATGATATACCACGGGTAGGCATAGAATTCTTCGACAGAGTCTCAAGATAATAGGAATTGTTAGTATAGATGGTAAACCATTTAAGGTTGGAAGTGATCAACACATACGGAATATACTATAAACAGTGTTTATTAAATTGATTTGTGTTGAATAATTTTGTTACTAAAACGTATCCTAAAATCGAGTATTGTTGTTTTTTAGAGAGGGGATCAAATTTCTTTCTCTTCAACAAGAAGACCCAGTCCAAATGAGGACTGGGTTTTGAGTTTGAAACATTAAATTAAGTGGTGAGGGATTAGGAGTGGAATATATAGAACAAACTAAAAGCGATACTTCTCTTGCCTGCGCCTAAAGGCCTCTCTAGATCCTTCCATAATGTCTAATACCGCTTCTTTTACATGTGGCTTTTCCAGTCCACCTTCAGCTTTTAAGATTCCTTTGCCCATTTCGGTATTTAATGCATATAGCAATTCACAATCTCCGTTGACAGGAATATTGGCGTTATGCGTTGCAAGAATGATTTGACGCTTGTGCTTGACTCTTCTAAGTAGTGGGACAAGTTGATTATAAATGAAATCTGAATCCAGCTCATCCTCTGGCTGATCAATCAGGATTGGATTTGTACCATGAGCAAACAGTAACGCCAAAATCGCAGTGTTCTTCTGTCCATCTGAAAGCCCGCCGTCATCGAGGGATCCTGCTCGGGTTCCGTCATCCCGAAATAACGTGATATTAATTCTGTCGTTTATACGAGTAATTTGCATTGTCTCCCAAAATCCAATGCCTTCTCCAGTGAGATACGCATTAAGGTCGCTATGGTGTCCCTGTAACTCAGCAGGCATTAGTTCTGGGTTCTCTAGCCACTGTGAGAGTATCGTCCATGGCGTCAATTCCTCGCTTGCCTCGAATAAATGAAACAATTTCTCACCAATCGTATCCCAATTTCTTCCCAATCGGGTGTTTCCGCGAATGTTATGATTCGTACTCCAAATCTGCTTGAAATGTTCCTGATCTCTGCACTTAAAGATTTCAACAGATATGAATGGAGAAGCCTGCCTTGTAAATGGAACGCGACCAAAGGAGTCATTACCCAAACCAAGCGCCATGCCCGGATTTGCGCTTTGATGGGGATTAAGCATTTGGTATTAGCCGTGAACAAGATGGACTTGGTGGACTTCGACCGGAAGAAGTTCGAGGCGATCAAGGAAGAGTTCTTCCAAACGACGGCCGAATTCCAAATCCAGAGCATCCAGGTCATCCCCGTGTCCGCGACGGAAGGGGATAACATTACGACCAAATCGGCCAACACTCCTTGGTATGAAGGGCTTGCCTTGCTGCCATATTTGGAAAACGTGGATGTGCATACGTTTAACGATACGAAGGCGTTCATGATGCCCGTTCAGCGCGTGTGCCGGCCGGACCACACGTTCCGCGGGTTCCAAGGCCAGATCGAGGCCGGGAAAATCTCGGTCGGAGACGAGCTCACGACTCTGCCGAGCCGGGAGAAAGCGAAGGTCAAACGGATCCTCGTGACCGACCAAGATCGGGATACGGCTTATGCCGGTCAACCGGTGACCATTCAATTGGACCGCGAAGTCGACGTATCGCGGGGCAACGTGCTCACGACGGATAACGAAATTCAAGAAGCCGACAGCTTCGCCTCCACGATCCTGTGGATGGACGATTCCGTCCTGACCCCCGGCAAGCATTATTGGGTGAAGGTGGGAACGAAGACCCTTCCGGGTACCGTGACGGCGATTACCCATAAGATCGACATCAATACGGGCAACACGGTTCCGGCCGATCGGATCGTTAAGAATGAATTGGCCAAGTGCGAATTTTCCTTGTCGGATAGCATCGTTTTCGATTCCTTTGAGGAAAATAAGAGCATCGGCGGCTTTATTCTGATCGATCGCGTCACCAACATGACCTCCGCTTGCGGAGTCATCGATCACGCGCTGCAAAGCTCGAACCGATTCGCGGCGCTGGATATGGAGATCACGAGGGAAGTTCGCGCCCAGCAGAAGGGACAGACTCCGCTCACCGTCTGGTTCTCCGGTTCGCAATCGGATCAAGCGGCTCTGGCCAAGGAAGTCGAGAAACGGCTGGTCTCCTCCGGATACCATACGATGCTGCTCGAGAACGCCCAAGGAGAATCGCTGCAACGTGTGGCCGAGGTCGCCAAGGTGTTGAACGACGCGGGACTCATTGCGTTGGTATCGTACGATTCCTCCAGTGCAAGCGACCTCGAAGCCGCACGAGACATCATTGGCAAAGAATATATCGAAGTGAACGCGGACGAGGCAAGCCGCTCTTCCCTCGAAGAAGCCGCGAATGCCGTGGTCAAACGAGTCGTCAAAGACGTGATCGCTCAATATCCGAATTCGGTCTCCTACGATATATAATGGCCGGACTAGCAAGATCCCTGCATCTTTAAGATACGGGGATCTTGTGCGTTTCCGGGATGTACAGCATAATTTTACATATCGAACAGGCAGAGGACGGAAACAGAATGCAAACCGTAAACATCATCCTCGACACGTACAGCGCTCTTATTACCTTAATTCTCATTCTCTATCTATGGACGAATGGCAAGACCAGAGAGCAGTCCGGACGCTACTTTATGCTGATTTGCATGTCCAACCTCGGAATGGTGCTTGGAGATATTGGAAGCTGGGCTTTCGAAGGCATGGCGCAGCCATGGTACCCTTTTGCCCTCCGGTTCGGCACCGCTCTGAATTTTGCTTGCACCGCGCCGCTTCTCCTGACTTTTCTCGGGTACGTCATGGCGTTTCTTACCCCTAAGGTTGCTTTTAAGAAATACATCTGGAACGCTGCCTGCGTCCTCGCTGCCGTGCAGTTCTTGTTCAGCGTGCTGTCCTTATGGAACGGCATGTATTTCGACTTCAGCCAGGATAATCTCTATCGGCGCGGCGATTGGTTCTGGCTCTCCCAGCTCATTCCCTTTCTGATTTACGGAACTTCCACAACGCTCATCCTCCGGTACCGACGTTACCTGGATTCCAGAGACGTTCTGTTCCTGTTGAGCTATGTGGTATTGCCGCTGGTTGGGGAAGCGATTCAATTCGCCTACTACGGGATCGCGCTGACGGGACCGGCCGCGACCTTCTCCATCCTGCTTATCTTCATCAACATTCAATCGAAGCGGGAGCTGCTCTTAAAGCAGCAGGAGAAAGAGCTGGTGGAGGCCCGCATCGGCATTCTGATCAGCCAGATTCAGCCCCACTTTCTTTATAACACGCTGACGGTCATCCGGCAGCTTTGCGACCTGGATCCGAAGCAGGCCAAGCAGGCGATCGGGGACTTCTCCTTGTTTCTGCGGGCCAATATGGGCGTTCTGGAGAGCAAAGCGCCGATCCCCTTCTCCCAGGAGTTGTCCCATGTGCAGTATTATTTGAATCTGGAGCAGCAGCGGTTCCGGGAGCGTCTGAGAGTGATTTATGACATCGGCCCCAAGGACTTCCAGATCCCCCCTCTGACCGTTCAACCCCTTGCGGAAAACGCGGTGCGTCACGGCATCATGAGGCGGGAGGAAGGAGGCGCGATTACGATTCGTACGGAAGAAACGGATACCTCCTATCGGATAGTCATAATGGACGATGGAGTCGGGTTTGCGTCCCTGCCCGATCCCTCGGAGGGCGAGCAGCGCGTTGGGATTCGCAATGTGCGCAGACGACTGGAGGAGCTGTGCGGAGGAAGGCTGACGATCGACAGTATCCCGGGCCGAGGAACGACCGCTGCCATTATTCTGCCGAAGGAAAAGGAAGGGAAACGCCTGTGAATTTCTTAATTGTGGATGACGAGCCGCTGGTTCTTGGGGATCTCGAGCAAGCGCTGAGGGAAGCGGTGCCGGATTGCGCCATTTATCCGTTTGCCACATCGGGCAAGGCGCTGGAGCAAGCGCGGTCCGTTCGGTTCGACGTGGCGTTTCTGGACATCGAGCTGGGCAGCTCCAGCGGGCTTGTACTTGCCAAGGAGTTAAAAGATATTCAGCCGGACGTTCCTATCATCTTCGTGACCAGCTATGCCAAATACGCAGTAGACGCCTTCCGGGTTCGGGCCACCGGGTACCTGATGAAGCCTGTGCTTCAAGAGGACATTTTGCGAGAGTTGACTTTTATTTACGAGGACTCGCTTCAAGCCAAAAGGAAAAAGGTGCAGGTGCAGACCTTCGGCGGCTTCGAGGTATTCGTGAACGGCAGGCCGCTCCAATTCAAGCGCGCCAAGGCCAAGGAGCTGCTCGCCTGCCTGATCGACCGGAGGGGGGCCAGCCTGACGACGGCGGAAGCCTGCGCGATTCTCTGGGAGGACGAGGCGGGCGATCCGGCGAAGCGCGATTACTTCCGAACCATCGTCAAGGACTTGAAGGAATCCTTGCAGCAGGAGAATATCTCGTCTGTTTTACGCAAGTGGCATGGGCGCCTCTCCATCGATCCCGAGCAATTGGACTGCGACAGCTACCGGTTCCTGGATGGAGATCCGCAGGCGGTCAACGGCTATCGCCACGATTATTTGCCTAGCTATAGCTGGGCGGAATTTGCCGTCACCAGGTTTGAATAGAACGGCCATGCAGGAGCATGCCACGGTTTTGCAACGCTCTGATTCTTATACTAATTTAGAAGATTCAGAGGTCTGGTGAGGTGGGCAGAGATGAGGGAAAGCAGAATAAAGGGTTACCGCTCCATTATCGTCTATGCGTTGATCGCGGTAATGGTTTGTACGGGTTGGCCGTCCGTCGGGCATGCAGCTTCTTTTACGGTTGATAGTGCACGAGGGAAGATAGCTGCAGGAGCCCTCCATAGCGTGGCTTTGAAATCTGACGGATCTGTGGTGGCTTGGGGAAATAATAGTAATGGTCAGTGTAATGTTCCGTCCGGATTAACAGGAGCAGTGGATGTAGTTGCAGGAAACGGTCATAATCTAGCCTTAAAATCAGACGGAACGGTGGCGGCCTGGGGATATAATGGTGATGGTCAGAGTAATGTCCCGTCCGGATTAACCGGTGTGAAGGCTATAGCTGCAGGAACCCTTCATAGTCTGATCTTAAAATCAGACGAAACAGTGGTCGCCTGGGGACATAATGGTTATGGTCAGAGTAATGTCCCGTCCGGATTAACCGGTGTGAAGGCTATAGCTGCGGGATATTTTCATAGTCTGGCCTTAAAATCAGACGGAACGGTGGTGGCCTGGGGATATAACAGCTATGGCCAAAGCAATGTCCCGGCCGGATTAACCGGCGTGGTGGCTATAGCTGCAGGCAGCTATCATAGTCTGGCCTTAAAATCAGACGGAACGGTGGTCGCCTGGGGATATAACAACTATGGTCAAAGCAATGTCCCGGCCGGGTTGAATCTGCTGACCCAAGTGCCGGTTAGCAATGATCATTCTTTCACTATTAATCAGAATACCACCGGAACCGGTACTTTAACCGCTACGGATGCCGACGGAGACCCGTTGACTTACTTGCTTGTCAGTCCGCCAAGCAAGGGAATCGCATCCGTGTCCAACTCGGGTTCTTATACCTACACGCCATATTGGGATGTGACCGGAATCGATACGTTTCAGTATCAGGTGAACGATGGAACGGTCAGTTCGAATGTGGCCACCGTAACGGTGAACATTCTATCGAATAACGCGGATTTAAGCAGCCTGACGATTAGCAAAGGTACGCTTAGCCCGGCTTTCTCATCGGACCAAGTAAATTACTCGGTGAGAGTGCTCTATGAGGTAGATCAATTGACCATTACGCCGATGGTAGAGGATAGCACGGCGACGCTAAAAATTAATTCGGCTTCGACAGTCAGCGGCATTGGCAAGACAGTGGATCTGAATGTGGGGAGTAACGAGATTCTGGTGGAGGTTACCTCCCAGGCCGGGACGCAGAAAACGTATACGGTCTTGGTAACCCGAGCGCCGCAGTCCAGCAACTCGGACCTGAGCAACTTGACGATTAGTCAGGGAACGTTGTCGCCATCGTTCTCGTCCGGTACGACCGAGTACACCGCGAGCGTGGGGAACGAAATAACCAGCTTGGAGATTACGCCGACGGTGGCAGACGGCACGGCGACGTTGCAAGTGAACACGGCGGATGCGACCAGCGGGAGCGCCAGGATGGTAAATCTCGATGTAGGAGACAACGAGATCGTAGTGGACGTTACGGCGCAGAATGGCGCGACGAAGACGTACAAGGTGACGGTAACCCGGGCGAAGTCGAGCAATGCGGACCTGAGCAACTTGACGATAAGCGAGGGAACGCTGACGCCGTCGTTCTCCGCCGACACAACTGAGTACAGCGCGAGCGTGGGGAACGAGATAACCAGCCTGGAGATGACGCCGACGTTGGCGGACGGCACGGCGACGCTGCAAGTGAACACGGCGGATGCGACCAGCGGGAGCGCCAGGACAGTAAGCCTGAACGTTGGGGACAACGAGATCTTGGTGGACGTTACGGCGCAGAATGGCGCGACGAAGACGTACAAGGTGACGGTAACCCGAGCGGAGTCGAGCAACGCCGACTTGAGCAACTTGACGATTAGTCAGGGAACGTTGTCGCCATCGTTCTCCGCCGACACGACCGAGTACACCGCAAGCGTGGGGAACGAAATAACCAGCTTGGAGATTACGCCGACGGTGGCGGACGGCACGGCGACGTTGCAAGTGAACACGGCGGATGCGACCAGCGGGAGCGCCAGGATGGTAAATCTCGATGTAGGAGACAACGAGATCGTAGTGGACGTTACGGCGCAGAATGGCGCGACGAAGACGTACAAGGTGACGGTAACCCGGGCGAAGTCGAGCAATGCGGACCTGAGCAGCTTGACGATAAGCGAGGGAACATTGTCGCCGTCGTTCTCGGCCGGTACGACCGAGTACACCGCGAGCGTGGAGAACGAGATAACCAGCTTGGATATTACGCCGACGGTGGCAGACGGAACGGCGACGTTGAAGGTGAACACGGCGGATGCGACCAGCGGCAACGCCAGAACGGTGAACCTCAATGTAGGAGACAACGAGATTCTGATCGAGGTTACCGCTCAGAACGGAACGACAAAGACGTACAAGGTGACGGTAACCCGAGCGAAGTCGAGCAACGCGGACCTTAGCAGCTTGACGATAAGCGAGGGAACATTGTCGCCGTCGTTCTCGGCCGGTACGACCGAGTACACCGCGAGCGTGGAGAACGAGATAACCAGCCTGGAGATGACGCCGACGGTGGCGGACGGCACGGCGACGCTGAAAGTGAACACGGCGGATGCGACCAGCGGCAACGCCAGGACGGTAAGCCTGAATGTTGGGGACAACGAGATTTCGATCGAGGTTACCGCTCAGAACGGAACGACGAAGACGTACAAGGTGACGGTAACCCGAGCGGAGTCGAGCAACGCGGACCTTAGCAGCTTAACGATAAGCGAGGGAACATTGTCGCCGTCGTTCTCGGCCGGTACGACCGAGTACACGGCGAGCGTGGAGAACGAGATAACCAGCTTGGATATTACGCCGACGGTGGCAGACGGAACGGCGACGTTGAAGGTGAACACGGCGGATGCGACCAGCGGCAACGCCAGGACGGTAAGCCTGAATGTTGGGGACAACGAGATTTCGATCGAGGTTACCGCTCAGAACGGAACGACAAAGACGTACAAGGTGACGGTAACCCGGGCGAAGTCGAGCAATGCGGACCTGAGCAACTTGACGATTAGTCAGGGAACGTTGTCGCCATCGTTCTCGTCCGGTACGACCGAGTACACTGCGAGCGTGGGGAACGAAATAACCAGCTTGGAGATTACGCCGACGGTGGCGGACGGCACGGCGACGTTGCAAGTGAACACGGCGGATGCGACCAGCGGGAGCGCCAGGACAGTAAGCCTGAACGTTGGGGACAACGAGATCTTGGTGGACGTTACGGCGCAGAATGGCGCGACGAAGACGTACAAGGTGACGGTAACCCGAGCGGAGTCGAGCAACGCCGACTTGAGCAACTTGACGATTAGTCAGGGAACGTTGTCGCCATCGTTCTCCGCCGACACAACCGAGTACACCGCAAGCGTGGGGAACGAAATAACCAGCTTGGAGATTACGCCGACGGTGGCGGACGGCACGGCGACGTTGCAAGTGAACACGGCGGATGCGACCAGCGGGAGCGCCAGGATGGTAAGCCTGAACGTTGGGGACAACGAGATCGTAGTGGACGTTACGGCGCAGAATGGCGCGACGAAAACGTACAAGGTGACGGTAACCCGGTTAGGACTGTCCGATGAGGAAGCGGTCATGGAAGCCCAAAAGGCCTTGGAAGTCGGCTTTGCGGAGGGTGATAGTTCGGGCGCGGTCACCAAGAACGTGATATTGCCCACGGGCGGCTTAAATGAAACCGCGATTAGCTGGACCTCCGACAAGCCGAATGTGATCGCTCCGGATGGAACCGTGACCCGTCCGAAATATTCTGCTGGCGATTCTGCTGTGGTTCTGACAGCCTTAATTGCCAAGAACGGCATCACGGACACCAAGACATTTACCCTGACGGTGAAGGCGACAGAAGCCCAATTCTATACCCTAACGGTCGAGAACGGAACGGGGAGCGGCAGCTATGAAGAAGGGGTAGAGGTAGCCATTGTGGCGGACGCGCCGCCAGAAGGCAAGGAATTTGACAAGTGGATCGGAGGAGACGGGGGTGTCTTGGCCGACGCTACCAGCAGCAGCACGACATTCACCATGCCGGCAGACGCTGCTACGGTCACGGCTACTTACAAGATAATGGCACCGGCGCTGATGCCTAGCATTGAGTTGAGTCAGACGGATAACCACGACTTTGGCTCCGTCATCGAAGGATACTCGCCTCGGACGCCGTTCACCGTTCTGGTCAACAATACGGGCACCGGGGCGACCGGCGATTTGACAGTTGAGCTAGGCGGAAGCGATGCGAGCGCGTTTGCGTTATCGAAGACGACTATCGGCAGCATCGGAGCTAGCGGCAGCGACAACTTTACGGTCGTTCCGAACAATCACCTGCTTGCGGGAAGCTTTTCGGCGACGGTCGCTGTCTACGGCGATAACGTCGCGCCTCAGAGATTCACCGTCAGCTTTACCGTGACGACGACCCCGCCGGAAATCCCGACAGCCCCGGCGAACGTATCCAGCGTCGCGGGAGACGGACAGGTAACTCTGAATTGGGAAGCCGTAACGGGTGCGGATCATTACTCGGTGTACCAATATGAAGGAACGGCGGCTCCGACGGATGAAACCGATTGGAATCTCGTGCAGGCGAGCGTAACGTCGGCGACGTACACCGTAACGAACTTAACGAACGGGACGAGTTATGCATTCGCGGTTAAAGCGATCGGCGCAGGAGGAACGAGCGGGTTCTCGGCAGCGACGTTGTCGACTCCAACCGCTTCCTTGCCGCCTGCCCCGACAGCCCCCGCGAAATTAATCGGTGTCGCGGGAGACGGACAGGTGACTCTGAATTGGGAAGCCGTAACGGGTGCGGATCATTACTCGGTGTACCAATATGAAGGAACGGCGGCTCCGACGGATGAAACCGATTGGAATCTCGTGCAGGCGAGCGTAACGTTGGCGACGTATACCGTAACGGGGTTAACGAACGGGACGAGCTATACGTTCGCGGTTAAAGCGATCGGCCCAGGAGGAACAAGCGGATTCTCCGAAGCGGCAACAGCGACCCTGGTAGCAACGGGCGGCAACGGTGTAGTCGGTGGGGGCGGTAACAGCCCAAGCCATGTGACTTCGGCGAATGGAGCCATCGCCATCCCGGTCGGAAGCTCCGGAGAAGTCGGCCTGAACGACGAAATTTCCATTCAGGTTCCTGTCGGCGCGGCGGAGCAAGAGCTTCGCATCACGATCGAGTATCGATCGGTCGCGGATATCCCATCTTCGACGCAGGAAGCATTCGCAAGTTCAGTTTTCGAAGTCTTGAAGAACGTCGCAGGAGCCTTCAAGAAGCCGGTCAAGCTCTCGATCAAGTTCGATCCGGCCAAGGTCGGCAGCGACCGGAAGGCCTCCATTCACTACTACGATGAAGAAAAGAAAACGTGGAGAGAAGTGGGAGGCACGGTTGACGGCGAATGGATTACGGTGGAGGTGGACCATTTCACCAAGTATGCCGTTCTGGCAATCGAAGCGAATAACAACGTCGACGAAGAAACGGTTACCGAACCGATCCCATCCTTTACCGATATCGCCGGCCATTGGGGCGAGCAATCGATCGTTCGCGCGGCGACGTTGAAGCTGGTTAGCGGTTACCTCGACGGCACGTTCAAGCCGAATGCCCCGGTAACTCGCGCCGAATTTACCGTTATGCTGGCAAGCGCGCTGAAGCTGGACGGGACAGGCGTAGCGCTTGCCTTCAAAGACGAGGCCAAGATCGGCGCCTGGGCTAAACAAGCGGTGGCTCTCGCCGTGCAAGAGGGTATCGTCACCGGTGACGGGGGAGGCAACTTCCGGCCGGAAGCCAAGATTACCCGCGCGGAGATGGCAGCTATGATTGCCAAAGCGTTAAACGTGTCTCCCGAAGCGAACGCCATAACCGGCTTCGCCGATGATAAAGACATTCCGAAGTGGGCGAAGGGCTCTGCGGAAGCGATCCGCGAACTGGGAATCGTCAGCGGCCGCGGCGGCAACTCATTCGCTCCGAACGGCGCCGCCACGCGCGCGGAGGCCGTCGTCATGCTGCTCCGCTTGCTGGAAGTTCGAGAACAATAGAATTTGCACTGCGGTTGCCCAAGAGGCAGCCGCTTTTTTTTCGCTTAAGTTCCATTAAACCTGAATTGAAAGTACCACCTCATAAAAATATAAAAAAGTGCCCAGATCTTTGGTAGAATGGTGTTTGTCAAGAACAACATCACCCAAAGAGAGGAGCACCTTT
>NZ_JACJVR010000090.1 GCF_014212175.1 Cohnella xylanilytica | reverse complement strand
TAGGCTTTCGTAATTCAGGATTAATAATATGATCAATAGTGCTGCTTACCGTCTTGGGGGAAATTATAGAGATATACGTACAAAGAGCTATCAGGAATTGGAAGAGAGAGCTCATTGCGATTTGAATAGAAGATTGCGAAATCTTGCACAACGCCTTGCAGAAAATGGAGCGACCAAAAGCAAAGTTTCATCACTTTCAAAGATGGATGTAATAGAATCCGATCCAAAGCTTAAAGAAATTTACACATCTGTAGTAAAAGAAATATCCATTGGATCAATAAAAATAGGTTGAGGTGAAATATGAGAATTTGGGATGAGGACGGTAAAGAGATCCCTTTTTATACTTATCTAGTGGAATTTGGGGGTGGAGAAGACGGCAAGATATACTTTGATGAAGATTTTCAGAAATTCATTTATCAATGGAAGAATTCCGACTGGCCTAATGTTTTAGATTACGTAGCTCCACTTTCTGCCCAGGTAATTACGGATGCTGCGGATATTGATCGTGAACTGTACGAAGAAATAATGCCGATAATCGTTAATGCATATAACAGGTTAAAAGATAAATTCAAAAATATGAATGATGATTATGAAGCTAAGTATCGTCGAGAAAATTTCAGGATCATAAAATAAAAATCGCCTCCAATTAGGAGACGACCTATGCCCTTACCTCGATCTTGGCGGAGCTGGTAAGTGGCAGTAATGAACGCTCACCATTTTTGGTGAACGTTAAATCCGGGACTACGCCCACAAAGACATTATATCGAACGAATACATACTTGGATAGTGGGCGAGTCTCATTTTTACTGTATTGATAGGAACGTGCGTTCTCATTTATAATGGAAAATATCATACAGTGCGGAGGCTACTTAATGGAAAATACTATCGAATTAGCGCCACGTTTCCGAGAGTTATTCGACCTTTGCGCAGTAGAGCAGATGGAAAGCGCTATCAGTTATTTGAGGAACAATCCGAGTGAATGTATGAATGAGCTGCTAAAGATAGCATTAGAAAAGCGCCCTGGATAGGGCGCTTATTTGTTTGGGAACATAAGCTTGAGCATTTCTATTGCTCTATCTCTGTCATCTGAAGTAATTATCTTCCCGTTAATCTTGCCTATTTTATTGCTATCAAGCAACTCAATGATGTCATTGCTTATCACATCTGCTGTATTTTTTATTTCTTCATGGCCTAGTAGATAGTCCGTCGTAGTTTCATATAGTTCGGCCATTTTAGCCAACATTTCTGTATCCGGATCTCTGATCCCATATTCGTAATTAGCATAGGTGCTAACTCTTTTAAGACCAAGTTTTTCGGAAGCGTATTTTTTAGTCCACCCACGTTTCTCACGTTCAGTTTTTAATCTGTTGCCGAGAACAGACATTTCCCACTTTCACCTCCGCATCAATAAGTAATATTACCACCGTTACACGAAAAATATCATATGTTACACAATAAGTGTTGACTTACACGAAAAGTGTATGATATTATTCAATCACAGGTTACACAAAACGAGTAAAAGAGGTGATAAAATGAATCACAAGCTCCGCCAGTTGAGACTGCAACGAGGCATAAGCCAGACATTTATCTCCAAACGACTCGGGTTCAAGCACCCTAGTGGTTATGCGAATATCGAGATGGGGAGAAACCGGCTGAGCTACAAGAATGCTGTAATCATTGCTCAAATTCTCAACGTCTCTATCGAAGAATTGAACGATGAAAAATTTTTTGAGGAAGAGTTACACAATACGGGTAACACAGTTGCATAACTTAATTAATTCTACGATTTTCAGAAAACACCTTCAAGGAGGCAAACATCATGGCAAATCCAGTAGGAGCTTTCCCACCGTTCCTTAAAATCACCGACATCATGGATGCCACGCAGTATTGCCGCAAGAGTGTCTACAACATCTTGAAAGAAGCTGAGAAAACGCCGGGAATCGTGATCCGCAGAGGTGAGAAGGGCGTCAGAGTACACCGTGATAATTTCTTCCGCTGGTTCCTGATGCGCAATAACATGACTGTACCGGACGAACTGAAAGGAGCATAAACGTGTCACTCAAATCCGCGGCCTATTACCACGGCCAATTCGCACAACGTGTACGAGCTGCATCGAACAACATGGACAAGCTTAAAGCACTGTTCGAGTACGAAGCATTCATGGACGAAGTCGAGAACGATTTACTCATGGCATCTTACGGAAAGGGTGAACAGAGTGAGAGTGCATGACCGAGTGTTGCTGGTCGAACCGGAACAGGATTACCCATCATGTGCGTGTGGATGCGGGAAGAAGGTACCGCCAGGAGGATACAGGTACTTCGACGATTACCTTTACGACAAAGACTGCTGGTTCCGACTGGCGATCAAGGAACAGTGGATTAAGGAGGTAAGCTAGTTGGTTGATCTCCTCTACTGCGAAATACACAACAAACTACACAGACTGTACCCCGATCCAGTATCGAAGAGTATCAAACTATGCTGTATCCAATGCCAAATAGAAGATAACGGGAGGAAGTAGTGCATGCTAGATAACCCAATAATGGTTGTCGGAGGAACGATGAAATTTTCTGATCTTAAATCGACAGATAACCCTAAAGAATATTCTATCGGTAAGGCATTTGTTTGGTTAGCGATGCTGAAGAAGAAACAAGTACCAATAAAGTGGTACAAACCGAATAAAGCAGGGACGAAAGTGGATTTCATTCTGCCTCGAAAACAAGAAGAGTGGGACGAATCATACGATTCTCTGAAAAAGTTCTTGGTTTCGACTAACTCCATGTATGGAACCGATCTGGAACTCACAAAGGAGGAACAACCACATGACAACGATACGCAGACTCCCTAAACCGCCTGTACGTAATCCTAACTTTCCACGAGGTGCTGCATGAACACAACCCCACAACTTCTATTCCATGTTGAGACGGTTGGCGGTCGCATCTTTACCATGGGCGGTCCAAGCCAAGGATACATCGAGAGACGCTTGAGGGAAGACGGAGTAGATATCGCATCAATCAAGCCTTTGAACGAATACGAGGCCGAACAGGACCGTTTCTGGTTGAACTACTGGGCTATTAGGAAAAAGGAGGATGAAGCAGCTTGAAATATGAGATTGGAAAAACATACAAAGCCCTCCTTAACGGTAAGATCAGAACGTTTAGAGTGGATGAACATGACTATGAAATTGGTGAGCATCTCATTAAATGGGACGACGGAGATACTGAATGGGCATATATCGCAGACATGGACAGATGGGTAGAGGACGCGAAGGAGGTTTTTGAGCAATGAGTAAAGACCCCGAATTCTACGAACGTCGTGATTGGATCAAGGAAAACGGATGGAAGTACGACGTACCTAAGCCAAGAGTAAAGCGCAAACTGTACAACGATCAACAATTCGCATTGATTAGACCTGAGATAAGGAGAGAGGCGTAAATGAGCAAAATTACGGAAGTTCATGTAGTGGACTTTAACGATCAGATGATGCGAAAAGGTTCGAGCTACAGGATATTCAAAACACCTTACAATGATTATTCATTCGAGATTAACTACCCAGTTGACGTATTTGAAAAAGATCGCCCAATGATTTACCCGAACACGGAATTCTATAGCATTCTCGTTGGATTCTTCATTACGAAGGGAATTCAGATCACCTTTAATAATACGGGAAGCACCTTCTGGACGAATGACCAATGATCCCCCAATCACGCACCGTATACCTCGAATTAGCCCGCATAAGCCGTAACAGGCGAACACGTATCATCTACTTCAAAAACTACGTTAGGACGCTTAACAAAGAGAGGAGCAAAGGGAAATGTTGAGTGAGGAACGCCTGAAATTACTTCAACTATTAGCCTCTGAAATGATTGTAACAAAGGGCGAGCTGCGAAATGCAGTTGATGAACTGGTTTACGCTTATCGTCAGTTGAATCAACAGTACAAACAGATGAAAGAGGCGTTGGAAAACATCAATTGTGAGAACAAAAGAGAACCATTTGATTATGCAGAATACTGGTCAATTGTATCAGAGATAGTTTCGCAGACAATCCGGTCGGTACAAGGAAGTGAATCCAACTGACCAGAACAAAGAAAAAGACACCGCGCTAACGGTGACATCGCAAACCTTATCAAACAGATTGTACCAAACTATCGGAGGTTTTGATAGATGGAAGTGAAGCACCGGATCATCATCAAGCGAACTGACGGTGTGCCGGTTAACCTCCACTACGAGCCTGTTAAAAGCCTCTCAGCAGCCGCTAGATTCAATGATATTGATGCGTACAACACTTTCATCAATGGATATTACGGACCTACAAATACTGAATTGTACAAGCCTCAGAAGATCAAGATTACCTATGAGGAGGAAGAAGACGATGTGCAACAAGTCGGAGTCGATATCCAAGATATCGGCGGCTCTAGTGGCCTTTAGCGGAGACGTAAAAGGAATCGGCAAAGACGCCACCAACCCGCATTTTAAATCGCAGTATACGTCGCTTGACCATATGATCGATGAGACAAAGCCTCTTCTCACCAAACACGGTCTTACCATCATGCAATTCCCCGGAGGGGACGGCGAGAAAGTAACCGTGCGAACCATGATCCTTCATGAGTCTGGGGAATGGATCGAGTCCGAACCGCTTACGCTCAAACCGACTAAGTTTGACCCGCAGGGAGCTGGTTCAGCAATCACCTACGCCAGACGTTACAGCTATGCCGCTGCTCTCTCCCTATCGCTAGGAGATGATGACGATGGACAGGCCGCTAGCGCCCCTCAGATGCCCGCACAGGCTTCCCAACAGACGAGACAGACACATTATAGCGGACACCAACAGAACGCCTCACAGACGCCTACAGGAAGCCAGAGCGGATATGTGAAGATGATATCCCAAGCACAAATCAACTTCATCGGTAAACTTCGAACAGAAAAGAGAATACCAGAAGATGATTATTACCGGATTGTCAGTGAAATTGGGAAGGGTAAGACGAGCGTTAAGGAGTTTAGCAACAAGGAAGCGCAAGAAATGATTAATTTCCTTACAAACTACGTTGCTCAGGAATTTACACATCCACCGGTTAAATATCCTGATGTTGATGACTTGCCATTCTGAGGTGATCCCATGGCTATACCCTATCCAAAGTCCAAGCAGCTCTATCACAACAAAGTAGACAAGCCCAAGAAGTACACGCACAACCGCATCAAACCTACTCAGAAGCAAATGGGCGCGATATCAGCGAAGGTTCGCGCTCAGGTACGTGCCCGATCCGGTGGAAAATGTGAGATCAAAGTGAAGTGTACAGGCGCTCCTGCGACCGAACAGGCACATTTAACCACAAGGGGCACCATTACCCATCGGACAACAGCAGAAGACCTCAGAGACGCTTGTACGGCGTGTCATAGGTGGATGGATTCAACTGGTGAGGGAATTAAGCATCGCAATAAATTACGTGAAGGCGCATAGGCGCTATAAAGGGAGAGATATGGGATGAGAGCCATAATCGACGCATATCCGATCCCGACACAATGTCCATATTGCAAAAGTAGAGTCATCTACACAAGTAACGCGACAATATACGGCAGAGAATATGGGAACGGCAAGTGTTACAAATGCACAAACTGCGATGCCTATGTGGGCGTTCACACCGGAACGAGGATACCGCTAGGCAGAATGGCTAATCGCGAACTGAGAGAACTTAAGAAATCTTGTCACGCACTATTTGACCCATCGTGGAAGAACAACAAGAACCTCAAAAGAGAGAAGGCATATGGGCGCTTGGCAACACGCTTAGGTATTCCGCTTAAGGAATGTCACTTCGGATGGTTCGACAGGGAAATGTTACTTAAGGCTCGGGAAATCCTATCGGATCCGGAATGGTACAAGGGTGTAAGTTGGCGAGTAGAAACTAACAAATAAGGGAGAGATATGGGATGGGAAAACACTTCGAATTGCTCAACGATGCAGAAGTCAAAAAGGCTATCCGTGTTCTCGTAGCAAAAGGAATCACTCTCCGCGAAGTTGAGGAAGCCTATCGGTATTATGACAGGATCAAAAATAATCACGAGAAGGTTGATGTTTGCAAGTTATTATTTTGACCTTGCGACGAAGTCGCCTCCGTCTCGACCGAATAATCTTAGTCCCGTAAGGGACGGAGGCCGTATCAGGGTTTATATACACAGGGGATATATTCCCCTAATAGGGGAGGATATAGACCCCTATACGGCCACCGCTTCGCTGAGCGGATTCGGTCGAATCGATGCAGAGCGAAAGGAGGGATAGCGTGCCCAGCGAGAAGATGGCGGTTCATTTCTCCTCTGCTACGGATTTGTGGGCTACACCTCAAGATTTCTTCGACAGGTTGAATGAAGAGTTTAGATTCGAACTTGACGTATGTGCGACTCCTGACAATGCGAAGTGTGCCAGATACTTTACAGAGCGAGAAAACGGACTATTGCAGACGTGGAAAGGCGTTTGTTGGATGAACCCACCATACGGAAGGGAAATTGCCCAATGGATTCAGAAGGCTTACGAAAGCGCGCTGGGGGGGGCGACAGTGGTTTGCCTTATCCCATCACGAACAGATACGCAATGGTGGCACGAGTATTGCATGAAGGGCGAGATCCGATTCGTTCGGGGTAGATTGAAATTCGGAGGAGTCATCGACAATGCACCTTTTCCAAGTGCGGTTGTGGTATTCAGGCCGGGAGTACCCGAATCGGATAGGCAATTATCTATTTTCTAGCATCGACCCGACCGAATCCACCCAGGGCGACAGCCCGGAGGCCGTATAAGGTCTATCAAGTCTAACCAAAGAGAGGATATGGATAAATGAAACATGAACTAAAATGCTGGCCCGAACACTTCCGGGATGTCGTGCAACCGAACAAGTACAAACGAAAGATGGTTGAAATACGAAAAGATGACCGGACTTACAATGTTGGAGATGTACTCATCTTAAAAGAGTTCAATCCAAAAACAGAGACATTCACAGGTTCCTGGGCAGGCGTAAGGGTGTCTCATTGTTTGCGAGGCGGACCATGGGTTCCAGAAGGCTACGTTGCGATGTCGATCCATTTGGAAGACTTCGAATTCTCAGAGTAACGAGGAGGCATCAAATACATGAGTGACTTGAAGCAATACATGATCAATCGACGTGACGCTTTGCTAGAAATCAACGAATTCAATATGGCGAATGAATTCGAAATCATACTTGAGGACTTTGCAGAGCAACTATCCATCCCCTCATCAGCAGAGGAACGGTATAAGGCAGTATCCGAAGTTCTCAGGCGACGGATATCTGACCAGCAACGGTACGGAACGCCGGTGAGCAATGAGATCGTGAAGGAACTACGCGCCGTTTGGAACGAGATTGAAGCCCTCTCCCCGAGCGGTGAGCAGCCGAAACCTAAACAGCGTTGCCCGCGATGTGGAAATGCCGGAATCCATTACTGTCGACCCAATGAGGAGGATGGAGAATGATTAAATTAACGAGTCACGGCGGCGGGGAATTCTACTTCAATCCTGAACGAATAAACGTTATCGCTCCGTCTGGTGAAAATGGCCTCGCCTATATCGAATACGATCAAGACCGCTATGTTGTTATCGCCTCCCCCGAAGAAGTAGTCCGCAAGATCATGGAGTATAAGATTCGAACCATCCAATATGAACAATATCTCCAAGATGCTTTAATGGGTGGAGATTGGGGAAAAACGAAGGAATCTAAGAATGCTCTGTTTCATCTCGCCAGACTGGAGGACAACCAAGATGGATAACAGGATAGAGGAGATCAAAGAGGCTTTGGAGCGCGGAGAGTCACATGGTGACCACTATTCCGTTCACAATTCCCAAGTCTCTTATCTGATCGAACAGCACGAACAACTTAACGAACTGCTTCGCTTTGAAAAGGTTCAATCAAACGGTTGGAACTCTGAATATAAAAAGACCCTTGCAAAGAACGAACGCCTACAAGCAGAAAACACCCATCTACGAGGCCTATATGATCGTGAGAGAGCCATAGCAGATAGTGAGGTAGAGAGGCGTAAAGTAGCGGAGAAGGAGTGCGAACGGCTGCGGATAGCACTCCATACTCATCAAAGCTACGACAAGACGGCAAGCGAACTGCACGAAGAGAACGAACTGTTGCAAGTTGAACTGGAACGAACAAAATATGCATTAGAAGTATTCGAGCGTCAGAATAATGAAGAATACGAGACAAGGTATCAACTGGATGAAGCGAAGTCTGAACTCGAACAGGTTAAGGCAGAACGGGATAACGAAAGAAAGTGGCGCGAGCTATTACAATCCGATTTTTACGAACAATCTAAACAATTAGTCGCAAAAGATGAGGTGTTGGAATGGTACGGCGATGGATCAGAAGATGGCGGCGATAAGGCCCGTGACATCCTATCCCGTTACAAAGAGAAGGGAGATAAGCCAGAATGAGCAAGGATGGTAGATATGATTACTAGATTCGATCTTCCTGAGTGCTGTATAAATTGCAAGAACCGCGATGATGAATACAACGAGTGGAGTGGAGAGTCATCGGTATATTGCACAAAGAACATATGGTGGCCCACTAGAAAACAGACTTGTTCTAAGCAAGAACCATATCAATTGACGGCATCCAAATAAGGTCATTATCCAATCAAGGGAGAGATGAATATGAACAACAAACTTACAATGTGGTACGAACCAAACAACTCAGAAGCGATCAAAGCAGAGGTGCGCGAAAGAGTGAAGCGTCAATACGGATTTTCTGAAGGAGAACTCGTATCCATCGGCGGCGGATTCAAATTCCTGTTCGACGACGAGACAAACGGGGAAATCGAAGTCACATTCACCACAGAACCGAATGTAACAGGGCTAAAAGTGACCGTCGCTGGAACATGGCCATGGGAAGTAATCGAGATTTACAATCTGCTGCCACAATATCCGGGCAAGTGATATCCAATCAAGGGAGGCACTAAGAGTGAAATACGACAAAGAGACGATTTACGATAACGAGATTGCGCCTCTCATGGCACAGATCATCGCCATTTGCAAACGAGAAGAATTGCCGATGGCTGCGCAGTTCTACCTGAAAGAAGAACGGGAAGATACTGGGGAACCGATGTACTGCACGACCGTTATTCGCCCTTGTGGAGATAGCGAAGGATTGGACCAGATTTCGTTTATAGCAGAGTCAATGCAATACGGTCGAGCCGGGAAACCTTGGGTAGCCGCCTACACGGTTCGGACCGAGGGAGGCCAATAGAATGAGCATCCCCAGAAGAAAATCCAGTCGCGGCCTCATCGGAGATAGAGACGAAGCAATCGAATATGGAGATTATGACCGAATTTTAGACGAAGAAGGCGATAGAATGAGCATCGTTCAGCCGGGGCCGGAATTGGATAGACGGATGGCATTTGAGGTTATGGGGTTTGGGGCAACGTCAACATCATTTGATCCGAACACCGGCATCCTAACTATACGGAGTCTCCGAGAGGGAGAATCATCGGTTTCATTCCCGAGTGGCATTAAGAAGATCGAGTTCGTATTAGGAGGGCAAGAAGTTCCCTCATACTCCACCACATGGAACGGAATGCAACTGGTAGTAGAAGAGATGCAACGGCGGGGGATGAGCTTCACGTTAAAATCGTGGCCGGAAGAATCTCGATATTATGCTAATTTCGATAAGATAAACGGACAATTCGCTGATACTGCCCCACACGCTGTATGTATGGCCGCTCTCAGCGCTCTGGAGGAACAAGCAGATGAAAGGTGATCGATTATACCTCGTAGCCTGGATATTATACGATGCGACTAGGAGAGCGTTAAACAACACTTTGCGGAGGGGGTAACTCCCCTCTTGGTGGGAAGGAGGAAATGGGGTGTTATACAAGACTATAAAAGTTCGTAATGGAGATATGCTTGTTAACTATAACATTTATAAGTGTGATCGATGCTCTAATGACATTGAGGAAGCGTGGCCGATGGTCATAAACGATATTAATCATTATTGCTACGAGTGCGGCTTTCTCATGGACATCATAGATTCAAAAGAATATCTCCGACATTCGGGTTTTGGCCTTATGCCCAATATTAAGGCTGCTGTTCACAATGGTGAAGTCGTATTATGGACGACTAAAAAACCGCCATGGGAAACGCCAGATTCCACTTATCGAAAAACAAAAGCGTATCGACTATGGAGAAAAGAAGTATTTGAACGTGACGGGTATGTCTGTAGACATTGTGGTAGCGATAAGGATATCCAAGCACATCACATAAAGCCATTTGCGAAGTATAAAAAGCTTAGGTTCAAAGTATCCAATGGACTGACGCTGTGTGATCGGTGTCACAAGGAAGAACACAAACGGATGAAGATGGGTGGTCGGAATGAACGGAGCGTTTCAAACCAATAGGGAAATATTTGAAAATCCCATATGGAAAAACATCGTTGAATTCCGTCTCTTCTTCCTCATCTATGGAATGGCAGTCTTTTCAGAAGATGGGGTGAGGATCGGAGACGTTCACCTAAAGCGTGGTCAATGGCTTAGATCCACTCGGAATCTGATTGAAGACTTGGCTTACGTAGAGAACCGGCAAGTCAAAAAGTATTCAACCTCTGTGATCAACCGTTGCATCAAGAAGTTAGAACGTGAGCAGAGGATATGCACGAAAACCCATGAACTTGGAACAATCTTCACAGTTATTAATTATGAGCAGTATCAAGGGTTTATGGGTTCAAGAAAAAAGAACTTGGAACACAACTTGGAACAATATCAGAACATTGTTGGAACAGTGGAAGAACAGTCGGGGAACAATAATAAGAAAGATAATAATGCTATTAATGCTATGAATGATTTTAAAGAATCTACTACCCCTAATGCGTTCGTCGTTTTCGAGAGAGAAGGATTCGGCACCCTAAGTTCAACATTGGCAGAGAAGTTAGGATCATTCATCGACGACTTCGGCGAACGCTGGGTGATCGAGGCAATGAAAGAAGCTGCATACCACAGTAAGCGAAGTCTTCCATACGTTAAGAGCATACTAGAAGATTACCGCAGACGTGGAGTAGATGAACCATGGACGGTAGAACGGACTCAACAGCAAAAAGGATTTATTCGGCAACAGACCAAAACAGGTAAGCCAGAAATGAGGGTTGTTTCCGGATCTCCTGCACCGGAGATATCTCAAGAAGAGCGCCAGCGAATGAGAGAACTCGCACGTGAACTAAAGACTTCATAAGGTTGCCATTATCAGCAAAGGAGAGATAACGGGAATGAGTAGGGAAATCAAATTCAAAGCGTGGGACAAGAGCAAGCGAAGATGGTTATCCATGCATGAATACGATGCGAGAATTATCTTGAACGCATTTGTGGATGACTCTGGATTCGAACTGAATGAATACGACGGGAAGCACGCTAAAGATTTAGGAATAAACATCGACGTTGTCCAATACACCGGACTAAAGGACAAGAACGGTAAAGAAGTCTACGAAGGGGATATCGTCAACTGTTCCCGAGGATGTCCGCATGAAGTGATATGGCTTCAAGAATATGGAGGAAAGTTTTTAGGAGGAATGCCGGCGTTCTACCTGAGCGGTCTAAATGAGGGATATGCATGGACTGGAGAAGAGGAGATTGTCGGAAATATCTACGAGAAGGAGAAAAGCCAATGAAACTAACCCGCGAATCTATTATTTCTATGGAGCCTGGGAGAGAGTTGGATGCTCTAGTGGCTGCTAATGTGTTTGGGTGGCATTACGGAACATATCACCCGGAACTGAGGCACTATTCAACCGACATATCCGCAGCATGGGAAGTCGAAGAGAAGATGGATACAGATGAATTGTTCTGGAGGTACACCAACCACGTTAAGAAGATACTCCTACAACAAAGAGAAGACGGAGTTAACGAATACCACTTGATGCACGCGCCGGCCGATGTTCGATGCAAAGCCGCACTATTAGCCAAACTGGAGGCGGATGAGGAATGATACGCCTTCGCAACCAATCCAAATATAGAGCACAGAAAACAACAGTTGACGGAATAACCTTCGATTCCCAACGAGAGGCACAGCATTACAGCTTTCTAAAGTTGCAACAACGCATGGGACTCGTAAAGGAAATTAAGCTCCAACCGGTATATGTGCTTCTGGAGCCGTACAAGCACCCTCAGACGGGGAAAAAGGTACAGGGGATAAAATACCGTGCGGACTTTCTTGTCACCTACCCAGACGGCTCACAAGAGGTTATAGACGTAAAGTCAGAACCAACGAGGAAGAAAGAAGCATACGTACTAAAAAAGAAATTATTCGAGAGTCGATACGGCCAAGCGATAAAGGAGATCCTATGAAACTCTATCACCGAATCATGGCAAATCGATATAAGCGTAGATACGGACCAGCAGCATACCAGAGATATATCTACCATATGCGAAAGGCGGGGGATACATGACTAACCAAGAGTTGCTAAGAATCTACACATCCGAAAGAGACGAGATCATCAAGCGGTTAGCATGGCTTGGAGTGATATCTACTGGATATGAACGATTGGTGAGTAGAAAAAATCAGTTGGATACACTGATAGATACTATTCAACGAGAGGCTGTCTAGGAGGCTCATAGAACGTTTGGGAGCGTCTGACGCATAAATCTACCAGATCGCAATTCAAACGCCGTAATGAGGCGTATAGGAGGCGACAGAGGTATGAAGAAGTCACCATGGAGAAAACAGATAGCTGCGGACATTAAGAAGTCGGAGAAAAATCAAAAGAAAGGGTGATAGAACATGAAAGTGACTCCGATCATCCCGATTCAAGCACTCAAGAACAACAGACGACCCAATCAGCGAGAGAAGAAGACGAAAAAGCAGAAGTTTGAACTGCCACAACCGCCAAATGATTGTGCGTAATCTTTAAATATATCACTTTATGGTGGTGATTGATAGATAAAAACGCCAAAATATATAGAAAAATGTTGGTAAATCGGTTATAATAAAGATATAGATATCGGAATATTACGAATAATCAATATATGGAGGATGAACATTAAATGGCGATGACGGAACAAGAACTGTTGGAGAAGCTTTCTACCTTGACTGGTGAAGAAAGAGCGCCTTATGAGGAGCAATATCAAGCACTTCTTGCGGCTAAGAACACAGTGCCAGCAGAAGACATTGTTAGCGATGAACCATTCATTTTCCGCGTAGGCGAACAGACCATCAACCTGCGGGACTACGTGATCGAAGCAGATTCCATGACTGCTGAATCGAACTATCAAGTTCTCAAAATCGCGATCACACAAAAGCTGTACGAGATGGAGGCGCAGCGTCAAAAGGACATCGAAAATCTGACGGCGCTGAAGGATCAGCAGATCCAGCAGTACAAGAATCAACTTGAGGCCGCGCAACAGGCAGCAGAATCCAAGTACCACGAGCTTGAGGCGCAATACCAAGACGCCAACAAGAGACTTGAAGCGGCTTCACTGGAACTGGATGACCTGCGTAACAAGGTTAAAGAGCTGGAAGCACTCAAGGATAAACCGAATTATGCGACCAACATGGATAACGGTGCGCTTGTAAAAGCGATCCAAGAGGCAGAGCAAGCCAAACGCGCTATTTATGACTATGTAGAAGTCGATGGACGTACAGCTACAGCTAGGTTCCTTGATACCGATGAAATCGTAACCTTCAATCCCCTGTACAAGGGTAAATATCGGCTCGCAACTGCCGAAGAGGTGCAACGATTTCGGGAAGAACGTGAAGCTGCAAAAGCGTCTGTCCCTGAGACACCTGTTGAGGATAATATGGCCGTAAGGGTGCCCGTACCAGAAGCGTTTCAAGGCGATACCGAAACCGCAGCCGACGGACTGGATCGAGACACCACTGTATCGGAGAGCGTACCGCCTTTGGATGGAGGGGAAGCTGAGACCTTCGAACAAGAAGTCCGCAGACGTTTGAGCACGATTGAAGAAGCGGTATTTGGAGCACGACAAGGATCGGCGGCATAAACACCATCAGGGAGAGCGGCTATCATCCAGCCGCTTTCTCGGTAAGGAGGGAAGAAGATGAACAACGATCGAGTATCAGAAATTCTATCCAATTTTCGCTCATACCGATACGCTGCCAAGGTAGGTGCAGACGAAGGGTTACTTGATGGCCCTCCTACGCTCTACAGCGAGCGGAGAATGAGTCCGAATAGGTGGGATGCCACTCGTTATAATCGCATCGTAAACACGGTCACAGGAGCCGTGGACGACGTTCTAACGGACGAGCAAAGAACAGTCATCCAACGAAGGTACCTGGATCGTAACCCGTTGACGCTGAATCAGATCGCCGACATTCTCAACTGTGACCCCAGCACGATCACCAGACGGCACAAAGAAGCATTGAGGAAGCTCGGGATTGCGCTCCAACCGCTTGAGAATGAATTGGAGATAACACCGTTCGAACACATGTTTAATGCAAAGAAATTGCAAGAAAATACCGCATCATAAGTGGTAATATACTAACATAGGGAACAGACGATGAACGCAAGTGATCGCGAATTGCAGTTTGCGTCGTTCCTTACGGAGAAACGCCATACTATCGCGAAATGGGATGAGCGTTTCTCCTGATAATGGTGATAAGCGCCGCATTGTTGGACTAGAGCCAAATAGGCGCATCACATATACTGCTGTATACCCGGAACAGTACCTTATGGTGCTGTTTTGGCGTTAATGGAAAAACTTTCGCATAAAGTGTTGACAACGTCATACAGATGAAGTATGATTGTGTCATACAGATTAGCGAAGGGATGGTTAACATGGAACGATTCGAAAAAGTGAAATTCAAACACTACTGCAAAAATGAAAGTAGCAAAGTGATTGCTGTTGGTAATGCCAAGGATTTCATTGCTGCATACGACACAATTGATGAAGCCGCAGAAGCTGTAAGTAAGATAAACATTGGTGAATCGAAATGGGGAGTAATATCCATTTTGAGTCCGGGAGAATCTAAAGAAATCGAACTTGAAAGAGTTCTGTACCCAGAAGAAGATTCGTGGGAGTTTGAATCGGGAAACTGATACCGCCTCTTGTTGGATTGTCTGATGCGGCAGATATACTTGGGTGGGATCGCCGCAAAGTACAGACATATATCAGCAGAGGGGCGTTTCCTAAGCCGATACAACGTATTTCTAGTGGACCAATATGGACACGAAAGCAAATAGAGGATTTTAGAGACAGGAGATGATGAGCAATGATATTGAAAAAAGAAACACTCTTGAAACTAATCAATAGTGGAAATGCTTGCTACTCTGGAGGCACAGAGGAAGAGTCGATTGTCAACCATGAAGGAAGGAAATATGTTGCCGTAGACAGGATTGATCTTCAAAGAGTTGACCATTACGAGAAAGATTAAACAAATAGATGATTACCGAGACAGTCGCCAATGAGCGGCTGTTTTGGCGTTATAGGGGGAATGAGCGTGGGGAAGTACATCGACGTACATCCGCTATTGATACTGATTTCTGTTTGGTTTGGACTAGTGGTTGGTGTTCTTAACTCTTATTAGCGGCGTAGCCGCCATCGTAGCGACCGAATATGCTTAGCCGAAGGCGGAGGCCGTATATGATTGGTCTTTATCTTTTTATATCCCTAATCATTCTACTATCACTCTGCTGGTATCTAGAGAGGAGACATAAATGAATGAAATGAGACGCATATCCAAGACATGTATACGCTGTAATCGCTCATACGTAGGAGCTGCACAAAGTAAGAAGTGCTATGAATGCAGATAGGAGGTCATTATGATGATGTGGTATCTCAAGCAACTATTCCCTCTGACATATCGGACAACCTATGGAGATAGCGACGGGAAGACACATTTCGTAGTATGGAAAATGTGGTTAGGTCGTAGCTACGACATTGATGATTATGTCATCCAGGCATGAGGTGATACGACATGGCTAAGATATACCGTTACAGAACATCTCAAAACAACTGCATCAAGGCTCTACGCGACTTACTGGAACGAGCAGAACGTGGTGAGATGACTGGATTCATATTCGCTGCTAATCTGCCGGATGGAAATGTAGCAACATCCTGGGCGAATGTAGATATTGGCGAGAGGCAATACCTTATCGCTCATCAGCAAGTGGACTTAAACTATGGGATCGTACAGGCGAATGCGGATCAAGTAGCGGATATGGTGAGAGAATACTTGGATTGATATGCAGAAAAGTGAATGAAATGCTCCGATATTGCGCGGTTTAATGCATAACGAACGAATAAACGATGAATGAAGGTGAGATTATGAAGCCGATCGATCCTGAGTTGAAGGAACAGATAAGAGCGCATCTAGCTACATCCGACAACGTTCGGGAGACGGCTAGACAATTCAAAGTGTCTCCAGCTACGGTCATGAAGATAAGAGACGAAAAGCCGGATGAATTTGAACAATTACGAACAGACAAAAAGATTGCCATGATTGAGAAGATATGGGCAAGCTTAGAAGACGCTGCGGAACTTGGTCATGATATGATCCGGCAAGCCAAGAGAGGCGAAAGAGATATACCACTGAATCAGATATCAACGTATTACGGAACGTTGTACGATAAAATGGCGCTTATGAAGGGTGAATCCACTGCCAACACAGCATTCACCGTTAAGCTCGAAGGCGAGGCGGCAGAATGGGCGAAGTAATCCTAAAGGGCCGACCGAACGCCAGACAAGTTGAGTTTTTCAAGGCACTTGCTAGACACATCGCATATGGCGGTGCACGTGGTGGTGGTAAGTCGTGGGCCATGCGTCGTAAGTTCGTCTTGCTGGCGCTGAACTATCCAGGACTTAAACTATTGCTCCTACGTCGCACATTACCAGAACTTCGCGAGAATCACGTTTTACCACTGCTAAGTGAGCTACACGGATTCGCCAAATACAAAGACGATGACAAATCATTCACGTTCCCGAACGGGTCGCGCATTAAGCTTGGATACTGCGATACAGATAAGGACGTTTACCAATATCAAGGGCAGGAATACGATGTAATCGGACTAGAAGAAGCAACACACTTCACAGAGTTCATGCGAGATTTCTTCGAGACGTCGAATCGATCCACGCGGACGGACTTTAAGCCGCGTATGTATTACACTTCTAACCCAGGCGGTATCGGTCATGCGTGGTTCAAGAGACTATTCATCGACCGTGACTATAAAGGCAAAGAGAAAGCAGAGAATTACGTCTTTATCCCGGCTAAAGTTTACGACAATCACGCTCTAATGGAATCTAATCCCGAATACGTTGAAACGCTAGAAAGTCTCCCTGATGACCAAAGGGAGGCTTTTTTGCATGGTAACTGGGATGTGTTTGCGGGCCAATACTTCAGAGAATGGAGACGTGACACGCATGTTATCGAGCCATTCCAGATCCCGAACCACTGGTTCCGATTCTGCTCCATAGATTGGGGCTACAACGATCCCTGTGCAGTCTACTGGCACGCTGTAGATGATCGGAGGGTATACACATACAGGGAACTATACATCACGCAGACTAACGCCTCAGACGTGGCGAAGAAGATCGTGCAGCTATCTGGCCGAGAGCAAATCGAATACACGGTTGCATCGCCTGATATGTGGCACAAACGGGGGACGGCGATCAGTAAGGATGGTCAGACGAAGGGCGAGAATATCGCAGAAATCTTCATGGACAACGGAGTATGGCTAGAGAAAGCCGACAATGATCGCATATTGGGTTGGACCCGAATGCGCGAGTACATGAAGATGCAACCGGACGGTAAGCCATTATGGATCATCTTCAACAATTGCACGAACCTGATTCGTACATTGCCGCAGTTGATACACGATGATAGGCGCGTAGAGGACGTTTCAGACGGTTTAGAGGATCATGCAGCGGAAAGTTGCCGTTATGCCTTGATGAGCCGTCCACAGGCCGTAGGAACGATTGTAACCACGTCTAGCGACTTGATGCCGCAGACATTGGATACGCCATTCGTTATAACAGACAACGGATTCAGACACAAATCCGAAGTAGCAACTGTAGATGAAGACGCAGAATGGTTTAGGAGGGCTGGTTGGTGATGAGAGATATATGGACGGTGAGCACATATAGAGAGAAAGAGGCCCTTTGGGATATTAACAAGTTTCTTGATGAAGAGACAGCAAAGAAAGAATATGAGGATGCAAAAGCTAAGGGAACAAAAATAGTATTGATGTCCAAAGTTATCGAAGGATGCGTTAAATCATGACTGAAATCTTACTTTCCTTCCTCATCATCGCCATAATGGCCGTAGGTAGCTATTACGCCGCCTACAGGTACGTAGAACTTCGCCATAACCGCGATATGCTAGCAGACGAACTAAAGCGTGCTACGGATCATATAGGCGAGCTAGAAGCGCGTGTGATGATGTTAGAGGCTGAGCGAGATTCCGAGATGACTCGCATAGAGAAGTACCATCAGAAGCCAGAAGGATATGACGTATTCAACATACGTAGCTAGGGGGTGACATCATGGCCGAGAAAGTGGACGACATTACAAAACTGATCCAAGGCAATGAAGAGGCTGAGGCGCCACAGACGGACTTTAATCGCGAGTTAGCGTTACAGGTTCAATACCTATTCCGCCAAGCGTGGGACGCGAAGCAGAGTCTTAACCTCAACCAAATCTGGCAAATGTGCGATGACTACAAGCACAATCGCCAGAATCCACGACAAGGACCAGACCATCCGGGGAGCGTGACAAACGTCATTCACCGGATCGTGGAGAGCCAGATTGCGGACTTGGTTGATAAACCTTACTCGTCCGCAGCTAAGGGGTGGGAACCTGGAGACGATATGTTCGCTGAACAGGCGCAGAACATTATCGACTTCGTACTGTATCGCAATCACTTCAAGGACAAAGTGAACATATCTGAGCATGATCGATTGGAGCTTGGCACGACGATCATCAAAGTATGGTTCGATGATAAAGCGTTAGATGGACGGGGATTGCCGGTATTTGAGACGGTAAGCCCCGTTAACTTTTTCCCGGACCCGAAGGTACAGCATCCGCACCAGTTGCAACAGGCCGAATTCATCATCCATGCCACGCCAAGGCCGCTTACGTGGTTCAAGGAGAACTTCGAACTCGGAAAGTACGTACAACGTGAAGTAGCGGTCCCGTACAATCCGCAACAAGTTTGGACAGATGATCGCAAAGATGAGGTTCACGTCGGAACAAGCCAGAAAGCGCTTCTGCTTGAGTGCTACATGCGTGATGAAAACGGCGAGCTTTATTGCGTTCATGTTGCCAATGACATTGTTTTAGAAGACAGCAGGAAGACGCTGAGAGGCAAGAAGCTTCAGCGCCGTGACATGTACCCATTCCGTGTTATCAACTGCTACAACCGTAGAGGGACGATGTGGGGCATGGGCGACGTCGAACTGTTGATTCCTACGCAGGACCTTATCAATGAACTGGACGATCAGATTCGCATGAACGCCAGACTGTCGGGTAATCCGCAAATTGTCGTTGGGATTGGCGCAGGACGTGACTTCCAATTCTCCAAGTGGACAAATAAGCCGGGACTACGCATTCCGATGCGCGATCATACTGCGTTTAACGTTGTCCCACCGCAGACCGTGTCCACTGACGTTCCTGTAAGGCGCGAGAAGGCGTTCCAAGAGGCTGATCTTATCGCAGGTACCCCGGACGTGAACAGAGGCGAAAAACCGGGTCAGGTGACGGCTGCGGCGGCGATCATGGCATTGCAACAAGCCGGCCAGAAGACGGTCATTCATAAAAATGAAATGTTCAAGGCTGGATGGTCTGAAGTATTGGAGCTTCTGTTCGACGAAGTCATGACCCATTGGGATGAGGAAATGTGGATTCGGATTGACGGAGAGCAGCCCGACTATCAATTCGTAAATCCTGCCAAGTTCCGTGAAATCCCGATGAAGATTCCGAATGCCCTGCATGGTGAGGTAGAAGGCGAAGATTCGATTAAGGACCTCACAGACGATAACGGCATAGCCATGACTCGCGAGGCCCAATACGACTTCCAACTCAATATGGGCAACGGGTTCCCGAATGATATGTCGTTTATGCTCCAGATGATGTCTGAGTTTGCGGCTATGCAATTCCCGGATGGTCCTGCTATTACTCGGCATGAGATTCGCAAGTTCCTGAGAGAGCGTGTAGGGATGGATCTGGATGAGGATGACGTAATGGAGACACCTCAACCGCCAGGAATGCCGCAACCAGCACCGATGCCAGGACAACCGGTTCCAGCACCAGAACCACAACCATTACCGCCTAATGTTATGCCGATGGGAGGCGTTGCGTAATGACAGTACGGTATATGACGGATGAAGAAGCGCGTTATATCATGCACGCGGTCGGAGGAGATCCTTTGATTGCCTCATACCTCGATAATCAGGCACGTGCAGGATACGATATGCGGCAGATGGTAGGAACATTGCCTGTCTGTCCGGCGTGTGAACGTGCAGCTCTGCACAAGGAGAACGGCATTATCTGTCCCTCCTGCGGGTATCAAGGAGCATCGCTCCATAAGATACGGCAACACATGCAACAAGGATTCTATCGATAGGAGGATGACCATGGCGAAGAAGCCCGCGCTTGGAAGCGGAGGACGATTCAAGCAGTTGTCCAACTCGATCCAGAAGAAAGATGGCGTAAGTAAGAAAAGCGCTGATGCTATTGCGGCCAGCATCGGGCGTAAGAAGTACGGTGCATCTAAGATGGCGTCTATGGCGGCTAAAGGCCGCAAAAGGGGGTGAAACCATGGCATACAATGGACAAGTAATCGGCCCCGGAGGATCAAGCAAGAGCGCGAAAAGCACCAGTTGTCAGACAATGGGACCGGGTGGACCGTCTAGCGATGTATCGATTACCACGTCTCGCGGCTATTCGAGCGATCGTACGATGGGACTTCGCAAGGGATACAAAGAAAGCGGACGTGCAAACAATTCCAAAGCGTAATAAATCGGGCCGTTCCTAGTCGTAGGACGGCCTTTTCTATACGCGCAATAGGCGCTGACAGGGTGAAGAGCACTCATGGGCGTGACAACAAAGTGGGATGCCACCACTTAAAACGGAGGAATAACCATGGAAAACGCAATGACGCTGGAAGAATTCCGGCAAGCAAGAGAATCGGGCGTAGACTTGTATGCGGAAAAGCCGCAGCAAGATCAGGAGGATGCCGCTCCAGAGCAAGAAGCAGAGCAGGAACAGGAAGTCGAGCAAGACGTTGAACAACCGGAGGAACAGCAAGAAGAGTCGGAATCCGAGCAACCGATTCCCGAAGAGCACAAAAGCGCATGGGCGAAACGTGCTGAACGAGAACGTAAGAAGGCTGCGGAGGAAGTAAAGGCTCGGTATGAGGCTGAATTAGCCAAGTACAAGCGGTTCTTCGACGAATCCGGTATTGATCCTGAGCAAGCCGTTAAGGTGCTGGAACAGAACCGGCTGAAAGAGGAAGCTCGCCGCAATGTTATGGCTGAAGCGAACCAACTAGCCTACCAATATGGTTGGGACGATCAGCAAACCGAGGAATACGTCAACAAGCAATCCGAACTATTGTCTCGTCAGATGCAACAAGAGAATGAGATGAGAGAGCTTCGGGTGTCGGTGGCTATCAACGACCTCGCGGACAAACCGGATTATCCTGGAATCAAGACGATGAAGCCTCAAATTATGGAGTTTGTAAAGAAGAATCCAAGCGTTCCAGTAGAACAAGCGTATTGGGCCGTAGGAGGCGCATCCTTGGCTCAGCAGCTCAAGAGAGAGGCAGAACAGCGGGAAATCGCTAAACGCGCTCAGACGCCCCGTAAAGTGGTCGCAGACGCGGGTAAGGCTGTTGGAGATAAAAACTCTCTGCCGCCGGAAGCTGTGGAATTCATGCGTCGTGAGGGATTGAGTGAGGATCAAGTGCGATTCTTGCTCAGTGATTCCCCGAAGAACCTGGAAGACTACCGAAAAATGAGGAGGAAGTAGAATGGCACGATACATTCGGCACATTCAAGGCTATAACCAGCCGATCTCTAAGCGCTGGCGAGTAAAAGCAAGCACCACAATCAACGAAGGCGATCTGGTAGCACTCGATGCAACGACTCGCTACCTTATCCCAGCTGTAGCGGCCTCTACCACGGTTGTAGGTATCGCTCAACAATCCATTGTAACGGGTGCGACGGTAACGATTGATGATGCAATCGAGGTATTGCCGGTGACGGATTGCGTAATCCGTGTAGCCTATACCGGTACTACGAAAACGACTCTCGCAGATACCGACTTGGTGTCCACGTTGTTTGACCTGTCTAACGCGACGACGATCAACCTGGACGACACGACAGGTGGTATGTGTTCGGTCATGGACTACGACAATACCCACAAATGGGCAGACGTTATTATCGCATCCGCAAATATTGCGAAAATCGGCTAAGGGGGATAACCAATCATGGCAATGAACACTGGGCAATTTCAGAATCTCTATACTCGTCGGATCGACCTTGCATTTTTCGAAGGCTGGGACGAAGAACCGGAACAATGGTCGCGCATTTATAAGTCCGTAGACGCCAAGACGAATAACCGCACGACTCAAATCATCGCTGGTATGGGCGCGTGGGAACTGTCTGGAGAGAATGCGAACCCGAACGAGCAGCGTTATAAGCTCGGACCGTTGGTGTTCACGCAAGGCCAAATCTTCAAGTCGGAAGTGACGATGTCCTACGAGCAAGAAAAGGACGAACTTTACGATGAAGTCGCTAATATGGCGAAGGACGCCGGTCACGCTGGCCGCGAAGCCGTAGAAGATATGGGTGCTCAATATCTGCAAGAAATGTACGACAACACCTTCAGTAGTGGATACGACGGAAAAGCGACATTTGCAACCGACCATCCGAACTACGGCGACAATGGAGGTACGCAAAGCAATCTATCTACCGGTGCTCTATCGGATACCAGTCTGAAAAATGCCATTATCCTGTTCCGCAAGCAACGGGATGAAGGTGGGAAGAAGATTTCGAGCCGCGTGAATCGCTTGGTCGTTCCGTTGTCCCTGCAATTTACGGCTGCAACGATCCTGCAATCTGCCCTGGTTGCCGGTACGCAAAACAACGATAAGAACGTACTGCCGGACATGGAGCTTATCGTTAACGACTTTTGGGACGTTTACACGCAATCCCGTTGGTTCATCATGGGGCCGCGTCACCAACTCAATATGATTTGGTGGGATCGCCCGATGTTCGAGAAATACCCGATCCGCAATAAGAACAAGTCCCAAAGCTGGCTCGGTTACATGCGTCTTAACCCGAAGGCAGAGAACTGGAGACACCTCGTAGGAAGTACGGGGGCATAAGGGGTGGACCAATGCCATTACATCGCGATCCAAGTTCAATCCCTGTAGTTGTAACGACAACACCCGTGGCACCAAAAGGGAAAATACCATATGTACCCTTGCAGCGCAGTCGTGAAGGCATGACAGCAGCCGAGAAAGAAGGCGTTCGACTATGGAATCTGATGGTCGCGACGCTACGAGACAATGACTTGATGGAAGACAAAAAGTGATTGGGGAGGCTTCGGCCTCCTCTTTCTTTTAGGAGGTTCGACATGGACCATTTTAATGGAATTACGCCGGAAGAACGGTGGAAAAACGACATATTAAACGAACTCAGAGCAATTCGACAGCATCTCGAACGCAATGCGCAAGCGGTTGAGACTGTCGAAGAGATTGAAATTAAGCCAGTACAAAGACGAGGAAGACGGAAAGGGGCTGCTGTGTAAATGTGGTCGCTCATCAAATGGTTTAAAGGCCCTAGCAACACAGGAGATCAATACGTAGAAGTCAGCATGGCTAATCCATTGCCGGTCACGACAGTTGGTAGCGGAACAAACATCGGAAGTATGACGGCAGAAGGAACGGCGCTTCCGGGAGCAGCACGTACCGCAACTACAAATTCGGCAGATTTAACAAACGCTAATGGTAAAGGTGTAATTGTCGTTTTAGATGTGTCGGCTGTATCTGATTCTCCATCTATCACGATTAAAATTCAAGGTAAAGATTCTACAAGCGGTAAATATTACGACATTATCACTTCTGCCGCTGTTACTGCCATAAGCACCACTGTATTAAAGGTGTATCCAGGTCTCGCGACTGCGGCCAATAGTGTAGCTAATGATATTATTCCTACTACATGGCGCGTAGTAGTAACACATTCTAACACCGATTCCATTCAATATAGTGTTGGTTATTCGATTGTATAAGGGGTGAACATATGTCTTCGCCTATGACGAAAGTTAGCAGTTTAGTTAGTGCGGATATCGGTAATTATCTCACAAATAAGCAAACATGGTCGGGTGTAATTATCAATGCCATGTCAATTGGCGCTAAAGGAAATGGGAGAAATGACGATTATCCATCAATCCAGAGAGCGCTGAATTCATATAACACAAGTACTAATGGAGAAACATCAACAATTGTATGGTTGCCAGTAGGAACATACTTACTTAGTGAATCGTTGGTTATCCCTCCATTTACGATACTTGTTGGAGATGGCGTTAAGGGTACAATTTTAAAACCTCTAGGAGACTTCCCAGCAGTAAAATATCAAAGACAAGTAGACCGAAATGCGCATATCATCATGCGAGACTTTTACGTAGATGCTAGAAATTGCGTAAGTTCTCCAGCATTAGATTTATGGAGACCTATTATCGGTTCTGGTATTTATAATGTACGAGTCGAAGGATTCGGCTTAGGAAAGAAAGGAATATATGTCGAAGAAGGAGATATTCGTTTAAGTTCTGTTCAAACCCAATCATTCACCGGACCAGGAATCGAATTGACAGGAGCAATTGGCCAAATATTAATCGAGGATGCATATTCAGAGGATAACGATATTGGTCTCTATATTCATGACACATCCGATACTGCGGCCGCAGTAAATGTTCTAAGTTTTCATACTGAGTCATGCAGAAGTTACGGAATATACACCAAAAACACAACCAATATCACCATACGTGACATAACAGGTGGCATGGTTAGTAATGGAATTGCTTATATCAAACTCGATACTGGAACCAGAAGATACAGGATTGAAAATTCTCAATGTCTTTTTGGAAGCAGGCCGCTTTCAATGCTTCAAATACCGCAGTATAACGTTACTGTTAACGATTTCGATGAAAACTTAACGATCCGAGAGATCAACGATTATTACTATCAAACAGAGTCTAAACAATATGTATTTAATCCGCAATATTTACAAAGAGGTGTATTTAGCGGATCAATTCCTGGATTTGGTCAAGAAAACAACATTTCTTTTCCTACACCTTTTGAGAATATTCCACGTATTCGCTGTCAGATGGTAGATATGTATCCTGATGCTCAGGTCACTTATTTCGTAAAAAATATTACTGTCAACGGATTTTCCCTTTATACAAATGCAACAGCGGGGACAGCAGTCAATATCGAGTGGTTGGCAAGTGGTGTACTTGCTGATTTGTAAGGGAGGGTGGAAGATGGGTTTTATAAAAAATCTGACCATGCCGAGCGGCGTTAGTTTACAGAATGCCTATTGTCGAATTGAAAAGATTATCGGCGATAAATCTAGTATGAGTATTCAACTTGCGTACTACATTAATCAAATAGCAATTGAACAAAAATTAGTATCGGCATACACGGAATTTTATCAATTCGTTCCATCCATAGAAGATAGTTCGCCAAATATTTTTAAGCAGAGTTACAACTACCTTAAGACTCTACCAGAATTTTCGAATGCAATAGAAGTGTGAGGTGATGATATGGCATCTTCTCAATCGATTCTTGATGACGTTGATCTACGTTATCGTAATACATTCACCGAACAACAGAAATTAATATGGTTTAACGAGGAACAACAGGAATTATTCGATGTTCTTGAATTGGATTCTCCTCCGTATGCCTTCGTAACGGTTGCGGGGGAGAATTTCTATCCATTCCCGGATCAATTTGATTTCTCTAAAATAAAGACGGTAACTATGCAAATAGATTCAACATTATCCAATCCGCCTTATGTAGAAATACCGTTTAACCGAAATGACTTTGATGTAGATTCATCATGGAATTACTGGTACACCATCGTCGCAGATGCCTTTTATCTATACTATGCAGGTGGCGTGCCGGACGCCAAGACTATTTATATATACTGTGAAGCTGATCCAGGGCAAGTGACAACAGATAATATAAATGTATCTCCAGATATTCCTACAAAGTATCAAGAGATTCTAAAACTCGGCATACTTAAACGAATCGCCATGGCCCGTAAGGATGTTCTAATGTATGACAACTACAACGCAGACTACGAACAGAAGATCCAGGAAGTGCTATGGCAGCGAAAACTAAAAGAACCCGAGTGGATGCAACCAACCGACGTAATGCCGAGAACAGGCGGTAGACAATTCTATGGTTGGAGTCCTACGACATTGGGGTGGTAATGTGGCACAGTGGAAGCCATTGCCCGCAAGTATGAATCGGCGCGAAGAATGGAACTATGCTGGTGGCGTATTCACCGGGGCCGACAGCTTCGATATCAAGGACAATCAGTCTATAGATGAATATGGATGGGATACGGATGAAAACTATCCGGCCCTCTCTACGGCTAAATCACCTACTGCATACGGTGCCAGCGGCGGCGCGACAACTCGTCTTCTCATGAACTATGGGAATGTACAGTTGATTCGCGCCGTTGGTACGAAATTGCAGAAAGAAGTGTCTGGCACATGGTCAGATATTGCCACAGGATTAACCGATGCTGATTGGTCGGCTGCTAACTTCGATGTGAACGGAGCAGCGCTGATCCTTACAAATGGGACCGACCCGGTGAAATATTGGAATGGTACTGCAATCGCTAATCTCTCCAATGCTCCAAAAGGAAAGTACGTCACGGCCGACAATCTTCGGGTATTCATTGCTAATGTCACGAATGATGAGACGAAAGATAGGATTCACTACTGTGCTTTTCAAGATGCGACCGATTGGACAAGCGCTGAAAACTCGGGCATCGTGCAATATTACACCCCGAACGGTGGAGAGATTACTGCTTTAACCTCATTCGGGGGCGTCATATGGGCGTTTAAGAAGGATTCATTCTGTAATATCTTTCATACTGGAGACGCCAGAGCCGCTTATCGCCTTGTGCCGAATACGGACAATGTCGGATGCGTCAACGCTAAGACGCTTGTAGGCGTCGGAGAGGCTCTATACTGGCTAGGACAGAATGATATATACATTGGATCGGCAAACGCTTCTAGCCGCATTGGAGAGCCTGTCAGAGCGTATCTGAATCGGATCAATCAAACGTACTTGGATAAATGCTCGGCATTTACAGACGGCATTCGATACTATCTCAACCTAGTCATCGATAACGCCACTGAACCAAACATCCGCTTGATGTATGATACCAGGAAAGGATACCGTATCTGGCGTGTGTCCGGGATCAATGAGCAATACCGCTATGGTGCTTTATTGAACGGTGTTCCGTATGCCGGCAACACAAGCGGACAAACGTATAAAATTAACGCTGCTACAAGCTCTGGAACGGCGATGATTATGACTAAGGATTTCGACCGATCGGAGGCCGAAAAGGAGTATTGGCAGCTTTATAATCAATGCTACTTGCCGAGTGGATCTACATTCAAAGTGGAGGCATCCGTTGACCAAGGCGTTACCTGGTACACAATCGACACTATCAATGGATCGTCGCCAACGGCTCAGAATGATGCTTCAATTATCCCATTAGATAGACTCCCATTAGGATATTGGGTTCGGTTCCGCATGACGGTAACCGGGCCTTTTCGCTTGTACGCATCACAAAGATATTACCGTATTCAACCGATTCAATATTGAGGTGATAATATGCCGATTCCCGACACATCAGGCGTTCCAGTGTTCGCCGATTTCGAAATGTTGAAATCCAAGGTAAACGAGATCGTACAGAAGTACAACAATTTACTCGTAGCGCTCGATACGTTAAACGTTGTCGAACTTGACGCAAAGGTAGTTGTAGCCGGTTCAATCACTGGTGATAAGATTAAGGCCGGAACGATTACAGCTGACAAAATGGATGTTAACGAACTATCAGCCATTAGTGCAAACTTGGGTACGATTGTTGCAGGTCTTATTCGTGGTATTCAGATATTCGGATCGTATATCGCAACGGCTGAGGGGACTTATCCGCGCACAGAAATGGATGTTAGTGGAGACTTGTTAGCGGCATATTACGACGCAGATACATGGGCTAAGATCATTCCTTTTTTAGGTCCTACAATACAATTCAAGTCATCTGGACAAGTTGGCGGCATTGTTTTTTTAGGCGGAAAACTAGGACTAACTGGAAGTGAAGTTACCGTCCCGTCATGGTCTGCTTTTGTAAATAATGCTACAAGTGAAACTCTTCAAGAAGCATTGGATAACCTTCAATCACAAATCAATAGCCTTGATGCGCGTGTAACCGCTCTAGGCGGGTAACATTTTCCGTGGTAAACTGGTGGAAAATGGCGAAAGAGGGATACTGATGCGGAAGTATATCATCGGAGCTATCGTAGGTTCCGCTCTGACGTTCTCTGTGTCCGCCTACGGCGCAGAACTCAGTAAGATCGGCAAAAAGGTACAAGGTGAATATACGGTCGTTGTAGACGGCGCTACGCTTCCGCAGAAGGCTGTAGGCGTAGATGGATCGACCTATGCGCCTCTTCGTGCAATCGGGGAAGAACTCGGATATAACGTATCGTTTAGCAATAAGACGGTAACTTTTTCGGCAAAGGAGGTAAAAGAACCAGTGAGTACGACAACGCCGGAACCAACTGCAAGTGGTACTACAACGCCGACGACGCAAGATCAAATCTCCGAACTTGAGAAGCAACGGGATAAATTAACCTATGAACTTCTGAGTTGGCCGAGCAAATATGATTTAAGTAATCTGACAGATGAACAGAAAAAAGAAGCAGAGGAAATGAAAAGGAAAATTGACGATCTTCAAAAACAAATCGACGCTCTGAAAGAACAATTGAAATAATGAGTTCGGTTAGCTTCTGGATAATTGTAGTGTTGTTATTGATTTGCTTAGCTGGCGGCATCGAAGAATGGATTAGGAGAGGAAAAGGAGAGCGGCTTATTTCATACGTTTTCTTCTTCTTCTCTGCATGCTTTATATATCTACTGGTTAAGAAACTATCCGAATAAAACAAAAGGACTCCTCATCATGAGGGGTCCTTTGATTTTAAAAGGATGTAAGCAATACATACACCCTTTATATCATCCAATCTGGATGGGATGAATTCTGTCCGTTAAGCACGGAAAGTATTAAACGTTTCTCATATCGTCCCAGAATTCGTTGTTGTTCTTATTCTGGTCTTCCATATAGAAGTTGAAATAATAATCACGCCAGTATTCCTGAGTTGCGTACTCATTTTCGTATCCAGGAATAGTTAAAATATAGTTGAAGAACCGATTAAAAGCTCGTTCTTCTTTGGCTCGCAGATCCCTTATGTCTTCGCGTCTAGACTTTATCGTCTTAAGAACGTTCTCGTGATTTTTTTCCGGATCGTTAAGTAATTCTTCTAGGTAGGTGAGATCACCTTCAGCTTCCTGTCGATGAATTCTTGTCTCGGCATAGATTTCAAAAAGAGCGTCTGACCTTTTGTTGTTAAGGGATCTCCCAATAATGAAATCGATGGACTCGTCTAACACTTCGGCGATCATATAAAGAGCTTCTAAGTTTGGTTGCCCAGTTCCCTTTTCGAATCGGCCATAATATTGCTGAGATACGCCGATTTTATCAGCCATTTCTTTTTGGGTTAACCCCTTAAGTTCACGTAACCATTTGAGTCGAGAAGAGAATAGCTCGATAAGCGTCACAAAGAACACCTTCCATATTTACGAAGTATACTATATGGTGTATCATATAACTCAGGAGGTGATAACATGGCAAAGCCTAAAACCAAGATCGAGTATCTGCGAAAAATAAACTTCCTTAGCCAGAAGGAAGTAGCGGATACATTAGGGATGTCGCAGCAGTATTATGGACGACTTGAAAAGCGCCCTGAGAAATTATCGCTTGGTGTTGCTCTTGAGTTGAAGGCACTCCTCAAAGTAAATCACATCGACGATCTACTCGGCGAAGTCAGCTAACAACTATATGGTTAGTGTAACACCAATCACAGATTTTAAACAGGGAGGAACACGAGTGGATAATCAACTGATGATGTTTGAAGGAAGTCATGAGGTTATGATTCTCCTACAAAGTGATGTCGATTTTGATTTTAAAGGGGAATTTCTGATCCGCGCGAAAGACATTGCTCATGTATTGGAATATCAAGGTTCATCAGCAACTCAAGAAGTACTTAAATTCACCAAAGAAGATCAAGTGTTCATAGTAAGGAATTCTAATATGGTGAATCGCCATATTAGATTGCACAATACCGGAGAGACATTCGTCACAAATTTAGCACTGAATCGAATCTTGGGTAAATCGGAAAAGCCTAAGGCTGAATCATTCCAGGATTGGCTTTATGAAGACATCCTCCCAAGTGTACAGAAAAATGGTCGTTACGAGGTTGGATCTGGGCATAATTCAGGAAGGTACAGGTCGTGGCTAAAGCAAGCGGAGGATCACATTAAGTTCGCTAAATTACTTTCGACTACGGCGGGAGTTAAGCCCGGAATCGCTTTGGCTGCTGCGATAAGTGAAGCCGAGAAAGAGACTGGTGTGTCTCTTGATGTGTACAAGAAGCTCCTTCCGGCCGCAGATCATGAAACAGGAATTCTTACTCCGACTCTGATTGCAGAGAAAACCGGAATGAAGAGCGGTATTGCAGTTAACAAACTACTTGAGGAACTTGGCCTCCAATACATCGAGAAGACGATAAGGAAGTCTAAGAGCACCGGAAAGGATAAAGAGGTTAAGACATGGAGGCTTACCGAAGAAGGTAAGAAGTACGGCGAAGAATTCCCGTTTGTAAGGAATGGGCATAGTGGCTATCAAATCAAATGGAGTGAAGATGTACTTGAACTCATTCAACGTAAATCTGCATAAAAAGAACCTTTCCTAATAGTCTTGGCGGACAGGAAAGGTTCAGCACCAGAAGGGCGAAGCGCCCATATAGCTAAAGTATACCGCATATGGGCGCCCCCTGACAATCAGGAGGGTAACATGAGCGTAATTGAAGAAGCATTCGTCAAACGTATCGAAGAAGTGGAGGAAATCAACCACGATTACCTTGTCGCATCAGGTCTTCAAGAAAGATATGTAAACCTCTATGAAGCAGTAATGAAGTTGGTTCCCGAATGTGCTGTAAAGCTTCTTCTCGAACTCGATTCAGTAATGGTGAATATTGAGTTAGGCATTCAGGCACGAGCTTACAAGCTTGGATTGATCGACGGTATGACACTTCTCGGAAAATGAAATAAGTGACTCCACGATTTCGTGGGGTCATTTTTATATTCGAAAGGAGGAACACCATATGGCATCGGCAACATCACCGGGATATGATCTCTCTGTACGACAGGCATTACGTGGAAAAGGGGTATCCGACTCCGATATCGGATACAACAAAGCGACCGGATATGTCACTGTCGGCGGACAGAACTTCCTAAAGCCCGCTAAAGCATACTCCGGCACATCGTTCACGGATCAGAATTCCTTTAACTCTGCCTGGAACGATTATCAGAAGGCGAAGACGCAACCTATGACTACGGCAACGCCGTCGTATACACCGGCTACAACGGCTACACCGACGGTATTGCAATACAACCCATACAACACGAATAACCCCTACGATAGCCAATACAGCGAACTACTCTCGTCATTACTGAATCAGGCACGCAATCCTACGCCTGTAAGTGTGAGTGATATCTACAATTCGCCTCAATACGCTGCACAACAAGCACAAGCGCAGAGACAGGCTCAGCAAGGCATTAGAGCAGCGCAAGAGGCGATGGGTGCATCTGGTTTCGGACGATCTACGGCGCTCGCAGAACGGGCACAGGGAATCCAAAACGACGCGAATGCGTACTTGGAGACACAAGTTCTTCCGCAACTCATGTCACAAGCACAGAATGAGCGTCAACAGCAGTTGCAGAATCAGTTGACGTTGCTGAACCAACTCCAAAGCGCGCAGGGTGTATATGATAATCGCTATAACAATGCCCAGGACTTAGCACTCCAAAAGGGACAACTAACCGGTTCTTACCTTGATCCGTCTGTGTCGTCTCTTATCGGTCAAATCTTGCAAGAGAAACAGAATTACGGTTCGGCACAAGATGCAACATCGCGCCAACAAGCCAACGTCAATGCAAATGCTCTACGTTCTCAGTTGGCTGCTCTTGGCGTTGATCCTTCGTTGTTCGGTGCTAATCAAACGCTGGCACAAGCACAGGCAAACATGAGTCGTGCAGGAACACAGACGCTAGCCGCTCGTAACCAACAATTTGACCAAGACGTTACCATGGCCGAACTAACCGGCAGATTGCCAGATGGTACACCTACAAATGCATATCAACAGCAACAACTCGCTAACTTGTGGACAGTGGCAGAACAGACCGGCGTGATCCCGAACGAGCTGGCCGATATGTACGGTATCCCACGTGGCACACAGACACAAGCGGCTAAACAGTTTGCGCTTAACTATGCACTTGATGAACAAAGAACAAACGCAAGCATAGCGAATCAAGAAGCACAGACGGCGCTCGACTATCAGCGCTATAACGATTCGCTATGGAATCCGCAAGGGGCGACGAGTACAAGCGGACTAACGCCGAATCAAGCCTATGACGCTATTCGTTCGCAGTACCTTGTGACTGATCCGGATACGAAGAAAAGCTACATCACCAAGAACAAGGACGAGCGCAAAAACATGATCGCTCAGATTATCGCGCTTGGAATGCCTGATGCACAGACTGACCAACTGGCCGCGGCTCTTGGTATCACGTCTAAGGAATGGCAGGATGTAACGGGTGTTCCGTTGGGGGAGTAGCGACCGGCAACGTAAAAGTGCCAACACGTTACGCCGGATTGATTAACTCGGCTACTGAAAAATACGGATTGCCTAGCGGATTGCTTGCGGCGGTGGCACAGGCCGAATCCTCTTGGAATCCGAATGCAGTAAGTAGCGCAGGCGCTAGAGGATTGTTCCAGTTCATGCCGGCTACGGCTAAGGGATATGGCATCGACCCGACGAATCCAGTACAGGCCACGGACGCGGCCGGCAAGATGCTGTCCGGTCTTATGGCGAAGTACGATGGAGACTTGTCTAAGGCGCTGGCGGCTTATAATTGGGGCGGTGGAAACTTGGATAAGGCTATCAAGAAATACGGTTCTAATTGGCTATCCCACGCTCCAACAGAGACACAGAAGTACATTCGAAAAATCCTTGGATAACGGGCGGTGAACACATTGGCATCTAAATACGATAAGTTCCGTGAACAGTATGCTGATAAGTTTCAGTCTTATAATCGGCAATACACCGGAGGCGCCACTAGAACGCCAACATCACAGCCCGTTACACAGGGAAGTAAGTACGATTCCGTTCGTTCCAAGATTAGGGACGGCGGCATTGAATCTGTTACGAAGCCGCAGACAACCGTGCTGAAGAACCTGGTTACAACGATCGGAAAAGCTGTGGCAAAGAATGCTGCATCTCCAGCACCGCAGAGAACGATTCAGCTTACTCCAGAACAACAACGTTTGAAGAGTTCCGGTCTGGATGCTCAGGGAATTCAGAATAGTATCAAGTCCTTCGATGTAAATACAGCAAAAGCAGCAGCGAATAACTTTAGGGCACAACAATCACCTGTAGATAAATTCTTGGATGAGCGTAAAGAGGCGAATGAATCGGCTCCGAAACTGATCCGGGACTTCGCAAACACAATGGATTATCTAATTTACGGAAATAAATATGGCCGTGAAATCGCCGGTATCGGACAAGGCGCACTTACATCCACGACAGGGCTTTCTCCTGAGGATGTGGGTACGCCTTCTGTCGGTTCTCCAGTTTCAAAAGGAATCGGTACCGTCGTAGGAATCGCAGCTAATCCGGCTCAAATTCCCGGCGGCATGATTAACGCCCCGTATGCGGCCCCTATAACCCAAACAATAGCAGGTACAGTAGGGAGTAGGGTTGCCAACCCAACAGCGTCTAGAATCGCCACAGAGGCTACTAGAGAGGCTATCGCTGGTGTACCTGTGAGCGTAGGTCAATCGCTGATGACTGGGCAAACGAGTCCACGTGAATTGGCAGAAAGCGTAGCGCTTGGAGCCGGTCTTGGTGCTGGTGGAGGATCGTTATTGCGCGGGGTAGCAGAAGCTGCACAAGTAGGCGTAAACGCGCTTAGACCTACGCTAGAGGAAATTACAAAGAACCAGTTAATGGCTGTTCGCAACTCGATGGCTAAGAGTTTTCCGACGGCATTGCGTAATCCTGGCGCACAACAACAACTGGATAAGGTCATGTCAGAGATTCAGCCAATTGTTACGGAACGAATTACACCGCCGCTTGAGAACGATAACGAATTGGCGAAGTGGGTACGAAATAACTTTGATCCGAATATGTCCTTGAACGAGGTCCGTAAGCTCTCATACGACGATCTGGCAGAGATGGCGAAGGAACTGAGCAACCGCAAGGGAATCGTCTATGATGAGGCTGTAAAAGTCGCCAGAGAGCGCGGATATGACTTGCCCGCATTGTTGGAGGGTAAAGGCAATACAATCGCTCAGAAAGGCTCACAGATACGTAGCCAGAGGGCTTATGGGGTACGCACCGAGGAACTACCTAATGTGCGTAGAAATATCCCTGATACCAACGTTCCCGATGAAACGCAGCCTACAAATCTAAGTTGGTTTCAACGTTTATTCGGAAACCAGGGTGTCGGTATCCGTGCCGGATCGAGGAACGTAAAAACCGGGACCCAGCAACAAATCGTCAACAATGCGCTTAAGAGTGATAAGGAAGGCGTTATAAACGCTATCGGTACTGCTGGACGTAATACGTATCAAACGCTTGTTGACTCTCTAAGTCCTATCAAAAGAGCGTTCGGCCAGAAAGCCTATGACATTGCGATGGACGCTAACCGCGCTAGTAACATTGCAAACACGATCATCCATGACAAATTCGTGGATCTCGAAGGCAATGTTCTCGGAAAAGGAATGTCCGAAATCTTCAAGCAAGTTCCGCGCGGACTGGATAACGAAGCGATTGATTACCTTGTTCTACGGGATGCAAAATCGCGTGTAGCAAGAGGCGAAAAGGTCTACGAAGATCGGCTAGATATGAACGATGAGTTTAAGATTCAAAAACGAATTGAGGATTACGAAAGAAAGTACCCGGTTCTTAAGGAGTTGGGTACGGACTGGGATGCATTTACGAAGAACATTCGCCAAGTATACGGTCTTGATTCTGGCCTACTGAACGCTGAACAAGTAAAGGCGATGGAAACGTTGCGACCTAATTATGCACCGATGCGCCGTCAATTCAAACTGTCTGAACGTGTAAAGCGTACATTCGGCGGAACAAATACCGGGTTTAGCGGCCAGAAAGCGCCGATTCAATCCGTTTCTCCAACCGGTTCGGTAAGGAAGATCGTTGACCCTCGTCGTACCATTATGGAAGCGACCGAAAAATGGGTTCAGAACAGCATGAACAATCGTGTCATGCAGTACATTGGCGATGAAGTCATGGCGAACCCCGATGCGCTCAAGGATATTGCAGAGATTGTTCGGACGCCTACCAAGACGGCAAACAAGATGGCGAAGGCATTCGCAGACGCCGATGATCTTGCGAATGCTATCGCTGCCGGGAATGAGGAGCAGTTCCTTGATGACTTGTCCAAGCAATTCCGAAAATTGTTTGATAAGGCCAAAGCCGGAGACGATACCGTTCTAACCTACATGAAGAATGGGCAACCAGTCGCAATCCGAATAAAAGACCCCGAAGCTATTCGCGCTCTCGCATCACTTGGACCGCAGCAAACGGGATTTATCGTCAAGGCATTGGGAGGACTCAGCAACCTTACAAAACGCTCTGCCACTGGTTTGTTGGCTCCGTTGTTCGCAGTACGACAACTCACCGTCGATCTTCCGCAAGCGCTGATCCAATCGCCTAATGCGGTCAGACACTTGGGGGATTATACCCATGCTCTCGTAAGCAGTATTGTCGAAGCTGTACCTGGTCTTCGAAACACCAAGTTAGCTAGTTTAGCGACAGATTTCCGGCGTTCTGGCGGTGTATATTCCTCTTTGCTCAAAACAGAGAAGGGGATTAACAAAAGCTTACGAGGCATGAAGCGAAATCCTTACCTTTCTCCTGCGGGCGTTGCACAAGGCGTTACAGCAACGGTTAAGGCTCCGTTTAAGGCGCTGGAGAAGGTAGGAGACGTAGCAGAGAACTTGAACAGGATCGCGGCTTATAAAGGCTCCTTAAGAGCTTCTGGCAACGTCAGAACACCGGAGAGTGTGCGTAATGCCATTAATGCAGCACGAGATATTACGACTAACTTTTCTCGTAAGGGCACGGCAGCAAAGGAACTGGAGAGTCTTATTCCTTATAACAACGCCGCCGTTCAAGGTCTTCGCCGGTTCCTGGTCACATACAAAAAGCATCCAGTTAAAGCTACTATAGGTACATTAGCACTTGCAGTAGCTCCTAAGATGCTCGAATATGCGACGTTTGGAAATGATCCCGACTATCAGCGCATTCCCGCACGGGACCGCTACCGCAAACTGTTTATCTCCAAGCGTCCTGATGGGTCGTTTGTGAGTATCCAGATGCCGCCCGAATATAACGCCATTGGAGCCCTTACGGAAGACTTGATGCGTCGTTATATCGGGGATGATCCACAAGCGATGAAAGGCGTAGCCGATGCTCTCATGAACGCTTATACGCCTCCTGCTGTGGCTGGACTGGCACAAGGGGCAACACAAGGAGGAGGGATCGATCAAAGTATTTGGGGCGCTGCGAACGCAACGTCGCTCGGTCCTATCGCTGGTGTCGCCGCTAACCAGTCCTTTACTGGTTCTCCAATCGTTCCGAAGTCAATGGAGGACGTATCACCGCAATATCAATATGACGAGAAGACGACGGTCGCAGCGAAAAAATTAGGAAGCATCTTGAAATGGTCGCCCAAGAAAATTGATTATCTTCTCAGACAATATACAGGTGATATCGGGCGCTATATCCTACCTCTTACTTCGACTACGGGGAGCGCGGAAGTACAGAAGACGCTTGCGAAAAACTTCATTACCGATCCTATCTATACCAACACGCTTACCGATGATTATTACAAAGCCAAGGATTTAATAAACCGTGTCGAAGAGGATAACAAAGCGGTTGGTAAGGCGCTTCCGTCGTGGTATTCGGAGGACATCCATAAGCTTATGACTTCGACGGCCAAGGATACAATCGGAGCGCAACTTAAGGAACTGAACACGCAGAAGAAAACCATTAACGCGGATAAACTCATGAGCAACCGCGAGAAGGCCAATAAACTGCGGGATATTCAAGTTCAGATTAACAGTCTGTACACCGACATTCTATCCCGACTTGAAGATGCAGGAGTACCGATTAGGGGGCGCTAATTAGCGTCCCTTTCTCATTGAAAGGAGAATCGCATGATAAAGATGGTGATACGATTTTGCCATTGTTGCGATGTAGAGGTGGATAAATGCAAGTACCTGACGCGCCTCCGTCAATTCGGGATAGGCAAGGATAACGACTTGCTTAACGCACTCTCTTATGAAATAGAGGTGCCATCATGTACGAGCTTTACGAGTGGATCAGGCAGCATCGGCACAATCCTGTAACATGGGCCGCATTAGTTCCGCTCATTATCATCATCTTAGATAAGCTTGGACGGGAGTTTATAACCGATCAGGTCAAGAGATTGCTTCATATTCAGCATAGAGATGAGTTTAAAGAGTATATCGCCAATCAGAAGCGAATCGAGCGGAAGATTGATCGTCTTGCATTATATATGGAGGTGCCAGAATGGAATGTAGAAGAGACAAGCTATACCGCCAATACGGTAAAGACTTCGTCGATATTATCACGCTTGGGGCGATTAAGTGCCCAGTATGTAAAACAATTCACTATGCGGAGGCGAAAAAACATGAACTATAAGACGCTTATCCCATCCCTTATCGGCGCTATTAAGCTGATTCTACAGCCTTTTGGAGTCGATCTAAGCGAGATTACAGATGAGCAAATCAACCTCGTTGTGAACGGAATCTCCGCTCTGCTGGTTATCTGGGGCATCTTTGCGAAGCACATCAAGAAAGGAGCGAAAAAGAGTGACGCTACCAACAACCTTAACGTACCCATCGAATCTGCTGAGTAACCTATCGTCAGTCCAGATTGTAGACTTGCGACCGGTACTTCCGACTAATCCTAAGTACACGTGGGAATCGCTGAATGGCTTCCGTAATCTCAACGATCTGACGACCATCGTATTCCATCACGACGCCTTGTCTAAGGCCAGTACACGCGGCTACGATAACCGTACATTGGCTACCAGGATAGCACAGAGTCACATCAACACCAAGAAGAACCGGTCGGAAGGAGACGCAGGTTTCCCATACCACGCTTGGATTCGCAACGGCGTTATCCATATCACGAATAACCTTGAAGCCCTTACCTACGGGGTGGCATCGAACAACGGATACACGGTTCATATTTGTGTCTCTGGAGACTATGCGAATCACGATACACTTACGGATCAGGACCGAAATGCGCTGTATGCGGCATACTTTCTGTACAAGCAATGGCTACCGAAGTTCCGTCAGTTGATGGGCCATAAGGAGCTTAGTCCGACCGCATGTCCCGGCTACGATATGGCTAAGGTACGCAAGGATATCGCATCAATCGAACTCGAAATGTCGCTCAACAATACGCCGAATACGGCTCTAGCGCGTATCTTCGGGTTCCATACGCGGTATCAGGACTTGTACAATAAGGCAGTAAACGCCAAAGACCCGAACCAAGCAGCTGCACAGGCGAAGCTTCTGGACATTATCCAAGTGGCAATCGATAAAGGGTACTATGTGCCGCAATAATTTCCTTGACAAAACATCGATACAACCAAATTGCCGAAAAACCAGAAAAAATACAACCAAAAGAAAAGGGCTTGCTCCCATGAGGGGGTGAGCCTATTTATTTTTGTCTATTGAATAGTCATATGACTAAATGGATGCTATAATCAGGTAAAGGAGGAATAGCATGATACGGAATAAGACGATTAAATTCGATATGGAAAAGCCGGAAGAAAAGGAATTATGGGACTGGCTCCAGATGCAGCCTCATGGTGATTTCAGCGTAATTACAAAACAATTCTGGCGACTTAGTAAAGAAAAGGGATCGCAGTTACATAAATTATTGCATGATGAGTATTGGGATGATCTTAGGAAGAAAACTGAGATGAAGGAGTGAAGTTAGTGAGAATTGTAAATAGAAAGGAGTTCCTACATCTCCCGTCTGGAACCGTTTACTCTAGATTCCAACCCATGATGATCGAAGGGCTAATGGTAAAGGGAGACTCATTAAGCAACGATTGGACTTACTCTAACCTAATTGAAGATGTAGACGCGAATAGTTCTGAAGAATTTTCCAATATACTTCTAGATGCAATGGACAACGGGACATCATTCAGCATGGATCTTGAATGTTACGGACGCGATGGTTCGTATGATGATTCTTCCATGTTCGCCATTTATGATAGAGACGATGTGGAACGACTTGTTGACAGACTGCAATCGATTCTAAGAAGTTATCAAAAGGAGGAACAGAAATGAGCCGTATAGATAATATAAGGAAACGACTGCAAATTAAAATTGGAATTGAACAAATGAAAGAACTTCCAGCAGGTTCGAAGAACATACTGTTAGATGATATTCAATATTTACTATCTAAACTAGAGATTGCAGAGAAGGCATTGGAAGTATCAAGGAAGATAATTGAACATCACGCAGAAGTTGTAGATGATGAATGGGGATCAGGTTCACAAAAGAACTTTGCTCAGTTAAAAGAAGAAGGCGAGATACCAAAAGAATGGTATATCGTTGATGATGCACTCAAACAAATAAAAGAGGGATGATGAAAATGAAAGCATACATTTACGCACGTACATCAACGGAATTACAAGACCCAGCAAGTCAAGTTGAATTGTGTCAAAAATACGCCGAAGAAAATGGATATGAAGTAAAGGATGTATTTATAGATAGGGGATATTCAGCGACCGATGATAGACCTAGATTCAGCAAACTAAATGAAGCGCTTGAAAAAGAAAAAGCAGTTGTTATCGTTGCACATATTGACCGTCTATTTGAACGAGATAAAGATAAGTTCCAAGAGTTCAATTTCAAATATGAAGTTAAATCAGTAAAGGGATGATTCCGCATCATCCCTTTAATACACCTTCTGCCACTTTGGACGTTCCATATCTACTTTATACGGTGGAAACTCCGGTGGATTCCTCTCCAGCTTATCCGCAAATCCTTCCATCATCGCTTGTATCTCCTCATCGGCCACGCGCCGTTTAACCCCGAACCGTTCCTTTGCCCCTCGCGTTGCTACATTAATGTAGATCATATCTCCTTGATCCTCTATCCAAGTGGATATGCCGAGTGTACGCAGCTCCTTCTTCACGTCCTGCAACCTCGTCCGATAATACCGGCCAAGTGCCTTGTTAAACATGATGGCTGCGTCCTTTAATGTGATATGCCGCGATTCGGTTAGTTCCTGGATGCTCTCTACAAGCTTCGGGAGTAAAAGTGTGATGTGCATGTGTTCGCGGATTAGGTTTGTGGTATTCTCGTCGAGTTCGATCATGGGATTCACCTCATGATTATTTTACACAGAACACACGTTCTTATTCAATAGTTATTCACATCACATTTTTTATCACACGAATATTACTCACTCATATACAACCTTACCAATGGGTACAAGATAAAACATTGAGATTACTCATTTTTCCAAAGGATTGCGCATAAATGACCTTTTAGCTTAAAATAAGCGGAAGTGAGCTTGTCCGGACTGTCCGGGGCAAGCGAAGAGAGAGAAGCAAGGAGGACCCTTCGTGGCCGAACAAATAGACCTGTTCGCCAAATCGGCGGCACAGGCGGGAACGGAATACGGCGCCGACGACATCCAGGTGCTGGAAGGTTTGACGGCCGTGCGCAAGCGGCCGGGTATGTACATCGGCAGCACGACCTCGTCCGGCTTGCACCATCTGGTGTGGGAGATCGTGGACAACGCGGTGGACGAGCATCTGGCCAAGTTTTGCTCGCGGATCGACGTCACCGTGCATGCGGACAACTCCGTCACGGTGCAGGACAACGGGCGCGGCATTCCGACCGGGATGCACAAGACGGGAATTCCGACGCCCCAAGTCGTGTATACGATCCTGCACGCGGGCGGCAAATTCGGAGGCGGCGGCTACAAGAAATCGGGAGGCCTGCACGGCGTCGGCGCTTCCGTAACGAACGCGCTGTCCGAATGGCTGGAGGTCGAGATCTACCGCGACGGCAAAATACATAAAATGCGGTTCGAGACGTGGACGGACACGGCCGGCAAGGAGCACGTCGGCGAACCGGTCACCGGGCTCGAGGTGCTGGGCAACACGAACAAGACCGGCACGAAGGTGACGTTCAAGCCGGACCCGAAGGTTTTCCACGGCAACGTGAACTTGAACTACGATACGCTCGCCGAGCGCTTGCAGGAGATCGCCTTCCTGAACTCGGGGCTCAAGGTCGTGCTTAAGGACCAGCGGGCCGGCGGGAAGGAAGAGACGTTCTACTACGAAGGCGGCGCGAGCCAGTTCGTCCAGTTCCTGAACGAGGACAAAACGGTGCTGCACGACGTTATCCACTTCTCCGCCGAGAAGGACGACATCGAGGTCGAGGTGGCGCTGCAGTACAACGACGGCTACACCGAGACGATCGCCTCGTTCGTCAACTCGATTCCGACGCGCGGCGGCGGCACGCACGAGACCGGCTTCAAGACGGCGTACACCCGCGTCATGAACGAATACGCGCGCAAGACCGGGCAGCTTAAGGAGAAGGATAAGAATCTCGAAGGCAACGACCTGCGCGAAGGGATGATGGCCGTCATCAACATCAAGATGGCGGACGTCGAATTCGTCGGCCAGACGAAGGACCAGCTCGGGAGCGCTTCCGCGCGCAGCGCGACGGATGCGGTCGTCTCCGAGAAGATGGCCGTGTTCCTGGAGGAGAATCCGCAGGTCGGCCAATCGCTCATCCGCAAGGCGATTCAGGCGTCCAGGGCGCGCGAGGCGGCCCGCAAGGCGCGCGACGAGATTCGCAGCGGCAAGAAGCGGAGCGACAGCCCGAGCCTCGGCGGCAAGCTGTCGCCGGCTCAATCGAAGGACAGCTCGCGCAACGAGCTGTTCATCGTCGAAGGCGACTCCGCGGGCGGCTCGGCCAAGCAGGGGCGCGATTCGAAGTATCAGGCGATCCTGCCGCTCAAGGGCAAGCCGATGAACCCGGAGAAGGCGAAGCTCGTCGACATTCTCAAGAACGACGAGTACAAGGCGATCATCGCGACGATCGGGGCGGGCATCGGCTCGGAATTCGACGTCGAGGAGAGCAATTACTCCAAGATCATCATCATGACGGACGCCGACACGGACGGCGCGCATATTCAGGTCCTTTTGCTCACCTTCTTCTACCGGTACATGAAGTCGCTGATCGACGCGGGCAAGGTGTTCATCGCCCAGCCGCCCCTGTATAAGATCACGCGCAAGTCCGGCAAGCTGGAGACCGTCCGGTACGCCTGGACGGACGAGCAGCTGCAGAATTACATGAAGGAGATCGGCAAGGGCGCGGAGCTGCAGCGGTACAAGGGTCTCGGCGAGATGAACCCGGAGCAGCTGTGGGAGACGACGATGAATCCGGAGACGCGCACGCTTCTGCAGGTGCAGATCGAGGACGCCGCCAAGGCCGAGCGCCGCGTGTCGACGCTGATGGGCGACAAGGTCGATCCGCGCAAACGGTGGATCATCGACAATGTCGATTTCACCGAGTACGAGGAGTAGGACGGCCACCCGCATAGAAGAAAGGGGCGTTGACGCTTGAGTTTGCTGGAACAGTTTTTGCCGGCGTTCCTGGAGGAGGTCGTTGGAGACCGCTTCGGGCGCTATTCCAAATACATTATTCAAGACCGGGCCATTCCCGACGTGCGCGACGGCTTGAAGCCGGTGCAGCGGCGCATTCTGTACGCGATGTACGATTCGGGCAATACGCCCGACAAGCCGTATCGCAAGTCCGCGAAGACGGTCGGGGACGTCATGGGCAACTATCATCCCCACGGCGACTCGTCCATCTACGACGGCATGGTGCGCATGGCGCAGCCGTGGAAGATGGCGCACACTCTTGTCGACGGCCACGGCAACTGGGGCTCGATGGACGACGATCCGCCGGCCGCCATGCGTTATACCGAGGCGCGCCTGTCGCCGATCGCGATGGAGCTGCTGCGCGACATCGAGAAGCGTACCGTGCTTTTCAAAGACAACTTCGACAATACGGCGAAGGAGCCGGTCGTGCTTCCGGCCCGGTTCCCGAACCTTCTCGTCAACGGAGTCAGCGGCATCTCGTCCGGCTTCGCGACGGAGATTCCGCCACATAATCTGCGCGAGGTCATTAACGCTTGCGTGGCGCTTATGGACAAGCCGGACATGACCGTAGCCGAGCTCATGGGCGTGCTGCGCGGCCCCGACTTCCCGACGGGCGGCCTTATCATGGGCGAAGAGGGCATCCGCGACGCCTACGAGACCGGCAAAGGGCGGATTTACATCCGCTCCAAGACGGCCATCGAGGATTTGCGCGGCGGCAAGCAGCAGATCGTCGTCACCGAGATTCCGTATCAGGTGGTCAAATCCAAGCTCGTCGCGGCGATCGACAACCTGCGGGCGGAGAAGAAGGTCGAAGGCATCGCCGAAGTCCGGGACGAGAGCGGCCGGAACGGCCTGCGCATCGTCATCGAGCTGAAGAAGGAAGCGGACGCGGAGGGCATTCTCGCCTATTTGCTCAAGAAGACCGACCTTCAGGTCGTCTACAACTTCAACATGGTCGCCATCGTCAACAAGGCGCCGCGCCAGCTCGGCCTGAAGCCGATTCTGGAGGCGTATATCGCCCACCAGAAGGAAGTTGTCACGCACCGGACGCAGTTCGACCTGGAGAAGGCGGAGGACCGCGCCCACGTGCTCGAAGGGCTCGTCAAGGCGCTCAACCTGCTGGACGAGGTCATCGAGACGATCAAGGCGTCGAAGAACCGCCAGGACGCTCAGAACAACCTCGTCGCCAAGTTCGGCTTCTCCGAGCGTCAGGCCGACGCGATTCTGACTTTGCAGTTGTACCGCCTGACCAATCTCGAGATTACGTCGCTCGAGAAGGAGCATGCGGACACGCTGAAGAAGATCAACCAGCTTCGCTCGATCCTCGACAATCCGAAGAAGCTGCTCGGCGTCATCAAGGACGAGCTCGGCGAGATCAGCGGCAAGTTCGGCATCGACCGCCGTTCGGTCATCCAAGGCGAGGTCGAGGAGCTGAAGGTCAATCTCGAAGTAACCGTTCCTTCGGAAGACGTCGTCATGACGCTGAGCCGCCAAGGCTACGTGAAAAGGACGAGTCTGCTCTCCTTCACCCGTTCGGGAGGAGACCTGGGCAGCTCCGGCGTCAAGGAAGGCGATGTCATCCGTTGGACGCTCCAGCCGAACACGCTCGACTCGCTGCTTCTGTTCACGCAGAAGGGCCAGTACTTCCTGCTTCCGGTTCACCAGATCCCGGAATTCAAGTGGAAGGACACCGGCACCGCGATCGTCAACCTGCTGCCGCTGTCCAAGGATGACCGCATCGTCTCGGTCATCCCGACCAAGCCCGGCGACTGGAACGCCGCGGCCGCCGCAGGGCCTGAGGGCTCCGCCCTCGTGTTCGTCACGAAGCGCGGCCAGGTGAAGCGCACCTTGCTCGCGGAATACGCGACGAACCGGAGCACCGCCATCTCCGCGGCCAAGGTCGCGGACGGGGACGAGATCGTCTCCGTCTACCGCAGCGACGCCCCGGAGGAGATCCTGCTCGTGACGGAGCAGGGGATGAGCATTCGCTTCCTGGAGAGCGAGGTCAGTCTGCAGGGCCGCGTGGCCGGAGGCGTTCGCGGCATCTCCTTGAAGGAAGGCGACGGCGTCGCCGCGGCCTTCCCGGTGTCTGGCGACGAGGGCGAGATTCTCGTTCTCACCGATCTCGGCTATGCCAAGCGCTCGCTGCTGATCGACTATCCGCAGCAGGGGCGCGGCGGCAAGGGCATCCAGACGTTCGAGTTCAAGGAAGGCAAACGCGTCAAACCGAACGGCAACCGTCTCGTCTCGGCTTACCACGTCAAGGAAGCCGCAGCGTTGGGGGCGGTAACGGCCGGAGGCGTATACGGGGAGTTCAACTCGGAGGATGCGCCGATCGACGATCGCCGCTCCATCGGCAAGTCGGTGCTAGCCGTCGATCGCGGAGACCCGCTGACGGAATCGTTCCGCAAGCCGACATTGACCTTATAGCGGGGCGAGGGTCCATTCGTGCAATGGCCTCGCTTTAACGCGAAAGCGGCCCCATATCCCCATCGCTCAGGAGGGGAATCGGGCCGCTTTGCTCTATTCGTTTTTATATCAACAGTGCCATTATCCCTCCGACTCAGGGACGGTAATCCTGTTAGATTCGCAACCGCTATCCCTCCGGCTCAGGGACGATCATCTTATTTGATTCGCATGGTGCCATTATCCCCGCGATTCAGGGGCAGACCGCTTGCGAGTAAGGATCATGTGCCTTTATCCCCTTGACTCAGGTACATGCATTTTACAAACTGCGATCATGTGACATTATCCCCTTGAGTCAGGGGGTGTACAGTCTGTTAGCATGCAAAGTCTTGGGCGTCGATCCCACCGGCTCGGTAGGGAAAGAATGCCAACGGTTACGCAGCGGGCGAGGTATTATTTTTCGCTAATACGGTATGCCTCTGAGTCAATGGGATAATAGAATCACGAGCTGCGTAAACCGTGAGGCGCTCCTGAGTAAGCGGGATAATGGCATCGCACTTTACAGGAGCCATAGTAACATCCTGATTCTAGGGGATAATGGCGCCGTTGAGTCGCTTGCTAGACGGATGCATCCCCTGAGCCGATGGGATAATGGCATCGAAGAGTTTATCGCTAGCTGAGATGCCCTGACTCAAGGGGATAATGGCACCTTTGTTCCGAGCGGAATGAATGCCTACCTGAGCCGGAGGGATAACGGGACAAGTTGGGGGAACGAGATTTCTATTAGATTAGATGACCTGAGCAGAAGGGATAAGGGGCGCGTTAATCGTACGGGCCGTCGCCGGAATCTGTACGGTCGATCCACTTGAGCAGCATCTCCAGCACGACCCAGAGCGGAACCGGCTCCTCGAGCCGCTCCAGCCAATACGGGTCCTCCAGAAGGCCGGCATCCTTCGCCATCTGGCCGATCATTTTGATCTTCTCTTCCGCGGAGCTCACGATTGCTCGCCTCCGAACCGCGCTCTCTAATTTCCACGCGTTTCTCCATCGTTTGCCTCTAGTATATGTCGGCGTTTGTCGCATCGTACCATCTTCTGAGGATTTAGGTCGTAAATCATTAACTTCGTTAATCTATCTTTCGACACCGCCGACGGGTATAATAAAGGAGAAGGCACTGTTCGGGAACATGGAGGGGATGATGATGGAGATGGCGGCGGAATTTGTGAAAAGCTGGATAAAACTCACGAAAGATTGGCACACGCAAATGGATGCGGAGCTGGCGCCGAACTTGACTGGAGGACAGCTGCAAGTGCTGGAGCTGATGATGGCCCACGAGCCGATGAAGCCTTCGGATCTGCTTCCTTACTTGGAGACGACTCCCGCGGCCATCACGACCCTGCTGGACCGAATGGAGCGGGGAGGGCTCGTCCGGAGGGAGAGGGATGCCAGCGATCGGCGGATCGTCTGGGTGAGCATGACGGACAAAGGCAGAGCGGAAGCGGAGAGAGGGCTGAAGGTCCGCAGCGACATCGTCGGCCGCTCCTTGGAACGGCTGTCGCTTCATAACCGGCAGCTGCTCATTTACTTGATCGGCAAAGTGTCGGGAACGAGAGACTCAGCTTCCGCCGCCTCCTCCGAGCGAGCCGCATCGGGGAGTCACGGAGAGAAGCGGGCATCCGAGGCCGGGGCGCGGATCCGCGCCGAATCCGCCGTGGAGACGGGCGCGGAAGCGGCCAGCGGCTAATAGCCCAGCCGGAAGCGCCCCAGCCGGAAGCGCGAGAGATAGCGGGGTGAACCCAAGCCTATTTCGCAAGATGCGACCGTGCGTGAACGATGCGACCGCGCAAGAACGATGCGACCGCGCAAGAACGATGCGACTGTGCAAGAACGATGCAACCGCGCAAGAATGATGCGACTAAGCGAGAACGATGATGCGGTCATAGAAAAAAACTCAACCGGCGGGAGCGGCCGATAGATGCCGCAAATGCCGGTTGAGTCCGTTTAAGAGGGCGGTAAGCTTCTTGTAGTCGGCTTCCGTGAGACCCGGCTCGTTTTTCCGGGCTACCGTCTCGGGAAGCGGGAGGACGGTAAAATACTTCTTTTTGTTCACGATCCGCGAATGAACCCAGGTCGGCGTCGCCTCCACGTCGCCCCATTCGGTCCTCGACGTTCCGTCCGCCGCCGTCGTCTTCGATAGCGTAAGCTTCAGGATGACGCCGACGTCCTTCCAGTCGTCCTTCTGCCCGGAGATGAAGTTGCCGAGCGAGTAGATCACGAAGCCTCGCCGCGACCCGCCGGGGGCTCCGGCGTCGGGGACCTCGACGGTCTCGTAAGGCTGCACGACGTGGGGGTGGCTGCCGAGGATAAGGTCGGCCCCGGAGGCGATCATGTCGCGTGCGAGGCTACGCTGGCTGTCGTTCGGCATCCGCTGGTATTCGGTGCCGAAGTGGAGCGAGACGACGACGGCGTCTGCGCCGGCGCGGCGCAGCTTCGCGATATCGGCCGCGATCGTCTTCCGGTCGATCAGATTGATGACGTACGGTTTATCCTTCGGGATCGGAATCCCGTTCGTCCCGTACGAGTAGGCGAGGAACCCGAGCTTGATGCCGTTCCTCTCTTCGATGACCAGCCGCTGCGAATCCGTCCGCGACAGCGCCGTTCCGACGGGCACGAGACCGGCCCCTCGCAGGTTGCGCAAGGTCCGGGCCGCGCCGATATAGCCTCGATCCAGCGTATGGTTGTTGGCGGTGGACAGGATCTGGAACCCCGAACCGCGAAGGGCGTCCGCTAGCTCCGGCGGCGCGTTGAAGCGCGGATAGCCGGAATACTTCAGATCGGCTCCCGCGATCGGCGTCTCCAGGTTGCCGACGACCCAATCCCCTTCCGACAGGAGAGGCTTCACCTTGCGGAACCAAGGGGAGAAGTCGTAGCGGCCCGTCTTGGGATCGTAATAAGCGGGGAGCTGGGGAGAGTGCACCATGATGTCGCCGACGGCCACGAGAGAAGCCTCCGTCGTGACGGGAGGCTTCTCTAGGCCGGGCTCGAAGGAAGCGGGCCGGCCGCCCTCGGCGGCTTCGCCTCCGCCGGACGAAGGGGCCGCAGGCGAGCTTGACGGAGCCTCGGGCTGCGGAGTCGAAGGATTCGACGGATTCGGCGGAGTCGTCTGAGCCGGGACCGCGGGAAGAGAAGGGGAGGCGGGGGCCGAAGACGGCGAGGGAGGCGCCGAAGCGTCGAAGCTGCAGGCCGTCAGCGCCGCCGCCAGGAGGAGGCAACAGGCGAGTTTCCCTTTTCCGAACCGTTCCCTCTTCATCCCCTCAACTCCCCCGGCGATCGTCCGATCGGCTTTAATCTTCGCTCTCCCAGCGTCCGTAAATCCCGCAAGGAAGCGTCAGGCCGCTCGCGGTGATCGGAAGCCCGATCTCCCCGCAATCGAGCTTGCCTCCGAATTTGCGGCCGATGGCCATGTGAAGCAGATTGCGAAGCACCGTCGGAGACAGGCCGGTCGTGTACGAATTGACGAGCACGAACAGCGGCTTGTCGGACAGAATCGTCCGGCAGCTCTCGAGGAACGGATACAGGTTCTCCTCGAGCTTCCACATCTCCCCGTTCGGACCGCGGCCGTAAGAAGGCGGGTCCATGATGATCGCCTCGTACTGGCGGCCTCTGCGCTGCTCCCGCTGAACGAACTTGAACACGTCGTCCGTGATGTAGCGGATCGGCGCCGAATCCAGACCGGACAGCTGAGCGTTCTCCTTGGCCCACTGGACCATGCCCTTGGCGGCGTCCACGTGGCACACTTCCGCCCCGGCCGAGGCGGCGGCGACGGTGGCGCCTCCCGTATACGCGAACAAATTCAGGACTCGGATCGGGCGTCCCGCGTTGCGGATGCGGTCCATCATCCAGCTCCAGTTGACCGCCTGCTCCGGGAACAGCCCCGTATGCTTGAAGTTGGTGGGGCGGATGTGGAACTTCAGCGGGCCGTAGCCGATCGTCCAGCGCTCGGGCAAATCCTTCTTGAACTGCCATTGCCCGCCTCCGGAGGAGCTGCGAAAATAATGGCCGTCCGCGTTCTTCCACTCGTGGGTCTCGCGCGTCAACGGCCAAATGATTTGGGGATCGGGCCGGCGAAGGATGACCTTCCCCCAGCGCTCGAGCTTCTCTCCGCCGCCCGTATCGATCAATTCGTAATCTTGCCAGTCGGTTGCCATTCTCATCGGGTCTGCGTTCATCCTTTTCCTGTCGTTAGACGTTGTCGTTGCAAGCGATTGCTCCTTCATCGTACCGGCTCGGCCGGCGTCATGCGAGTTCGTTACCCCTCGGCCCGGGCGCATCCCGAATCGGGCGCGAACCGGTAGCCGAACCCCCGCACCGTCTGGATAAAAACCGGGTTCGCCGGATCGGGCTCGATCTTCTTCCGCAGGTTGCTGACGTGAACCATCAGCGTCCGGGTGTCGCCCATGCTGTCCGTATGCCAGACGAGACGGTACAGTTCGTCCAGCGGGAAGACGCGGTTGGGCTGGCGGGCGAGCACCGTCAGCAGCTCGAACTCCTTGACGGAGAGCGGCACGGGTTCGCCGCCGCGGCGCACCTCGAGTCGCTTGAGGTCGATCTCCAGCCCGGAGAAGTTCAGTACGGGCTGCTCGTCCTCGGGCGGCCGCTCTCTCGTCCGCCGGCGCCGCAGGTGCGCCTGCACGCGCGCGACGAGCTGGCTCGGGCTGAACGGCTTCGTGACGTAATCGTCGCCGCCCTCGGTCAGCCCGTAAATAATGTCCGCGTCCTCGCTCTTGCAGCTGAGGAACAGAATGGGGACGTTCGCGCAGCTGCCTTGGCGCAGCGTCCGGCACACCTCGATTCCGTCGGCTCCCCCGAGGGAGACGTCCAGAATGATGAGGTCCGGGGACACCGTCTCGGCGATCCGGATCGCGTCGATGCCGTTGTCCGAAGTATGTACGGCGAAGCCTTCCCTCTCCAGGTAAAGCCTTATGAGTTCCGTTATCTCCCGTTCGTCGTCGACGACGAGGATTCCGGCAGTCGGCCTGCTCACTTCTTCATCCTCCATAAGCCTTACGATATACATACCTAACATATTATACTTAAAGCGTTGACGGGGAATCAATGCGCGTTTACGATTGGGAGGGTATGCGATCGTATCGGGAGAGAGTGGAATGATTGGGAAAATAATCAAGGCAACGGGAAGAACCTATCTTATCCCGTTATGGATAGCGTGGATCGGGCTAGTCGCGCTCACCGGCTGCTCCCCTTCCGAGAGCAAGCCGCTTCCGCGGGCGGAGGACGGCGTTCTCGACTTGAGGGACCGCCCGTTCGAAGCGAACGGCGTTCTGCCGCTTGAAGGAGAGTGGGCGTTCGAATGGCGCGGAGACGGGCAAGACTCGCCCGTACGCTCCAAGCTGGAGGTGCCGCGCACCTGGGGCGGCGCCGAGCTGGACGAAGGCGTGAAGCTGAGCGACCAGGGGCGGGGCGTGTACAAGCTGACGATCCTGCACAAGCCCGAGAAGGCGATGCTCGCCGTCCGGCTGCCGAACATCTCGACCTCGTACGACCTATACGTGGACGGCGAACGAGCGCTGTCCCGCGGACGGCCGGGCGCGGAAGCGGGGGAGGCCCGGCCGTACCAGCTTCCCGCGACGGTCTATTTCGACGGCGGCCGGGACCGGACCGAGCTTACGCTGGACGTCTCCAACTTCGACCACCGCCGCGGCGGCATCCGCACGGAGCTCATTATGGGCACGGCCGAGCAGATTCAGAAGCTCGAGTTCAACCAGCAAGCGCAGGAGATGATCGTGTTCGGCTGCCTGATCATGATCGGGCTGTACCATATGGGTCTGTACGTTCTGAGGCGCAAGGAATCGACGAATCTGTTCTTCGCCCTGCTGTGCCTGTTCGTCGCCTGCCGCATGGGCGTCATCGGCGAAGGCATGTTCTTCCGCTGGCTCCCCGGGCTGACCTGGACGGCGGGAGCGCGGCTGGAATATACGTCGTTCGCCTTGAGCGCTCTGTTCGGCTTCGCGTATTACCAGCGCATGTACCCGAACGAGATCGCGAAAGGCTGGCTGCTGGCGTCGAGAATCGGAGGAGCGGCTCTTCTTCTCGCCAGCTGGCTGCTCCCGGTTCTTCACGTCAGCTCGCACATCGCCTTTTATCAAGCCTACGTCTTGATACTGAGCGCGAGGACGCTGGCCGGACTGATGGCCGCCTGGTACCGGAAGCGGGAAGGCGCGCGGCTCGCCTTGGTCGGCGTCGCGGGACTCGTGGCGACGATCGTGAACGACATCTTTTTCTACAACGGTTGGTGGCGTTCCTACGATCTGGTGTCGTTCGGCCTGCTCTTCCTGATCCTGCTCAACTCCTTCGCGATCTCGCTGCGATTCTCGCGAACGTTCGTGCGGGCCGAGCAGATGTCGGCGGAGCTGAAGGAATGGAATCTTCGTCTCGAGGAGAGAATCGCGGAGAGGACCGAGGAGCTGCGCCGATCGTACGCCGAGCTCGAGGAGTCGAAGATCGGCCTGGAGCGAATGGAGCAATCCCGCCGTCAGCTCGTCAGCAACATCTCCCACGACCTGCGCACGCCGATGACGCTTATTCAGGGCTATCTCGAAGCGCTGCGGGACGGAGTCATCAGCGATCCGAAGCAGCGAGATTCGACGATCCGGTCCATGCTGACGAAGGTCGAAGGCTTGAACGGGCTTATCCAGGATCTGTTCGAGCTGTCGATGCTGGAGGCCCGGCGGGCGCCGATGGCGTACGAGACGGTCCGGCTGACGGATTGGCTTCGGCGTCTGACGGACGAATACGAGCCGGAGCTGAAGGAGAAGGGGATCGAGTTCGTCGGCTACGGAGAAGGGGAAGACTTCGGGCGGGGGGCGGTAAGGATCGACGAGCACCGGATGGACCGCGTGTTCGCGAATCTGATCTACAACGCGGTCAAATATACGCCGAAGGGCGGACGCATCGCGTTATCGTTCGCCGTCGACGCCCGGCGGCGGACGGTTCAAGCGAAGGTATCGGATACGGGGAGCGGCATCCATCCGGACGATTTGCCGCACATTTTCGAACGGTTCTACAAAAACGACAAGGCCCGCCATTCTTCCTCGGGAGGGAGCGGACTCGGGCTGTCCATCGCCAAAGAGATCGTGGAGATGCACGACGGGCGGTTGACGGCGGAGAACGGGGAGAAGGGCGGCAGCGTTTTCATAATTACGCTGCCGCTTCACGCCGCCGCGAACCCGGAAGTATCGTGACGAGCTTGCTCTAGCCGCTTCCTTCGCTTCTTTGGTCTTGCTTCATCATGTCCAGCAGCAGGCCGATCGATTGCTTGCGCTGCTCCTGGTTCATGTCCTTGAGCAGCCTCATGATCTCCCTGGAATCGGTCGCGTCGGCCGAATCCGGTGATTGATTCCCGGCATTGCCGCCGATAATGTAATCCAGGGATACGTCGAAAAACGCGGCAAGCTTGATCAAGGTCTCGTAAACGGGCTGTCGGTTGTTGATTTCGTAATGACTGTAAGCGGAGCGGGTGATGCCGATGTGCCGGGCCACTTCTTCTTGCGATATGCTGCGTTTCAGTCTAAGCTCGCGCAGGCGTTCTCCCATGTTCATTTTCATATCTCCTTGCAAACGTGGAATGGAAGGATTCAGCCATGACAAGGGACGAGCGGCTCGCCCGTACATGAGTTCGCAATGGTGCTACTAGTAATTTATGATACAATTCGTATCCATGTCAAGCGGAGCGTGTCAAAAATCGCAATTATTATTTATCTTTAATATACATGCGTCTTTTATAGCCTTTTATTTCAGATACGTATTGTAACATAATGGAAAAACGCAACCGGATTACCAGACTTTCTAGTCGTATATACCTAAACTCGACGGAGGGGCGAGCATGAATTACGCCAATTTAACGCTGCATACGGACAAGTATCAGATCAACATGATGTACGCCCACTGGCGTAACGGCACGGAGGGTGAGAAGTCCGTGTTCGAGGCTTACTTCCGCAAGCTTCCGTTCGGCAACGGCTTCGCGGTCTTCGCGGGGCTCGAGCGGTTTATTCGATACGTCCGCGAGCTGCGCTTCGACGAAGACGTCCTCGCGTATTTGGCCGGCCAGGAGGAGCGGTACGACCCGGCTTTTCTGGATCGGCTGCGGCATTTCCGGTTCACCGGCAACGTCTGGTCGATGGAGGAAGGCGCCGTCGTATTCGCGAACGAGCCGCTCGTCCGGATCGAAGCGAGCGCGTTCGAAGCGCATCTGCTCGAGACCGCCCTGCTCAACTTCATCAACTACCAGACATTGATCGCGACGAAGGCGGCCCGCATTCGGCAGGTGGCGCGGGACGAGACGCTGCTCGAATTCGGCACGCGCAGGGCGCAGGAGGCGGACGCCGCCGTCTGGGGAGCCCGAGCCTCTTACATCGCCGGCTTCGACGCGACGTCCAATCTGCGCGCGGGCATGCTGTTCGGCATCCCGACCTCGGGGACGCATGCGCATGCATGGGTGCAGCAGTACGACACCGAGGAGGAGGCGTTCGAGCAGTACGCGGAGGCGCTGCCCGATCAGGTGACGCTGCTGGTGGACACCTACGATACGCTGAAGAGCGGGGTGCCGAACGCGATCAAAGTCGCGAAGCGGATGGAGGCGCGAGGGCATCGGATGAAGGCGATCCGGCTGGACAGCGGGGACTTGTCGTACTTGTCCAAGGCCGCGCGCAAGATGCTCGACGAAGCCGGGCTCCCGTACGTGAAGATCGTCGCGTCCAACGATCTTGACGAGAACATCATCCTCAACCTCAAAGCGCAAGGCGCGCGCATCGACAGCTGGGGCGTCGGGACGCAGCTGATCACGGCGGCGGACCAGCCTTCGCTCGGCGGCGTATACAAGCTCGTGGAGAGGGAACGGGACGGCAAGCGCGAGCCCGTCATCAAGATCTCCGGCAACCCGGAGAAGGTGTCGACGCCGGGAGCCAAGGACGTGTATCGCATTATCAGCAAAGAGAACGGCATCGCCATCGCCGATTACGTGACGCTGCTGGACGAGACCGACGTCGCGAACGGCGAGCCGATCGATCTGTTCGACCCCGTGCACCCCTATATCCATCAGGTCGTGCACGACTATAAGGCGATCCCGATGCTGAAGCCTATCTTCCAGGACGGGGAGCAGGTGTACGAGCTGCCGGACCTGGACCGGATACGCCGGTACCATCGGGAGCAGCTGGAGCTGTTCTGGCCCGAGCATCTGCGGAAGCTGAATCCGGAGCCTTACCCGGTCGACTTGAGCACGAAGGCGTGGCAGCAGAAGATGGATTTGATTCGAAAATACAAATTCCGCTGACGGGAATAGGTTGTCCCTTCCTTGGAAATCATTCTCTCGAATCCGTCCGGGCTAGCGGCATCGGACGAACGGGAGGAATAACAGATGGACGACTCCGCAACGGGCAAGGGAAGCACGTTAACGAACCGGCAAGGCCACCCCGTCACGGACAATCAGAGCCTTCGGACCGTCGGCTCGCGCGGGCCTTCCACGCTGGAGAATTACGATTTTCTCGAGAAAATCACGCACTTCGATCGGGAGCGCACGCCCGAGAGGGTCGTGCATGCCCGGGGGGCCGGCGCATACGGCGTCTTCGAAGCGTACGGCAAAGTCGGGGACGAGCCCGTCTCCAAGTACACGAGGGCGAAGCTGTTCCAGGAGGCGGGGAAGCGGACTCCGGTGTTCGTTCGCTTTTCGACGGTCATCCATGGCGCTCACTCCCCCGAGACGCTGCGGGACCCGCGGGGCTTCGCGGTGAAGTTCTATACGGAGGACGGGAACTGGGACCTGGTCGGGAACAATCTGAAGGTGTTTTTCATACGGGATGCCATGAAGTTCCCGGATCTCGTCCATGCCTTCAAGCCGGACCCCGTCACCAACATTCAGGACGCGGAGAGAATCTTCGACTTCGTCTCCAATTCGCCGGAAGCGCTCCACATGGTCACGTTCCTGTTCTCCCCGTGGGGCATTCCGGCCAATTACCGGCAGATGCAGGGCTCCGGCGTCAATACGTACAAGTGGGTCAATTCGAACGGGGAAGCCGTGCTCGTCAAGTATCATTGGCAGCCGCTCAAGCAGGGGCTCAAAAACTTGACGGCATCCCAAGCCATGGAAGTGCAGGCGAAAAACTTCAACCACGCCACCCAGGATCTGTACGAAGCGATCGCGCGCGGCGACTATCCCGAATGGGAGCTCTGCATCCAATGGATGAGCGACGACGACCATCCGGAGCTGGACTTCGATCCGCTCGATCCGACCAAGCTGTGGCCGGAGGAGCAGTTCCCGTTCCTTCCGGTCGGCAAGATGACGCTAAACCGCAATCCCGACAACTACTTCGCCGAAGTGGAGCAGGCGGCGTTCGGAACGGGAGTCCTGGTCGACGGGCTGGACTTCTCCGACGACAAGCTGCTGCAAGGGCGGACGTTCTCCTATTCCGATACGCAGCGCTACCGGGTGGGGGCGAACTATCTACAGCTTCCGGTGAACGCGCCGAAGACTCCGGTGGCGACGAACCAGGAAGGGGGACAGATGCTGTACAAGGTCGACCGCTCCCATCCGCACGTCAATTACGAGCCGTCCACGATCGGCGGGCTGCGCGAAGCGCCGAAGACCGCGCCCGACCACGAGCCTTACGCGGAAGGCAAAATCGTGCGGCAGACGATCGAGCGCAAGAACGACTACAAGCAGGCCGGGGAACGCTACCGGTTGTTGGAGGAGTGGGAGCGGGACGATCTCATCGGCAATCTGGTGAGCGCGCTCGCCACTTGCCGTCTCGAGATCCGCGACAGGATGGTGGAGCACTTCAAGCGATGCGACCCGGATTACGGAGCGCGCGTGGAGGAAGGACTTCGGGGCGTCGGCAACGAGGACGGCGGCCTGCTCGGCATCCAGAACCCGGGCGGCACCGTGCTGGAGGCCGAACGGAAGAGCCATGCCGCGGACCCCTATTAATCGCGCCCCGTCAAGAGCGGCCATGTGCCGCTCTTTTCTATTCAGCGGCGGCTTGTGCCGCTATCCCATCGGCTCAGTGGCGTGTCCCGGCGCTCAATTCGGCGAATGCCTGCAATGCCGCTATCCCCTCGGTTCAGGGGCAGTCTGTTTATTATTTCGACTGTCGCCTTCAGTGCCGCTATCCCATCGAATCAGGTGCTGCTTCTGCATTCTCTTATCGCTTATCGCCAAGCTGTACCCTTATCCCCGTGGATCAGGGACTTCCCCGGCTCCCCCCTGATTCACCAACATCTGGTCTCTATCCCCATGGCTCAGGGACTTCTAGCCGATAAATTTTTTTGCCAAAGCGTCCCATTATCCCATGGAATCAGGTTCCTTAGCAGCTGTACGCAACCCCTTATTTACCTCTAGGTTACACCACTATCCCCCCGGCTCAGGAAGCCGCCGCCAAGCCGATCGCTCCCACTGTGCCATTATCCCCCCGAATCAGGAATCCCGACCGAAGCTTCCATTTCGTATACCTGTCAATTCGTGCCGCTATCCCCTTGATTCAGGATTGGCCATTGCGGAGCTCTCTTTCATTTAATCTATACGGATTGCGACAAAGGAGGGGGAGAGGTGGAAATTCCATTCAGCGACTACTATCTCAGAAGAACGAAGGCGGCTCTTCAACGTTGTTGGACTGAATGAAGGGGTTAATGGCACGTCTGTACAAAAAGAGAGATGCACTTCCGGGCAGTCCTGAGCGAACGGGATAGTGAGTGGCACGAGGGTGAGAGGCTCAAAAGGCGGAACTGAATGAAGGGGATAATGGTACATCTGTACAAAAAAAGATATGCACTTCTAGGCAGTCCTGAGCGAACGGGATAGTGGCATGAGGTGAGAGGCGTAAAAGGCGGAACTGAGTGAAGGGGATAATGGCACATCTGTACAAAAAGAGATATGCACTTCCAGTCAGTCCTGAGCGGATGGGATAGAGGCACAAGGCTGGACGGAGCAATATAGGGAACTGAGGGGGAGGGATAATGGCAGGGCGGATTGTCAGGCGGAGTGTGGGAGGGGGCGAGGCGGGGCGAAAGGGAGGATAAGGGAACGAAAGGGAGCCAAAAAGAGCGAAAGGGGGCAAAAAGGAGCGGAAGGGGACGGAAGGGAATGGAAGGGGCTGGGAAGCCGCTGGAGTGCAAAAAACCGGAGGGCATACATGCCGGCTCCGGTTTTTCGATTGCTTTTTTTAGATTACTTTGGTCGTCCACGATTCGCAGTTCCAGACGTCGGTGGCGACGTCGCGGTAAAATTCGGGTTCGTGGCTGATGAGCAGGATCGAGCCTTTGTATGCCTGGAGGGCGCGCTTCAGCTCGTCCTTGGCGTCGACGTCCAAGTGGTTGGTGGGCTCGTCGAGCACGAGGATGTTCGTCTCGCGGTTGATGAGCTTGCACAGACGGACTTTGGCTTTCTCTCCGCCGCTAAGCACCGAGATGCGGCTCTCGATGTGCTTCGTCGTCAGCCCGCACTTGGCGAGCGCGGCGCGCACTTCGAATTGGGTGAACGCAGGAAAATCGTTCCACACCGATTCGATGCAGGTCAGCTCGTTGTCGGCGCTGCTCTCCTGCTCGAAGTAGCCGATCGCCTGGTTGTCGCCGCGTTCGACGGAGCCTGACAGCGCCGGAATCTCGCCCAGGATGCTGCGCAGCAGGGTCGTCTTGCCGATGCCGTTCGCGCCGACGAGGGCGATCTTCTGGCCGCGCTCCATCTTCAGGTCGAGAGGGCGGCTGAGCGGTTCGTCGTACCCGATGACGAGCCCCTTCGTCTCGAAGATCATCCGGCTCGGCGTGCGCGCCTCCTTGAAGCGGAACTCGGGCTTCGGCTTCTCCTTGGCCAGCTCGATGATCTCCATGCTGTCCAGCTTCTTCTGCCGGGACATCGCCATGTTGCGCGTGGAGACGCGGGCTTTGTTGCGGGCGACGAAGTCCTTCAGGTCGGCGATCTCCTGCTGCTGCCGTTTGTAGGCGGATTCGAGCTGGGCCTGCTTCGCCTCATGCTGCTGCACGAAAGAATCGTAGTCGCCGACGTACCGGTTCAATTGCTGATTGCTCATATGGTAAATCAGGTTGATGACGCTGTTCAGGAACGGAATGTCGTGCGAGATGAGGATAAAGGCGTTCTCGTAATTTTGCAAATACCGCTTCAGCCACTCGATATGCGACTCGTCCAAGTAGTTGGTCGGCTCGTCGAGCAGCAGTATGTCCGGCTTCTCCAGCAGCAGCTTGGCCAGAAGCACCTTCGTCCGCTGGCCGCCGCTCAAGTCGTTGACGTCGCGGTCCAGCCCGATATCGACGAGACCGAGGCCGCGCGCGATCTCCTCCACCTTGGCGTCGATCAGGTAGAAGTCGTTGTTGTTGAGCAGATCCTGAATCGTGCCGACTTCTTCGAGAAGCTGCTCGAGCTCCTCGGGCGAAGCTTCCCCCATTTTATCGTACATCTGGTTCATCTCGGCTTCGGCGTCGATCAAGTATTGAAAAGCGCCCTTCAGGACGTCGCGGATGGTCATGCCGTTGTGTAGGACGGAATGCTGGTCCAGATAGCCGACGCGAACCTTCTTGGCCCACTCGATCTTGCCGGCGTCCGGCTCCAGCTTGCCCATGACGATGTTCATAAACGTCGACTTGCCTTCGCCGTTGGCGCCGACCAGCCCGACGTGCTCGCCCTTCAGCAGCCGGAACGAGACGTCGTTGAAGATCGCCCGGTCCCCGAAGCCGTGGCTTAAATTCGTAACCGTCAAAATACTCATCTATCGACACCTTTTCTATCCGTGATTTTCGTATGGAACGACATTCTTCATTATAGTTCGGCGACGCCGTCAAACTCAACGGAAAAAACAAGCGGAGCCCCGGCTCTTACGTTTCCGGCCGGGCGGATGTATAATCGTGGAAGAACAGCTAATCTAGGGTCGCAACCGATTCGGGAGAGGAGACGGGTTAATGAACAAGATGGAGCTGATTCAGCACGGTTGGGAGAGCTGCTACGACAAGGAGGACTGGTATCCTCCTCTGAAGGACGCGCTTCAAGGCGTAACCTGGGAGCAGGCGAATTGGCGCCCCCGGACGGGAGGCCCGATCAATACGATCTGGCAGACCGTGAATCACCTCATTTTCTACAAGGAACGGTTCCTCAAACGATTGACCGGGGAAGAAGCCGAATATCCCGAAGGGATCAGCAACGACGACACGTTCGGCGGAGCGGGAGCGGACGAGGCTTCGTGGAACGAGACGCTGGCGCGGCTGGAGGAGGTCCATCACGCGATTCGGGACCGGCTGGCCGATATGGACAAGAAGGACTTCGAGAAGCGCATTCCGAAGACGCCGACCGGCCTGTGGGCGAACAGTCTGATCTTGCACGACGCTTACCACACGGGACAGATCATTCTCATTCGCAAGCTGCAGAAGTCTTGGCCGGCCCGCCGTTCGTTCGACTAGGGACGTGTGAGGATTCGCCTTTGGGGAAAATGAAATGGATCGATTTATCCCTTCCTATCTATAACGGGATGCCGGTCTACCCGGGAGATCCCGAGGTGACGGTCGAGGTCGCCCACACGCACGAAGAACGCTCGTGGGAGCTGAGACGGCTGTCTCTCGGCACCCACACCGGCACTCACGTGGACGCGCCCTCCCACATGCACGCCGGAGCCGCTTCGCTCGACGAGCTGCCTCCCGAACGGTTCTGCGGACCGTCGCGGCTCGTCCGTCTGTCGGATGAATGGCCGTCCGGTATCGGCCTGTTCTTCGCGGAGAGCGTCGGCGCCGACAGCTTCGAGCGCATCGCGGCGGCTAACCCTCCGTTCGTCGGCGGGGAGCTGTCGGAGGAGCTGGAGAGGGCGCTCCTCGGCCGAGGCATCCCGACGTACACCGACTTGTACCGGCTCGATCGGATTCCGCTCGGGAAGGACTTCATGTTCTACGGGTTTCCGCTTCGGATCGCGGGAGGCGACGGTTCTCCCGTCCGGGCGGTCGCCATGCTGGACGAATAAGCGACGATTGAAGCGGGAGGGTCGCATGAACATCCTCGAGACGGCATTGCTCGCTAACGATCTGGAGCCGATTAAACGGTTTTATATGGATACGCTCGGACTGTCGGTCGCGACGGAGACGGAGGAACGCGTATCCTTCCGAGCGGGAGCCTCCCGGCTGACGTTCGAACGGTCGGCGGATGTCGCGAATCCGTATTACCACTTCGCATTTAACGTATCGACGTCCCGGATGGAGACCGCGCTCGAGTGGCTGGAAGCCAAGGGAGTCGAGGTGCGATTCGTCCGGGGAAGCCGGATCGTTCATTCGGAATCGTGGAATTCGGAATCGGTGTATTTCGGCGATCCCGCGGGGAACGTCGTCGAGCTGATCGCGAGGCACTCGCTGCCGGGCGGAAGCTCGGAGCCGTACCATCCGGGCAGCGTGTTCGGCATTAGCGAGATCGGTCTGCCGGCGGACGACGTCCCGGCACTGTCGGCCTATCTCCAAGACGTCGCCGGCGTAGACGTCTATCGGAGAGAAGACGTCTCGTTCGCTCCGCTCGGAGACGAGGAAGGGCTGTTTATTTTGTCGTCCGTCGGAAGGACCTGGCTCGGGTCGGAACAGCCTTCGGTCGTTTATCCGCTTCGGGTCGCGCTGCGCCAAGAGGGGCGGGACTTGCCCCGGATTTTGCATTATCCTTATTCTTTGGAATTCAGATAGAAGCGGGTCAAGGAGCTTCATCGATTCGCGGAGGAGCGCCTTATGAACGAACAACGCGCAATATTAAGAAGCTCGAACGTCGTCACCGTCGACAGTCTCGCAGAAGACTTGCGCGCCATCGGAGTGCGGGCGGGGGATACGCTGATCGTCCACTCCTCGCTGAGCCGGATCGGGTGGGTATGCGGCGGCCCCGTCGCGGTCGTCCAAGCCTTGATGGAGACGATCACGCCGCAAGGCAACCTGGTCATGCCGACTCATACCGGCGACTACTCGGAGCCGTCCAAATGGATGAAGCCACCCGTGCCGGAATCGTGGTGGGAGACGATCCGGAAGACGATGCCGGCGTTCGACCCGAAGGTGACGCCGACGAGGGGGATGGGCGCGATCCCGGAATGCTTCCGGACGTTCGCCGGCGTGCTCCGCAGCGACCATCCCGCCTTGTCGTTCGCGGCATGGGGGAAGGACGCCGAGTTCATCGTCACGGACCATTCGCTGGAGTTCGGACTGGGCGAGCGGTCGCCGCTCGCCCGCGTCTACGACCTGGACGGCAAGGTGCTCCTGCTGGGAGTCTCCTACGACAGCAACACGTCGTTCCACTTGGCCGAGAACCGGGTTCCGAACCCGCCGCTGGCTTGGGAGGGGGCTCCGGTTCTGGAGAACGGCGTGCGGGTATGGAAGAAATACCGCGAGATCGCCTTCGACACGGACCGCTTCGACGAGCTCGGCGAGGCGTTCGAAGCGAGCCCCGGCCGCCCGGTGACGAACGGGCGGATCGGCGTCGCGGCATCGAAGCTGTTCCGGCAGCGGGACGGCGTCGACTTCGCCGTCGAATGGCTGAAGGACAACCCCGCAGGGAGGGAAGAGTATTGAAGCTGGCCATGCTCATCATCGACATGCAGAAGCTGTTCATCGATCCGTACCGGGATCGGATGGACGTGAATCGCGCGTGCGAACACATCAATTACGTGGCCGGGATGCTGAGAGAGGCCGGACATCCGATTATCCGCATCCGGGACGTGGAGGAGAAGGACGCGGGCGAAGAGAGATTAGCCGAGATTCCGGAGATCGTCGCGGCCTCTTCGGACCTTCAGATCGAGAAGGTGCATTCGAACGCTTTTTGGGAGACGAATCTGGAAGCCATTCTGCGGGAGCATGCTCCCGACCTGGTCATCGTCTCGGGTTACGCGGCCCAGTATTGCGTTCTCGCGACGTATAACGGAGCGGTCGAACGCGGCTTCCGCGCGGTTCTGCTGCAGGGCGGCATCTTGAGCGAGCATGCCGACGCCGTTACGGCCGCCTATCGCGACCGCAACCTGATCTCCCACCCGGTCGTCAGGGCGGCGGTGAATTCGAACCCATGAGTTACAAGGATACGTTGATCCTCGTCTCCGCCGACTGCCCGGTCGAACGCGGCGTCGTGCCGACTTCCCATAAAGAGACTCCGCCGGCACACGTCATCCAGTACGAGCTGCTGTTGCGGAATCCGTACGTCTATACGCACGAGGAGCTTCTCTATCAGGTGCACATCCGCCATAAGGGCGTGCCGGAGGAAGAATGGGAGAGCCGGCGGGAGGAAATCTGGAACGAGCTGTTCTCGAAGCCGCATCCGTGCCTGCGCGCTTCGGCTTTGCCGAAGAAGTTCGGGTGGGGCGTGCACTACGACTCCGAAGGGCGGATCGCGTTGTACGCCATGGAGTCGCCGGAATACCAGGAGTGGGCGAGCGGCGAGGCCTCTGGCGATGGCGAGGGTCCGAAGCTTCTGCCGGCGATGCGGAACAAGAAGGCGTAATACGCCAGCGCTTGCGTCAGCTGTCGGCTGTTGGCTTCGGCTGCCATAGACAGGCCGGGGCCGTCCGCCGCCATAAGGTTCGGCACGACGGGGAGCAATTAGGCGCCGCAGTGTCGAGTAAGGCTCCAACAAGCGGAAAAAACCGTCTTGTTGGGCGCCGCAGCGTCGAGAGAGGCTCCAACAAGCGGAAAAAACCGTCTTGTTGGGCGCCGCAGCGTCGAGTAAGGCTCCAATAAGCGGAAAAAACCGTCTTGTTGGGCATCGCAGAGGCGAGAGAGGCTTCAACAAGCGGAAAAACCCGTCTTGTCGACAGTGCCGGCTCGTTCGCCAAAATAGAAGCAACAAAAAAATCTCTTCCGTTTTCGACAAAACGGGAGAGATTTATTTTTGTTTTTGTTTGAAAACGGATATTCAAACAAAAACAAAAATGCTATAATCCAAATAAGCAAAAACAAAAACAAAACCAATCATCCGGAGGTCTGAAATCATGGTACAAAGCTTGTGGGACTCTTCGAAAGCATCGCAATACGAGAGCGGACTCGATCAACTCGTCTACCGTTCGAACCTGATCGGCGCGGATCGCCGCGTCTGCAACTGGGGCGGCGGCAATACGTCGGCCAAAACGGTGATCAAGGACTTCCGCGGTCGCGACGTCGAAGTGATGTACGTGAAGGGGAGCGGCTCCGACCTCGCGACGATGAAGGCCGGCAACTTCACCGGCCTGCGCATGGACGACATCCGCCCGCTGTTCGAGCTGGACGCGATGACCGACGAAGACATGGTCGCGTACCTCGCGAACTGCATGATCGACGCCAAGCATCCCCGCGCTTCGATCGAGACGCTTCTGCATGCTTTTCTCCCGTTCAAGCACGTCGACCATACCCATCCGGACTCTATCATCAGCCTCTGCTGCGCGCATAACGGCAAGGAGCTCGCCAAGGAGATCTTCGGCGACCGCTTCGTGTGGGTGCCGTACGTCCGCCCGGGCTTCACGCTGTCCAAGATGATCGCCCAAGGCGTGCTCGCCAACCCGAAGGCCGAGCTCGTGCTCATGGAGAAGCACGGCCTCGTCACCTGGGGCGAGACATCCGAGGAAGCGTACGCGCAGACGATCAAGATCATCTCCGAAGCCGAGGCTTACATCGAAGCCCGCGTCGACGAAGCGAAGCTGTTCGGCGGCGCGAAGCATGCGGCCCTGCCGGCCGACGTTCGCCGCAAGATCGCGGCCGAGATCATGCCGACCGTGCGCGGAGCCGTCAGCGACTCCAAGAAGATGATCCTCTCCTTCGACGACCAGGACGACGTGCTCGCGTTTGTCGGTGGCGAGAATTCGCCGAAGCTGTCCCAAGTCGGCGCCGCTTGCCCGGACCACCTCGTGCACACGAAGGTCGTGCCGCTGTTCGTCGACTGGACGCCGAACGCGGACGACGTCGAAGGCCTGAAGGCGATCCTGAAGGACGGCATCGCCGCCTACAAAGAGCAATACAAAGCCTACTTCGAGCGCAACAAAAACGAAGGGGACGTCATGTTCGAAGCCGCTCCGCGCGTCATCCTTATCCCCGGCGTCGGCATGATCAACACCGGCAAGAGCTGGGCCAACTCGCAGGTGAGCGGCGCCCTGTACCACCGCGCGATCGCCGTCATGCGCGGCGCGACGGCTCTCGGCGAATTCGTCTCTCTCAGCGAGAACGAATCCTACAACGTCGAATACTGGCCGCTCGAGCTTTACAAGCTGTCGCTCGCTCCGCCGGAAGCCGAATTCTCCCGCCAGGTCGCGTTCATTACGGGCGGCGCCGGCGGCATCGGCAGCGAGACGGCCCGCCGCCTCGTCTCCGAAGGCGCGCACGTCGTGCTCGCCGACCTGAACCTCGAAGGCGCCGAGAAGGTCGCCGCCGAGATCAACGCCAAGTATGGCGAGAACCGGGCCATCGCCGTTAAAATGGACGTAACCGACGAAGAAGCGGTGAAGGCGGCTTACGCGCAAACGGCCCTGACCTACGGCGGCGTCGACATCATCGTCAACAACGCCGGCCTGGCCACGTCCAGCCCGTTCGACGAGACGTCGCTCAAGGAATGGAACCTGAACATGAACGTGCTCGGCACCGGCTACTTCCTCGTGGCGCGCGAAGCGTTCAAGGTCATGAAGACGCAGGCGATCGGCGGCAGCATGGTGTTCATCGGCTCCAAGAACTCCGTCTACGCCGGCAAGAACGTCACCGCCTACAGCTCGGCGAAGGCGCTCGAAGCGCATCTGGCCCGCTGCATCGCGGCCGAAGGCGGCGAGCTCGGCATCCGCGTCAACACGATTCTGCCGGACGCCATCCTGCAAGGCTCCGCCATCTGGAACAGCAACTGGCGCAACGAGCGGGCCGCCGCTTACGGCATCGAGCCGGACCAACTCGAAGAGTACTACCGCAAGCGCACGACGCTGCTCGTCAACATCTATCCGAAGGACATCGCGGAAGGCGTCGCGTTCTTCGCCTCGTCCAAGGCGGCCAAGACGACGGGCTGCATGCTGACGATCGACGGCGGCGTTCCGGCCGCGTTCACCCGCTAATCCATTAGAGGAGGGCGAATCCATGCACCTCGCCAGAGGAGAGAAGAATTGGATCATACCGGACGGCTACATTCCGCCGACGAGCGCGGGCTCCCTCGAGAGCCACGAGTCGGTCTGCGTGCTGAACGTGTCGTCCGAGGAAGCGCTGCTGAACTTCACGATCTACTTCGAAGACCGGGAGCCGATCGAGGACATCCTCGTCGTCGTCCCGCCCAGGCGCACCAAGCATATTCGCACCTCATCCCTCGCCAAGGAGGGGACGTCGATTCCGGTCGGCGTTCCCTACGCGATCGAGGTGCGCAGCGATATTCCGATTTTCGTCCAATACAGCCGACTGGACGCGACCCAGGCCGAGAACGCCTTGATGTCGGTCGTCGCCTACCCGGTCAAATAAACGGAGGAGGGGCAGCCTCATGACTTCCGCGATTGAGCGCAGCTACAACGAAGCGAAGGAACTGTACGCCAAGCACGGCATCGACGTCGATCAAGTGCTGGAACGACTGGCGCAAATCAAAATTTCCATGCACTGCTGGCAAGGAGACGACGTCCGCGGCTTCCTGAACCGCGACCAGGATCTGACCGGCGGCATCGCCGTCACCGGCAACTACCCCGGAGCGGCCCGCACGCCGGAGGAATTGCGCGCCGATCTCGAGAAAGCGTTCTCACTCATTCCCGGCAAGCACAAAGTCAATCTCCACGCGATCTATGCCGACACGGAGGAGAAGGTCGATCTTGACGCGCTGGAGCCTCGCCACTTCGCGAAGTGGGTCGACTGGGCCAAGGAGCAGGGCCTCGGCCTCGACTTCAACCCGACCTGCTTCTCGCACGAGAAGTCGAGCGACGGCTTCACGCTCAGCCATCCGGACGCGGACATCCGCCGCTTCTGGATCGACCATTGCAAGGCGTCCCGCCGCATCGGCGCCTACTTCGGCGAGCAGCTCGGCCAGACGTGCGTCACGAACGTGTGGGTGCCGGACGGCTACAAGGACATCCCGGCCGACCGCCTGGCGCCGCGCCGCCGCCTGAAGGAATCGCTCGACGAAGTGTTCGCGGAGCCGCTGAACCCGGCCCACAACCTCGACGCCGTCGAGAGCAAGGTGTTCGGCCTCGGCGCGGAAGCGTACACGGTCGGGTCCCACGAATTCTATATGGGCTACGGCATCCAGAACAACAAGCTGATCTGCCTCGACGCCGGCCACTTCCATCCGACCGAGGTCATCTCCAACAAGCTGAGCTCGCTCTCGCTGTTCGCGGAAGGCATCCTGCTGCACGTCAGCCGCCCGGTCCGCTGGGACAGCGACCACGTCGTCATCCTCGACGACGAGCTGCTGGACATCGGCCGCGAGCTCGTGCGCGGCGACCTGCTCGCCAAGACGCACATCGGCCTCGACTTCTTCGACGCCAGCATCAACCGCGTCGCGGCTTGGGTCATCGGCACCCGCAACACGATCAAGGCGCTGCTCCGCGCGATGCTGGAGCCGGCCGAGGCGCTGCGCCAAGCCGAGCTCGCGGGCGACTACACGACGCGTCTCGCGCTCAGCGAAGAGTTCAAGACATATCCGTTCGGGGCGGTATGGGACTATTATTGCGAGAAAATGGGCGTTCCGGTCCGCGAGCAGTGGCTCGCCGACGTCAAAGCCTACGAGCAAGAAGTTCTGCTGAAGCGAGGTTGATGCCGCTTGGCTAACGTACTCGCCTACGATCTCGGGGCGAGCAGCGGAAGGGCGCTGCTCGGCCGCCTCGAGGGCAACAAGATCGTCACCGAAGACCTGCACCGGTTCCCCAACGACCCGGTGCAGGTCGGCGACCGGCTGCATTGGGACATTCTCCGCCTCTATCACGAGCTGAAGCAGGGACTCCTGAAGGCGAAGCATCAAAAAGTCGAAGTGAAGAGCCTCGCCATCGATTCGTGGGCCGTCGACTTCGGGCTCATCGGCACGAACGGGGAGCTGCTCGGCAACCCGTATCATTACCGGGACCGCCATACGGACGGCATGATGGAGAAGCTGTTCGAGGAGATTCCGGCGGCGGACGTGTTCGCGCGCACGGGCATCCAGTTTCTGGCGTTCAACTCGATTTTCCAGCTGTACGCGCTCAAGCGGGCGAGATCGCCGATGCTTCGCGATGCCCAGCGGTTCCTGATGATTCCGGACCTGCTCCGCTACTTCCTGACGAGCGAGATGGCGAACGAATTCACGAACGCGACGACGACCCAGCTGTACAACCCGGTCCTGAACGAATGGGATAAGACGCTGCTGCAGGCGATCGGCGTATCCGAGACGCTGTTCGCCCCGGTCGTCCATCCGGGAACGCAGGTCGGCTCCTTGCGGCCGTCGCTTATCGAGGAGCTCGGCGTCGGCCCGATCCCCGTCTACGCCGTCGCCGAGCACGACACCGGCTCGGCCGTCGCCGCCGTTCCCGCGCTCGACCGCTCGTTCGCGTACTTGAGCTGCGGAACGTGGTCGCTTATGGGGACGGAGGTCCGGCAGCCGGTGCTCGGCGACCTGGCGCGCGAGCTGAACTTCACGAACGAAGGCGGCGTCGACGGGACGTTCCGCTTGCTCAAGAACATCATGGGCCTGTGGATTCTGAACGAGACGCGCCGGGAATGGGAGAGGGCCGGCCAGTCCTACACCTTCCCCGAGCTGGTGAAGCTGGCCGGCGAGGCGCCCGCCTTCGCGGCCTTCATCGATCCGGACGACGACGCGTTCCTGCCTCCCGGGGATATGCCCGGCCGGATTCGCCGGTACTGCGAGCGCACGGGGCAGAAGGCGCCGGAGCAGCCGGGCGAAGTCGTCCGCTGCATTCTGGAGAGCCTTGCCCTCAAATATCGTTACGTGCTAGAGTTGACGGAGCGGCTCTCGGGCCAGCGCTTCAACGGCCTCCACATGGTCGGCGGCGGCATTCAGAACGCGCTGCTCTGCCAATGGTCGGCCAACGCGATCGCCAAGCCCGTCTGGGCGGGGCCCGCGGAAGGAAGCGCGATCGGCAATCTGGTCGTGCAATGGATCGCCCAAGGCGAGCTGTCCGACATCTGGGAAGCGCGCAAGGTCGTTCGCGACTCGTTCCCGGTGACGGTCTACGAGCCTCAGGAGCGCGAAGCTTGGGAGAACGCCTACGGCGGCTTCCTTCGCGTCGCGGGTTTATCGCGAGCCTAACTCTATTTTGAAGGAACGGAAAGAGGTTGAAGGTGCCATGCTGGTCGCGGAACGCTATGAGAAAATCGTACAGCTGGTCAACGACAGGGGGAGCATTCGGGTATCCGAGCTGAGCGAGCTCTGCCAGGTGACGGAGGAGACGATCCGACGCGACCTCGACCGTCTGGAGATGGCCGGGCGCCTTCGCCGCTCGCATGGCGGCGCCGTCAGCATCAAGGATCAGCAGCCTCTTCATGCGGAGATCCCCTATACGGAGCGGGAGATCATCCGCGCGGAAGAGAAGAGGCGCATCGCGGCGGAAGCGGTCAAGCTGATCCGGCCGAAGGACCGCATCCTGCTGGATGCCAGCTCTACCGCCTGGTACATGGCGTCGAGCATGCCGGACATTCCGCTGACGGTGCTCACGAACTCGATCAAGGTCGCGACCGAGCTCGCCGGCAAGGAGAAGATCGAGGTCATCTCCACCGGCGGCATTCTCGCGCAGCGTTCGCTGTCGTTCGTCGGCCCGCTGGCCGAGCGCTCGCTGGACGCCTACCACGTCGACAAGGCGTTCTTGTCGTGCAAGGGCGTCCATCTGGAGCGGGGCATCAGCGAGTCGAACGAGCTTCAGGCGCGCGTGAAGCAGAAGATGGTCGGCATGGCCGACCAGGTCATCGTGCTCGCCGATTCCAGCAAGTTCGGCGTGCAGGCGTTCACGCACGTCGCCGATCTGGCCGACGTCGATTCGATCGTCACCGACCGGAGCATCGATCCGGAGACGCTCCGTCAGCTCGCGGATCGATCGATCGCCGTCACGACGGTGTAAGCATAGAGGAAGGCAACCGATATTCGGCCCCCGATCGCCTTGCAGGCGAGCGGAGGGCCTTATTCGCTGTCGGCGGTTCGCGCGACTCCACCCCCTAAGCGCTAGGCCGTCCGTATGAAAGGCATGAAATCATGTATCGCCTTTGAAAATTTGAGAACTTTTAACAGCTCCGTCTCGTTTAATACACAAAGCTCCAAATGAACGGCCTAGTTCCGGAGGAGGTCCCGATAATGCGGATTGCGGGCGGTGGTCCGGAAGGTCGCGGGAGCGGATTATGCGGGAGAGAGGCGGGCGCGTCATGAAGTATTTAGCCGTTCTAAGCTTGTTCCTCATGCTGGCAACCGGATGTCGGGATAAGGAGAACGCCCCTCTCGTCAAGGAAGTCTCGTCCGGGATCATCACGCTCCGCGTTCAAGCGGAGAGAGTAGAAGCATCCCGAATCCAAGTGCACGCGGAAATCGTAAATACGGGCGGCCGTCCCATCGAGATTCTCCACATGGATCCTTTGGTCGGCATCGAAGCCAGGCCCCGCGACCGGGAGCCGGAATTCGTTCGAAGCTTCGTCGGGATCCGAGGGCAATTGGGCCCGAACGAGGCGTACAGTTACGAGAAGGACCGAATTCTGGATATACGGCGAAAAGATAAAGTTCTCTACGCGCAAGCGATTCTCTCGGTCGGAGAAGAAGAGATCAAGATCGACTTGGACATTCCTCTCCGTCAAATTCGATAATGTCGGATCTATTCGAATCATGTGATTGTTTTCACATACATATCCCATCCAAGGAGCTATACTGAAGCCATCTTAAGAGCTTCGCCATTGGAGGGATTCCCATGAAAACTCACGAGCCGGAACTGCCGCTGACCGCCCCCGAAGGCATTCAACTGTCGGAACGCCTATGCGATGCCCTCGCCAGAGTCAAGAAGGAGCACGCCGGATTGCAGGAAGGGCTGAAGAGGCTGTACCGCGAAGCCTGCGCCGTCCGGGGCGAGAACGACCCGCGTCTGATCTCCGATAAATTGGACGTTCTCATTCGCACCGTACAAGCTTACAAGAAGAGCTTGGCCGACCATTCGGAATGGGAGGAGAACGAGCTGTTCCCGCTCGCGGTCTGGTACTTCGGCAACGACATGGACGTGTTCACGCTCATGGAGCAGGAGCACGAGATGGCGGAGCATTACATCGACGCGTTCCTCGTTCAGGTCGCGCAGACTCCCCGGCCGCTCGATCACGAAGGGGCGGTGCGGCTCGCTTCGTATCTGCTTCAAGCGTACGCGCTGCTGCGCAACCACTTCAAGGAGGAAGAGGAGATCCTCGAAGCGTTCGCGGATCAATCGAACGGTTATGGATTTTAACCGAGGCGCGAACGCGATGGAAGAGAGCGGCCCGCTGGAAGCGCTGCTGAACAAGTCTTCGTCCAAAAAAGCAAGCATGGGGCAAAGCCTGCCCCGCTACTTCGTATACTGCGCGATGGCCGGCGCTTACGTCGGGATGGGGGTCGCGCTTATGTTCTCCGTCTCCGCGCCGCTCTACGCCGCCCATTCCCCGTACACCACGCTTGTCATGGGGCTCGTATTCGGCATCGCGCTGCTGCTCATCGTCTTCGCCGGAGCCGAGCTGTTCACGGGCAACAACCTGACGTTCGCGCTCGGCGCCATGGGCGGCCGGATCACGTGGGGGGACGCGGGCCGCAACTGGCTCTGGTGCTGGCTCGGCAACTTCGCGGGAGCGCTCCTCTTCGCCTGGCTCCTATACCTGTCGGGGGTATTCTCGGCCGCGGGTCCCGACCATCAGCTGTTCGTCTTGGCGGCGAAGAAGATGCATCTGCCGTTCGGCCAGCTGTTCGTCCGGGGCATTCTGTGCAACTGGCTCGTCTGTCTCGCCGTCTGGTGCCTGTCCGCCGTGAAGAGCGAGACCGCGAAAATCGTCCTGTGCGCCTGGTGCCTGCTCGCCTTCGTGTCGTCGGGCTTCGAGCACAGCGTCGCCAACATGACGACGTTGACTTTATCGCTGCTGCTCGAGCACCCGGATACCGTTACCGTCGCGGGCCTCGTCCATAACCTCGTTCCGGTGACCCTCGGCAACATCGTCGGCGGCGCGGGATTCGTCGGCGGAGCCTACTGGTATGCAAGCCGAAGTCCGGCGAAGAGAGGGAGGGAGGCTTCGACGCCGGCGAGCCGCGAGGGATATCCTTTAAAATAAGGGGGGGACTCCGCCGACTCCTCCGGCTCCGCCGTTCGGGCGGAGTTTTTTTGTGCGCGAAATCCGGAATTCCCTCTTGCCAAACATGTCTGACAACCTGATAATAAGATTATATTTGAGCTGCGAGGTGCGTCATGAAGGTCTCCTTGTTCATTACTTGCTTAAGCGACGCGTTCTATCCCCGGGTCGGCGAGGCGATGGTCCGCCTGCTCGCCCGCTACGGCGTCCGGCTCGACTTCCCGACGGTGCAGACGTGCTGCGGCCAGCCCGCGTTCAACAGCGGCTACTGGGAAGAGGCTAGGGATTCGGCGAGAACGATTTTGGAAGCGTTTGAAGACAGCGACTTCGTCATCTCCCCGTCCGGCTCCTGCACGGGCATGATCCACCATTATCCGAAGCTGTTCGAGAACGATCCGGCCATGCTGGAGAAGGCGAAGAAGCTGCAAGCGAAGTCGTACGAATTCACCCAGTTCCTTGTGAACGTGCTCGGCGTCACCGACGTCGGTGCTTCGTTCCCGCATAAGGTCACGTACCACCCGTCCTGCCACGGCAGCCGTCTGCTCGGCGTCAAGGACGAGCCGATGGAGCTGATGAAGCGCGTGAAGGGGCTGGAATTCGTGCCGCTGCCGTTCGCGGAGGACTGCTGCGGGTTCGGCGGCACGTTCGCGGTGAAGATGGCCGACATCTCCGGCGCGATGGTGTCCGAGAAGGTCGACCACGTGAAGGAGACCGAAGCCGAGGTGCTCGTCGGGCTCGACATGGCGTGCCTGATGAACATCGCGGGCAATCTGAGATTCAGGGGCGAGCCGGTTCGGGTCATGCACTTGGCCGAGCTGCTCGCGGAGGGGGCGAAGCTGGCATGAGCGCGAAGACGATGCCGAACACGGTCAAGAAGAGAGCGGAGCTGGCGCTGAACGACGACTTCCTGCGCAAGGCGGTCAAGTTCACGACGGAGCGGCTGCGCAACGGGAAGAAGAACGCATCGGCCGAGCACGGCAACTGGGACGAGTGGCGGGAGCGCGGCCGGCAAATCCGGCTTCACACGATCGCCCATCTCGATTATTATCTGAATATGTTCGTGGACAACGCCAGAGCGAACGGCGTTCACGTCCACTTCGCCGACACGGGGGCCGACGCGGTGCGCATCGCCCTCGAGATCGCCAAGAACAAGCAGGCGAAGACCGTCGTGAAGTCGAAGTCGATGGTGTCCGAGGAGCTTCACTTGAACCATGCCCTCGAAGGCATCGGGGTCGAAGCGATCGAGACCGACCTGGGCGAATACATCATCCAGCTTGCGGGCGAGACGCCGTCCCATATCGTCATCCCCGCCATCCACAAGAACCGGTACCAGATCGCGGACCTGCTGTCCGAAGTGGCCGGCGAGAAGCTGGAGGCGGACACGACCGTGCTCGCGGGCTTCGTCCGCAAGAAGCTGCGGGAGAACTTCCTCGAAGCGGACATCGGCATGACCGGCTGCAACTTCGCGATCGCGGAGACCGGCTCGATGGTGCTGTTCGAGAACGAGGGCAACGCCCGGATGGTGACGACCCTTCCGAAAACGCAAATTACCTTGATGGGCATGGAGCGCATTATCCCTTCGTTTCAGGACTTGGAAGTGATGGCGACGCTGCTGCCCCGTTCCGCGACCGGCCAGAAGCTGACGATGTACATGTCCGGCATCACGGGCCCGCGCCGCGAAGCGGACGCCGACGGCCCGGACGAGATGCACATCATCATCGTCGACAACGGCCGATCGCTGCAGCTCGGGGATCCCGAATTCCAGGAGTTGCTCAACTGCATCCGCTGCGGCGCCTGCCTGAACGCCTGCCCGGTGTACCGCCATATCGGCGGCCATGCGTACGGCGGCACGTACAGCGGCCCGATCGGCGCCGTGCTGACGCCCGCGCTCAACAAGAACGTCGCGGAATGGGACGATATCGCCAACGCGTCGAGCTTGTGCGGCGCCTGCTACGAGGCGTGCCCGGTGAAGATTCCGCTGCACGAGATGCTCATCTACCTTCGCCGCCGCAAGGTGGAGAAGGGGCACGGCAACAAGCTGGAAGGCGCCGGCATGAAGGGCTTCGCCGTTCTCATGGGCAACGCGAAGCGGTTCCGCGCGGCGCTCAAGATGGGGCAGATCGGTCAGAAGCTCGTCGTCCGGGACGGCGGCATCCGCGCGAAGATCGGTCCGCTCAAGGGCTGGAACAGCTACCGCGTCCTGCCGAGCCTGCCGAAGTCGACGTTCCGCCAGCGCTTCGCGACGCTGGACCAGGAGATTCGTCAAGGGCTGCAGGAGATGAGCCCCGAGATTCGCGGCCGGATGGAAGCGGCGCTGAAGAAGCGGGAGCGGGAAGGAGGCGGCGGGCATCATGGCTGATACGCATCAAGAATGGTTGAGAAAGATGGAGGAGCAGTCCCGCGCCAAGCAGGCGTCGTTCATGGACGGCATCGCGAAGAAGCTCGGGCGTCCGCGCCTGGCGAAGGCTCCGGAGCATCCGTTCCGCGGCGCGCCGGACTTCTGGAACGCGTTCGAATGGACGCCGGAGGAGCGGATCGAGCGCTTCTCGGACAACTGGAGAAGCGTCGGCGGCCACGTCGCCCGCCTCTCCGACATGAACGCCGTCCGCGACTTCATCGCGGGCAAGGCGAAGGAGATGGGCGCGCGGTACGTCGTGCGCCAGAACGAGGCCGAGCTGGCGGAGCTCGGCCTGGAAGAGGCGCTGCCGGAAGCCGCGGTGTCCGTCTGGAACACCGATCCGGACACCTATTGGAAGGCGCGCTCGGCGGAGGCCGACTTCGGCGTCGTCATGGCCGATTACGCGGCCGCGTACACGGGCTCGGTCGCCGTCCTGTCCTCCAAGGACAAGGGACGCTCGGTGTCGCTGCTGCCGACCGTGCTCATGATCGTGATCCCGGTCGATCGGCTTCGCACGCGCCTGGGCGAGGTGCTCGTCGAATTCGACCGCGCCGGGCGCGAGAACCTGCCGGCCGGCATTCACTTCATCTCCGGGCCGAGCCGTTCGTCGGACATCGAGAACGACCTGACGATCGGCGTGCACGGTCCGGGCGTCGTCTACGCGCTGCTCGTCGGATAAGGGAACGTCGGATATAGAGAGAAGGAGCGGATGGGAGCGAATGGAAGTCACCCCTCTTACGAAGCGGAACCATTACGAGGAGATCACCGAGCAGCTGAAGCGCCAGATCCTCGAAGGCAAGCTGAAGATCGGCGACAAGCTGCCGTCGACGAAGACGATGTCGGAGCGGTTCGGCGTCGGCCGCTCGACAACCCGCGAAGCGCTCAGCGCCTTGAAGGCGATGGGGCTTATCGAGATCCGCCAGGGCGGCGGCTGCACCGTCATCCGCGACAGCCTGGCGCCGGATCCCGCCGGGCTGCCGGAGCTGGAGTCGCTGCGGATGAACCGGGAGACGCTGCTCGAGCTGATCGAAGTGCGGCAGTCGCTCGAGGTGTCGATCGCGACGCTGGCGGCGGAGAAGCGCACGGACGAGGACGTGGCGTCGCTCGCCGCCATCGTCCGCGAGATGGAAGCCGCCGTCGGCGACGACCTCGAAGGGGAGCGGACCGACATCGCCTTCCATCTCGCCCTCGTCGCCGCGACGCGCAACAAGATGATGGCCCGGCTGTTCGATTCGATCATGACGCCGATGGAGCAGGCGATCCGCGAAGTGCGGCGGGTCGAGCTGTACGCGAACCGGTCGGTCGCGGAGCGGCTGCTCGCCGAGCACAAGGCGATCTTCGGCGCCGTGGCGGAACGCGATTCCGCGGGAGCGGCCGAGAGCATGAAGCGGCATCTGAGACACGTCGAAGGGATTCTGACGAAGTATTTGTGAGCTTTTCCCGAATTTTCTCCGTCCGGAGGCTTGCCAGCTTGTCTGGTTGTGACCTATAATTCGCCTATGCGGCAAAGTTCCCGTCCGATGAATGATTACCTGACATAGATGGTCGATTGTCGGACGCGAACGCGCGAAGGGGGATGAGGACATGGCCATATACGTTCTGCAGGCGATGCTCGGAATCGCGTTTCTGATGAGCGGGATCGCGAAGCTGGCCGGAGCGAGGATGCATGCGAACAACTTCAGGAAGTGGGGGTTCTCCCCGAACGTTCGCCTCCTTGTGGGAGGCGCCGAAGTTCTGGGAGGAATCGGCATGCTGGCCGGCATCTGGGTTCCGGTTCTCGCGGTATTGGCCGGCCTCGGGCTGGCGGCGCTGATGGTCGGGGCCTTGGGCGTGCACCGTCGGGCGAAGGATCCCTTCTCGCAATGGGCGCCGGCGTTCGTGTTCCTGCTCGTGGCGGCGTCCGTCGCCGTCCGGCACGCTTCGGACTGGTTCTCATGAGAGGCAATTCCGCCATAAGCTCCATTCGCCTTACACGAACCGTCAGCTTTTATGACGGTTTTTTCTTTTTTTGTGCGGGCAAGCGCTGGCGCAATCGGTCGAAAACAAATACAATGACGTAAATAGAGACAGACGAGGTGACCGGCTATGAACGTACGCAAGCATAGATTGTTCGACACGGAGAACATCCACTCGGGAGAAGACCGGGACGAATACGAGAAGGACTACGCGAGGCTGATCCAATCCCCCGCGTTCCGACGGCTGCAGGGCAAGTCGCAGGTGTTCGGCGCGGGTTCGGGCGACTATTACCGGACGAGGCTGACCCATTCGCTGGAGGTGTCGCAGATCGCGCGCGAGGTAGCCCGCCGCCTCGGCAAGAGCTACCCGTTCCTGGCGGCGAAGGAGCATCCGGGCTTGATGATCGATCCGGAGGTCGTGGAGGTCGCCGCGCTGGCGCACGATCTCGGGCATCCCCCGTTCGGGCACAAGGGCGAAGAAGTGCTGAACGACGTGCTGACGGAAGGGTTCGGGATGAAGTACGAGGGCAACGCCCAGAACTTCCGGATCCTGATGTTCCTCGAGAAGCGGGCGGGCAGCGACAGCGGCCTCGACCTGACGGCGGCGGTGCTGCTCGCGATCAACAAATACCCGTTCTGCATCGACGAGCCGGGACGGCTTAAGGGCGTGTTCGCCCGAGAGTGGGAAGGCATTCATTATTTGCGCGGCCTATGGGGAATGCCGGAAGGCGTCGCGACGCTCGAAGCGCAGCTCATGGACTTGTGCGACGACATCGCCTATTCGACGCACGATCTCGAGGACGGCATCCGGGCGGGCAAGATTCAGATCAGCCGCAGCCTGTTCGAGGACGATCGGCTCGTCGCGAACGTCATCCAGGAGATCGTGGACGATCAAGGCAACGACAGCATGAATTGGGACCGCGTGGACATGCCGGAGATGGTCCGGCAGGTGCTGAGCGACTTCGCGCGGCAGTGGGAGGCGCTCTTCGAGGAATGCGGCCGCGAGCCGTCCCGGACGAGACGGGAGATGAAGGCGCGCTGGGTGCGCAAGTTCGCGAGCCACGTAGGCATTATCGACGATCCGGATACCGGGTGGAAAAGAGTCACGTTCGTTCGAGACGGCGCGGAGGATCTGGAGCTGCTGCGGACGATGGAGATTCTGAAGAAGCTGGCTTGGGTGACGCTGATCAAGGATTTCCGCGTGCAGCGGCTTCACAAGCGAAGCGAAGTCATGATCCGGCGGCTGTGGGACAGCTTCAAGGAATACGAGACCGGGCGGCTCATCATTCCGCCGGACTGGCTCGAGAGCTACGAGCGGCAGAAGGATCGATGGCCGTGGGAGCGGCTGGCGGCCGACTATATCGCGGGCATGACCGACGCGTACGCGGAGAAGGTGTACGCCGAGTTTTTCGCGAGCCGTTCGGGTTCGATCTACGAGAGGGATTAAGAAAGGCGATCTCCGCGAAGGATAGTGCCGTCGGCCGCCGTTTCGAAGGCCGAATAAAGAAATCTATTTTTTGCGAAGAACACCGCTTGACATACCCTATGGGGGTATATTATGATGAGTTCGTGAGGTGACCGAAGCATGGAACATTCTAACGCTCGCGAGTTTGACCATCCGGAGAGCTGTCCTGCAGGCGGCTCGGAGAGGAAGAGTCATCACTCGGATAAGATGAAGGCGAATCTGTTGTCGAGGCTGAACCGGATCGAAGGCCAAATCCGCGGTATCAAAGGCCTGATCGAGAAGGACACCTACTGCGACGACGTACTGAATCAGATTGCCGCCGCGCAATCGGCCCTGAACAGCGTCGGCAGGCTGCTGCTCGAAGGCCATATGAAGAGCTGCATCATCGAACGCATTCAGGCGGGCGAGAACGAAGTCATCGACGAACTTCTGGTCACCGTCAACAAATTAATGAAATGATTCATAGGAGGGCTTACCTATGCAGAACATAACGTTGAAGGTCGATGGAATGTCGTGCGGACACTGCGTGAACTCGGTCGAAGGAGCCGTCGGCAAGCTGGGCGCGAAGGCGAAGGTCGATCTGGCCGCGGGCTCCGTGGCGATCGAATACGACGAAGCGAAGATCAGCCTCGACGCGATCAAGGAAGCGATCGAGGATCAAGGGTACGACGTCGCCTGAAGCTGGGCGATCGCCAACGACCGGAGCCGCCGGCGGCGGCTCCTCTTTTTACCCTTTAACATACCCTACCGGGGTATCCGATAGCAGACTAAACGGAAGGTGAAGCCCATGAGTACGACAACGCAAACGAGGCTCCAAAGCGTCGACCTGGAGATCGGCGGCATGACCTGCGCGGCTTGCGCGAACCGCATCGAGAAGGGATTGAACAAGGTGCCGGGCGTCGGCAAGGCGACGGTCAACCTGGCGCTGGAGACGGCCCACGTCGAGCTCGCTCCGGAAGGGGCGGCGACGGTGCCGGACCTGATCCGCAAGGTCGAGCAGCTCGGCTACCGGGCCGCGCGCAAGACCGAGGAGGCGGCCGATCCGGCGGAACGTCGCCGGAAGGATATCGTTCGCCACAGCCGCAAGCTGATCGTATCCGCCATCCTGTCGCTGCCTCTTCTGTGGGCGATGGTCGGGCACTTCTCGTTCACATCGTGGATCTGGGTGCCGGAGCTGTTCATGAATCCTTGGTTCCAGCTCGTCCTGGCCACTCCGGTGCAGTTCGTCATCGGCCGGCACTTCTACGTCGGCGCCTACAAGGCGCTGCGCAACGGCAGCGCCAACATGGACGTTCTCGTCGCGCTCGGCACTTCGGCGGCTTACTTCTACAGTCTCTATCTGACGATCGAGTCGATCGGCATGCCGGCTCATCATCGGGTCGACATGTACTACGAGACGAGCTCGGTGCTCATCACCCTGATCCTGCTCGGCAAGCTGTTCGAGGCGATGGCCAAGGGACGCTCGTCCGAAGCGATCCGCTCGCTGATGAAGCTGCAGGCGAAGACCGCTCTCGTCGTGCGCGACGGTCAGGAAGTTCGCGTGCCGGTGGAAGAGGTCGCCGTCGGCGACGTCTGCATCGTCAAGCCGGGCGAGAAGGTGCCGGTCGACGGCGAAGTCGTCGACGGCCAGTCGGCCGTCGACGAATCGATGCTGACCGGCGAGAGCCTTCCGGTCGACAAGCGGGCCGGCGACGCCGTCTACGGCGCGACGGTGAACAAGAACGGCATGCTCAAAATCCGCGCGACCCGCATCGGCAAGGAGACGGCGCTGTCCCAGATCATTCGCGTCGTCGAGCAGGCGCAGGGCTCCAAAGCCCCGATCCAGCGGGTGGCGGACCGCATCTCCGGCATCTTCGTGCCGATCGTCGTCGGCATCGCCATCGCGACGTTCCTCGTCTGGTTCTTCGCGGTCGATTCCGGCAGCTTCTCTTCCGCTCTGGAAGCGGCGATCGCGGTGCTCGTCATCGCTTGCCCTTGCGCGCTGGGCTTGGCGACTCCGACGTCGATCATGGCCGGTTCGGGCCGCTCGGCCGAGCTCGGCGTGCTGTTCAAAGGCGGCGAGCATCTGGAAGCGACGCATGCGGTCGATACGATCGTGCTCGATAAGACCGGTACGGTAACGAAGGGGACGCCGGAGCTGACGGACGTCATCGCGGAGGAAGCGTGGCCGCGGGAGCGTCTGCTCGGCTGGATCGGAGCGGCGGAACGCCGTTCCGAGCATCCGCTGGCGGAAGCGATCGTTCGCGGCATTCGGGAAGGCGGCGAGGCGGCGATCCCCGAAGCGGATTCGTTCGAGGCGATCCCGGGGCACGGCGTGTCGGCGGAAGTCGAAGGGCATCGCCTGTTGATCGGCACCCGCAAGTTGATGCGGGAGAGCGGCGTGAACGTGCGCCAAGAAGCGCTCGACGCGATGAGCCGTCTGGAGGAAGAAGGCAAGACCGTCATGCTCGTCGCGGTCGACGAGGTTTATGCGGCATCGGTGGCCGTGGCCGACACGATCAAGGAGACGTCGAGGCAAGCCGTCGAGACGCTGAAGGGCCTCGGGCTGCGGGTCGTCATGATGACCGGCGACAACGAGCGGACCGCGAAGGCGATCGCCCGGCAGGCCGGAATCGACGAGGTGCTGGCGGAGGTTCTGCCGGAAGGCAAGGCCGCGGAAGTGCGCAAGCTGCAGGATGCGGGGCGCAAGGTCGCCATGGTCGGCGACGGCATCAACGACGCTCCGGCGCTGGCGACGGCCGACATCGGCATGGCGATCGGCACGGGAACCGACGTGGCGATGGAGGCGGCCGACGTGACGCTGATGCGCGGCGACTTGAACGGCATCGCCGACGCGATCGCCATGAGCAAGAAGACGATGCGCAACATCCGCCAGAACCTGTTCTGGGCGCTCGCCTACAACGTCGTCGGCATCCCGATCGCGGCCAGCGGCCTGCTCGCCCCTTGGCTCGCCGGCGCGGCGATGGCGCTGAGCTCGGTGTCGGTCGTGCTGAACGCGCTGAGGCTGCAGCGGGCGAGAGGGTTCTCGCAAGGAGGCCGGGCATGAGTGGGATGACGGGGATGACGGATAGGCGCAGAACGACCGAAGCGCGGAGAATGCCGGTTAAGACGGGAAGGCCGGATGCGAAGGGGACGATGAGGTTGAAAAGAATATCGCTAGCGCTGCTCTTGGCGGCGGCGTTCGCCTCGGCGACGGCTTGCTCTTCCGCTCCGGCTTCGACGGGAGGTCATGAAGGGATGGACATGGGCTCTAGCGACGGCAAGCAGACGGCGACGAGCCATCATGGCGACGGCCCGGATGCGTCCGCGGAGCCGGAGCGATCCGGCGGGCAGGCCGGTCATAACGGAGAATCGAGCCATGACGGAGAATCCGGGCAGCATGGGGAATCCGGGCAGCATGGGGAATCCGGCCAGCACGGAGAATCCGGCCATGACGGAACGTCCGGTCACGGCGGGGCGGCGGAGGCCGTCTCCACCGTCGCCAAGTGGACGCTGTCCGCGGACGAGCCGCAGCCGAACGAGGAGACGACCGTTACGATCCGGGTTGAAACCGCCGCGGGCGACAAGGTCGAGAGCTTCGACATCAACCACGAGAAGAAGATGCATCTGATCGCGGTGAGCGAGGACCTGTCGTACTTCGACCATCTGCACCCGGAATACGAGGGAAGCGGGGAATTCAAGGTCAGGACGAAGTTCCCCCGGGCGGGCCGTTACAAGCTGATCGCCGACTATATTCCGTCCGGCGGCTCCGCGACGACGAATACCGAATGGATCGAAGTGGCGGGCGCTTCCGCCGAGAAGCAGGCCATCGAGCCGGACGAGAAGCTGGACAGAACCGCGGACGGTTACCGGGTCGAGCTGACGGTCGATCCGCTGAAGGCCAACAAGGAAGCGATGCTGACGTTCAAGCTGTCGGACGCTTCCTCCGGAGAGCCGATCGACGATCTCGAGCCTTACCTCGGGGCCGTCGGGCACGTCGTCATATTGAGCGCGGACACCGAGAAGTACCTGCACGTGCATCCGATGGACGAAGACGCGAAGGGGCCCGTCGCCGAATTCATGACGGAGTTCCCGGAGAGCGGCGTCTATAAAATATGGGGGCAATTCCAGCGAAACGGCAAGACGTTCGTCGTTCCGTTCACGGTGAAGGTCTCGTAAGGGACAAGGTTCCGGTCTAGCCATATTTGATCGGGATTGAGCGTAAATGCCGAGTCCGGTCCCGATATCGTCGGGTTCGATCGTCCCGGCGAGCCGCCTGGGGGACTGTAATCCGACATTGTCGGGTTAGAGCGTCCCGGCAAGCCGCTTTACAGACCGAACCCGATGCTGCAGGGCGCTGGTTCCGCTGGGTGAAGCCGATTCTATCGATAGCCGTCTCGCAAGGTTTAAGACCTTGGGGGCGGCTATTCGTTCGTTCGATGACAACGAGTGTTCCGAGGGGGACGGAGCAACGTGCCTGATGGGAGGGGATAATGGGTTGACCGAATGAATGGCATAATATATAGTTAGTTATTATTAGTAAGTTAATTTCGGATAACTAAGGAGAGACGCTGATGATATCGCCTATTTTTATCGGCCACGGTTCGCCCCTGATGGCGATCGACGACAACGAATGCGCCCGGTTCCTCACCGAATACGGCAAGACGGTCAAGCCGAAGGCCATCGTCCTTTTCACCGCTCACTGGGAGAGCGAGACGACGGCGATCTCGGCGATCGAAGGCGCGTACGACACGATCTACGACTTCGGCGGCTTCCCCGGCGAGCTGTACGAGGTCCGCTACCCCGCTCCGGGCTCGGTTCCGCTGGCGGAGCGGGTCGCGCGGATGCTCGGGGAGAAGGGCATCGCTTCGAGGCTCGACGCCCGTCGGGGGCTCGATCACGGCTCTTGGGTCGTCTTGTCGAGAATGTTCCCCGATGCCGATATCCCCGTCGTTCAGGCGTCGGTGAACCCGTACTTGCCGCCGAAGGAGCAGTACCGGATCGGAGAAGCGCTGAGAGGCCTCGGCCGGGAGGACATTCTCGTCATCGGCAGCGGGGCGACCGTCCATAACTTCCGGACGATGAATCCGAGCGCGAAGGAGCCGGACGCCTGGGCCGTCGCCTTCGACGATTGGCTCGTGGAGCATCTGGGCAAGCGCGATCTGGACGCCCTGTTCCGCTATGAGGAGCTGGCTCCGAACGCCCGCGTCGCCGTTCCCCGGCCGGAGCATTTCGTTCCGCTCTACATCGCCTTTGGCAGCGGCGATCCGGCTTCGGAGGTCAAGGAGATCCACCGCAGCTACGAGATGGGGGCTTTGAGTTACTTGTCGCTCGCTTTCTGAACCGCCGCGCACCCGATGAGGCCCTATCCCTGAGTCGAGGGGATAGGGCTCTAACGCGTATAGAAGCGATGATTTGTTTCACGTGAAGCGGCGGGATCCGCTACGATTCGCTTCGATTCTCCCCGACGGCTCCGTCGACGATGACCGAATGGGCGGATTGACGTCGGGCTTTGAAGGGTGATACATTGATTCTACATAATTCTTAGAGAATCGATGCGAATTCGCGGATAAAGATGGAGAGTGGACCCGTTGAGCAGCCTGAACTTGATCGTAAGAGACGCGACGGAGAACGACCGGGAAGCGGTCTCGGCCGTGACCGTAAGCGCGTACGCCCAGTACGAGGAGCCGATCTCGGCGACCGGCCGGTGGCAGGCCTACGTGGAAGAACTGCGCGCTTCGGCGTACGAGGGCTATCCGTTCGCCCGGATCGTGGCCGAGACGGAGGAGGGAGAGATCGTCGGCAGCGTCCAGCTGTTCGCCGATTCGGAGGCGGCTTACGACGATCCGGAGCTCGGGATCCGGTCGCCGATTATCCGGTATCTCGCCGTCTCGCCCGCGGCCCGAGGACGGGGCGTCGCGACGCTCCTGCTCCAAGAGAGCATCCGCCGCTCGCGGGCGCGGGGAGCGGACTCGGTCTATTTGCACACGAACGATATTATGGATGCCGCCATCCGGCTCTACGAACGGCACGGCTTCCGGCGCGCCGAGGATAAGGACATCCGTCTCGGGGAGACGCTGATCAAGAGCTTCCGCCTGGCTTTGAACGAGTAGAGACGAGACGGATCCCTTGGGGGAACGTCGGGCTTGAATTCATTCACGCGGCAAGACCATGCAAGCGAGTCGCTTCGAGCAAGCGAGGCCCGCCTTCGGCTTCGCTTGTTTTCTTTGGCCGGCGATTCTGGTATATTAGGTGCATCTTAAATAAGTTAGGTACTGCCTAAAATGGAGGGTCGACATGCTGGTGTGGATGCTCAGGCAGATCATGGCCGAGAAGGGGATTTGGACGGGAGCCGCGCTGGCGCGCCTGTTGAAGGAGAAGGCCGGCTACGAGCTGTCCGCCCCTTCCATTAGCGCCCTGCTCCGGGGGCAGCCGAAGCAGATGAAGGCCGAGACGCTCGACGCGCTGTGCACGGCGCTGGAATGCACGCCCGGCGATCTATGGCGGCATACCCCGCCCGGGACCCAAGGAGCTTAACGAACAGAAGAAGGAGACGAACGCGCGATGGCTTCGAGAACGATATTGCCTTTCGGCGACCCGATCTTAAGGAAGAAGGCCAGGCCCGTGACGGAATACGGGCCGCGGACGGAGAAGCTGATGGACGATTTGAGAGACACGCTGTACGCGGAAGAGGGCCGCGCCGGGCTGGCCGCGCCGCAGATCGGCATCCTGCGCAGAGCCGTCGTCATGGATTGCGGGGACGGGCTTATCGAGCTGATCAATCCGGAGATTGTGGAGAGCGGCGGGGAGCAGACGGGGACGGAAGCCTGCTTGTCGTATCCCGGCTTCGCGGGCTTCGTGAAGCGCGCCCAATTCGTGAAGCTCCGCGCCTTCAACCGAAAGGGAGAGCCGTTCGAGCTGGAAGGGGAAGGCTACTTGGCCCGCTGCATCCAGCACGAGCTCGACCACCTGGACGGCGTGCTGTTCGTCGACCGGGCCGAGGGGGACTATTTGTTCCACGAACAGACGCAGCAGAAGGTCCGGCTGATCGACGTGCTCCGATTGACGAACCAATAGGTGGGTGCGGAAGGCAAGAGAACGCATAAGGTCGAAGGATGACGCAGAACGAGGGAACGGATGAGACGATCTCGATAGCTTGGGAGGAGTTGCCGCGGCAGCTCCTCTTTAATATGAACAAGGAGATCACGAAGCGAACGAAATTCGATCGCACGATCGTATCCGTTGACAACGATCGCGGAGATCGTCTAACCTTTGATCTGACATGCCGGGCAGGCGGCTCGCGCCTTGGCACAGATCGGCGGCTTCGTGCCGTGCGGGAGGTGGCGTTCATCTTAATCGGAGTAGACATCGGAACGACGTCGATATGCGGGGTGTTGCTGGACGCCGCGAACGGACGAATCGTGAAATCGATTACGAAGGAGAATACCGCAGGTTTGCCTTCTTCGGAGACATGGGAATTTACCCAGGACGCTTCCGTCATTTGGGATCTCGCGCTGCGCATCGTCGGCAAGCTTCGAGCCGAGGCGGGGTACGTGAGCGGAATCGGCGTCACCGGGCAGATGCACGGCATCCTCTATGTAGACGAGGCCGGAGCCCCCGTCTCCCCGCTGTATACGTGGCAGGATCGGCGCGGCGGATTGCCGGGCGAAGACGGCGTCTCGTACGTCGATCGGCTTCGGCGGTTGACCGGGTATCCGGTCGCGGCCGGCTTCGGCATGGCGACGCATTATTATCAGCAGCAGCATGGCCTAGTCCCGGAGCGGGCGGCGGCTCTGTGCACGATCCCGGATTACGTCGCGATGAGATTGGCCGGGCTCGCGAGGCCCGCGACGGATCCGACGAACGCGGCCGGCTTGGGCCTGTACGACCTCCGGAAGCTCGGCTTCGACCTGGCCGCCCTGCAACGGGCGGGTATCGATCCCGATCTGCTGCCGAAGCAGGTTCCGTCGGGTACGGTCATCGGCCGCACGCCGGACGGGATTCCCGTCGTCAGCGCGATCGGGGACAACCAGGCGAGCTTCCTGGGAGCCGTTCGGAACGTTCGAAGCTCGGCGCTGCTCAACGTCGGCACCGGATCGCAAATCTCCGCCTACGCGGACCGATATTCGGAAGCCGAGGAGATCGAGACGCGTCCTTTTCCCGGCGGAGGGTATTTGTTGGTGGGTGCCTCTCTTAGCGGGGGCAAATCGTACGCGATGCTCGAGCGACTGTTCCGGGAGATCTGCATCTTGTTCTCCGGAACCGCGATTCCCGATATCTACGCGGCCATGAATCTTCTGGCCGAGGACGAGCCGGAGCCGGGCTCGAAGCTGACGGTGAACACGTCCTTCTTCGGCACCCGGGCGGATCCGCACCGTCTGGGGACGATCGGCGGCATCGGCCCCGCGAACCTGACCGCCCGGCACCTGATCGTCGGCGTCCTGGAAGGGATGGCCGAGGAGCTTCACGGGTACTTCGCCAAGTTCCCGTCCCCGGTCAAAGACCGGCTGACCGCGCTCGTCGCGTCCGGCAACGGAGTGAGGAGCAACGACGCTCTGCGCCGAATGCTGGAGAAGCGGTTCGGCCTGCCGCTGGAGGTTCCCGAGGATCGGGAGGAGGCGTCGCGCGGCGCGGCGCTGTGCGCGGGAGTCGGCGTCGGAATCTACCCGGGCTTTATCGACCGCGAGTAAGAACGGATGTCGAACGGAAGGTTGAAGAGGGAGCGAAGGCGCCGGATGGTCCGCGGGAAGGCGAACGATACCCCGGCGATCCGAGCAAGAGCTCGCATTCCGCGGCCGGAGGCCGGGGCTGCGGGCTCTTTTTCTACGGCGTGCCCAGA
>NZ_JACJVR010000009.1 GCF_014212175.1 Cohnella xylanilytica | reverse complement strand
CTTTCGAAATTCAGGATAAATTCTATAATGTGAACAAAACCACGGGCGCTAGCCCGTGGTTTTTGCCGTTCTAAGCTTCGGATTTATCGCGCTTCGGAACGAAGAAGATGGCCGTCATCCCTTCTCCTTGCCTTACTCTCCCTCGTATGCCTGCTCCAGCGAGCGAATGTCGATCTTGGCCTTCGTCCTTAGCAGCGCCTTCATCACTCTCTCCGAGCGCTCCGGATCGGGGCCGCTGACCATCTCGGACAGCCGCGACGGAACGATCTGCCACGACACGCCGAACTTGTCCTTCAGCCAGCCGCACACCTGGGCCCGCTCGTCCCCGCCCTCGGCGAGCTTCTCCCAGTAATAGTCCAGCTCGTCTTGGTCGTCGCAATGGACGATGAAGGAGATCGCCTCGTTAAACGTAAAGTGCGGCCCGCCGTTCAAGGCGACGAACGGCTGCCCGTCCAGCCGGAACTCCACGGTCATGACGGATCCTTCGGCGGCACCGCCGCGGTTGTCCTTGCCGTAACGGGCGATTCTTCCGATCTCGGAATTCGGGAATACCGACGTATAGAACTTGGCGGCCTCTTCCGCCTGAGAGTCGAACCACAGGTTGGGGGTGATTCTCTGAATCTTGCTTCCCATTCCAATCTCCTCCTTCGCCTTATCGTCTACCCTCATTGTAGCCTATCGAGCGGCCCGGCATTTCTTCCGGATTGCTCGATTGAACGCGGCTCCGGTTCGTCTGAGCGGACGATCGGTTAAGGAACGGTTAAATAGGGCAGCCGAACAATGAAGCGGGTCCCGCGATTCAACCGGCTCTCCGCTTCGATCGTTCCTTCGTGGGAGAGGAAGAATTGCTTGGCGATCGCAAGGCCCAGGCCCGTTCCCCCGCCGTCTCGGTCCCGCGCCTCGTCCGTTCGATAGAACCGGTCGAACAGATGAGGCAGATGCTCCGGGGCGATCCCGATCCCGGAATCTTCCACCGCAATCGCGAGCCGTCGGTCGGCGTCGTTCTCGAGCCTGACCTCGATCGTTCCCCCGCTTGGCGTATATCGAATGGCGTTCGCGAGCAGGTTGACGAGAACCTGCTTCATGCGGCCCGGGTCCATGAACAAGATTGTCCGGTCGGTCGAGACATCCAATCGAATCGCGATCCCCTTCTCTTCCGCGAGCGGCTCGAAGGCCTGAACGATCCGCCGCGCCAGATCCGCCATGTCGGCGTCCTGCTTGTTCAAGCGCAGTTGGCCCGCTTCCGCCAAGGATAAGGTTCTTAAGTCTTCGACCAGCCGGTTCAGCCGTAGGAGCTCGTCCTGCAGCGGCAGCAGCGTCTCGGGGGGAACCGGCCGGCCGCGCTGCTGCAGATCGTCCAGCTTCCCTCCGATGATGGTGAGGGGAGTCCGAAGCTCGTGGGCGATATCCGCGGACAGATTCCGGCGAAGCTTCTCCGCTTCCCCCAGCTTCGCGGACATTCGATTGAACGCCGACGCGATCTGCCCGTACTCGTCGTTCGCGTCGACGGGAGCCTGCACGCCAAGCTCCCCTCTTCCCAGCCGTTCGATCGGCGGGAGGAGCGCCCGGAGCGGAGAGGCCAGCCACCGCGACAGGCGGTAGGCGATGACGAGAGTGATCAGAATGAGCAGCAGTCCGCTGCCGATCAGAACGAAGAGGACGGAGATCGGGATGCCGATCATGATTTTGTTGAAATACGCGACTTCCGGGTCGTAATAGTACAGTCGCCCGATGGGCTCGCCCCGGAGGGCGAGGTCTTCCCGAACCCCGAGACGGGCGATCTGCTTCGGCGGGGAATCGCCTTGATGCAGGACCGTTCGCCGTTCTTCGTCCAGCACGAGCAGGCTCGGCCGGTCCCGATCGATCGAGGCCAACAGATCCAGTCGGGCGACCCCTTCCCAGGACCGATTATGGTTCGCGTAATAGTCGGACAGCCGGGACGCGAGAGACGCCGCTTCTTCCGCTCTCGCCGCGTGGATGCTGGCCCCGACGGCGCGCTGCGTCACATAATGGGTCAGCGCGATAAAGACGGCGCTAATCCCCACGACCGTTACCGCCATCGTCCAGAAGATCTTCCGATGGAGCTTCACGACTGGCCCCCGAAGCGGTAGCCGAACCCGTACACGGTCTCAATATATCTAGGATTCGATAGATCGTCTTCGATTTTTTTCCGCAATCGGCTGATATGGGCGTCTACCGTTCTCTCTACGTTGATCAGATCGTCGTCAAGGGCGGCCTTGAGCAGCTGCAGACGGCTGTAGACGATCCCGGGCTTGACGGCGAGCGTCAGCAGCAGCTTGAATTCGGTCGGCGTCATGCCGATCTCGACTCCCCGCTTCCAGACCCGGTGCTGCGAGCTAGAGATGATCAGGTCGCCGCGAACCAGATGTTCTTCGGCAGCCGGACTGTCCTGCAGCCTGCGAAGCACCGAGCGGATACGGGCGAGCAGCTCCCTTAGCGAGAACGGCTTCACGATATAATCGTCCGCCCCGACTTCAAGACCGATGATCTTGTCCATCTCGTCCGACTTGGCCGTGACCATGATAATGCCCGCCCGGCTTCGCTTCCGCAATTCGCGGCACGCGTCGAGTCCGCTCATCTGAGGCATCATCCAGTCCAGCACGACCAGCGCCGGGTTCTCCTTGTCCGCCAGGGCGAGAGCCTCCGTCCCCGTCCGGGCCGTGACGATCCGGAATCCTTCCTCTCTTAGAAAAGAACTCATGAACTCGAGAACCTTCTCTTCGTCGTCCGCCAATAATAGAGTTTCGGCCATGAGCGGCACTCCCTTCTCTCGATGCTCTCCTTGTCATTATAGACGGAACCGGGAGAGACCGGATAAAGATCACGACATTCGCAAACGATCGTTATAAGTTCGCAACATGGGTTTGGTAAAGTGATCGGTAGCTGAAGACGGAAGGAGAGAATTGCTTCATGGCTTATCGGCTGAGTCAGAAAAGCAAACAGCTGCTGGTCGCCATTCACGTGATCGCCGTGGCGTCCTGGACAGGCGGTACGTTCGGGATGCTGCTTCTGGGCATTTATCTGGGCAGCTCGGCCAATGGGGATCAGCTAACGTATACGCTCGCCAGCATGGAAGTCATCGACGAGAACTTGCTGAAGTATCCCGCTCTGCTGATTTTGCTGACGGGCATCCTGTTATCCATATGGACGCAATGGGGGCTCGTCAAGCATTACTGGGTCGCGATCAAGCTGACGCTGACCGTGGCGACGATCTTGATCGGCATCTTCTTCCTCAACGATTGGACGGAATCGCTTGGGGATCTGGTCCGGGAGTCGGGGTTTGCCGCCATGCGGGACCCGGCTTACCGGTCGACGCGGACCTCCATGCTCGTCACGGCGGGCTTCAATTTAGTTTGTCTTCTGCTTATGGTTTTCATTACGTACTTCAAACCGTTCGGGAAGATCAAGAAGAGACGGGCTCCGGGCCCGTCCCCAACATCGAAGAGGAGCTGATCGAATTTGAACGCGAAAAGCATCGTTAAAGAAAACGGCCTTCTTATCCTCGGATTGGGCGCGCTTGCGCTGATTCGGCCGATTATGAAGATGACGGGGGTCATGGAGCTGATCGGTCAAGCCTTCGGCAGCATTCTGACGACCGTCCTGATCTCGCTGGCCTGGCTGGCCATCGTCCTCGCGAAGAGAGTCTCTTCGCCCGTGACCGTACTCGTCGGCGCGGGGTTATGCTATGCGGCGCTCGCCATCGTTCTGAGCGGCATCGCGTCTCCCCTCATCGACGGGAAATTGCAGGGGCCTCTGACGAACCCCCTTGCGATCGTCAGCGTCTTGGCGATCAATGCGATCTGGGGTCTTATCGTGGGCGGAATCGCGAAGGCTCTGAGCCGGCAAAGATGAATTACGGTCCTCTCCCAGCTTGGCGTTGAACCCTCCCGACTGTGACAGACGCCGCCGAACTTTGTATAATCAAGAGTCGAGTGCTTCCGGCGTACAACAACGACTCCAATTCAATCCAGAGGTGCCTTCAACGTGGGAGACCCGATATTCAAACGTTCGGTGGAGATGACGCTTAAGGTCATCGGGGGCAAGTGGAAGCCGGTTATCTTGTGCCACCTGACCGATGGCGTGAAGAGATTCGGCGAATTGCGGCGCGAGATGCCCGCCATTACGCAGAAAATGCTGACTCAACAGTTAAGAGAGCTGGAGGAAGACGGCATTATCAGCCGCAAAGCCTTCAGCCAGGTTCCTCCCAAGGTCGAATACTCCTTAACGGAATACGGCCAAACTCTGAAAGAAGTTCTGGATGTAATGGCAAGCTGGGGGTTGCGGCACTGGACGTCCGCCGATCCCGGAGACCCGGCTTTGCCTCCGGACACCCCTCCTGCAATCCAAACGGATAAGCAACGCTGACGACTCGGGCAACCGGGTCCTTTTTTTTCTGCGGATGACCCATTCGCATGCGAACCGCCTCCGGTTCTATCGTCCAATAGTATCCTTCGAGGTACTACGTTCCCTAACAGTGCGTACTTTTCATTATGCATGCGAGAGACTAGAATGAATCTCGACTTGTCCTACATCCTCTCAAACCAAGGAGCGTGCATCATATGGAGCTGCAGTTGGCGCTGGATCTGGTCGACATTCCCCAAGCCATCGAGGCGGTCAAGGAAGTCGAAGCTTATATCGATATCGTGGAGATCGGCACGCCGGTCGTCATTAACGAAGGCCTGCGGGCGGTGAAGGAAGTCAAGAACGCCTTCCCCCATCTGAAGGTTCTTGCCGATCTCAAAGTCATGGATGCCGCGGGATACGAAGTCATGAAGGCTTCCGAGGCCGGCGCGGATATCGTCACGATTCTGGGCGTCGCCGAGGATATGACCATCAAGGGCGCCGTCGAAGAAGCCAAGAAGCAGGGCAAGAAGATTCTGGTGGACATGATCGGCGTGAAAAATCTCGAGCAACGGGCGCAAGAAGTGGACGCTCTCGGCGCGGACTATATCTGCGTGCATACGGGTTACGATCTGCAGGCCGTCGGCCGAAATTCCTTCGAAGACCTTCGGACGATCAAACGCGTCGTCAAACAAGCGAAAACCGCCGTCGCCGGAGGAATCAAATTAAGCACTCTTCCCGATGTCATCCAGTCCGAGCCCGATCTGGTCATCGTCGGAGGCGGAATTACCGGGGAGCCGGATAAGAAAGCCGTCGCCGCCGAAATGCAAAAAATGATTAAACAAGGCGCTTCCGCCTGATGCGGACGGCTCAATACCTGGCCAGGATTCAAAGCGAATTAAGCCGCGTCGCAGACTCGATCTCCGATGCCGAGGCCGAAGCTCTTATTACGCGAATTCTCCAATCGCGCAGAATTTACGTTGCGGGGGCCGGACGCTCGGGACTGATGGTGCGGTCGTTCGCCATGAGGCTCATGCATCTCGGCTTGGAAGCTTACGTCGTCGGCGAGACGGTCACTCCCGGTCTGTCCCGAGGCGATCTGCTGTTGATCGGTTCCGGTTCGGGCGAGACGAGAAGTCTGATTCCGATGGCGCAGAAGGCGCTAAGCCTCGGGGCCTCCGTGGCCGCCGTTACCCTGTCGGCCGAATCGACGATCGGCCGAATGGCGGACGTATCCGTCGTTCTTCCCGGATCGCCCAAGGAGCGAAGTCATTCGGGGCAGGATACCATTCAACCGATGGGCTCCTTGTTCGAGCAATCGTTGTTCCTGTTCTTCGATGCCGTCGTCCTAAGGCTTATGGAGCTCCGCTCCCTGGACTCCCAAGCGATGTTCAGCCGGCATGCGAATCTGGAATAGCCTTTTTTTCCACAATGCAAAATGCAAAAGAGGCCCGCGTCTCTCGAACGCCGGGCCTCTTCTTCCTTGCGATTCCGCTTACGGAATGCGGCTTCTACTCCTAGCTTCGTCCCAGCAAGCCTTGAACGTTCTCACGCTGTCGAACCGGGAATCGCGATCCAAGCTCACCGCTCTTAGCGCCACCTCGTAGAGCGGTCTTCCCGCTTCCCACTTGGAGAACGAGCGATCCGTCTCTCCTCCCAGCAGGCCGAACGCGATCGCCCCCATCGTGAATACGTTCGTTCGGGCGTCGATCGGCGCGCCCAGCTCGAATTCTTCCGGCGCCTTCGACCTCGCGGCCCCCCAGAAGCTCTCCCCCATGTCGTTCACGGAAGGAGCCTTCCGGTAGAAGTCGATGTCGCAGATCTTCGTCTCCTGATTCGCGAAGTCGTACAGAATGCTGCCGTCATAGAAGTCGACCGCGACATACCCTTGGGATTCCACGTGGACATGAAAAGAAAAAACGGCATCCAGCGACCGCAGCCGCCTCTCCAAGGACAACTGCCGGTACCGGTAAAACGGCGAGTCGGGATGGCTGTACTTCGCCGCTCCCGCGAACGACCAGTGCGAATGCAGGCACTCGCCTTCGAACCATTCGAAGACGGCCGCATAGCCGCCGCCGGCGGTGCGGAAATGATCGATCAGCCGGATCAAGCGCGGGTGCTCCAGCACGGAATAGAGCGGTATGGCCTCCTCCAGCCGAGACACCGCGTCCCGCGGGTCCCCCATGTAGTCCATCGTCCGCGCTCCCGCGTATTTGACGAACAACCTTCGGCCTTCCTTCTCCACTCCGAAGGCGATATTGCCTGAATCCTGCTGGTCGAACGCTCGACAGACTCGGCCGAGAGACGTCAGCCATTCCAGATCGTGCGGTTCCCGGAGATGGAACGCGACCTCGCCGATCGTATACTTGATCATCTCATTCCCTCTCGTTATCCGGGGAATGGCGCAGTTTACCGGGCTATATGCGCAGTCCCCTATTCGATTGCGCCCTCTTGATCTCGTATTTCCTCGTCATAGCGCATCGCTCCCTTCGGGCCTTCAGGTTCATGCCCCATTTTATCTCAAATATCCACCGCGATGAAGACGATTCCCGACGGGATCCCAGCGCCAACCGTACGTTACTTCAGGTTCGTTCGACGGAATCGGACGAAAATATAAATTCCGGTCAGGACGATGACGACCCCCGCCCCGAGGAACCACGACTGGACCCCGTATCTCTCGACGACGGGTCCGGCCAGAGCGAGACCGACCGGCGACGACAGCAGCATGAGACTCGTGACGAGCGAGATGACTCGACCTAGCTTCTCCGGCTCGAACGCTCTCTGGATCATGGCCATGTACGGTCCGTTGAACAGCGGCCCTGCCGCGCCCATGAAGAACGACAATACCGCGAAGACCGCGAAGGCTCCGCCGCCCAACGCTCCGCTGATCAGACAGGTCAAGCCGATGACGGCCAGACTCAGGCTCATATACGTCGTGTCCTTCCACTTGGAGGCGAGCGCCGACAAGAGAGCGCCGCCTAAGATCATGCCGATGGCGAAGACGGCTTCCACCAGACTCGCGCTGTACCCACCAAGGCCGAAGTGCGACAGCGTCATCAGGGGGAACAGAGTGGCGAGCGGCATAAACGCGATCCCGAAGATCGTCGTGGCGAACGTGATCGCGACGATCGGCTTCTCGGCGATGAGCGACTGCCAGCCGAGCTTGAATTCCATAAGGAACGAAGGCGCCTCGGCGGCCTCCGGCTTCGGCTGAGGGATGGCGACGAACAGCAGCATGAGATTGGCGAACAACGCGCCGGCCACGTCGAGCAGAAGCACCGTGCCGAGAGAGGAGGCCGAGTAGACCGCGATACCGAGCGCAGGCCCGACGACGCTGGAGAAGGAGAACACCATCTGGTGCCACCCGGCCACGCGGGTCAGTTGCTCTTCGGGCGCGATCAGCGGAATGGCCGCCTGGAAGGCCGGAGCATGGAAGGCGGAAGCCGCGGAGCGAATCATAAGAATCGCGTACACGACCCCCAAGCTGGGTTCACCCAGATAGAAGAAGACGCCCAGCAACAGGCTGAAGAACGCGATGGCGCCGTCCGCGGCGATCATCGTGAGTTTGCGGTTCCATCGGTCCAGCCAGACTCCGATGAACGGTCCCAATAGCGCTTGGGGGAGGAAGGAAGCCAACCCGGCTATCATGAGCACCCCAGCGGAGCCCGTCGTCTCCGTCAGATGCCAAATGACCGAGAATTGAACCATCGAGGATGTTAATATCGAGAAGATTTGTCCGCTGAAAATGATCGAGAACGTTTTTTTCCACTTTAAATTCATCGTTGCAGTCTCCTTATCGTTCAAGCGTCTTGCCCGACGCCCGTTATGAGCCGCCCTATCTAGAGCAGCACAAAAAAACTCATTCGACCGATCGGCAACAAAAAAAGGCACACAACAAATAAACCCACCCATAGCCGTTCTTCCAAAGGGTTGAGTCGATTCGTTCCGTACCTCGAGTTACCGTAAGCGCATCGAATGGGTCAACGGGAGTACCTCCAACGAATTTGACTCCATCCTAACATAGCCCTTCGAGGGGATGCAACAAGGACAAGGCCGAGGAAGATCGAGTAGAGTCCGCCTGTTATCCGTGCAAGACCGCCGTCGAATCATAATCCTGCACACGATTTCGATAGAATCGCTCCTTCCTCCGGAAGCCCGGCCGCCTTATGATCTCTATGCAACGCTCGATCATGACCCCATGGAGAGGAGGGATGCGCGCCATAATGACACCGCTTACATTCGACGACGGCCGTCGGAAGGGATTGGGTTCGAACACGCGGCAAGCCAATTCGAAATGCGGCAACTCTATTCCGAAGGGAGACTGAAATTCGTGAGAAGGCAAAGACGAATCGTCGCTTGGGTGTGCATCCTGACTTTGCTCGCAGGAACGTTCCTCACTTCGTTCGGATTGCCTAAGACCGCCCAGGCGGCCGGAGGACCGAATCTGGCCGCGGGCAAACCCGCCTCCGAGTCCGGCCACGCCGACGTCTATGTCGCGTCCAACGTGACGGACGGCAACGCGGGCACGTATTGGGAGAGCGTCAACAACGCGTTCCCGCAATGGGTTCAAGTCGACCTGGGCAGCGCGGTCCAGATCGACCAGGTCGTGCTGAAGCTGCCGTCCGGCTGGGAGAGCCGGTCGCAGACCCTCTCCGTTCAAGGCAGCGCGAACGGAACGAGCTTCTCCGATCTCAAGGCTTCGGCCAGCTATACGTTCGACCCGAACGCCGGGAATAAGGCGACGATCGACTTCGCCGCGGCTAGCGCGCGCTACGTGCGGGTCGTCGTTACCGCCAATACGGGCTGGCCGGCCGGGCAAATCTCCGAGCTCGAGGTGTACGGCGCAGCCGCGGTCGCGCCTTCGGCCATTCCGGGCAAGATCGAAGCGGAGAGCTACAGCGCGATGAACGGCATCCAGACCGAGACGACGTCGGATACCGGCGGGGGTCTTAACGTCGGATGGATTCACGTCGGCGACTGGCTGGATTACAGCGTCAACGTGCAGACCGCGGGCACGTACACGGTGGAATACCGGGTCGCCAGCAACGCCGCGACGGGCCAGCTCCAGCTTCAGTCCGGCGGGACGACTCTGGCCGCGACCAGCGTGCCGAACACCGGCGGCTGGCAGAATTGGCAGACCGTCACCGCGAGCGTGACGCTGAACGCCGGACCGCAGACGCTGCGCGTCTACGCCAGCGGATACGACTTCAACATCAACTGGATCAACTTCGTCCAGGGCGGTTCCCCCGTCGACAACCAGCCTCCCTCCGCCCCGTCCAACCTGGCCTACACGCAGCCCGCTTCCGGCACGATCAACCTGACCTGGAGCGCTTCGACGGATAACGTCGGCGTGACCGGCTACGACCTCTACGCGAACGGCCAGCTTCGCGGCAGCGTGAACGGCTCGACGCTCTCCTACGCGGACAGCCAGCCCGCGACTGCGACGGTGACCTACTACGTCGTCGCCAAGGACGCCGCCGGCAACGTCTCCGCGCCGAGCAACTCCGTCACGCGGACGGGATCGGGCGGCGGGACCGGCTCGAACCTCGCCGTCGGCAAGCCGATTACGGCCTCGTCTTCTACCTTCACCTTCGCGGCGGCGAACGCCAACGACAACGATACGAGCACCTATTGGGAAGCGAGCGGCCATCCGGGCACGCTGACCGTCGACCTCGGGGCCAACGCCAACGTCGCGTCCGTCGTCGTCAAGCTGAACCCGGACAGCGCCTGGGCGACGCGCACGCAGACGATCCAGGTGCTCGGGCGCGACCAGAATTCGTCGACCTTCGGGAACCTGGTGTCCGCCGCCTCGTATACGTTCAACCCGTCCTCGCAGAACACGGTGACGATTCCCGTGAACGCGACGGCGAGCAGCGTGCAGCTGCGGTTCACCGCCAACTCCGGCGCGCCGGGCGGGCAAGCGGCCGAGTTCCAGATTCTCGGCACCTGGGCCCCCAATCCGGACCTCAAGGTGACCGGCCTGACCTGGGCGCCCGCTTCTCCGGTGGAGACCAACGCCATCACGCTTAGCGCCACCGTTCAGAATGCCGGCACTCTGGCTTCCCCGGCCACGAGCGTGAACTTCTATCTCGGCAGCACCCTGGCCGGAACGGCTTCCGTCGGCGCTCTCGCCGCCGGCGCGTCCGCGACGGTCTCCGCGAATATCGGAGCGAAGGACGCCGGCTCTTATGCCGTCGCCGCCAAGGTCGACGAGAATAACGCCGTCGTCGAGACCGACAATTCGAACAACAGCTACACCGCTCCTTCGCAGCTGGTCGTCGGCCAGGTTCAGAGCTCCGACTTGATCGGGACGACCTCGTGGACGCCTAGCAATCCGAGCGCGGGGAATACCGTCGCCTTCACCGTGAACCTCAAGAACCAAGGCAACCTCGCTTCGGCCGGAGGCGCTCATGCCGTCACGGTCGTGCTGAAGAACGCCGCGGGGGCCACCGTGCAGACCTTCAACGGATCTTACAACGGGACCTTGGCCGCGGGAGCTTCGGTTAACGTCAACGTCGGCACGTGGACGGCCGTCAACGGCAGCTACACCGTCACGACGACGGTCGCGGCGGACGCGAACGAAGTCGCCATCAAGCAGGCGAACAACGTCGGCACGTCAAGCCTGTACTCGGGCCGAGGGGCCAATATGCCGTTCGCCATCCTGGAAGCCGAAGCTTCTTCCAACAGCACGAACGGCACGCGGCTCGCCCCGAACTTCACGCCGGGCGACTTCGCGGGCGAAGCTTCCGGACGTTCGGCCGTGTATCTGGACGCGAACGGCGAATACGTCGAGTTCACGCTCCCCTCGCCGGCCAACGCGTTCGTTCTGCGCAACGCGGTCGCCGAGAACACGACCGGGACGATCAGCGTCTACGCGGACGGCGTGGACAAAGGCAATTTTAACGTCACGTCGAAGTTCTCCTACGTGTACGCGACGCCGAGCACGCTCGGACGGCTGGGCTACGACAACTCGGGCTCCAAGGCGTACTGGCTCTACGAGGATTCGCAGCTCCTGCTCGACCAAGTGTATCCGGCCGGCACGAAGATCCGGATTCAGAAGGACGCCGGGGACGTGCCGTGGATCTACGTCGACATGATCGAGACGGAGAACGTCGCGCCGCCCGCTTCCAACCCGGATCCGAGCAAATACGTTCAAGTGTCGAGCACGAAGTCGATCGAGCAGGCGCTGACCGAATTCCGGCAGGATTCGACCAAGAAGGGGATCTTCATCCCCGCCGGCGAATGGACGATCTCGAACAAGATCTTCCTGTACGGACGGGCGACCGAGATCATCGGCGCGGGCCCCTGGCACACCAAGCTGGTCGCTCCGGCGAACCAGACGAATACCGACGTCGGCTTCAACATCGGCTCCGCCGCGAACGGCTCGACCATCAAGAACCTGTCCGCCTGGGGCAACTACGTCTACCGGGTCGACGGACCCGGCAAGTTCATCGACGGCAACGGCATGCAGAACGTCACCGTCGAGAACGTCTGGGCCGAGCACTTCGTCTGCCTGTATTGGGGCGTGAACTCCTCGTACAACACGTTCAAGAACAACCGGATCAAGAACATGTTCGCCGACGGCATCAACATGACCAACGGTTCGTCCTATAACGTCATCGACAACAACTACGCCCGCGGAACCGGGGACGACTCGTTCGCCCTCTTCAGCGCGATCGACGCCGGCGGCTCCTACAACGTGGGCAACAAGTACACGAACCTGACCGCCGTCAACGTTCGCCGCGCGGCCGCCTTCGCCGTCTATGGAGGCCAGGACAATCTGTTCCAGAACCTGTACGGCGCGGATACGCTGACGTATCCGGGCGTCACCGTCAGCAGCCTGAGCTTCGGCTACAACACGTTAGGATTCGGCGCGCAAGATACCGTGATCGACGGAGTCACGCTGGACCGCACGGGCGGCGACTTCTGGACCAGCGTCGGGGCCGACGACAAGATCAACGATTACCAGAACTTCGGCGCGATCTGGTTCTTCGGCGGGGACCGGGACTTCAAGAACATCCTTGTCAAAAACGTCGATATCAACAACCCGGTCTACTTCGGCTTGATGTTCCAGACCAAATCTCCGGAGAATCTGCCGATGCAGAACGTCCGCCTGGAGAACATCACGATCAACAATCCGACCCGCTACGGCATCAAGCTCGTGGCGAAGGCCGAAGACGGCCAAGGACCGGTCGTCGGATCGGCCAGCTTCACCAACGTCAAGGTGAACAATCCCGGCATTACGGCTATCTACGGGGAGAGCAAGTCCCCGAACTTCACCGTTATCCGGGTATCGGGGAACAACTGGTAATCCCGGCCGGCAAAGCCGTTCGAACGGCGAAGGACACCCGCGAGGGTGTCCTTTGTCGGCTTCCTTTGACTTGGCCTCAAGCCGGTGATATGATGGCGTAATACCCATTTTCATGGGTCCTATCCTTAGGGGTGTATCGAATGATATCGCCGGATTATGCGCAGTTTATCGAGAACGCCAAGAGAAGACTCCGTCAGGACTCCCGGATCGTCGGGCTCCTGGCGGGCGGTTCCATGATGACCGGTACGATGGACGAATTCAGCGATCTGGATCTGATCGTCGTGTACGATGCCGCCAGCCGGGAAGAAGTCATGAGCGGGCGCGCCTCCATAGCGGCCGAATTGGGAAGCTTGCTATCGTCATTCACCGGCGAACATGTCGGAGAGCCGCGTTTGCTGATCTGCTTATACGATTCGCCCCTCTTGCACGTGGATCTCAAGTTCGTTACGCCCGAAGAGCTCGAACGACGAATCGAGGACCCTCTCGTTCTATGGGAGAGAGGGGAAGAGATTCGTTCAATCCTTCGGAGAACGCAGCCTTCCTCCCCCTCCCCCGATTCCCAGTGGCTCGAGGACCGCTTCTGGATCTGGGTTCATTACGGCGCGACCAAGCTGGGGAGAGGCGAACTATTCGAATTGATCGATCTGATCGGTTATATCCGCGCCACGGTATTGGGACCGCTCATTCTAGCCAAGCACGGGCAGCCTCCCCGAGGAGTGAGGAAGCTCGAGCAGTCGGTCCCCGACGCGGCCTTGGAGCTTGAAGCGACGGTTCCTTCCTACGATGCCGAGAGCTGTTACAACTCTTTGCGGGCAGCCATCCGCATTTACCGGCTTCTTCGACCGCGCGATCGGGAATGGACGCGCAGGCAGGATGCCGAGGAAGCGGCCGTCGCCTACCTCGATCGGGTCTATGCTTCGATATCGAGAGATTAGACTATACGCGAACGAGCGCTCGCGTGACGCGGGCGCTCCATTCGATGCTCCCTCCGGCATTTTACCAGGGCAGTTGGTTATCCAGGTAGAAGAAGCCGCCCGTCGGGCCGTCCTCGGGAATCGTCGCCAGGCGAACCGCGGTGACGGCTCCTTCCTCCGGAGTGAGCTCCGCCTTCTCCCCGCCCATCCGCGTCCGGACGATGCCGGGGTGCACGGAATTCACCTTCAGATTCGTCCCCTTGGTCTTCTGCGCCCAATACGCGGTCAGCATGTTGAGCGCCGCCTTCGAAGCCGAATAGGCCGGGGTGGCGAGCCGCTGCGCGACCTCGTTGGTCAGCAGGAACTGAATCGAGCCCAGGGCGCTGCTCTGGTTGACGATGCGGCCCGCCTCGCTCTTCAGCAGCAGCGGCATCAGCGCTTCCGTGAGAAAATAAGGCGCGAACGTATTCACTTCGAACGTGTCCCGGAACGCGTCGCCGTCGTAATCCGTTTTCTCCGCCAAGATGCCCGCGTTGTTGACCAGAATGTCCAGCCGGCCGTACTCCTTCTCAAGGAACCGGGCCGCTCTCGCGATATGATCGGCGTTCGTCACTTCCAGCTCCAAGCCGGTCGCCTCGATGCCTTCTTGCCGCAGCTCGGCCGCCGCCTCCTCTGCCGCCGCTTGCGTCCGCGCCGCGACGAGCACCGCGATTCCTTGCCGTCCCAATTGCCGGGCGACTTCCAGTCCGATTCCCTTGCTTGCTCCGGTGATCAACGCGATTTTGTTCGTCATGATTATCGTCCTCCTGGATTTGGTTTATTTATTGAGAATGATCGTTCTAGTATGCTGAAAAAAAACTACTGCGGATGACCCTTCGCGAACGGAACGGTCCTGTTCGCCTTGGATTCGGACCGTCCGCCTCGAGAAGGCGCTTGGCTTGAAACTTGTACGAAAAAACATACAAATCCTTCTCGAAATGGCCCCTCCCTTGAAGGGTAGAAGAAAAATCATACAAATGGTTCCTCGATAAGGCTCCATGCTCGAATGGTGTATGAAAAATCGTACAAATGGTTCTCCAATAAAGCACCTTGCCCGAATAGTGTATGAAAAATCATACACAAGCTCATCTTCATGGATGATTTCGATGGTGCTAATCGAAAAATCACCCAAGTTTATCCGCCTGCCTGCGTCGACGGAATGGGGTTCGTCGGGCCCCGATCGTTACCCGCGGAGCTTCTTCCCGGTACGATCTATATCCGTAACGCTCCGGCTATGAAGCCACCCGCCAGAATCTCGCGTTGTCACGGCGTTAATATCCGCATCGACATCTCCGCGATCCGCTCCAGCTTCTCTTTGGCCGCGGAGGTCCGAGCCATCACCCTTAAGCCCGCCAGCGCGTTATGAAGATACTCGGCCAACTCCTTCGCCTCGTACCGCTCCGTGAATTCGCCGCTCTGCTGGCCCCAAGCCACGATCTCGGCGAGCAGGTCCTCCGACTTGGCGAAGGCTTGCGCGGTCTTGGCGTCCACGTCCGCGTCCCGAACCGCCAATTCGACGGCCGAATTCACGAGCATGCAGCCGGGCGGAGCGTCTTCATCGCCGTCGATCACGAACCGGAAGATCGATCGGAGCGCCTGATCGGCCGTCTCGGCCTGCTTGGCCCGGGCCGCCCATCGGCCGCCTATGCGATCCTCGAACCGCTCCATCGCCTTGAGGAACAGGGTGCGCTTGTCGGTGAAGGTATCGTAGAGGCTTCTCCGGTGAATTCCCATATGTTCGACCAGATCGTTCATGGAGGTCTTCTCGAACCCTTGCTCCCAGAACAGCATCATGGCCTTCTCCAGGACGTCGTTCTCTTCGAATTCCTTGCTTCTGGCCATTGAATCTCCCTCCCGAGCCCATCATAACAAAACGGGAATGGTCGGTAAAGAAATGAGGCGCTTCATCCTGCCGGCTGTCAGCCTATCGCGCGCAGCGTCGCCGACGGATCGGCCAGCCATCGCACGGCTTCGTCCCAATCTTCGAAGCTCTCCTGCCGGTAAGGCAGCGCCCCCAGTCCCTCCACCGTCCGATTCACGCTCAGCCGGGCGACGACGCTGTTCGGCTGCAGCAACGCCAGATGCCGAAGCCCGCTCTCGTAGGCCCGCCGGATGAAGAACTCCCCGATCCACTCCTTGTCTTCCGCCTTGATCGCCGAGCCGCCGCGCGTATCCATCAGCACCTTGCTGCCCTTCCGGAGCTCCAGCAGCTCCGCGCCCTTCAGCAGGATCGACTGGAACTCCGGACCGTACGCGAAGCCTCTCCATTCCATGATTACGGCCTTCAGATCTTCGTTCCAGCTCACCAATCCGTGCTTCGATTCGAAGTGAACCATGTCGACCGACTCCTTGTGTCCATTGTCGTCTACCACATTGAGAACGATCGTTCTACAATAGCCGCGCAGAAGCATCGTCTCCTTCGTTCTGGATTGATTGTAGCATATTGAGAACGACCGGTAAAGAATTATTTTTACCGATCGTTCCCGTATATCCGATTATCCTCTCGAATGCAGCCGGCGATGCAGCTCCCGAACCTCCCCGGCGAGCTCCGGAACAGGCCCGTCGACCGGCGTGTCGCGAATGACTTCCTGGATCGGAAGCGGCCGTACCCGTCCCGGGGCGACTCCCATCTCGTTCAGCCACTCCGTCAGCTGCGCCGACGAGCTCGCATACACGATCCGGCCCAGCCCCACCCAGCCGTGGGCGGCCGCGCACATCGGGCAATGCTCCCCCGACGTATAGACCGTCCCCTTGGCTCGTTCCTCCGGCGTCATCCTCTCGGCGGCCCAGCGCGCGAGCGCGAATTCCGGGTGCCGGGTATGGTCCCCGCCGGCGACATGGTTATGGTCCTCGGCGAGCACCTCTCCGTCCGCCGACACGAGAACCGAGCCGAACGGCTCGTCGCCCGCCTCCAAAGCGGCTCTCGCAAGCTCCACGCAGCGCCTCAGATGCTTCAGATCGACTTCATTGATCATGATCGCTCTCCTCCCCGTTCGTTGTTTTTCCTTCCATACAATCATGTTAACATGGGAGGAGATAGACGAAAAATATATAAAAAAACGGGTTTCGGTAAGCTTTTTCATATACCAAAGGAGGGAGCTGCAAGCATGGACATCCGGCAGCTGCGCTATTTTATCGCGATCGCGGAGGAACGGACGATCTCGGCCGCGGCCAGGCGGCTGCATCTCTCGCAGCCGCCCTTAAGCCAGCAATTGAAGGCGATGGAAGAAGAGCTCGGCGCCGAGCTGGCGGAGAGAAGCGGCAAAGTCCTGGAGCTTACCGAAGCGGGCAAGACGTTATACGCATATGCTCTGCAGATGGTCGAACTTATGGAAGAAGCGAAGACGGAAGTGAAGGAGGTCGGAATCGGGGCGAACGGGCGGTTGGCGATCGGGGTGAATACCTTCTCGGCGGCGGGATTGCCCGAGGTTCTCCGCCGGTTCCGGGAGCTCTACCCTAAGGTGACCTACAAAATTCAACAAAACGAATCCTCCTATCTGTGCCGGTTAGTCCGGGACAGAGCCGTCGAGCTGGCCTTCGTCCGGCTGCCTCTCGAGCTGGGCGACGACCTTGCGGTTCTCCGCCATTATTCCGAGCCCTACTACCTGATCACGTCGGCAAACGGCAAGAGCTTCGGCCCCGAGGTCTCGCTGGCCGACATCGCAGACCTTCCCCTTCTGCTGCCAAGCACGCAAGGGCTGGGCGTGCACGCTTCGATTCTGGAGGCGTTCTCCCAGTCTCGTCTGCACCCCAACCTGGCCGGCGAATGCTCCGACATCTCGCTGCTGCTGAGCTTAGTCTCGTCCGGCTTCTGCGCGTCGATCGTTCCGGCTGCGCTGCTGGACCGGCGCGAAGGCTGCGCCGTCCGGGCCAGCCGCATCTCCCATCCGGCCGATATGGCCTCTTCCGCAGGGCTAATCGGCCTCAAGAATCATCGCCTATCCAAGGCGGCCCAGCACTTTATAGAGTTGCTCCCGGATTAAGATTGGCCGCGGAAGCGCCCTTCGTTTTGCCGGACCAGACCGCATAACCCAAGCCGATATAGGCGACCCCCCATACCAGAGCGACGAACTTCTCGAAGATCGGGCCCACCAGCAGCATGGCGAGCATCGCGAAGCAAGCCCACTTGGGCAGCACGCGGGCTCTCAGGCTGGCGATCGGGAAGAGCAGCATCCCGAGCATCCCGGATCCGATCTCGAAGCTCTTCACGATGCCCCATTCCCATGGGGATACGCGCAGCATGGACGACCATACCGTGCAGGTGACCAGAATCAGCCCGAGCTCCATAACGGCGAACGCGATAAATCCGAACTTCCCCGCTTCCTTCGCTTGCGCCAGATAGAGGCCGAACGTGCCGAACGCCATAAGAATGTTCGCGACGAACGCGCAGGTCAGCTCTTGATCGCTGTCTCCTCCCCAGATGAAGGCAGAAGGCGTCATTCCTATCCGGCATATCCCTCCGATCATGGCCGCGAACGCAAACCATCTAACCGCTCTTTCCAACGTCATGTTCAATCCTCCGATTTCTCTCGTCGTCATTGTCGCGCCGGCCTCCGGGTCGAAGGCGGCAGGAACAATGTACCAACGAGAATGTCCCGCCGTCATGATGCATGCTCCCGTACAGCCCGGGAAGATAGTTCCCTGCCCGTTCGGGAATTGCTCCCTTTCCCGTTCCGGGTGTGGCGGTTATAGTGGAATCAAAGGACTTATTCGCGCGAAAAGGTTAGGTATAGGGCCCGTGATGAATAGATTACTCGGAGAATCCTGGGCGATTCGGCTGGTCCGGCATACGATATGGCCGTCGTTCGCCCTCTTCTCGCTGGCGATTTTCGCCATCTCGTTATGGCTAGGATACTCCCAGCATCAAGTCGCCTGCGCCGAAGAGAACTGGTGCTCGAGCATCTTCTACTTGACGAACGGCCAGATGGCCTCGCTGAATCGGATCGGGCTTCCGGCCTCGTTCTACAGCGGAGTGATGGGCGGGTTCTCCGCCTTGTCGTTCGCGAGCTTCTTCACCGTCAGCTGGATTCTCTACCGGTACGGCTCTCATGACCCCGTCTGTTACGCGACTTCCGTCTTGCTGATGGCGACGGGCTCCGCGTTCACGGCGGACGGAACCGTCCTGGAGGCCTGGCCCCTGGCGGTCCGCTTCCTGGAACTGCAGGATATGCTGTTCGGGCTCTCGTATCTGCTGCTCTTCCTGTATCCCGACGGAACCTTCGCTCCCCGCTGGACGAAGCCCTTCGCGATCTACGGATTGTTCTTCGCTCTCGCCACCTACGTCGCGCCCGGGACCGCGCTCGATATGTCGACGTGGCCCGTCGAGCTGCGGGTCGTCCAGAGCTCCGTCCTCTTCGCGCTGATCGCGTACTCCCAGATCTATCGCTATAAGCGGAGCTTCTCGGCGGAGCAGCGCCAGCGGACGAAGTGGTTCATCGGCAGCATCGCGCTGTATATGGCGGGCTCCGCGTTCATGGTCACCGTCGGAGACCATCCGGTCGTCAAGATCGTTCTGTGGGGGATCATCAGTATCGGCCTGCTGTCGATCCCCTTCTCCGTCGCCTTGACCGTCATCGAGCAGAGAATCCGCACGATGGCCCCCGCCTTCAATCGGTCGATCGTATATGCGGTTCTAAGCTTTACGGTCGTCTCGGTCTACGCGCTCGCGACCGGCACGATCGGCGCCATGCTGCAGACCGCGGACAACTGGCTGATCTCTCTGCTGATCATCGGGATTATCGCGATCGCGCTGCAGCCGCTTCGGGACAAGGTTCAGGCGGCGGTTAACCGGCTGATCTACGGCGTGGGCGAGGAGCCCTACCGGGTGGTCTCGAGCTTAACCCAGCAGCTGGAAGCGGTCGTCTCCAATCAGACCGTCCTTCCGCTTGTCCTGAAGACGTTGGCCGAAGCCTTGAGGCTGCCGTACGCCGCGATTCGCAACGATCGCGAGAGTCCGGACTCCGCCCTGCTCGCCTCCTACGGATCGCCGGTTCCCGGGTGCCTGGAGTTCCCGCTGACGATTCAGGAGGAGCGAGTGGGGACATTGATTCTCGGCTCCTCCGCCATTCACAACATCATTCCTCCCGGCAAGCGCTACTTGCTCGACGACTTGATCCGGCAGGTAGCGATCGCGACCCGGACGGCTCTCATGTCCGGCGAGCTCCAGCGTTCGAGGGAACAGCTCGTCAGCGCGAGGGAGGAGGAGAGGAGGCGGCTGCGGCGGGATCTGCACGACGGGCTCGGCTCCAATCTGGCCAGCATCAGCATGAAGCTGGCGACCGCCCTCGACGCGTACGAAGACCGGCCGGAGATGGCCCAATCGCTGCTCGCGAACGTTCAGCAGCAGCTGGACGGAGCGATCGCGGACATTCGCAGGCTCGTATACGCGCTAAGGCCGCCTTCGCTCGACGAGTTCGGCCTGCTCTTCTCCGTCCGGGAGCTGGTCGCGCAATCGCAGCAAGCGAACTTCCGCGTCGTGCTGCAGTCTCCCGAGTCGCTCCCGCCGCTCATGGCGGCGGTAGAGGTTGCCGTCTACCGGATCGTTCAGGAGGCGATCGCGAACGCTCTGAAGCATTCGCGAGGCACCGCGTGCCATGTCCGGCTCGCGGTCGACGAGTCGCTGCGGATCGAGATCGAGGACGACGGGGTCGGCTTGTCCGACGCTTCCCGGAAGGGAGTCGGCATCCGCTCCATGCGAGAGCGGGCCGAGGAGCTCAACGGACGGTTCGCGATCCATCGATCGGCGGAGGCGGGCGCCCGGATCGAGATCGAGATCCCGTTGCTCTCGCAATCCGTATCGTAATAAGGAGGATTTCATTCATGGACAAAATGAGAATCTTGATCGCGGACGACCACCCGCTCTTCCGGGAAGGGATCATCGCCGTCCTTCAGGGGCACGAGGGGATGGAGATCGTGGGGGAAGCGGAGTCCGGGGACGAAGCCATGCGCCTGGCCGAGTCGCTGCAGCCGGATCTGATCTTGATGGACGTCAGCATGCCCGGCGTCAACGGTATCGAGGCGACGCGGCACATCGTCCGGACGAGCCCGCATATCCGGATTCTGATCCTGACGATGTTCGACGACGACAACTCCGTCTTCTCGGCGATGCGGGCGGGCGCCCGCGGCTATCTGCTCAAGGGAGCCAAGCCCCGGGAGATCGTTCGCGCTCTCGTCGCGGTCGCGGACGGGGAAGCCATCTTCAGTCCCGGCATCGCCGGCAAAATGATGTATTACTTCGATACGATCCAGCATCCGCCTCAGACCGAGCTCTTCCCGGAGCTGACCGCCAGGGAGACCGAGATTCTGAAGCTGCTCGCCGACGGCAAGACCGTCTCCGAGCTGGCCCAATCGCTGCAGCTCAGCTTGAAGACGGTCCGGAATCACGTCTCGAACATTCTGAACAAGCTGCAAGTGGTCGACCGCGCCCAAGCCATTCTGCTGGCCAGGGAAGCGGGTCTTGGAGGCGGGAACAGGGGCTAGAGGTACGGGAGCATATTGTTCAGGATGACGGCATAGCCGTTCGGGTGCATGTGGATGCCGTCGACGGCGTACTCTTCGCGCAAATTCCCGTCCGCGTCCGTCAATCCCTCGTTCACGTCGATGAAGGCATAGCCATGCCTGGCCGCCAGCTTCCCGACCGCTTCGTTCGCCTCCCGGATCGCCTCGTTCGTCCGATGCCGGAACACCTCTTCCATCGCCTCCCGGGACACGCCGGGGAAGCGCGCAACGGCGTTCACGGGATAATAAGCCATGACGTAGACGCGGCAATCCGGCAGCCTGGCGGCGATGCGGGACAGAATCTCGCCGTAGTTGGCGATCAGGCGCTCCAGCTTGTAATCGGGCAGGCTGATGTCGTTCGTCCCGATGTTGATGAAGACCTTGGAGGGCTGCAGCTCGAAGACGCACTCCTCCATCGTCTCCAGCAATTCCGCCGTCACGTAGCCCGCCACGCCGCGGTTGTAGATGCAATATCGGTTGTCCAGCGTCTGCTGCAGTTCGTTGATCGGGAAAAACTCCATCAGCGAGGACCCGACGAATACCGTCTGTCCCTTCCGGGCCAGCGCGTTGAGGATTCGGTACCTCTTCGCCTTCTCCTTCTTCTCGTCGAGCGCTTCCGTCATGACGCGCGTCCCCTCTCTACGGCTTCTATTACCTCCATTCTATCTCATTATCGTCTTCCGGCAAGCGTATAGCCGCGTCTGCCGTGGCGCCGCTCGAGTCCGTTCGCCAGAACGACGATCGCCCCGATCGCGCAGGCCGCGGCCAGCGACCCCATCGCCAGCCGGCTGCCGTCTTCCTCGTTGAACCAGAGGAGCAGGCCCAGGTTGACGAGCGCGTGGTAAAAGGCGGCCAGCGGAAGCCTTCCGCCCTTGGCATCGCGCAGAAGCTCGCCGAGAATGACCGAGAGAGAGACGGCGAAGAGGAGGAACAGCGACGCGTAAGCCCAGCCCTCGGCGAAGACGCCGACATGCCAGATTCCCCACAGCAGGCCGACGACGACGGAAGCCGGGAAGACGCCGATCCGGCTCTGCAGCGTAGGCTGCAGGAAGCAGCGCCAGCCGATCTCTTCGCCCGCCGCCCCGACGAGTTGGGCGACCGCGATGAGCCAGAACGGATGGGACAGGGACGTAGGCGACGCGAACGAGACCGAATGGCCGGTGACGACATACCAGAGCCAAGCGGCCAGGAACGTGCCGGCGATCAGGACGGCCGAGACGAGGAACCATCGCGGCTTCGACGGCCAGAGCCGAAGATCGACCGTCAGAGCGGGCCTTCTCGCCCTCGGCCAGAGGAGCAGAATCGCCGCCACGCCCAGCGCAGGGCCGAATTGGGTCAGCTGAAGGACGACCTCGGGGACGCCCAGGACGGGCTGGATCAGGCCGAGCAGCAGCGCGCCGGCCGAGGCGATGAGGTAGTAGACGAGAAGAACGAGCCCCAAGGAGGGCTGGCGGTTCCGAACGGTTAGCATGGCGCACCTATCCTTTCCCATTCCCTTGTATATGGAAAAGGATACCAAAACCGCGAACGGGCCGGAACAGGCCCAGGACCGTCCGCGAACCTTGACCGCGGTCGGGGCCTCTCCCCGACCTGGCGCCGTTGCCAGCCTCCATCATCACGGGCGAACAGCCTTTGGAGTTCTTCGACGAATTCGTCCAAGAGTTTATGGCGGCCGGCGGCGATCGAGTGCTGCGGGAAGCCAATGAGTGGTACCGTCAGCATTCCCCCAAGTGACCCTGCCCCGCTCGGCGCGCCGAGCGGGGCCTTCTTAGGTCCGATACCGACAATTCGATGCGATTCGTAAGCGAATGATAAGAATTCGGGAAGAAGTCGGCAGCCTAGGCGGTAAGAACTGTCTTCTATACTTGACCTCGTCGATCGCGACCCGGGCATCTTTCCGCGATGCCCGCATCACATTCTCCAAAGGACGGGTAAGCTCTATGACAGTTCTCGCGAAGCGCGGAATCGCGCTTGGGATGGCCTTTCTTCTTCTATTCTCCCTGCTGGCCGCGGGCTGCGACTTCGCGGCGCCGGCCGATCCGGCCGTCGACCCGCCCGCGCGCAAGCCGCTCGCCGCCGTCGAATCGGCGAGCCGGATCGAGCCGGAATACGACGTCATCGTCGCGGGCACCGATCCCGAAGGGATCACCGCCGCCGTCTCCGCCGCGCGCAACGGCCTGCGGGTTCTGCTCCTCGAGGCCAGAGACCGCCGCATGCTCGGCGGCCTGCTGACGGAAGGCGGACTGAATTCTCTCGATCTGAACCGGGCGCCCGGCGATCCTAAAGCTTTTCTGAACAAGGGTTTGTTCCAGGAATGGTACGACAAGGTGGAAGGGACCTCGTTCGATCTCGTGACCGGCGCCAACGCCTTCTACGAGATGGTGAAGGCCGAGCCGAACATCGATCTGCGGATGGGCGTCAAGAATTGGAAGCCGATCGCGAAGAAGCAGAACGGCCGAATCCGGGTGACGGGGATGGAATGGACGGGACCGGACGGCGCCGCCATGACCGTTCCCGCCGCGGCCGTCATCGACGCCACCCAGGACGGGGACATCTACGCGATGGCCGGCGCGGACTTCACGGTCGGAAGGGAAGACGTCGGCGACAAGAGCAGCCTGATGGCGTCGACGCTGGTGATCCGGATGAGCGGCGTCACCGACCGGATCTGGAACGAGATGAAGAAGCGTTCGGGGATGGGGGCGGACGAGTTGGGCATCTGGGGATACGTCGAAGCGAAAGATTATCCCTCCACCGACCCCAATCGAATCAAGATGCGCGGGCTGAATATCGGCCGGCAAAACGACGGAACCATCCTCATCAACGCCATGCAGCTGTTCGGAGTCGACCCTCTGGATCCCCGATCGGTCGAACGAGGGCTGGAAGACGCCAAGAAGGAGGCCCCGCTCATCGCGGAATTCCTCCGGAAGAAGTTCCCGGCGATGAAGGACCTGGAATACGCCGGAACGGCCGACGAGCTGTACACCCGCGAATCCCGGCATCTGATCGGGGAGTATCGGCTCACGACGGCGGACGTCGTGGAGAATCGCACCCACTGGGACGATATCGCCTACGGCTCCTACCCCGTCGACATTCAGAGCACGAACACCGGAGGCGCCGGGACGATCCTGATGCATCCGAAGCAATACGGCGTCCCGTTCCGATGCCTCGTTCCCGCCGGAACGGACGGCCTGCTCGTCGTCGGACGTTCCGCGAGCTTCGACTCGATTCCGCACGGAAGCGCCCGGGTCGTTCCGCTCGGCATGGCGACGGGACAAGCGGCCGGAGCCGCGGTCAAGATCGCTCTCAAGCATCAAATTAGCTTCGCCGAAATGTCTCGCTCCCGGGAGAGGATCGCCGAGCTGCAGGACACGCTGACGAAGCAAGGCATGGACCTGAAGCCCCGAATCGTGCCGACCCCCAAGTACATGAAGCACAAGCAGTACAAGGGACTGCTGTTCGCCGCCGGCACCCTGTTCGTCTCGGGGGGATTCGAGAACGATTGGAAGCTGAACGACCGCTCGAACCTTCAGCGCTTCCACAACATGGTCCGCGCCATGATGACCCTTCGGCCGGATCGATTCCGCGGCGATCTGACGGGCCTGCTGAACGCGTACAAGAATCCCCGCAAGATGCCGCTGTCCCTCGGCGACGCCGCCTTCATCCTCGCCAAGGCCGCGCTGGACGACGACGGGATCACGAACGAGAACGCGCTGGAGGAACTCGTCTCCCGCGGCTGGATCACGGGCGAAGCTCTGGATACGATCTCCAACCGCGATCATCTGACGAACGGAGACCAATATATGCTGCTGCGGGATCTGATGGAGAAGGGGCTGGGGGCCCGGCCGGCCGACAGGGATTCCGCTTAAGGACTCGTGAAAGCCGGCCTAAGAGTCCGGTCTCCTCCCTCGCCTCCGCCGGCGCTCCGCAAAGCCGGGTAGCGGGTCTCGAAGAACGTGGCCTTCCGGCTGCTCCGCGCCGTAATGCTCCCTCCGTGCACTTCGACGATGCTCTTCGTGATGGCCAAGCCGAGACCGGTTCCGCCGGTCTCCTTGGACCGCGAGCGTTCCACCCGGTAGAACCGGTCGAAGATAAACGGCAGATCCCGCTCCGGAATCGGGTCGCCGTAGTTCTGGAGCCTGACGACGATCTCCTCGCCCTCCGCGAGGAAGTCGATGTCGATATATTTGCCGGCATGGCCGTACTGAATGGCGTTGGAGATCAGATTCTCGTACACGCGCACCAGCAGCCCGCCGTCCGCGAGCATCTTGAAGTCGCCCTCGGGCGCGTTCACCCGGCACTCCATACCCGCCTGCTCCAACGAAGGCACGAATTCTTCGGCCAGCTGCCGGATCAACCCGACGATGTCGAGCTCGCGGAGATCGAGGGGCATGCCGTTGTTGATCCGGGTATATTCGAACAGATCGTCGATCAATTTGCGCAGGGCGAGCGACTTCTCATAAGCGATGTTGACGTAGTACCGCATCTCGGTCTCGTCCTGGTAGCGGTCGTTCTCGATGACTTCGAGGAAGCCCAGGATCGAGGTCAGCGGCGTCCGCAGATCGTGCGACACGCCCGTGATCAGATCGTTCTTCGTCTTCTCCGCCCGGCGCTCCTCTTCGATCGACCGCTTCAGCTGCCCGCTCATCCGGTTGATGCTGAGCGCCACTTCTCCCAGCTTGCCGGGCCCCTCCGGAATCTGATAGTCGAACTGCCCCTTGGCGATCTCGTCCAGGCCGAGCGTGATCCCCTCCAGATAACGGTCCCACTCGGCGCTCAGCCTGTTCATGCCGTCGGCGACCGCGCTCAGCTCGTCCTTGCCCTTCACCGCCGCCTGCTGCCCGAACCGTCCGTCCGCGATCCGGTTCAGCCCTTCGCCGAGCATCCGCAGGTCCCGCGCCAGCCGGGCGCTGGCCAAGAAGAAGGCGAACGGGAAGAGCACGATGCCCGCGACGATCATGGCGCGATTCGAGCCGTAATGCTCGATGACCCACTTGACCGGGATTCTCGCTATCGGGACGCGGAGAAGCGCTTCGGCCAGGAAGTAGCCGATGAGGAGAACAAGCGCCGTCAGGGCCAGGCTGACCAGCATGATGAGGATGAGACGCCACCGGATCGTATATAGCCATGGATATCGGATTGGGCTCGCCTCCGTTCAGTCCGCTTCGATCTTGTAGCCGATTCCCCAGACGGTCTTAATGAGACGCGGCTCCCGGGGATCGGCTTCGATCTTCTCGCGCAGCTTCCGAATCAACACCATGACGCTGTTCTTGGACTCCATGAACGGCTCGTTCCACACTTCCTCGTAGATGCGGTCCATGCTGAGCACCACGCCGCGGTTGACGGCCAGCAGGCGAAGCAGCGCGAATTCCCGGGGGGTGAGCTTGACCTCCCGCTGATCCACCGTAACCGTGTGGGAAGCGCTGTTGATGGTCACGTTATCGACGTGGATCTCGTTCGCGTTCGCCGGCGCGGCGCTGAAGTGCTTGACCCTCCGCAGCTGCGACTTGATGCGCGCGACCAGCTCGAGCGGGCTGAACGGCTTGGTGACGTAATCGTCCGCTCCGACGCTCAGGCCGGATATTTTATCGATGTCCTGGCTCTTGGCCGACAGCATGATGATGGGAATATGGTTCGTCTCCCGGATTCTCATGCAGGCCTCCAGCCCGTCCATCTTCGGCATCATCAGATCGAGAATGATAAGATCGACCGGATGGGTCTGCAGAATATCGAGCGCCTCCAAGCCGTTCGAAGCCTGAAGAAGCTTATAGCCTTCGTTCTTGAGATAGAGACTCATTAGCTTGATGATCTCCGCTTCGTCGTCGACCATCAGAATCGTGCTGTCCGCCATGGATCCTCCTTGAATTTCCTTTTATCGCCTGCGATTGGAAGACAATCGACTCTATTATATACATAAATTCTTAACCAATGGGTTTCCGAATTCATAAGCAACGCTTAAAATGCGTCCATGCACGCCGCCGCATAGGACGCGCCGCCGGCTCCCGCCCCCCGCTTCTGCGCCTCAAGCAAAACCTTCGAGCGCTTCGACAACTTATCCGCGCCGGGCTCCCTCCTCCTCCGCCGACTCTGCGAGCCGAACCGGAAGATTGCATGAATGTTGTAGAGTAGAAGCATAAAACCGAATGGGAGGGTCTGTATGAATAGAACCGTAACGCTGCAGGACGGCTCCAAGTTGGAGGTCGGCTTGACCGGGGCCCCTTCCGGCCCGGTCGTGATGCTGCCCGGAGCCAAGAGATCCGTCTTCGGCCAGGAAGCCGACAGCTTGCGAGCGTGGGGAGTCGACCCGGAATTAGGCCGGCGCCTCGTCGAAGGGCTGTCCGACGAGTTCCGGGTGCTGCATTTCGATTACGAGACCCATCTCTTCGAGAATCCCCGGCCGGACCGGCTGACGCCGGACGCTCTCGCCGCGGATCTCTTGCATATCGCCGATGCGACGGACGTCGGAACCTTCAGTTACTACGGGTACTCCTGGCTCGCCTTGGCCGGGCTGCAATTGGCGATCCGAACGGACAGGCTGGACAGCTTGATCATGGGCGGTTATCCGCCGTACGAAGGACCTTATCGCGAGATGCTGATCGTCACGGAGAAGACTTACGAGCAGGCTCTGCGCAATCGGAACGTTCCCGAGCAGCCGCCTGAATCTCTTGCCTCCCCCGACGAGATCGACTGGAATAACGTCCGGGTGACGATCGCCCCCGATCAGACCAAACAATTTTACACCTTGTATCGAAGCTTGACGGATTTTAACGACAAGGCCGTGCAGGATCGTCTGAAGATGCCCCGGCTTGCCTTCGCGGGAGAGAAGGATACTATCGTCTACGGAGAGAGCTTCGGAAGCGTGACCGTGGATATCGGCGGAATTGCGCGAAGGAATCAAGAGAAGTTGGAGTCCCTCGGCTGGGACGTGGCAATGGTGGAAGGACCGGGCATGGACCATACCCGAGCCATGCAGCCCGCCGCCGTCCTGCCTTTGATCAAGCCTTGGCTGATGAAGCATCTGCTGTCCCGATAACAGGCGAAGAGGTCGTCCCCGGAGGGATGGCCTCTTCCTTCTGCTCCCGCGTCCAGCGGCGGCTAACGAATCGAGGAGACGCTATTTCGCCGATCAGGAACGACTCGCCCGAAGCCCCGCGATGTCCGCGTCGATGCAGGGTTCGGACAGCGCCGTCCCCCCATTCGATACGCGCCGCGCCGCCTGGTCTCTAACCCTTTCGCCGTAATAACGATAAGATTCGGATCATACATGTAATCAGTGGCGATTCTGCTCGGAAATTCCAAATCATGTTGCGGGAGGGACATCTGTGTTGCCTAACCATGCCCGGCGCCGGGCGCCTAGGGAGAAGCGTTGGAACATTCCGCTGACCTTCGTGGAGAATGTCGGCCAGACCCGGGAAGAGATCCGCTATATCTCCGGCAAGCCCGGTTGCCAAGTCGGATTCTCGGCCGATGAGGTTCAGTTCGTCTTGTCAGGGAAAAGGACGGGTCGGCAGGAGGGGATGGCGCTCTCCCTGCGCTTCCTCGGGGCGGACCCGGCCTCGCGAATCGAAGGGCGCCGGCCGGACTCGGGGCAAGTCCACTATCTGATCGGCGGCGATCCGGCGGGGTGGAAGACGGGCCTTCCGACTTATCGGGAGATTGTCTACCGGGAGCCGTGGCCGGGAGTCGACCTCGTCTTCTACGGGAACGAGGGGACAATCAAATACGACGTCGTCGTCCAGCCCGGGGCCAGTCTCGACCGGATCCGGTTCGTCTACCGCGGCGCGGAAGGGTTGTCCCTGAGCCGGGAAGGGGACCTGCTGATCCATACGGCCCGCGGCGTTCTGACGGAAGAGAAGCCCGTCGGCTATCAATGGGCGGACGGCCGCAAGGTTCCGGTAGACTGCCGCTTCGTTATGCTCGAAGGGCAAGGTCCGTGCGTGTACGGCTTCGCGGCCGGGGAGGGGTATCGCCCGGACCTGGAGCTCGTGATCGATCCGACGCTGACGTATTCCACCTACCTTGGAGGCATCGATACGGATGCCGGCTTAAGCCTTGCGGCAGACGCCGCGGGCAGCGCCTATGTGACGGGGCAGACCGTATCGTTCGATTTTCCGATTACCCCCGGAGCCTTCCAACCCTCGGTCAGCGCCTCCACGACCGCGTTCGTCGCGAAGATCAATCCCGAAGGCACCGCCCTTGAATATTCCACGTTCCTCGGCGGCAGCAGCCAGGACCAGGGCAACGGCATCGCGGTAGACGACTTTGGCCACGCCTATGTGACCGGCCAGACTCTTTCGCCCGATTTTCCGACCACGTTCGGAGCCCTGCAGCCGTTCATAGGCGGCAATCAAGACGCGTTCGTCGCCAAGCTAAGCCAGAACGGCAGCTCTCTGATCTATTCCACGTTCCTGGGCGGTCAAGGAGTGGATACCGGATTCGGCATCGCCGTCGACGGCATCGGGAACGCCTACGTGACGGGCGCGACGAGCTCCTTCGACTTCCCCGTCTCGCCCTTCGCGCTGCAGCCCGGCCTTGCCGGCAGCCTCGAGAACGCCTTCGTCGCGAAGCTGACCCCCGACGGATCGGCGTTGGAGTACGCCACTTACCTCGGAGGAGGCCTCGGGATCGATCAGGCGCGCAGCATCGCCGTAGATTTCTCGGGCGAAGCTTACGTAACGGGGCAGACGACCTCCCCCGACTTCCCGACCACGCCGGGGGCGTTCCAGATCGATCGGTTCGGCGCCATCTCCGCCTTCGTGTCCAAGTTGAACTTCAACGGGTCCGCGCTTGTGTATTCGACCTACCTTGGGGGCAGCGGGGACGACGAGGCCCGGGGCATCGCCGTCGACGAGTTCGGCCAGGCTTACGTGACGGGGAGCACGACCTCGACCGACTATCCGATCGCGCCGGGGGCGTTCCAGCCCTTCTACGGCGGCGGGTTCTCCGACGCGTTCGTCACGAAGCTAAGCCCGGACGGCTCGTACCTGGTATACTCCACCTATCTGGGCGGGGGCGAGACGGATGCGGGCAACGGCATCGCCGTGCGCTCGGGATTCGCATACGTCACGGGGGCGACCGGATCGTTCAACTTCCCCGTCACCCCCGACGCGTTCCAGCACTTCACCGAAGGCGGGGACGCCTTCCTGGCCCAATTGAACATAGACGGCGGTTCGCTCGTCTTCTCCACGTTCCTGGGCGGCAGCTCGAGCGACGCGGGTTACGGCGTCGCCGTCGATCCGTTCGGCAGCGTGTACGTGACCGGCCAGACGTTCTCCCCCAACTTCCCGGTCACTCCCGGCGCGTTCCAGACCTTCCTTCGCGGAAGCGGGGACGCCTTCGTCGCGAAGTTCAGCCTGAGCCTGGGGACGCTGGTCTTCAAGTTCCCGGACCGGTTCGAAGTGCGCCCCGGCGAGCTCGTGACCTACTTTATCGAGATCCACAACCCGAGCGGGGCTACCCTCACGAACGTCATCATCGAAGATCCTCTGCTCGGCGTGTTCCACTTCGTTCCCGAGATTCCTCCCTTCGCGGTCGAGATCTTCAAGTTCGAATTTAAGGTTCCGTTCGACGCCCCTACCGGGCCGCTCCGGAATATCGTAAGGGTCAGAGCCGATCAGCTCCCCGATCCGATTTAAGCGGAGTCCGAGATCTTCGTGACGGGGACTCCGGTCCTGGTCGCCGTCAAACTCGCGAATCCGCCCGCGGCCGCTCCCGGGGACACGGTCATCTTCACGATCGTGCTCGAGAATCACGGGAACGGCGACTTGTTCAATGTCCGCATCGTCGATCCGCTGATCGGGCTGGATCAATTCATCGGCGATATTCCGGCCGGCATGGGCCTCGTCATCGATTGGCCGTTCGTCATTCCGCCGGACGCGCAGGCGGGGCTGACGATCTCCAATATCGTGACGATTACCGCCGACAATCTCTCCGAGCCGGAGGAAGTGGGGACCGCGGTGGAAGTGCTGCCCGTTCCCCGGCTGGAGATCTTCAAGTCGGCCGACCGCAGCGTCGTTCCCGCAGGCGAGACCGTGCATTTTACGATAGAGGTCGTCAATACCGGAAACGCGGATCTTGCGAATGTTCGGGTAACGGACGATCTGACCGGGTTCGAAGCCCTTATTCCCATCCTCTTCGTCGGACAAAGAGAAGTCTTCTCGGTGCCGTTCTTCGTTCCGCTGGAGACGCCGCCGCAGACGTATGTCAATACGGCGGCGGCCGTCAGCGATCAGACGGAGCCCGTATTCTCCATTACGGAGGTGACGGTGCTCGCCGATCCTCGTCTGGGGATCGACAAGATTCCGGAGACGGCCTCCGTGGCGCCGGGCCAGACGATCCAATACGTCGTCAGGCTGGAGAACATCGGCAACGTGCCGCTGACCGGCATTCGGATCGTCGACCCGACGCTCGGAATCGACCGGCTCGAACCCGATTTGCAGGTAGGGGAAGTTCGCGAGCTCGTCTTCGCGTTCGTCGTCCCGCGGGACACCCCGGTCGGTTCGGATCTCGTCAACATCCTAAGCGTTCTGACGGCCGAGACCGGACCCCAGGAAGTCGAATCGCTCGTGACCGTAACGGGGCTCGGGCTGACGCTGTCGAAGGAGTCGGACCGCGCGGCGGCCGCGCCGGGCGAGACGGTCTTCTATACGCTGACCGTGACGAATCTGCTGAACGCGCCCCAGACGAATATCGCGCTGAACGACCCGGTGCTGGGGCTGAGCGAGACGATCCCTGCCCTCCTGCCGGGCGAGACGATTACCCGAACGCTCGCGTTCACCGTTCCCGCGGGCGCGGAAGCCGGCAGCGTCATCCTCAATACGTTCACGGTCTCCTCGGATCAGACGCCGACGCTCGAGACGATCGCCGAGGTCGTCGTGCTGGAGCCGCCGGGCCCGTCGCTCGCGATCGAGAAGACTCCCGACCGCAATGCGGCGGCTCCGGGCGACACGGTCGCCTACACGCTGACCGTGACGAATCTGCTCGGCGTGCCTCAGACGAATGTCGCGCTGATCGATGCGCTGCTGGGATTAAGCGAGACGGTGGCCAGCCTGCCGGCGAACGGAACGATCACCCGGACGCTGACGTTCGCCGTTCCCGCCGACGCGGAGATCGGCAGCGTCATTCTGAATACGTTCACGGTCTCCTCGGACCAGACGCCGACGCTGGAGGCGATCGCCGAGGTCGCGGTGGAGGCGCCCCCGGGTCCGTCGCTTCTGATTCAGAAGCTTCCCGACCGCAACGCGGCGGCTCCGGGCGACACGGTCGTCTACACGCTGACCGTGACGAATCTGCTCCCGATTCCTCTGACGAATGTCGTGCTGACCGATGCCCTGCTCGGATTAAACGAGACGCTGCCCGTCCTGCCGCCGAACGCCGCGGTCACCCGGACCCTGACGTTCGTCGTTCCCGCCGACGCGGCCATCGGCAGCGCGATCGTCAATACGTTCACGGCCGTCTCGGACCAGACGCCGGAGCACGAGGCCGTCGCCGAGGTTATCGTGGCAGTGCCCCCGGGCCCGTCGCTTCTGGTTCATAAGCTTCCCGACCGCAATACGGCGGCTCCGGGCGACACGGTCACGTATACGCTGACCGTGACGAATCTGCTCGGCGTGCCTCAGACGAATGTCGTGCTGACCGACACGCTGCTGGGGCTGAGCGAGACGATCGCCAGCCTGCCGGCCAACGCCACCATTACCCGAACGGTTACGTTCGTCGTGCCCGCGGACGCGGCGGTCGGCAGCGTTATTCGGAATACGTTCATCGCCAGCTCCGATCTATCGCCGCCGGCGGAGACGATCGCCGAAGTGACCGTCCAAGCGCCTCCGGGCCTGTCGCTTCGGATTCGGAAGCTTCCCGACCGCAACGCGGCGGCTCCCGGCGAGACGGTCGCCTATACGCTGACCGTGACGAACCTGCTGGACATTCCTCAGACGAACGTCGTGCTGTCGGATCCGCTGCTGGGGCTGAGCGAGACGATCGCCAGCCTGCCGGCCAACGCCACCATTACCCGAACGGTTACGTTCGTCGTGCCCGCGGACGCGGCGATCGGCAGCGCGGTCGTCAACACGTTCACGGCCGCCTCGGATCAGACGCCGGCCGTGGAGACGATCGCCGAAGTGATTGTGCGGACGGCGCCCGTCGCGACAACGACGCTCGCGGTCCGGAAGCGCCTGGATCGGAGCGATGCGGAGCCGGGCGAGACGATCCGCTATACGGTCGAAGTCGCGAATACGGGAGAGAATCCGGCGACCGACGTTGTCGTTCGCGACTCGCTCACCGGCGAGCAGCGGACGATACCCGTCATCGCGCCCGGCGAGACGGAGATCGTAAGCTTCGCGTTCACGGTGCCGGCCGGCACGACGCAGGGAACCGTGATCGCGAACCGCGTCACGGTCGCGTGGCCGGAGCAGCCCCCCGGGTCTCCGCCCGTGCGGGACGAAGCGAGAGTGATCGTCGCCGTGCCCGCGGAGCTGCCGGAAGTGGAGGTCGACGCGCGGCCGGAAGATCCTCGGCCGGGAGAGACGGTGATCAAGACCGTCACCGTCGCGAACGTCACGAACCTCGCGCTGACCAACGTGCGGGTCTTCGATCCGCTGGTCGGCTTCCGCACGGTTATCCCGCTGCTCGCGCCCGGAGAGCGCCGCGTATTCACGCTGCAGCTGCCGATTCCGGCCGGGACGGAAGGCGCGACGACGTTCCGGAACACGGTCTCCGTCTTCTCCGACCAGACGCCGCTGCAGCAGGAAGAAGTCGCCGTGCGGACGCAGGCGCTTCCGGACGCGTCGCTGACCGAGACGGTCGACCGCGCCGTCGGGAGACCGGGCGAGACGGTTATCTTCACGATTCAAGCCCGCAACACGGGCAATGTTCCGCTCTTGAACGCGCGGCTGTCCGCCCCGCTGCTCGGCATTCAGCTGCGGATCGCCGAGTTCGACGTCGGGGCGAGCGAGACGCTGAGAGTGCCGTTCGTTCTTCCGGACGTCGAGGAAGACACCGTCATCGTCAGTCCGGTCACGCTCGTCTCGGATAACGGACCGGTCCGCGAAGCCAGCGCGTCGGTGAAGGTCCTCGCCGAGGAAGAGGAATAAAGCGAATCGCCCGTCTCCGCGGCCGGAGGCGGGCGATTCTTCTTCTAGGGGGCCGTTGCCCCCCTGATCCTCATGCCAAGGCGCTGGCTTCCGGTTCTCTTCCCGCATCTCACGCGACGCTCTTCCGCGCCGTCATCCCTCCGCGCCCGGACGGAATCCGGCCGCCCGCTTGCCCGCCCGATACGCCGCTCCGTCCGCATCCCAACGGAACGTGTACACGGCGATGCCCAGGCATAACCCGGCGAAGCCGGCCAGTATGCCCAGCGGAGGCAGAACGTCGCCGATGTCCACCGATTGCCCCACGGCGGCCCCCATCGCTTCCACGAAGTAGTGGAAGGGCAGCAGCCGGCCGACCGTCCGCAGCCAATCCGGCGCGTTCTGCAGACTGTAGAAGGCTTCGCTGGTCAGCAGCATCGGGAAGCTGATCAGATTCGAGATCATATTGACGTCGCTCTCGTTCTTCGAGAGATTGGCCGCGATGAACCCGACGGCCGTGAAGCATACGGCGCCGATCATCAAGATCGCGAGCATCAGCGCCAGGCCGAGCCCGCTCAGCTTCACGCCCAGCGCCAGAACGCTCATGACGACGACCGCCCCGCTGACGAGCAGCGTCAGCGCCGTCCGGGCGGCGGTATTCGCGCCGATGAAGGCGGCCGTCGAGAACGGCGTCACGCGCAGAAGCTTGTAGATGCCGCGGTTGCGGTGCGCCATGACGTAGAAGGCGGTGACCATCGCGGCGCCGAACAGGACGTTGGTCGTCAGCACGCCGGCGAGCAAGCGCTCGGAATAGTCGGCGTCGTCGATATAGAGGCCTAATCCGAGCAGCATGGCGACGGGAAAAACAATCGTCCAGACCAGCGTGTGGGCATCGCGGAAAATACCGACAAGCATCGTTCGAATAATCGTCAACATCAATCGTCGTCCTCCCTGTTCTCTTCTTCTCCCGCCCTCTTACAGAGCGTTGTCCGTCAGCCGGATATAGAGCTCCTCCAAGCTGTCCGCGCCGTGCGTCGCCAGCAGCTCCTCGGCGGTGCCGGAGGCCTTGATCCTTCCTCCGCAGATCAACGCGATCCGGCTGGCCAGCTTGTGCACTTCCTCCATGTCGTGCGAGGTGAACACGACCGACGTGCCGGAATCCGCCAGCGACCGGATCAAGCCGCGCACCTCCCGACGGGCCCGGGGATCCAGCGCCGCCGTCGGCTCATCCAGGAAGATCAGCTGCGGCCGGTGCATGAGCGTCATCGCGATCGCAAGTCTCTTCTGCTGCCCTCCGGACAGGCGGGCGGCGTCCGTCCTGGCGGCCTCCCCGAGCTCGCACCGCCCCAGATGCTCGAGCAGCTCCGAATCGGTCGGCCGCAGCCCGTAGAAGGCGGCGAACATCCGCATGTTCTCCAGCGCCGTGAATCCGGGGAAGAACGGCGTCGACTGAAGCTGGACGCCGATATACCGCGCCGGGTCCTCGCGCCAATAGCTGACGCGGCCGGCATCCGGCTTCTTCAAGCCGAGAACCATATCGAGCGTGGACGACTTGCCGGCTCCGTTAGGCCCGATGATCGCCAGCACCTCGCCCTGGCGAATCGATAGATCGAGTCCGTCCACCACCGTGCGCGAGCCGTATCTCTTCACCAATCCGACCGCCTGAATCAACGTTTGCATGAATCCATCTCCTTTGTCCAATGTAATATATCCAATGTTGGATATTAGCCGAAAAGAAAGTCGCCGCTCCCCACGGCGATTCTCGATTCTAGGATTGCCCGAGCAAATTCATAATCTTCTTGATAAAAAGGATGTCCTGCTCCAGAATGGCCATGGCGTTATCGAACGAAGCGAGCGCGATCGGAGACAGGCCGTAGCCGCTCTTGATCTCCTTGCCCCGCCGCCAATGCTCCAGCGTCTCCTCCACCTGCCGCAGGTTCCGCTCCAGCAGCCCGAGCGCTTCCTCGCGCGGAATCGTCTCGATCCAGTTGAGACCGACCGAGAAGTCGGACTTCACGGAATGAGGCATCAGCGTAAGCGACTCCCGCACCAGCCGGCCGAGCAGCTCCTCGCCCTTCTCCGTGATCGCGTATATCTTCCGAAGCCGAGCTCCCGTGCGCTCCTCCGCTTCCGCGCGGATCAAGCCTTCCTGCTCCATCTTGTTCAGAGCGTAGTAGATCGAGCCGGACAACAAGTTCGCCCATTCATCCATGCGGCTCGTCTGGATCATCTGCTGGATCTCGTAGCCGTGCATCGGACGGTCGCGAAGCAGAGCCAGAATGATGAGATTCGCCACGGTTCCAACCTCGTTCCACGCATACTCAAGAAATAATATCCAACGTTGGTTATGGGTCGACTATACCATGGCCGGCAAGGAGTGTCAATCGCCATTCGGAAAACCGGGCACCCGAGAACAGTCGAACGTTCCGTTCTCCTTCTCTTTCCCATTCTCAAAGGCGCCCGGTCCCCGCCTACCCTTCCTTCCCGTGCGGCTTCATCTCCCGCTCGTCTCGCCCGGCTTACCCGACAACCCCATCCGACTCGTACAACGACTCCTCCAGCTCCCGGACGAACGGCGTCCACTCCCCCGCCGCGTACAACCGCAGCCGATGCATCGCCCGCGTGCAGGCCGTGTAGAACAGCTTGCGCTCGCTCTCCCGGCGATACGTCCGCGAAGAAGCGTCATAGATCAGGACGGCGTCGAATTCGACGCCCTTGGCGAGATACGCGGGGATGACCAGCGTGCCCTTCCCGTAGGCCGTCGTCTTCTTCGTCGCCAGCTGCAAGGACTCGCACCCCAGAGCGGCCAAGCGGTCGTAGGCCTCTTGGCTCTCGGCCGCGGTTCGCGTAATGACGGCGACGGAAGCGAAGCCTTCCGCCTGAAGCGCCGCCAGATCCTCGGCGATTCGCGCCGCCCGGCGCTCGTCGTTATCTGCCCGGAACAGGCGCGGCTTCTCCCCTCTTCGGTCGAAGGGGACGATCTCCCCGCCGCCCGGCAGCAGAGCTCTCGTGAACTCCACGATCTCGCGGGTAGAGCGGTAGCTGCGAACGAGGCGGAACACGCTCGCGTCCGCCTCTCCGTACAGCCGAAGGAGAGGCGATTCCGCGCCTTGCAGCTCCGTGGCCTGGGCGAAGATCGCCTGCCCGAAGTCGCCGAGCACGGTCATTCGGGCTCGGGGGAACAGCTTTTTCAAATACTCGTACTGGAACATCGAATAATCCTGGCCCTCGTCGACGAAGACATGCCGCACCTCCGTGTTCGTCCGCACGCCCTCGACCAGCTCCTGCAGGTACAGGTACGGCGTCGCGTCCTCGTAGAACAGCTCGCTTCGGCCCAGCTTCTCCCGGGTCTGTTCGCAGATCTCCGGCCAGCACTCGGGCGGTTCGGCCCCGTTCGTCCTCGTCCGGTAAGCGTCCGCGTCGCCGTCGAACAGCTGGGCGTACAGCCCGGCCTTGTCGACGAACTCCATCCGCTTCACGCTTCGCCTCAGCGGCTTGAAGCTCTCCCTCGCGATCTCGCGGCGCAGCAGCTCTTCCTCCCGGTCGGCGTAGTCGAAGTCGCCCTCGTCCCGCCGGCTCCGCTTGTTCAGCCTCTCCTGGACCTCCTCGTACTGCTCGGCGAAGTCGAACACGCCCCTCTCCTTGTGCAGCTCGCGGAACGCTTCGGCATACTGGTCCTTGTCGAGATAATGGAGCTCCTCCTGCACCCAAGGCGCCTCCCGCTCCCGGCGCTCCAGCTCGGAGAGCTCCTTCAGAAGCCATTCCTGCAGCTGGGCCGCGCGATTGGCCAAGCGAAGCGAGCGATCGTAGCCGTAGAATTGGGCCGCCATCCGCTCGGCGGAGATCAGCTCGCGGTCCCGGAACCGGATGCCGTTGAACCGCATGCCCCGATCGCCCAGCCACTGCGAATAGTTCCGCAGCGCCTGAAGGTACGCTTCGGACGCCTTGTACTCGATGCCCCGAAGCCGCGCCTCGTATCCCGGCGCCGCCTCTTCCGTCAGGACGTACTCGATCTGATCGAACGGGTCCTCCAGGCGGAACTCCCGGCCCAGCCATACCTCCAGATACTCCTGGAAGGTGGTCTGCTGCATATTCTCTTCCCCGAGCTCGGGCAGCACGGTGGAGACGTAGCTGTTGAACATCGGATTGGGGGAGAACAGCACGATCTGGTCCGCCTTCAGCTTCTCGCGGTGCCGGTAGAGCAGATAGGCCACCCGCTGAAGCGCCGCGGAGGTCTTCCCGCTGCCGGCCGCTCCCTGCACGATGAGCATCCGGCTCTTCTCGTCGCGGATGATGGCGTTCTGCTCCTTCTGGATCGTCGCCACGATGCTCTTCATCTGGGCGTCCGCGCCTTGGCCGAGCGCCTGCTGGAGCAGCTCGTCGCCGATCGTCAGACTGGTGTCGAACACGCTCCGGAGCTGGCCCCGGCGGATCTGGTACTGCCGCTTCAGCTTCATCGTTCCCTCGACGCGGCCGCCCGGCGTGTCGTAGGAGGCCGCACCGGGGGAGAAGTCGTAATACATGCTGGCGATCGGCGTGCGCCAGTCGTAGATGAGGAAGTTCAAGCCGTCCGAATCGACGAAGGAGGCTACGCCGATGTAGACCTGTTCGGCGAAGTTCGTGCCGTCCTCATGGAAGTCGATGCGGCCGAAGTAGGGGGACGGCAGCAGCCGCTTCATGCTTTTCCACTGCTGCAATCGCAGCCGATGGCTGCGCTCCCGCTCCGACAGCAGCGCCTCCTGCTGCCGGATGCTGTAGAAGGTCTCCTCGAAGTCCTCCTGGGTGCTCGTGTTGACGGTGACCTCCTCCCAGAACCGCTTGCGAATGTCCCCCGCCTGCTCGCCCAGCCCGGCCACTTCCGGCTCCAGCTCGGCGATTCGAGCCTGCAGCTTCTCCGTCACGTCCTCCAGACGCTTCTGCTCCTGCTCCCAATCCTTCTCGTCGATCATCTTCCGAACACGCCCCTCTCTTCGAATTCGAATTCCTCATAAAAGAACGTTTGACAATGCGGCTCGCCCTGTGATAAGATTAAAGTGTAAAGATAAGATGGATTAACTATGCCTACACGAATTAGAGCTGCATAGGTCCTCCCATCTTACCATAGTCCATCTCGGGACGCAACCCGTTTGCCCTCGAACGACCTTACATGTCAAATCGCCCGTCTCCGGAATCGGAGGCAGGCGATTTTTGCGTTTAAGCCGTTTATCTCCGGGCTTGGAAGTACAGCCGGTAGCGGCAGGCCAAGTTCGCGAGGTTCGCCAAGGCCAGCGCCGCGAGCCAGACGATCAAGGACGCCATCAGGGTCCAGATCCCGAACCAAGGCACCACCCGGCCGCCCCCGACGAAGCTCAGGATCGGAGACAGCAGCGGGAGAATCAGCGCCGGGAGCAGCCTCAAGACCGTCGATACGACCAACCGGACAGTCGTGATACGCTTGCGTCTCCGGCGGAGGCGAAGAATCGAGTAGACGCCCCATCCGATCGTCGCCGCCGTCAGCGCGATCAGCGCCGTCTCGATATTCCTGCCGTTCGCGAGAGGAATGCCGGCCTCTTCGCCCCGCATGATCTTGGCGACCCCTTCGACGATAGCCGAGTAGTCGACGAACGCGTTCAACCCCGAATCGAACATCATCGCGATGCCGAGCTTCCGGTCCAGGAAGATCGTCTCCTCCGCCTTGTACGTCCACAGAATGCCGCTGTGGGAGATCGTCCGGCCTTCCCGCTCGTCCTTCTCGGCGATCCACCCCATTCCGTAGGGCCCGATCGGTCCGGCTTGATGGTAAGCCTCCATGAGCTCCGGGCCGAGAAGACGCCCCTCGTATTGGGCTTGCATCCACCGGGCCATGTCTTCCGCGGTCGAGACGATCCCGGCGGGGCCGTCGATGAACCAGAGCGGCTCTTCCCGGCTGACGGGCCGCCCCCATAAGACGTAATGTCCCCGCGGTATGGCGGGATTGTCGACGATCTGCCTCGTCGTGCCGACGTTGAAGGTATGGTTCATTCCCAAGGGCTCGAACACGTTGTCCTTCAGGTAATCGGCGAAGCTCCGTCCGCCGACCTGCTCCACCAGTCGGGCCAGGTACTGATAATTGGGGTTATGGTAGCTGTAGGCCGTACCCGGATCATGGGCCAGCTTGACGCCGTCAAGCGCCTGGTTAATCTCCTCCAGCGACCGGTATTGCGGGGACCTCGTCATGTCGGGATTCGCTTTGTCGTTCAGCCCGCTCGTCTGATTCAGCAGATTCCGGACCGTAATCTTCCGGACGCGTTCGTCCTTGGGGGCCAGGTTGGGAAAATAAGTGGCATACGGCGCGTCGAGATCGACGAGCCCCTTCTCCGCCAGCTGCAGGACGGCCAGCGCCGTGAAGGACTTGCTGAGCGAGGCGATCGGGAACGGGGTGCTCCCGGTGATCTCGCGGCCGTCCCCGTCGGTGCCGTAGCCTTGGGCGTAGAACGTCTCTCCGTTCCGGGAGACGGCCAGCGCCGCGGCCGGAATAGGGTTCGCTCTCAAGCTGCTGCGGACATAATCGTCGATCTCCCGCCGAAGGTCGGCGTCGCTTCGGGACTCCGCCGCGGATACGGGGCCGGCCCAGCAGGCCAAGATAAGAAGGATACAACCCATCATGAGACTGAATTTCTTAAACGCGATTGCCATCGTAGCACTCCCTCATCCGGTGATAAGGGAATGCTAACGGACAATTATCAACGATTTATCAACCCCGTACCGAAATTCGCGGTGACGCGGCCGCCGCCGGAGGAGCCGTTCTCGATCAACAGGCTTCCGCCATGCTTCTCGCACAGCACCTTGCAAATATAGAGGCCCAAGCCATGGTGCTCGTTCGACTCCGGCGCCTCCCCGCGGTAGAACGGGAGCGCGGCCTTCCGAAGCGCCTCGTCGGAGAAGCCTTCGCCGTCGTCCGCGACCGTGACGGAGAACTGTCCGCCCCCGGCGCGATAATGAATGTCTACCCGGCTGGAGGCGTGCCGGGCTCCGTTCGCGACCATATTTTCGACCACCTGCATCAAGATATCCCTGTCGACGGCGACGGAGTCCGCGTCCGAATCCGCGTCCGCGGACGACTCGACGGTCTTCCCGAAGCCGGCGGCGATCTGCCGGGCGCTGCCGTCCAGCAGCGACGTCAGGCGATCCGTCTCGATCTCCCGAATCCGCACCGGCAGGTCCTCCAGCTTCTGAATCGAATTCATCGCCTCCGCGTAGCTCTCGAGGCGCACGATATGAACCTTCATCGTCTGGATCATGTCGAGAAGCTTGTCCGCGGGCAGGCTGTTCCCCGGAAGATAGGCGGTCAGCAAGTCGGAATACCCCTTGAGAACGGATAGAGGCGTCCTTAGATCGTGGGCGAAGATCGCGTTCAGCCGCTTGCGCTCCTCGGCCGATCGCCACAGCGTCTTGTAATTCTGCTCCAGCTGCCCGCGCATCTTCTCGAAGACGCGGCACAGCTCGCCCATCTCGTCCTTGCCGTCATACGAGATCCGGAACCCCAGGTCGTTCGCGGAGATTCTCTCCGACGCCTTCATCAGAATTCCGAGCGGCTCCCTCAGCTTCCAGCGGTAGAAGAGGACGGCCATCAGGACGATTCCGGCGGCGATCGTCAGGAGGATCGTCCCGACGAGCGCGTACAGCACCCATTCGTCCGCGGCGGAACGGTCCGCGAGCCGAGACCGGATGCTCTCCGCCCAGTTGAACTCCAGGACGACGACGGCCAGAACGGCGACGAGCGTCAGGGTGCACAGCAGGATGAACGATTGCAGCAGCGTCAAGCGCTTGAGCCGCAGCCAGCTTAGGACGGCCGCCATTTGTATCCGACTCCCCAGACGGTCTCGATTCGGTTCTCGCAGCCGCGCTCCTTGAACTTGGAGCGAATCCGCCGGATATGCTCCGCGATGACGCCGCTGTCGCCTTCCTCGTCGAAACCCCATATTTTCTCGTACATCCGCTCTTTATCGAACGTCATTCCGGGATTCATGGACAGCAGCTCGACGATCTCGAACTCCTTCTTGGCCAAGGGGATCGGAACGCCGCGGAAGATCAGCTCGCGGGCCGAATAGTCGATGACGAGCTCTTCGCTGAACTTCATCGTCGTCTGCATCCGGCTGCGAGTCTCCCGGCGCAGATGCGCCTCTACCCGGGCGCCCAGCTCCAGAAGGCTGAACGGCTTCACGATGTAGTCGTCCCCGCCGGCCCGGAAGCCCTCGATCCGGTCCGCCTCCTCCAGGCGAGCCGTCAGGAACAGGATCGGGCAGGACACGAAGCGCCGGATCGTCCGGCACACTTCAAGACCGTCCGGCTCCGGCATGTTGACGTCCAGCAGAATCAGGTCCGGCCGGTTCTCCGCTTGGCGCAGCGCCTCGGCGCCGTTCTTCGCCGTCATCACGTAATAGCCGTTGAGCTCGAAGTAATCCGCCAGCAGCTTGCGAAGATCGGCCTCGTCGTCGATGATCAGAATTTTGGTCATTGTCATAGGAACAGTTTAAGGCAGCGGCACAATCTAGACAATCGCGACGGTCCGCACCATAAAGCCCCTTCGCCGGATCGACGGCGAAGGGGCCGGGGAAGAGGGGCTTACAGCGGAGCGAACAGGCTGATGTGGTTGCCGTCGGGGTCCTGCACGACCGCATAGCGCTGTCCCCAGAACGCGTCCCACGGTTCGAGATGGACTTCGTACCCGTGCTCCTTTATTTTCTCGCACAGCTCGTCCACCGCTTGGGCGCTGTCGCACCGGAAGGCCAGCTCGACCCGATAGCCGACCGGCTCGACCCAGCCGCCGAACGCCTTCGCGACGACTTCTTGCTTGTCGAAGGCGAGCCGGAGCCCGCTCTGCGCCACCTCCACGTGCATCTCGTCGTTAGAGCCCTCCGGGATGTCGAGGCCGAGGACGCGGTAGAAGTCCAGAGCCCTTCCCATGTCCTTCACGACGATGCCGACCTGATCCAATCGAATTCCCATCTCTCTCATCCTCCTATTCCTGAGTGCCAAGGCTACCCTTCAAGGATACCCGGATCGGAGTCGCGGCTATAGGAAAAAACGGACTTCTTCCGCCCGTCGCGCCATGTCGGGTAATGCCGGGTAATGTCAGGTGATGTCGGGTAATGCCGGGTCCGTTCTCGCCAATTGGCCGGGCAGCATTCCGTAATAGCGCTTGAAGCTCTTGATGAAGTGGGACTGATCGTAGTAGCCGTACTTCGCCGCGAGATCCGCGAACCCGGATCGGGCGCCTTGATAAAGGCCGTCGTAGAGGTCCTGCAGCAGGCTCTGGAAGCGGACGATGCCGAGCATCTCCTTCGGACTCAAGCCCAGCTCGCGGTCGAAGGTTCTTCGCAGATGCCGCTCGCTGAAGCTCACCCGATCGGCCAGGTCCGCCGTGGAGAGACTCCCCTTCGAGGCGTACATCTCCTTCATGCTTGCATAAATGAGAGGATGGGCCGGAGCGTCGCGAGCGGACAGCCGATCGATCAGCTTGCGGTCCGCGATCTCGACGATTCGGGGCGCTTCATGGGCAAGCAGCATCTCCTCGACCATGAACAAACCGTCCGTTCCCCAGATCTCCTCTATATATACATGCTGTCCGATAAACGCGGAGATGGGATATCGCAACAGGGAAGGCGCCGATTCCGTGAAGAGACGGATGCCGAACAGGGATTGGGCTTCGGCGAAGCGAAGGACTTCGTACGTCGCCATCAGCCCTTCGACGAAGGCGGCCTTGCGGGGCGAGAGCGCCCGCCGGTCGACGATGATGTCCACGCAGCCGTCCGGCAGGATTCGATGCATCCGGCTTCCGCGCCCCGGATCGAAGTCCATGGTCCAGTAGCAAGCGACATGCGACGCCAGCTTCTCGCTTGGATCGTACTCCCGGTATTCGTATTCGGAGCTCCCCGATTCCCGCTGCAGCTTGGGCGATTGAATCGGACGATATTGGCCTGACATCTCTCCGGACACCTCCCCTTCCTATGCTCTCCAAAAATGAGCCGAGCCGGCCGCTCTTCCCGACGCGCCTTCCTTCAGGATTCCAGATACGGGCCGATCCATCCGGCCAGTTCGTCCGCCAGAGCCTCCGGATCTCCGATGTCGTCCTCCGTCAACGTCAGCGCGATATGGCGTTCGTCCTCTTCGAACGCTCGGGAGAACAGGCTGCCCCGTCCTCTCGAATGGCGGTCGATCTCCAGGTAGAAATCCACCTGCCCGCTGCCGTCCGCGGTGTAATAAAACTCGATCTCTTCGAGCGCCGAAGGAAGCCGAGGCTTGAACTCGAATTCCTGCACGTAGGGGAACTCCGGGCGCAGATGCGGAACGCGCATGATCTCCACTTCCTCCAACCGAAGCCCGAGCAGCTTCACGGCGTCCAGGAAGCATTGGACGATCGGATGCGGCAGCACCCGCACCTCGTCCCTGTCGCTCCGGCTGAGCTCCTGCTCGACGTCCGGCGGCAGCGGCCCGTTGGCCGACGCGGCGGACGATCCCGAACGGAAGGCGATAATGACCGGGGGTTCCGCCGCAGACAAGCAATTAGCGGATAAACTTGTGTGATTTTTCGATTAGCATCATCGAAATCATCCATGAAGATGAGATTTTGTATGATTTTTCGTACACTCTTCGAGGAATGTGCCTTCCTGAAGCAGAATTTGTATGATTTTTCATACAACATTCAAATGAGGTGCCATTTCGAGAAGGATTTGTATGTTTTTTCGTACACATTCAAGCTGTGAACGGGTCATCATAGTTTTTTTTGCGAATATCGGTCACGTCGGCTAAATTCCATACGTCATCCTTATAAGAGCAGTCGAGAAGGGAGTTCAATGCCATGAATGACGCTTATTGGCTTACGGAACAGTTCGAGGCCCATCGGTCCCATCTGCGGTCGGTCGCCTATCGGGTACTCGGAAATTGGAACGAGGCGGAGGACGCCGTCCAGGAGTCGTGGCTGCGGCTGAGCCGCTCCGATGCGGCCGGAATCGAGAACATCGGAGGATGGCTGACGACCGTCGTGTCGAGGGTATGCCTCGACATGCTGCGCTCCCGCAAGGCGAGGCGCGAGGAATCGATGGAGGCTTGGGATGCCGGGCAGACGATCGATCCCGAGTCGGGAGGGGACCCGGAGCGCGAGGCGATCCTCGCCGATTCCGTCGGAATCGCGCTGCTCGTGGTGCTGGGCACCCTGAATCCCGAAGAGCGCATCGCGTTCGTGCTGCACGATATTTTCGCCGTCCCCTATGCCGAGATCGGCCCTATCGTGGGACGGACCGAGATCGCGGCCAGGCAGCTGGCCAGCCGGGCGCGCCGCCGCGTGCAAGGGGCGCGGGCTTCGGCCGGGACCGATCTCGGCGCGCAGCGGGCGCTGGTGGATTCCTTCCTCGCGGCGGCCCGGTCCGGAGACTTCGAAGCGCTGCTCTCCGTGCTCGATCCGGGTGCGGTGCTGCGCAGCGATCGCGAGAACGCCGAGGGCGAAGTGCGGGGCGCTCGCGCGGTAGCCGAACAGCTGATGGGCGGACGCGCCAAAGCCGCGCATCCGGCGCTCGTCAACGGAGAAGTCGGCGTCGCCGTATCTCCGGGCGGACAGCTGCTTCTCGTGCTCGCTCTCTCTTATGCGAACGGCAAGATCGTCGGGGTCGACGTCATCTCCGAGGCGGCGCGCTTGGAGGAGCTGGATTTAGTCGCTCTCGACGAATGACACTTGGTTCATCCGTTACAGCGCCCCATTCTCGCACTTGGCTTGCTCTAACTGACGATTCATCCGTTACAGCGCCCCATTCGCGCACTTGGCTTGCTCTAACTGACGATTCTTCCGTTACAGCGCCCGATTCCCACGCGCCGCCCGCTCTAACTAAATTTGGAGGAGGAATTCATATGACCTTATTCTCGATGATTCTGCAGAGCTTGCTGCTGGCGTACTATCTGTTCTCGGGCACGGCCAAAGTCGTCGGGGCCAAATACTGGGCCGATATCTTCCAGCATCTCGGACTGTCCCCGCGATTCCGTGTCGTCACCGGCGTCGTCCAGTTGATCGGGGCCGCGGCGCTCGTCGCCGGCTACTGGTCGGACGGGGCGACGGCTTGGGCCGGCGTCTGGCTCGGCGTCACGATGCTGGTCGCCTGCCTCGTGCATCTGAAGGTCCGCGACCCCTTCGGCAAGACAGCTCCGGCCCTCGTGTTCGCCGCGCTGAACATCGCGATCCTCTCGCTGCATGCGAGCGATCTGACCGCCTTCTTCTGAAGCTCCGGATAGGGCCTCTCTGTACGAGAAGGCCCTTTTGCTATCCCCTGCTTTATCCTTTTGTTCCGGTATAGTAAGCGGGCATGGACGCTTCCAGGTTCATGGACGAGCTTACGCCATCAACACGAACGCCAGCGCCGCGAGCGCGGGAAGTCCCTGTACGAAGAGGATCGATCTCTTCGCCGTCATGCCCCCATAGACAGCGGCAACGAGAACGCATCCCAAGAAGAAGATTTGAATCTGGTGGCCGATGTCGCCCGCGGGATGAACCAGCCCCCAGAGCAGACCCGCCGCGAGGAATCCGTTGTACAGGCCTTGATTGGCCGCAAGCGACTTCGAGTCTTCCGCGAACGATTCGGAGGTGCCGAATGCCTTTCTTGCTCTAGGCGTAGTCCACATGAACATCTCCAGCACGAGTATGTAGACATGCTCCACGGCAACCAGGACGACCAGAATGGTACTGATCATCGTCATTTTCTTATCCCCTCGCTTAAACTTAATTAGATTGTATGCAATTCAATTGATTAATTCGATTATACAGCCGATCCGATAAAAAACAAGGCCGCCGTTCCGCGAAGAACGCCGCCTCGGCCGTCGTCTGCAGAAAAAAGAGCGCCCTTAAGCGCTCGCTCCTCCCCCACTATTCCCTACCTACTCCTTATAGCCGAACCGCCGACCCGAACTCCGTTTAACGGGTATCGTTCAAGCAAGTAGATGACGACCAAGCTGACCGCGCGAATGCCGATCAAGTAGATGAACCGCCAGTCATCTAAGAAAAACGCCTGACGGCG
>NZ_JACJVR010000089.1 GCF_014212175.1 Cohnella xylanilytica | reverse complement strand
CTTTCGAAATTCAGGATAAATCCTTCTCGTTAGGGCACCTTACTCGAATAGTGTATGAAAAATCATACAAATTCTTCTCGAAAAGGCACTTTGCTCGAAGGGTGTATGAAATATCATGCAAATTCTTCTCGAAAATCGCACCTCACTTGAATGTTGTATGAAAAATCATACAAACTTCCCCTCGATAAGGTACCTTGTTCGAATGGTGTATGAAATATCATACAAAAAGCTCGTCTGCATGGATGGTTTCGATGACGCAATTCGAAAAATCACACAAGCTTATCCGCCTGTCAGCGGCGTAACCAAGATAGGAACCCGAGCAGGGATCGCGAATCCTGTATGTGAATGGGGCAATGATAGTTTTTTTCGCGATTTGTCGGGCGTATTTTGAATCCTTCGTTCATATTTGTTACTCTATGGAAATAACGAAAGGGGGGGCCTTGGGATGGATTCGTCGACGATCGCATGGCTGCCCGTCGCCGCGGCCGCTCTTCTCGGCGGCTACTCGTTCCTGGTCGAGCCGAGAAGGCGGATCGTCACGCGGCACGAGATTCGTTCGCCCGAGCTGCCCGCGGGGTTCGACGGGAAGAAGATCGTGCAGTTCAGCGACACGCACCTTCTACACTATCATTCGCTGAAGCGCTTCGAGAAGCTCGTAGAGACGATCAACTCTCTCGAGCCGGATCTCGTGGCGTTCACCGGCGACCTGTTCGACGCGGCCTCGAAGAGAACCGAAGGCGATGCGGCCGTCTGTCCTCTCCTTCGGCGCATTCGGGCGCCTCTCGGGAAGTTCGCCGTCTACGGCAATCACGACTTCGGTTACGAGCGGCGCGTCCGGACGGCGGGAGCCTATCTGACCGAAGGCGGCTTCGACGTACTCGTCAACGAGACCCGCGCCGTCTCGCTGCCGAACGGAGACTCCATCACCGTATCGGGGCTGGACGACTACGTCCTCGGGAAGCCCGATCCCCGCGGCGTTCTGTCCAAGCTGCCGGAGAGAGGCTTCCACCTGCTGCTCGCGCACGAGCCGGACGCGGCCGTCGGGCTGGGGGCGTACCCGGTCGCCCTTCAGCTGTCCGGCCACAGCCACGGCGGCCAGGTCTACGTGCCGGGCGTAGGGGCCATTATCCGTACGGAATTCGGCAAAAAATACGTGCGAGGCATGTACTCGTTCTCCTCGCCTTCGAGGCCGGGCCGCCCGTACCGGCTCTACGTCAACCGCGGGATCGGCACGACCCGGTTGAACGTGCGCTTCGGCAACGTGCCGGAGATCGCGGTGTTCACGCTGCGGCGCGCTCCTTCCGAATGAGCGCGCCGTTGCGCGAGCATCGATCGAGAGGGACCCATCCTCGCCTCGCTAAGAGCGGCCGAGCTCCTTCAAGCTGGCGCGAATCGCGTCGAGCAGATCGCGCGAATCCCCGTCCTCGTCGGCCGGCTCGGGCGGGCGCTCGTCCTCCGGCGGCCGGTTCGACAGCTTGGAGGCGACGAGCTTCCTTAAGGCGTCCTGGTAGACGTTCGCATACTGCTTCGGCTCGAAGGGCCCGGACATCGCTTCGATCAGAGCGCCGAGTTCCGCGCTCGCCTCGCCATCCGGGCGCCCGGAAGGAGCCTGCGCGCTGCCCGGAGCGGAGCGAACCTCGTCGGCGTAATGCAGGGTAGTGAGCACGAGCGCGTCATCGGAAGCCCAGAGGCCGGCGAGCTGCCGGACGGATCGGAGCGTGATATACCCGATGCCGATGCGCCCAAGCCGGCGAAGCTGTTCGCCGACGAGAGTTAGCGCATCCTCCCCGACTTCGTCGGCCCCGACGTAATAATGCTTTTTCATCCATAATGCCGGCACTTCGGATGCGCGGGCGAAGCGAACGACCCGGAACCGCTTGTCGTTCTCCGGCGCGATCGACCGCAGCTCCTCCTCGGTCAACGCCACCGGCCTGTCCCCTCCCCGCTGATACGCTCTCTCCAGCTCGTCCGGCTCCACGGCCATGGCGCAATACGCGCAATATTTCAGCTGGGTCACGGCATGCCCGCATTCCTTGTGCCGATTGTGCAAGACGACGGCCTTCTCTTCCGCCGCCGCGTACAGCTTGACCGGTATTCGCAGCCTGGCGATGTGGACCGTCCCTCTCCAGAACGCTTGCATTCGGATCGTCCTCCCGATTAAGATCGCTACTCTCCCATCTATATTTCGGTCGGGCCGATTCTCGAACCGGGAATTGCGCGAGGGATGGCGCTCATGTCGAGGAGCGGCACGATTTCCCTTAAATATAGCAACAGCTCCCGCCGCGGAGGGCGAGAGCTGTTTGGCTTGCTGTTGTCGAATAACCGTGTCTAGGAGAGCCGCCCGCGATTAGCGGCGGACGAAGTAACCGACGAACTCCTTGGAGTCCAGGTCGAAGGCGGCGACGAGCGGCCCGAGCAGTTCGTCTTGATCGGTGCTGTAGGTCACCGTGACGAGCTTGCCGCCGGCGGCTTGAAGCTCCTCGAACTTCTTCTTCTGCTCGTCGGTCGACGGAAGAACCGGAGCGCCCTTGGCGTCTACGATCGCGACGGCGGCTTCTTCCTGCTTCGTCTTCACGTGCGACTTGCTCTCGTCGGCCAGCTGCTTCCAGGCGAGATCGCGGAACTCCTGCTGCGCGGCGGGAGCCAGCGTGTCGGCCTTCGTCAGCTTCACAAGGTAGAACAGCGGGCTCTGCGGCGGGAGGCTCTTCGTCATGATCGGACCGTAGTAGGCGCGGACTTGGTCGCCTTCCTTGAAGTCCGACCAGGACAGCGGCTGCCCTTCGGCGTCGACGAGACGCGTCTCCTTGCCCGCGTTCAGCGTCAGCGACGGCTGTGCGGCTCCGTCCTTCGTCTCGCCGAATTGGACTTGCCATCCGTCGTCGGTCTGCTTGACGGAGAGAATCGCGGATTCTTGGATCAAGCGCTGGGCTTGAACGGTGATGGACGCCGCGTGGGATTGCCCCGGATAGCTCATGGCGACGATCGGGCCGTACTGAGCGAGGATCTGCGCTCCCGGCTTCAGCTCGTCCAGAGGCACCGACTTCCCTTCCGCGTCCTTCACGACCGTGTCCTTGTCGGCGGTCAGGATCATCCAGTTCGCCCCGCCCGTTCCGATCGTGTTGATCTTATAGCTGCCGTCCTCGAGCTTCTGAACGTCTTGGACGATGCCCATCCAGTCGATATAGTCGGCGGCTTCTTCCTCGCCGGTCGTCTTCAATTCGATCGTTTTGTTCTTGGCGTCGTAATGGAGCTCGTAGCCGAGCGCGGCCGCTTCTTCCCGTACGGGCAAGTAAGCCTGGCCGTTCACGTAGATCGGGTGAAGCGAAGTCTTCTCGCCGTCGATCGTAACCGTCACGTCGCTTCTCAGTACCCCGCTCACCTTCTGGATAAGTCCGGTCGCCTGCGCTGCCGCCGTCGTGCCGAGCAGTCCGGCCACCGTCGCGATCGCGATCCATCTCTTCTTGTTCATCGTTGTATGCTCCCTTCCTAGCGAAGAATCGGATTGTGCCGCATCGATGCGGACATCTACCCTAACGCGATCCGGTTCCGAAAGGTTGCACCGATTTCCTCGCGAGAGAATTTTACCCCCGACGGCGTCAACGGCTAACGAATCGAGGAGACGCTATTTCGCCCAAACGCAATTTCGTGCTGGAAGCCCTTTTTTTACCCTCGATCGCCCCAAATAAGTTCGGACCGAAACCGCGAACGTCAACTTCCGCCCCCCCCCCCCGAATAACGAGAGGCCCGTTAGCGAAATGGACTTATGTAGAAAAAATAAAGCGACCGGGCTTCCAAGCCCGATCGCTTCGACGTCTATCCAATGAGCCGAGAATGAGCCGAGAGCCCGCTCAGTTCGTCAAGCCGAGACGGTTGCGCACGGATACCGAATGGCTGCGTCTCTTGTCTTGCCGCCGGTTGCGGTTCTGCAGCGAGACGAGCTTCGAGGTCAACTCCATGAACCACGCTTCGTCCCGCGTCATCAAGGCCAGATCGATCAGATTGCGCAAGCCGCTCTCGTCGTCCGCCGCGTGAATCGGCAAGCCTCTGACCGCGCGGGCCGGCAGGCTGACCTCCTTGCCCACGGCGGCTTCGCTGTCGGATTCGGTTACGCGTACGTCTACGGTCCCCTGGAAGACGTCGATGGATTCGATATAGCCATGCACCAATTCGCCCTGACTCGTATTGCCGGTTACCCAGTCGCCGATTGCATAGTTCATGACCGTCCACCGTCCTCATTGTCGGAATGTTAAGAAAAGTCTAAACGACTCGACCCCCGAAAGCAAATCCCGAAGTCTTACTGTAATAATAATAGTTACAGTACCGAATGTCAATGGCCGGCTCCCTTCATTCCGAGTCATTCCTCGCGAACGCTTGTCCAGCATAAAACTAGCCTGAACTAGCCTGAACTTGACGCGTAAATGGGAGCTTGATTTATATATTTCACCTCTGTTATATTACGTATATGAAATATAAGCCAAGAGAGGTCACTCCATGACTCCCCTTTCGAATGTCGAATTGATGCTGCTGCAATTGATCGCGGAATGCCGTCAAGCGTCGGGTTACGACCTCCTTAAATTAATCGATCGGCGCGGCTATCGGGAATGGGCGAATATCGGCACGACTTCGATCTACGCGGGACTGAAGAAGCTGAACGATAAAGGGTTGATCGAGTCCGAGGAATCCGGCGGGAAGTCCGGCAAGGGACCGATGCCGACCCGGTTTGGCATAACGGAAGTCGGCCGCGAAGCGCTGAGACGAGAGATCATCGCCAGCCTCTCTTCTACGCGAGAGCGCGACAACCGGTTCGATCTCGGGGTGGCCGCATTGCCTTTTGTCGAGAAAGGCGAAGCCGTTGAAGCTTTGCGAGCCCGATTGGATTTTCTTGCGAAGGCTTTGACGAATATAAGACGGAGCTACGAATCGCAAGGCGGGAGTCGATTGCCGCTGCACGTGAGGGCGCTTTTCCTCCATCCCATGAATCTCATCGAGAGCGAGCAAGCGTTCGTCGCCCGATTCATCAGCGAATTGCAGGAGGAGATGAAGAGGCATGCCGACCATCATTGAAGATTTCGTTCCCTACCAAGGAGAACATTGCGAGACGACCGCGATGGGCAACTTGCTTCAATACGCGGGAGTCCGGCTGTCGGAGCCGATGTTATTCGGACTCGGGCAAGGATTGGGGTTTATCTATTGGGATTCGAAGGCGATGGATTTTCCTTTTATCGGGGGAAGGGTGAAGCCGGATGCGCTGGCCGCTTGCCTGGCATCCCGGCTCGACTTGACTCTCAGGGCGCAAGAAACCTCGTCCGTCGATAAAGCGTGGCAGAACGTACGAAGCAGCCTGGAACGCGGAATTCCGGTCGGACTTAAATTGGACTCGTATTATTTGGATTACTTCACGAACAAAGTGCACTTTGCCGCTCACTACGCGACGATATACGGCATGGACGACGAATACGCGTACCTGGCGGATACGGGACAACAGGGCGGGCTCGTCAAGACGCGTCTGGATTCCTTGGCTATGGCCAGGAACGCGAAGGGGCCCATGAGCTCGAGGAACCGTTCCTTCACGATCGAGCCGATCGGCTCCCTCCCTCCGCTTGCGCCCGCTATACGGGCTTCCTTAACGAACAATGCGCAGGACTACTTGAATCCGCCTATTCAAAATATCGGGAACAAAGGCATCCTCAAGATGAGCCGCGAAATTCGGAAGTGGCCGTCTCGAAGCCGGAACTTTGAGCATGATCTGTGCTTGACCGCGTTGCTTATGGAAAGAGCGGGAACCGGCGGCGCTTTGTTCCGGAACCTCTACCGGGATTTCCTGAGAGAATGCGCGGATTGGCTTGGGGATCCGAAAGTGGAGCAGGCCAGCTTGCGGTTTGCGGAGATCGCTCCGATGTGGACCGGCGTCGCTTCCCTGATCGACCGCGCGGGAAGAACGGGGAATCAACAGGAGCTTAACCAAGCTTCCGCGCTATTGCTCGAGATTGCGGATAAGGAACGCGCGGCCATGGAATTATTGTTGTCGTCATCTATGTGAAAAGAATACCGATGCGTAAAAAAAGGGATAGCGGCAAACCGCTATCCCTTCGTGCTTCCCGGGCCCGCATGGTCCCCTTCCGACAGCTTCCCCCGCCCGCCGCGGACGACGAGCCGGTGAACGAAGCCCGCCAGCAGGACGAGAGCCGCCGTCGCGACCGGAAGCCAGCCGATCTCCCAGGCGCCCCACTCCGGCAGCCAGTCCTTCACGACCCGAACGTCTTCCAGCATCTCGCCGGACGTGTAGCCGAGAATGGCCGAGCCGATCCAGACGACCGCCGGGAACCGTCCCAGCACCTTCAGGATGAGCTGGCTGCCCCACACGATGAGCGGAATGCTGAGGGCGATGCCGGCCGCCATGAGCCAGACGTTGTTCTTCGCGATCGAAGCGATCGCCAGCACGTTGTCGAGGCTCATGATCAAGTCCGAGAGCAGGATGATGCCGACCGCCTTGCCGAGCGAGCCGACTCCCTGCACTTCCTTCTCTTCCCCCTCGTCCGTCAGGAGCTGGTAAGCGATATAGAGCAGCAGCAGCGAGCCGACGATCTTGACGGCCGGAATGTCCAGCAGCGCAAGCGCCGCGACGGACAAGACGATCCGCAGGGCGACCGCCCCGATCGCCCCGAGCCAGATGGCCCTTCGCCGCAGATGGGCCGGCAGATTGCGGCTGGCCATGGCGATCACGACCGCGTTGTCGCCGCTAAGCACGATGTTGACGAGCAAGATCTCGGCCAGCAAAAGCAAATTCTCGAGCATAATCCGTCATTCGCCTCGAATCCGGAGAGCCGGGCACTCTCCTGGGGTAGTATCGCCTATGCGTCATAAGTTGTCCCGATTCGCCCTTCCTCCATCATAGCATATCCGCCGAACGAATTCCGGCGTCCGCCCGAGGGAGGCTTCCTCCGCTATTCGTCTTCGGCCCGGCTCTCAGCCGGCTCGAGCAGGAACGAGGCCATCTTGCGGAAGTGATCGCCGCTCGTGTAATGGCCGTTGAACGGATACACTTGCAGCCGCTTCGGCGCTTCGATCCGGTTGTATACGGCGAAGACCGTCTCGGGGAGACAGATCGTGTCCTTCAGCCCGACGGAGACGAAGACCGGCTTCCGAATCCGCTCGGCCAGGTTCAGCGCGTCGAAGTAGCTGAGCGTTCGCAGCACGGCTTCCAGCTTGTCCGGATGACGGGATACGAACTCCGCCGCCTCCGTCAGCGAGCCCGTGGAATTGAGAATCCCGTAATCCATGTGGCACATGTTCGGGATGTCGGCGATTCCCTTCGCGGGAATGTCGCTGAGAGCCAGCGTCATCAGCGTAAGCCCCCCGCCTTGGCTCGCTCCGGCGACGCAGATGCGATCCGGATCGATCTCGGGCTGCTCCGCCGTCCAGCGGACGGCTTGAAGCGCGTCGACCGTAATCGCCCGGTAATAGCTCGTCTTCGGATCGAGCAGCCCTTGCGTGATCCAGCCCCTCGTCATCCCGAACGATTGCGGGAGCAGGTTGCCCGTCTCCCCGCCCTGCCCGCGCACGTCGATCGCGAACACGGCGAAGCCGAGCATCAGCAGGTCCGAATACTGCTCCGGATAGCCCTTGCCGCCGGTATAGCCATGGAACAGGACGACGCAGGGCCGCTTCCCTTCCCCTCCGAACGCGGGAAGCAGGTACCAGCCTTGAATCGGCGTCTCGTCGAAGCCTTCGTAGGTGACGCGGTACGCCTCTATGTACGGCGACAAGGTCGAGGTCCGCTCGCGGACGTCGTTCAGCGGCTTCGCCTTCGCTTCCGCGAGCGTGGCCGCCCAGAACTTCTCCAGATCCTCGGGGGCCGTGCGGTCCGGCCGATACTGCCGCATATCCGCCAGTCTTCTCTCCATGTAGCTCATCGTTCTCTCTCCCCATTCCTCATCTGTCTTCCCGTTTCGTAACCGCTATCTATTTTACGACAATCGCCAGGCTCTTCCCATAAGAAATTCGAGCAAAAAGCCCTATCCGGCGCCGACCGCATTAGACAGACTTCCATCAGATACGTAATGTATCATAAAAACATGTCATGGTCCAAAGGAGAATCTATGATCAGAGCCCCTATCGATAACGGTCCCTTGAAGGTGTTCTATACGGACCCTGCGGCTTCCCTGCATCTCTCCTCTCGTCTCGGAATCTATCTTCAGCGGCTCCGGCCGCATGAACGCATCGCCGTCGTCTGCCTCGGAACGGACCGTTCCACCGGAGACGCTCTCGGCCCGCTGGCCGGAACGGCTCTCGGCAAGTTCCGTTCGTCCGCGTTCGACCTGTACGGCACGATCGCCGATCCCGTTCACGCGATGAACCTGGACTCGACGCTGGAACGGCTGCGCCAGAACACTCGATATCCGTTCGTCATCGGCGTCGACGCCAGCTTGGGCAAGCCGGCCAGCGTCGGCTCGATCCATCTGGACGAAGGCCCGATCCACCCGGGAGCCGGGGTGAACAAGAAGCTGACTCCCGTCGGCGACATTCATCTATCCGGGGTCGTCAACATCGGCGGCATTCTCGATCATTACGTTCTGCAGAGCACCCGCCTCCACGTCGTTATGCGAATGGCCGACCTTATCGCCCGCAGCCTGTACGCCGCCATCCGGACTTACTCGAACGAGAGGGCGGCGGAGTGACGCGGGCGAGTATGGATGCGACGCAATTCTTACGGGCTAGTAATTAATAGAGCTCGATAGTTCCGCCGAAAAGAACAGCTGAATGCTCAGCTGTTCTTTTTGTTATTTTTTCGCTATAAAGGGGCTTCGTGCGAGGAGAGGTCGTTAAACGAACGGGCAGTTCCTATTATGACGATGTTAAGAATACCCGTTCAAGAACTTCTTCATCCGCTTCTCGGTTCCTGTACCTTCTACCGGAGTATACACGGTCATCCTGAAGTCGCCGTATTCGGAAATCGTGAAGGTAGAGTGGACAAATTTCAACGACCCCGCATCGGGAAGAAGAAACTCCTTTATGCCTACTGTATTTGTAGATACGTCGTGCCGCCCCCACAGCTCCCGAAATTCGGCGTTCAGCGAGAACGATGAGGCCTCTAAGCAACGGCAAAACTGTGAAAAAGATCTTCAAGCTATCGAAACTATGGGAAAGGCGCTCGAAGGAACTGGACGCCCGTTTATCGTTACCTCAGGGACGGCATTGGTTATGCCAGGGAAGCTGGCGCATGAAACGGATCGCTCCATCTTTACCCCTCAACAATTTCCGCGCGTTTTAACGGAGCAAGCCGCAGACGCGGTCGCGGCGCGCGGGGTATGTATTAGCGTAGTTCGCCTTTCTCCTACTGTTCACGGAGAAGGGGATCACGGCTTCATCCCATTGCTGATAAACATCGCGCGTGAAAAAGGGATATCAGCTTACATTGGTGAAGGGAATCATCGCTGGAGTGCCGTTCACCGCTTAGATTCAGCTCGACTTTATAGGCTCGCTCTCTCAAACAAAGTACCCGGCGCTCGTTTTCACGCCGTCGCCGAGCCGAGCATCCTTTTCCGCCAGATTGCCGTTGCGATCGGACACGGACTGGGAATACCCGCTGTTTCGATCTCCGCTGATGAAGCATCCGCGCATTTCGGTTGGTTCAGGCACTTTGCCGAACTCGATGCTCCGGTCTCGGCTGAACGAACGCGAGAGCGACTCGGCTGGAATCCATCGCAGCCGACTCTGCTCGATGATATTTTCCATGCAGGTTACTTTCGGTGATCGATCAAAAAAAAGAGGCCCCGGATTGGATCGGCGGCCTCTTCTTCATGCCTTTATTCATCTGGGCGTTCGCATGCAACACTTGCCGTGAAGGCAGCAATGGTTATCCGATTGGACGAAACTTTCCCCCGCCGATTCTCGTCGAATGCAATAGAGATCCGATATTCGCCGAAAAGAGGTAGACCCCGTGACCCGCATGAACCGCACTCCCCACTTGCTCGTAGAACGCGGCTATCCCCACGAACGGGGCGACATCTTGCCTCTCGGCTCCGCTCCGCGCCTCGTGCTGGGACGCAAGGACGAAGGCTGGGAGCCGGACGTTGCCTTCGACAACGCCTTCGTCTCCCGAAGGCAGGCCGAGATCCGGTACGAAGACGGACGGTACTCGATCCTGGACCTCGGCAGCAAGCACGGAACGGCCGTCAACGGCGCCCCGCTGGAGCCGTTCGTGCCGGTCCCGCTCGAGCGCTCCGCCCGGATCGCCTTCGCCCAAGGCCTGGTCCTTCTCGTCTTCGCCCCCGTGCGGATCGGGGAGACGCTCGACCTCTCCCCCTTGAGCCCGCCGGAAGAAGGCGGGCCGGAGGAGGCCCGCTTGCTCGACCCCGTGCGCCAGTCCGTGAGGCTGAACGACGTCAGCTATCGGCTGTCCGAGAAGGAGTACCGCTTCCTCGAGCTGCTCGTTCGCAAGGAGCGGCAGTTCGTCGGGCGCGAAGAGGTCGTCCGGTACGTCTGGCCGGAGAGGACCGGCCCGGATTCCGCGGATTCCGTCAGCCAAGAGGAGATCAACTCCCTGCTGTACCGGATCCGCAAGAAGACGGACCGCCACCTCTCGATCGAGAGCATCCGCGGGAAGGGCTACGTCCTCCAGGATTGATCCTTCCACGCGCTCGAATCTTTAGCGGGATGGATGCTTCAGCGAATACTCGAAGATCCTCTTCACCATCGGGGTGACGTACGCGCTTCCTCCCTTGCCCTGCACGCCTTCGACCATGACGGCCGCGAGCAGCTTCGGATCGGCGGCGTTGAAGCCGACGAACCAGCCGTTCTCCGTGCCGTCGCCGTCCTTCGTCTGCTTGATCTCCGCCGTCCCCGTCTTGCCCGCGATGGACGCTCCCGGGATATACGCGCCGTGTCCGACCCCGTCCGGCTTGCTGACCGCCTCGATCAGGTCCTGCTTCAGCAGCGCGGCGGTCTCCGGCTTCATCGCGCGCTCCTTCCACAGGCGGGGAGCCGTCTCCCCATCCGGGTTCAGCGTCAGCGCGGGCCGGACGACGCTCCCGTCGTTGACGAGGGTCGAATACAGAAGCGCAACGTGCAGCGAGGTCATCATCACTTCCCCTTGGCCGTATCCGGTGTCCGCGAGCAGAATCTCCCCGCGGAGCCCGTCGTTCGCGAGCTGCGACTTGCGGAACGGATATTCGAGCGGCAGGTCCTCCCCGATGCCGAACTTGGCGGCTTCCTCGACGAACTTCTCCGGCCCGATCCTTAACGCCGCTTGCGCGAAGTAGATGTTGTCCGAGTAGATGAGAGCACGGGACAAGTCGACCGGGTTCACCTCGTGGACGCGCTTCACGTAATAGTTGCCCCAGGAAGCGTCCTTCGTCCACTTGAGGCCCGGAATATTCTCCTTCTTCGCCGGATCGAGAGTACCGGTATCGAGCCCCATCGCCGCGGTGATCAGCTTGAACGCCGAGCCCGGAGCGTACCCCTTCGTGAACCGGTTCAGGAACGGATGGCGGGGATCGTCGTTCCACGCCTTATACTGCTCGTCGGACAGGCCCCGCACGAACGCGTTCGGGTCGTAAGACGGAGTGCTGATCAGCGCGAGAATCTCGCCGGAGACCGGCTGGATCGCGGCGGCCGTCGACGATTCCTTCTTGAGCTCGTTGTACATCGCGAGCTGTAGATCGGCGTCGATCGTCAGCCGGATCGTCTCTCCGGCCTCCGCCGGCCGCTCCGCGAGAATCTCCTTCTCCCTGCCGTCCGGCGCCGCGATGAAGATCTTCGCGCCGTCCGAGCCCCTGAGGCGATCCTCGAACACTTGCTCCATGCCGGCCTTGCCGATCAGGTCGCCGACCGCATAGCCTTGATCCTTCTTCTTCTCCAGCTGTTCGGCGCTGATCTCCCCGATATAGCCGGTCAGGTGCGCCGTCGCTTCCCCGTACGGGTACGCCCGGATCTTCTTCCGCTGATAGTCGATTCCCGGCACGTCGGCGAACTTCTCCAGATCCTCCTCGTCGACGACGGCGATCGGGACGAACAGGTCCGGCTTCACCCACTTGGCGCTCAGCTTCTTGTCGATGTCCGCCGCTTCGATCCCGAGCAGCTGCGCCAGCTTCGCCTTCGTCGCTTCCGGCTGGTCGCCCAGCTTCCCCGGAACGATGCCGAGCTGCATCGCCGTTCCGTTCATGGCGAGGCCGTTGCCGTTGCGGTCGAGAATCTCGCCCCGCTCCCCCTTGGTCGTCTGGACGCGGACCTTATCCCCTTCCGCCATGCCCGGGAACAGAAGCGAAGGCTCCCACTCGATGCGCCACTTCTTCTCCTCTTTGCCTTCGGGATTCAAGAGCGTCGTCTTCTTCAGCTTCGCCGCGTTCTCGAACCGGATCGGGCCGGCCAGCGTCTCCATGCCGACGCGGTATTCCAGCGACGTCTCCGTCAGCTCCGCGTCGGGCGAACCCTCGGGAGACGCGGACGTAGCCGGAGACGGGTCGGGAGCGACCGGCTCGACGGTCAGGTCGACCGCTTCGATGCCCTCATAGATTTTCCGATAGCGCTCCGCGAACGCTTCCTTCGTCTGCTTCGCCTGGGCTTCCGGCGTCAGCCGGTCGTACATGGCCTCGAAGTCGAGCTTCTGCCAAGCGGCCAGATAGGCGGCCAGCGCTTCGGACGGCAGCTCCTCCTTGGGCGGTTCTTCTTTATCCTTGCAACCGGCGGCGAACATAAGAATCGTCGTTAGTACGACAACAAGCGCGAATCGTCGGCTCACGTCATCTCCTCCTTGGCGGCCGGATAGGCTCATAGGCTCGCAACCATTCACGCTTATCGTAGTACAATGCGGATCGCCGTACAATAGCAAAAGAATCATAGAATCGTCACAAGGGAAGCGAAAGGCTCCCGCGTCCATTCCACCCGAAAGCCCTTCGCTGCTCTACCGGATCGCTGCATTCCCGAACGGTAGCGCCATTCTCTGTTAGCCTTGGCCCGTCAGGCGCTCCCGGGTATCCGTCTCGCCGCCGCCCAGCCGCTTCTCGAACGTCCGGCGCCAATTGGCCGACAGCTCTCCCACGGCGAGAAGCTTGCGAATTCCCTCGAAATTCCCTTTGTCCCGGTGCATGATCCGGTTGGCATAGTCGACGGTGACGCCGAGCGGGTGTCTCCATGTTCTCGTCAATCCGTCGGCCGGGGAGACGAGGCCTTCCTCCAGCACCCGGAAGTAAAAACCGGTGAAGCCGGTCTCCTGCACCAAGAGCGGCATCTCCGGCTTGCCGTAGCGCATGGACAGCTTGAAGCAGGGCTGCCTCGGCTGGCTGACCTGAACCGACGCCTCGCCCAACCGATAGATATCGCCGATGCAGACGTCCGTTTCCGCCAGCCCCCGTATCGTCAGATTTTCGCCGAACGCGCCGTACTCGAGAGATCGCTGAAGTTCCCGTTCCCAGTACGGATAATGCTCGTGCGGATAGACGCATACGGCTTTGTCCGGACCGCCGTGATGAACGAGGTCGCCTTGCCCGTCCCCTTCGAAGTTCGTTCGCGATAGGAAAAGAGGTTCGTCCGCCGGCGTCTTGAAGAGGCCGGTCGATACTTCCTTCCCGTTAAACGCCGCCGGCTTCGGCTGTCCGATATTCAGCGACACGATCTCTGCCCGTACCATGGCTGCCCCTCCCGTAAACGTCAGTTCTCTATGATTTTCCTTATCATAATCGCAATGGCTCCTCATTTGAAGAGGATCATAAAAAAAGGAACCGCGCGCCGGCGGCTCCTCTGCGTCTTATTCGGTTACTGCCTCCCCCTCCTCCTCGGCTCCCGCGCGATGACCGGGCGAGCTGACGTTCGCTCTCGCCTTCGCCGTAGCTCCCCGGTAACTGACCGCGATCTCGCACGAGCCCGGGCGAATCGCCCGGAGAAGTCCCGCGTAGCTGACCGCGGCGACGGACGGCTTCGCCGATGCGTATGCAGCGTACGCGGTCACGTCCCGTTCGCTGCCGTCCTCGTACGTCGCCGTCACCGCGAACGCGAAGCTCTCTCCGGCCTTGAGCTTCACCTTCTCTTCATTCAGCTTAAGGCCCGTCACCTTCTTCGCCGTGGCGGGCACGGTCACGGGCAGCGTCGCCGTTCCCGTCGTCCCGTCGGACAACCGGGTCACCTGCAGCGCGACCTGAACGACCGTGTCTTCGGCCGGAGGCGCGATCGCTCCGTCCGCTCCGATAACTTCGCTATCCGTGCTCAGGATCGCGATCTGGTAGCCTTCCGGCACGCTGGGCAGCGTAAGCGCGGCTGCGTCCTTCACCGGCGCCGGAATGGCTTCGATGCCGTCCGCGACCTGCTGCGCGGTCTTCTCCTCCGCCACGATCATAATCCAGCTGATCTGCGGATCGGAATTGGACGCCGGAGCGTTCGCCGAGCGGCGTACCGTCACCTCGAACGAGCCGTTCTGCGGCTCCAGCCGCGAATAAGCGAGCACATCCTTGGCGTCGGTGAATACGTAGCGGCTCGTCAACGTCTCGCCGTTGATGAGGATGTCGGCTTGACGGTTGCCTTTGGAATATTGGTACCACGGATCGTACAGGCCGACATAGACCGAATAGCGGCCGCTCGCCAGCTGGTCGAAGCGGTAGGTCAGATCGTCGCCGGAATTGCTCTTCAGATAGCGAAGCGAAGAGAACAGATCCCCGCCGTCGTTGCCCGAGACGGCCGTCGCGTTCCCGACATATCCCCATGCGCGGCCCGCCGAAGGATCGTAAGACTGGTCGATCGCGTCCGGATTGAGAAGCAGATCGCCCAGATACCCGGCCAGCTTCGAATAGTCGCTTGTCGCGGCTCCGCCGGCATGCACGAACAATGTGTTCGTCTCCGGCACGACGTAGATCGGCCGCTCGATCGTCTTGTCGGCCAGCTGCGTCAGCCTGCCCTTCGCCGTGACGACGCCCGGCTTGTCGAAGCCGCCGCTCGCCGTCCAGACGACGGGGGTCGTCAGCGTCGTGCCGTCCGACTTCGTGACCGCCAGAGTATCCGGCAGCTCCGGCGCCCGGCCGAGCGAGGTCTTCTCCGGCAGCTCGGTATCGATTGCGATTTTCCCCATCCGGTCCAGAACGTCCTGCGTCCATTCGTCGTACCAGCGCAGCGTAATCGAATCGTCCTCGCCGAATTCGATCGGCAGCCAGACGTAGCGCGAATCGCCGAGATTGGCGCTGTTCCATCGGTCGCCCATGTAGATGAACTTGCCCGCCGCCGCGTCGACGGGAATGACGTACGTGCTCTGCGAGCCGAACGTCGTCGACGTTCCCGGAGCGAAGTCGCGCATCGGCCTCCACTCGCCGAAGACGCTGTCGGCCACCGTATACTTCGCCGGATTCGGCGACCACCCGGTCGCTCCGGACGTGATCAGGTAATACTTGCCCTCGTACTTGAACATGGCGGGCGCTTCGCGCTGAGCCCCTGGGAACACGCGAACGTAATCGACGCCGTATTCGGCCTTGTACGTCGTATCGCGTTCGGCGTTGCCGTCCTTGTGCCAACCGACGACGTCCGTGTACTCCTCGTTCAGCTTGGAGATGTAGATCGTCATATTCTCCTCGCTCGAATAGATCAAGTACGCGGTGCCGTCGTCGTCCTTGAACAGGTTCATGTCCCTCGCCATGCCGGGCTGGTCGGGCTGGCCGTTGTACTCGGCGTCCTCCGGGGCCCGATCCATCCGGTGGCTCTCCTGGTACACGAACGGACCGGTCGGCGAATCGCTCAATGCGTAGCCGGCTTCGGCCTTGGCGTAATTGGCGTTCGAAGTGGCGGAAGGCCCGTCCGTGTGCATCCACATGACGTATTTGCCGGTCTTGTCGTTATAGATGACTTTCGGACGTTCGATAATCCGGTTCGTGCCGATATCGTTCAGAATATCGGCCTTGTCCGTCCGGCCCGCGTACAGCCGGGAGATGAGCGGATCGTCTTCGAAGTCGTCCATCGATTCGATCGCCGTCAGCGCGAGGCCCTCGTCCTTCCAATTGTACAAGTCCGCCGAGGAGTAGACGCGGACGCCGCGCGCCGGCAGATAGCCGTTCGTCTTGTCCTCTCCGTACCAATAGTAGAGACCGGTGTTCTCGTCGTGGAAAATACCGCCGCCATGCGCCTGAATGACGGCTCCGTTCGTATCCCGCCAGACGGCGCCCGGCTTGTAGGACGAGACGGGCTCGTTCGCGACCAGCTCGGAGACCGCCTTCTCCAGCTTGGCGATGGCGGCGCGAATCCGCTCCTGCACGGCCGGGTCCGCGATATCCGCTCCGCTCTCCGCGAGCGAAGCCGCCAGCGCTTCCGCTTCTCTCGCGGCGGTGTTCACGCTCTCGACGCTGTACGGGGTATACTTCGGATCGGCCGCCTCGGCCTTCGCCGCGTCGATCCTCTCTTGCAGATCGGCGAGCTGCACGACGACGTACTGCCGGACGACGATGTAATTGACGAGAGGATCGTTGTAATTCGTCAGCGTTCCGCTGGAAGGACCTTGAATACGAACGGTCATCTCGCCGTCGGACACGCGGATTTTCCGATACGTGACTTCCTTCTCCGCGTCGTATTCGCCGATCGCGTAATCGCCGGAGACGTTCGTTCCTTCGATGATGAAGTTCTCGCTTCTTCCGCTCCACGGATTTTTGAAGCCCAGCGTCACGTCGTAATCGCCTTCCGGAAGCTCGAAGCGATACTGCAGCGCCTTGTCCCGCGTCTGCGGTCCGTTGTAATACCGAAGCGAGCCCGTCTTGGCCGACGGATCCCGAACAGTCGTCGCGCTCGTCGCCGTGTCGAGCCCCCACTTCTTGCCCGTCGCCGGGTCCGGGCCGTACGTCTGCTCCGTCAAGCTCGCGTATAAGCCGATGCGGTCGCCCGCCTCGGCCGTCGCCGGAGTCGGATCGCCGGCGTTGACGAAGTAGAGGATGTAGTCGTTCTCCCTCAGCTTCTGCTCCCATCCGTCATCCGCGGCGGCCGAAGCCCGAACCGACGGTGCGAAGGACAGCGCGGCGGATGACGCCAGCAGCAGGGAGAAGAACGCCGCCGCCCCTTTTCTTGACTGATTGCGGATGGATCTCATCACTTCTCCTCCTTGTGCGATTGAGAGATTCGGAGGCTGGGAGAGCCTCGTTTGTAAGCGTATTCAAATGTCGGCGCGACGACAAGTGAACTTTTCCGCACTGTATGAACAAACCCGGCTTGCCGGCGAGTGAACCCTTGCGCATCGAGTGAACTTCTTCGACCTTCGTCTTGCCAAGACGGCCGGATCTCTTCCATAATCGGAAGCGAGCGTAAAAACACGGCTCCGGTCGGTAGTCCGGACGCGGAACGCGGCGCGGCGGCAATCGCGCCGATCGCTTCCGTCAGTAACCTTCCCCCCTCGGGATGTCCATCGCTCGATCATGCTTAGAGGGGGCAATACGCATGAAGCTGACCGTTTACCATGACGGACAGTACTGGGTTGGCGTCGCGGAGAGATCGGAAGGCTCGAAGATCAAAGCTTGCCGGCATATCTTCGGCTCGGAGCCGGCCGACGGAGAAGTGATGGAGTTCGTCCAGCGCCGGCTGCTGCCGCTGCTGGAAGGAACGAGGCACGGCGTCGAAGGGCGGGCTCCAGATCCGAAGCGCGTCAATCCGAAGCGTCTCGCGCGGGAAGTCGCCCGCGTGACGCGGGCAAGGGGCGTATCCGCGTACGCCCAGGAGGCGATGAAGCTGGAGCTTGAGGAGCGGAAGAAGGAGCGGCAGCTCCTGAGCCGGCAGCGCCGCGACGAGCTTCGCGAGGCGAAGCGGCAGCTCAAGGTCAAGCAGGCGAAGGAGAAGCGCCGCGGACGGTAAGCTCCTGCGCCGGGCCGGGTAGACAAATATTAGTGAACCGCCGGATGTAATGGCCCCTCGTTGCGGACACGCCAAAACGGTCTCAACAGGGGCAACTTTTTTATCCCCGCCGATAAGGAACACTGCTCTACATGCAGAAGAGCAGTCGCCTGGTCCAATACCGACCGTGACGACTGCCCCCTCTAAACATGAACTTGAGAAAACGAATACCCTAGTCAATCGTAGCTTCCTTCGAGCGACTGGATGACGATTCCCGCGGAATGGGAGCCGGATTCGTCTTGTACGATGCCGGACAGGCTGTACGCCCATGCAATCTGTATCCCTTCAGAGAGAAGGCGTCGATGGCGATCGTCAGCAGCTTGGTTTGGTTGGCGTTGGCGATCGGGGCTTCGCTGGCGTCTATGTAGGTATCCATATGGAAGCTGTCTCCTCTTAATTGAGTCGTGCGGGTCTCCCGTTTAAGCCGTCTTGATCGCCGCAAGAGACCTTGACCTAGTCCCCCATGGCCTTATTCCTCCGCCGCCGTTTCGTTCGAGATCTCGATCAGGTTCCGGTCGGGATCCCGGATGTACACCGATTCGATCGGTCCCGTCGCTCCGGTCCGCCGGACGGGTCCCTCTTCGATGGCTACGCCGCATTCGTTCAGATGCCGGATCACTTCATCCAGCGGAGTATGCGCGAGCAGACATAGATCCGCCGAGCCGGGCGTGGGCGATTGGGCCTTCGGCTCGAATTCCTTGCCGCGTTCGTGCAGATTGATCTTCTGAACGCCGAACTTCAACGCGTAGCGTCCGCCGCCGAAGCGAACGGCCTCCATGCCGAGCACGTCCTCGTAAAATCTCACCGTCGCTTCCAAGTCGCGAACCGTCAGAACGAGATGGTCCAGCCGATCGAGCACGATGCCTTTTGTTGCGTCCATTCAAATAGCCTCCCTCTCCCTGCTTCGTACCATTGTAAGGCGTAGACGAACTAACGACCGTTAGTCCCATAAAATAGGGGATGAATAACCCGTCCATTTTTTCCCAACCGCTACATTGTGCCGATCAGCGCCCCAACAAGGCGGATTTTTTCCGCTTGTTGGCGCCGCTCGGGGCGTGCTGCGCTCCAACAAGACGGTTTTTTCCGCTTGTTGGGTCCGCTCGCGCATTGCCGTGCCCCAACAAGACGGTTTTTTCCGCTTGTTGGAGCCGCTCACGATGCCTGGCTGCCCCCTAGCGGAAGCTCGCCCCAACGGGCGCCGCCTCCGCCGCCGGCATCCCCAGCTTGGCGAAGTATTCGCCGAGGAACCGCTTGAACTCGCGCGCCGCCAGCGACAAGTACCGCTTCTCCAGCCACGCGACGGTGAATTCGCGGGAGCAGACGGGAGCCGCGATCCTCACGAGGCTGAGGCGCGACTTCTCGTCGCCGGGGCACGCCGGCACGAAGGCGACGCCGAGCCCCGCCAGCACGAGACTCTCCAGAGCCGCCGGTTCCTCGATCTCGCAGACGACGTTCCGCTCAAGTCCCGCTCGGCGGCTGAATTCCTCGTTGATTTTCCGGAACGGGTGGCCCTCCTTGTATTCGACGAACGGCTCGCCCGCCGCCTCCTCCAGCCGGATGCTCTCCCGCCCTTCGAGGCGGTGGCCCTTCGGAACGGCCAGACAGATCTCCGCCTTCAGCACGGGAATCTCCCCGATGCCCTCCCGCCCGAGCGACGCCGCCGTGAAGCCCAGATCGACCTCGCCTTCCTCGAGCAGCCGGACCATCTCGTCCTCGGCGGCCGGCGAGATCTGGACGATGCGGAAGTTCACGTCCGGATGAAGCTCCCGGAACGCAGCCAGCGAGCCGGACAGCCGGCTAAGCGTCGTCGTCGCGAGCCGGATGACGCCGCGCTCCGTGCCCGCGAGGTCCGCCACTTCCCTCTTGCCTTCCTCCAACGCGGACAGCGCCGTCTCCACCTTCCTCAGGAACGCCTTGCCGAACGGATTCAGCTTGATCTGCCGGTTCTGCCGGTCGAACAAGGGGACGCCCAGGTCCTCCTCCAGCCGGGAGATCGTCTTGCTGAGAGCAGGCTGGGCGATGCGCAACTCCTGGGAAGCGCGAGTCATATGCTCCAGCCGGGCGACGGTGCGGAAGTAGTGCAGCTGCAGTAGTTCCATCGAATTCCCTCCCGAATCCATATACTGAAGTGTATGGTTTCATACATTAACATATATTTTCATTTATACATTAATCCTAATATGATAATCTTGCAACCCTGAAAGGAGGAAATTTCCATGAACACCCATTCTACGCCATCTCAAGCGACGGCTCATGGCCCCTCGAGCTCCCAGGCGGGCGAGAAGCTCATCCGCATATTGGCCTTCACGCTGATTCTGTCGTCGATGAGCGCCACCATGTTCAACATCGTCCTGTCCCGCATCAGCGAACAGTTCGAGCTCAGCTTCTCCCAAGTGAGCTGGGTATCGGCCATCTACTCGCTGATCTACGCGATCGGCTCGGTCCTATACGGCAAGCTGGCCGACTCCTACCGGTTGAAGGACTTGATGACGTTCGGGCTCGTCCTGTTCTTCGCCGGCTCGATGGTCGGACTGGCCGCCCAGGAATACTGGATGGTGCTGCTGGGACGAATCCTTCAAGCCGCCGGCGCGTCGGCGATTCCCGCGGCGGCGATGATCATTCCGGTCCGCTACTTCCCGGCCGAGAAGCGCGGCCGCGCGCTGGGCATCTCGGCGACGGGGCTGGCGCTGGGCGGCGCCCTCGGTCCCGTCGTCTCGGCGCTGATCGCCGGGTCGCTCCATTGGCGTTGGCTGTTCTGCGTCCCGCTGCTCGTTCTGCTCACGCTGCCTTCCTACCGCAAGTACTTGGGAGACGAGAAGGGACCCGGCGGGAAAATCGACTGGCTCGGCGGCGCCCTGCTCGCGGCGACGGTTGCCCTGCTTCTGCTCGCGGTGACCCAAAGCAGCTGGCCGCTCGCGGGCGGAAGTCTGCTGGCGTTCCTCCTGTTCGCCCTGCGGATCCGCACCGCCGCCGTCCCCTTCGTTCAGGCCCGGCTGTTCCGCAACAAGCGCTATTCCGCGGGCCTGACGATGGCCGTCGTCATTATGGGAACCGGCTATACGCTTCCGTTCCTGACGCCGCAGCTGCTCTCCGACGTCCACCGGCTCAACCCGGGGTGGATCGGCCTCGCGATGGTTCCGGCCGCCGCCGTGTCGGCGATGCTCGGAAGACGGGGAGGCAAGCTGGCGGATGCCAAGGGCAATTCGTACCTTTTCCACTTGGCTTCGTTCTCCCTGCTGCTCTGCTTCGCCTTGCTGTCGACCCTCGCCGGAGCCTCGGCGTGGCTCGTCGCGGCCATCCTGATCCTCGGCAACGTAGGCCAGATGTTCATGCAGATCTCCCTGTCCAACGCGATCTCTCAAACGCTGCCGAAGGATCAGGCCGGGGTCGGCATGGGGCTGATGACGCTGCTGAACTTCCTGGCGGGCGCCGTCTCGACCGGCGTCTACGGAAGAATCGTCGATCAGGGCGCCGCGAGCGGCTGGAACCCTCTGAACTCGACTCCGAGCGCCAACGTGTACAGCAACCTCTACTTGACGATCGCGGCGGTGCACCTTGTTGTTCTGCTGTTCTTCCGGGCCGGGTTCCGGGAGAAGAGAGCTGCCGTCGCGGCGGCGGACGTACGAAGCTAACCGTCAGACGCCAAACGGGACGATCGCGATCGATTCGCGAACGTCCCGTTTTTTTAACGAGAAAAGCCGCTTCAAGAAGCGGCATCGTCCAGTATCGCCTGCCAGCCGGCTTATTGCAGCTCGAGCTCGTTGGTTGCCTCCGCATCGAAAGCTTCGGCGACTCGAGTCCCGTTATCCTGGCTGGCGAAAGTTACGGTCGATTTCCGTCCGTCGCCAAGAGTGAACGCGATCAATTCGTTCGTCCTGACATCATCGCAATCGCCGCTAAAATCAAATCCGAAACTTCCATCTGTCGCTTCCATGCCAACCGTCGTTGGCGAAACACCACTTCGTAATAGGCTCCGCCGCCGTCCAATACTCCCGCGCTTGTTCGACGGGGACCTGAACGGTCGTCTCGACTGTGATCGGAACCGGCTTATCCGCTCCCATTCCGATACCTCCGGAAAAATAGAATTTTACCTCCACCTATAATAGTTTCTTCTAGTTTGCTAATGTCAGGAAAACGAATCTCTCTTCAATCGCTCCATCGCGATCCGGATAAACGAATTCGCGACATGGCCGAGGTACTTGTCCGATCTGTGGAAGATGGCCATCCGGCGGGTCGGCGGATCGTCTCGGATCGGAATGAACCGAAGCGCCGGGTCGCCTACCGATTCGACGAGGTCGGCCGTCTGAACGGACGCGCCTACGCCCTCGGCGACGAACCGGAACAACGACGGGTTCGACGTCGTCTCGACGATCGCGTTCAGCTCGAAGCCTTGCCTGCGGCACGCGTCCTCCACCAGCTCCCTCCCCCAGAATCCTCTCGGGTAGATCACGATGGGCAGCCCCTTCAGCTCGTCGAGCGCGACCGAGTCGCGGCCGGCTAGCTCGTGGCGCTCCGAGACGACAAGGCCGTATGTCTCTTCCGTCAAAGGCAGTACGGTCAGCCGGTCGTCGGGCATCGGCATAAGCGAGACGGCGATGTCGAGCGTCGCGTCCAGCACCATTTTGACGAGCTCGACCGAGGCATGGATTCGCAGCCCAACCTTGGGGAAGCGGCGGTGAAAATCGATAAACAATGGCGTCAGCCGGTAATCCAGCTCCGACGGAAGAACGCCGACCGCGAGACGCCCTCCCTGGTGATGGCGCAGCTCGGCCAGCTCGTCGTAAGCGTTCTGCAGATCGGCGAGCAGATTCCGGCTGTGCTTCTGAAGGATGTGGCCCGCGATCGTCAGGGAGATTCGCTTGCCCAACCGGTCGAAGAGGGGAGCGCCGATCTCCTCCTCGAGCGCCTTGATCTGCAGGCTCAAATTCGGCTGGGAGATGCCGAGCTTCTCCGCCGCCTTGGAGAAGTGCAGTTCCTCGCAAACCGCGATGAAATACTCCAGCTGTCTCAATTCCATTCGGGTTAGCTCCAATCATTTGTTTTGCAAATGATAATAATTTATTTCATTGAATTGATCAATAGATGGCAAGGCCTTATGATGACTTCACCAAGTTCCAGACAAGGAGACACGATTATGAGACAACACCGTCCGCTGCTCCTCGGCCTCGCGATGTTCCTCGCGTCGCTCAATCTGCGCCCCGCCATCAACGCGGTCTCTCCCATTGTTCAGACGCTTCGTTCCGATCTCGGCATGAGCGCCTCCGCGGCCAGCCTGCTGACGGCGATTCCCGTGCTGTGCATGGGAATCTTCTCTCCTCTCGCGGTGCGCTGGGGGCATCGCCACGGGATCGAACGCGTCATCGCCTGGTCGCTCGCCGTTATCGGGGCGGGCAACGCCCTGCGGCTCGTCGCCCATTCCGCCTTCTTCCTCATGCTGACCGCGTTCATTGCCGGCGTCGGCATCGGGGCGATCGGACCGCTGCTGTCCGGCTTTATCAAGGAGCGGTTCCCTGCCCGAATATCCTCCATGATCTCGCTCTATACGATCGCTCTCGCCGTCGGAGCGACCTCTTCATCCTGGTTATCGGTTCCGTTGCAGACCGGAATGCGTTCGTGGCGAGGTTCGCTCGCGATCTGGGCGATCCTGGCGTTCGTCGCGCTGGCGGGCTGGACGCGGATCGTTCTACGAGATCGTGCCGATTCAACCGCATTGGTCTCGTCCGGCGCTTCCCATGCTTCCAATGCTTCCAGTGCTTCCGGCGCTTCCAATGTTCCCGGCTCTTCCGGCGCTTCCAATGTTCCCGGCTCTTCCGGCGCTTCCTGCGCTTCCCGCCGCTCGAAGCTGCCTTGGGGCAGCGGCCGGGCTTGGCTGCTAACCCTCTCCTTCGGAGCGCTTGGAATGCTGTTCTATTCGCTTACCGCCTGGCTGCCGCCGATCGTCGAGAACATGGGCTATGGACGGGAATATGCGGGCAACATGCTGACCTTGTTCTCCCTGATGCAGATTCCGGTCGGATTGCTGTTCCCGCTGCTTCTTAAGCGGGTTCCGTCCCGCCTCTTCTGGCTGCTTCTCGGCTCCGGCTTCCTGCTCGCCGGGTTCGCCCTGCTCGAACTGTCGGCGCCGCCATGGATAGCGGTCGCTCTTATCGGCGTCGGACCCGGCGTCCTGTTCCCGCTCAATCTGATGCTCCCGATCGAGGAAGCCGACGACGCCGGCCAAGCGGCCGCCTGGTCGGCCATGACCCAATCCGCGGGTTACGTCATCGGCGCCCTCGGTCCCGTCCTGCTCGGCTGGCTGCACGACGCGGCGGGCGGCAGCGACGCCTGGCTGATCGCGGGCTGGATCGCGATCGCCGCGATCATGGTCGCCATCCAGCTCGCGATCTCGCTTCGGGCGCGCGGCGACCGGAGGAGCCGCGTGCCGGCGGTCCGGTAAGGCGAGGGTTACAGCCAAACATGCATCCGGTCTAGGACATGCGCTATTCGCATACGTAATGGGAGAAGGAAGGAGGCGATTCCGACGATAACGATAGCCGGCGCCGAGACGAACGTCGATACGTCCTCGTGGCCGCCCGTCGCGCGCCAAGTGTACGAGCGGAAGCGAGCGAGTCCGACCGTCTATGCGTATCCGTCTGCGGGGCAGCTGCGCCACGAGATGGAGCTGCGGGCCGCGATCGTCTCCGCCGCGGAGGCGCTCGCCGGCAGCGGGCTGCGCTTCGAAGATTTCGACAAAGCCGCGTGCAACGAACAGCTATGGCATTTGACGAAGGAAGGCGGCTTCCGCATCCGGGAGGACGCCGCTCCGGCCAATGGCATCCGGGATATATTCTCGAACGGATGGCGGTATGCGACCGAGTGCGCGACGGCGACCGTCATCGCGGTATACCGAGGCGTTCTCGCGACGATGCGGGAGCCCGACTTCAACAGCCTTTTCTCCGGACTGCTGCTGTACGACTGGCATACCGACTCGGATCTGAGGCTGACCGTTCGCCAAGACGCCAAGGAGTCGTTCCCCGGGGACCTCCTCTACTTCGCCAACCCCGACTTCGATCCCGACGACGCGATCTGGCGCGGCGAGAACGTCGTCAAGATCTCGGATAACCTGTATTACGGCCATCCGTTCGGCATCGTGCCGGGAGAGACGATCGTCGCGGGGCTGAACCGGCACCGGCGCCCGGGCAGCAGCGTCTCGGCCTACTTGAAGGACGACGTCGTCTATCCGGACTACGCGTATTTGTCGCAATTCGCGGCGGTCGGCGATCCGCGCCGCATCTTCGCTCGCATCGGAAGCAGACGTTACGTGTGGTGATAAAAACGGCTTCAAGATGGCGTCTTGATTGAATGTTGTACGAAAAATCATACAAAAGTTGCTTCAAGATGGCGCCTTGCTTGAATGTTGTACGAAAAATCATACAAACTTTGCCTCAAGAAGGCGCCTTGCTTAAATGTTGTACGAAAAATCATACAAATGGCTTCAAGAAGGCGCCTTGCTTAAATGTTGTACGAAAAACCATACAAAATTCATTTGCCTTGTTTTTCCGACGGTGCTGTTCGAAAAATCACACAAGTGAATCCGTCTGCGATAACGGAGCTTGTAAGTAAATGGGGCATTCTAGAGTAAAGGGCTGA
>NZ_JACJVR010000088.1 GCF_014212175.1 Cohnella xylanilytica | reverse complement strand
CGGAATTAGGGGGCCGAACCGGATCACAAAAAAACAAGTAATTTGGCACAATAGCGTCGGCTGGATTCGTTAGAGTTTTTGGCCGGTGGAAGACGGCCGCCAACTCGGTCCATCGGGATAAGCTGAGACATGCCGCTATCCCATCCGGTCAGGTCAGAGCAGAGGAGTACCATTATCACACCCGGTCAGGAAGAACAAGAGGCGTATCATTATCCCACTCGGTAAGGAAGAGCGATACGTGACTCAATCTCATCCGGTCAGGAAGAGCGGAGACAACATGCCGCTATCCCATCCGGTCAGGTCAGAGCAGAGGTGTAAAGAAGAGCGGAGACGTGCTGCATTTCTCAGCCTCGGCGGACGACGACGTGGGGGAGCCTGAGGCAAGGGGATAGTGGCAGGGCCCGGCGGATTCGAGAATGCGACCCGTGGCTGCGGCCCGTGAAGAGGCTGAAAATTGCTTAAGCAGGGCATTTACGGGGAATATAAAATAGGGGCTTGCGCAATTTGACCGAAGGGTGTATGATTATCTCAAGTTAAAGATATTAAATTTTAAGACGTCAGCTTCAAACCGGCATCGACCGCAAGAAACCTGGCTCTAAAATCTCAAATTAAAGACAATATGGAGGCGATTGATTATGACTCAACGCACGGCTGGCATTCACCACATCACTTCTTTCGTTCGCAACCCTCAGGATAACGTGGACTTCTACGCGGGAGTGCTCGGTCTTCGGCTCGTGAAGAAGACGATCAACTTCGACGCTCCGGAAGTGTACCACCTGTACTTCGGCAACGAGATGGGCAGCCCCGGAACGGCGGTCACGTTCTTCCCTTCGCCCGGAAGCCGCGTCGGCCGGGTAGGCGGCGGCCAGGTCGGCTACACGACGTTCGCGGTACCGGCCGGCGCGCTGCCGTTCTGGGAGCGGCGGCTCGAGAAGCTGGGCGTAGCGTTCGAGAAGACCGAACGGTTCGGCGAGACGTACTTGCGGCTAGCCGACCGGGACGGCTTGCAACTGGAGATCGTGGAGCGGGATGAAGGCGAGAGGAGCCAATGGTCGTTCGGCGGCGTTCCCGCGGAATACGCGATCAAGGGCTTCGGCGGCGCGGTGCTGAACAGCATCGCCCCGGACAAGACGATGGACGTTCTGCAGAACGTGCTCGGCTTGACGAGAGTCGCGGAGGAAGGCGGGCTCGTCCGGTTCCGCTCGGAAGGCGACATCGGCAACGTCATCGACATCAACGCCGAGCCGATGCCTTGGGGCGCGGGCGGCGCGGGCACGGTGCACCACATCGCCTGGAGGGCGAAGGACGACGAGGACCACGTCCGCTGGCGGGAGCTCGTCGACAGCCGAGGCCTGAGACCGACGCCGATCGTCGACCGCCAATACTTCCATGCCGTATACTTCCGCGAAGCGGGCGGCATCCTGTTCGAGATCGCGACCGACACGCCGGGATTCGACGTGGACGAACCGTTCGAATCTCTCGGCGAGAAGCTGATGCTGCCGTCCTGGTTCGAGCCGCATCGCGAGCTGATCGAGAGCAACCTGCTGCCGATCCGGGTGCGCAGCCTCGACGAGGAGGGATCGCGATGAAGCATCTGTTCAAGCAAGGCGCGAACGCATCGGCTCCGACGCTGCTCCTCCTGCACGGAACGGGCGGCACGGAGAGGGATCTGATTCCGCTCGCGGAGGCCATCGCCCCGGACGCCTCCTACCTGAGCGTTCGCGGCAACGTGTCGGAGAACGGGATGCCCCGGTTTTTCCGGCGCATCGCGGAAGGGGTATTCGACGAGGAGGACCTCATCTTCCGGACGGAGGAGCTGAACCGCTTCCTGGACGAAGCCGCCGGGCAATACGGCTTCGACCGGCGCCGCGTGCTGGCCGTCGGCTATTCCAACGGAGCGAACATCGCCGGGAGCTTGCTTTTCCACTATAAGGACGCCTTAAGCGGAGCGATTCTCCACCACCCGATGGTTCCCCGCCGCGGGATCGAGCTGCCCGACTTGACCGGCTTGCCGGTATTCGTCGGCGCGGGCACGAACGATCCGATCTGCTCCGCCGGGGAGACCGAGGAGCTGCGGGCGTTGCTGGAAGGGGCCGGAGCCTCGGTCGCGGTTCATTGGGAATCGTACGGACACCGGCTGACGGCCGGAGAAGTCGAGGCGGCCGCGGCTTGGTACCGGAGCCGGTACGGAGCTTGACCGAGGGATCGAACGCAACCCGATCCTGCGCAATCCGATCCTATATGAAGGAGATGCTCGTCATTCGCTCGAATGGCGGGCTTTTTTTCTTGCGGGGACGAAGCGTTGAGAAGCCCGAATCGTGGCTAAACTGATACATATTGAAGCAGAGCAAAGGAAAGGGAGTATCGAATCGTGAGCGGCAGGAATCGAATCCGGCTGTTGCGCGCGGCGATCGTGCTGGCCATCGCGTTCGTCATCGCGATCGTCCGCCTGGCCTGGGTGCAGCTGATCGGCGGCGGGGGAGCCAAGGAAGCGGCCGCGCTCGGAGAGCGCGCGGTAATGCAGCGGTCCGACCGGCTCGTCCTCGACAGCGGAAGGGGCCAGTTCCTGGACCGGAACGGGCGGAAGCTGACGGGAGAGACGGTATGGGCGCTGGCGGCATTCCCCGAGCCCGGCGTTCCGCGCGGGACGGAGGAATCGATGTCCCGGCTCGCGGCCGTTCTGCGGACGGAACCGGAGCGGCTGGTCAAGTGGCTGTCGGAGCTTCGGGCGGCGGACGTCTGGAAGGACCCCGGACGGGACGAAGCCAGAGGGTTGACGGACGAGGAGGCCGAGGAGGTGCGCCGGATGGACTTGACGGGCATCGCGGTGCTTCCGTATCGCAACCGGTATCCGCTGAACCTTCCCGTCTCCCCGCTGCACGCGATCGGATACGTCTCCCAGAACCCGGAACGGCTGCGGCGGCTCTACGGCGAGGAGCTGGCGGCTCGCTCGATGAGAGTGACGGACCGGATCGGCGGCGCCGGACTGGAGCTGTCCCTCGACCGTCTTCTCAAGGGGATCGGCCGGACGGAAGCGATTCAAGTGACCGACGCGGCGAGAAGACCGCTGCAAGGGTTGGGGCTGAGAGTGACGGCGCCGGACAATCCCCATTATCCGCTGCAGGTGAAGACGACGCTCGACCTCGACGTGCAGAGGAAGGTCGAGCAGGCGCTCGCCAAGCATGGAGTCGAACAGGGAGCCGTTGTCGTGCTAGACGCGGCGAACGCCGACATTCTCGCGATGGCGTCGCTGCCCGCGTTCCACCCGGACCGGATCGGGGAAGACGCGACCGACGAGAGGAATCATGCCTTGATCGCGATCCCCCCCGGCTCCGTGTTCAAGACCGTCACGCTGGCGGCCGCGCTGGAAGCGGGCGTGACGGACGAGGACGAGCGGTTCCGTTGCCAGGGAGAGTACGGCCGCTACGGCCTGCACTGCTGGCGCCGCGAGGGGCACGGCGTGCTTACGCTGGAGCAGGCGTACGCCGAATCGTGCAACGTCGTGTTCGCGGCGCTCGCCGAACGCCTTCATCCGGAGGCGCTGCGGAAGACGGCGGACAAGCTGGGCATCGGCCGGCAGATCGGCTGGCATTCCGGTTCGTTCGCCGACGGGAAGCCGCTGAGACTGCTCGAAGAAGAGGAAGCCGGAGCGGTGTTCCTGGACGCGAAGAACGGGCTGGACGGCGGCGTGCGGACGGGAACCGGAATCGGCCAGAGAGACGTGAAAATAACGCCGCTGCAAGCGGCGAATCTGGCCGTCACGCTGCTGCACGGCGGCCGGGTGTTCGCCCCGCGGATCTCAAGCGAGATCCGCTACGCCGACGGCGGCCTTCTGGCGAAGCTGCCGACGCAAGCTTCGCCTTCGGTCTACGGCGCCATCCGGCCGGAGACGGCCGCCGCGCTGCGCCGTGCGATGAAGGCGGTCGCGGCCGAAGGGACGGCCGCCCAGTCGCTGGCCGACGCGAAGCACGCGCTAGCCGGCAAATCGGGGACCGCCGAGGTGGGCGTCGGGAAGACGAGAAGCAACGCCCATTGGTTCGTCGGCTACGGTCCCGCGGACGGCACGGCCCGCTACGCGGTCGCGGTGCTGATCGAGCGCCAGCCGATCGGCCTGCGCAACCGCGCCGCCGCCTTATTCGGGGACCTGATGGAGTCTCTGCTTCCAACGGTCGACAAAAAGCCCGCCTCAGGCAAGTAGAGGCGGGCTTTTTTTGCATGCTTTTCAACCTGTTCAATCCGTGTCTCTCGTATCCTTCGTCTCCGGCCGGATCTGCTCGAGCGATTCGACGAACGGCCCGCTCTCCATCGGCGAGGGTCCCAGAGGCGAGACGGCGAACTCCTCCTTGGGCAGCCGGATCCACCGCTGAAGGTAGCCTTGGTCGTACAGCGCCTTGAGCAGAATCATCAGAATCGGCGCGAGAATGAGGCCCGCCACTCCGAAGAAGGACAGCGACACCATCATGAACGCGAGCATCGTGAACGCCGACACGCCGACCGTCTGGCCGGTAATGCGCGGCTCGAGGAATTGCCGGGTCAACGTAACGGCGACGAGCAGCGCGGTCAGCCAGATCGCCAGCACCGTGTCCCCTACGATGAACAGGTAGATGATCCAAGGGATGAACAGCGTGCTGACGCCGAGAAGCGGCAGGACGTCGAACACCCCGGCCAGCAGCGCGATCGCGAAGGCGTTGTTCACCCCAAGCAGAAGCAAGGCGATGAAGATGACGATGAACGTGACGGTGACGAGCTTCGCCTGCGCCTTGAAGTAAGCGCCGATGCCCTTGAACACGTTGGCTCGCAGGAAGTCGAACGCGGCCTTGATCGTCTTCGGAGAACGGTCGTTGGCGAGCCTTCGCCACATGTCGATCTCGACGCTCAGGAAGTAGGCGAGGATGATGGCGATCGAGAAGTTGAGAATAAACGACGAGAACGACTTGATGAACGAGATTAGCCAGGTCAAGAACGAGGTCGCGAGATCGGTTCCGAACTTGGTGACCTTGTCGACCGCATCCTTCGCCCTCTCCGTGAAGTCGGCGGGGAGCTTGTCCGAATGCTTCTTGAGCTCCTCCGTGATCTCGGCGACCTGGTTCGTAAGCGACCTCTGGTACTCCGGCAGCTTCTGGCTGAGCTGATCGATCTGCGAGTAGAAGATCAAGCCGAGCCCGGCGAGGATGGCGAGAACGACGAGAAGGAAGACGAGAACGCTGATTCCGGACGCGATCGACTTGCGGAGTCCGATTCGGTTCAGTCTCTTGGCGAGAGGTTCGATGCATAGGAAAATGAGAAAAGACAAAAATACCGGCGTCGCGATCTTGTACAGATAGCTGATGATGAACATGGTCAGCCATACTGTCAAGGCGATGACGCCGATGTCGAACGCGGTTCTCCAGTACTTCTGATAAAGCGAGAACATATCCGGCAGTTCACTCCTACGGAATAGATATTTTGCCTATATCCTCCTTATTGTACACGATTCCAAAAAAGAATGCCTGCAAACATGCCTATTTTTCGGATGCGTATGATAAAATAGTACGTGCACGTTAAGCGGCGCGATCCCAAATACAGCATGAAAAATGGTGAGGAAGGCATGGACAGAATCCTTTGGTGGATTTTTTATTTTTTGACTTTTTACGCGTTCATTCCGGGATTCGTCAGCCGCGTGTTCGGATTCCGCGTCTTCCGCCGCGGGCTCGCGAAGCGGGAGATCGCCCTGACGTTCGACGACGGCCCGGATCCGGAGTATACGCCCCGGCTGCTCGACCTGCTCAAGAGCTACGGGGCCAAGGCCACGTTCTTCGTCGTCGGCTCCCATGCGGAGAAGAACCCGGAGCTTATCCGCAGAATGCACGAGGAAGGCCATACGCTGGGCATCCATAACTACGTTCACCGGAGCAACTGGATCATGAGCCCGAGGACGGTCAAGCGTCAGGTTCGGCGGACGTCGGACATTATCGAGAGCATTACGGGCGAGCGTCCCGTCTATTACCGGCCGCCCTGGGGAATCGTCAACGTCTTCGACTTCGCGCAGCTTCGGCATATGCAGATCGTCCTCTGGACCTCGATGTTCGGCGATTGGAAGGAGAAGGTCGGGGCCGAGAACCTGTATCGGAAAATGAGAGAGAAGCTGGCGCCGGGCCAGGTGTTCCTGCTGCATGACCGCGGCGACACGTTCGGCGCGGATCCGGGAGCGCCGGCTCAAACGATCGCGGCGCTGGAGCGCATTCTGAAGGACGGGCGCGAGCTCGGTCTGCGCTTCGTCGGAATCGGGGAGCTGATCGCCGTCAGCGACCGCCAGCGCGCGGCCCGGAAGGCGGCGAAGCCTTCCGGCCCTACGGAAGCGGAGGAGGCGTCGGCGGCAAGCGCGAGCGCGAGCGCGGGGACGAGAGCCGAATCCGTCCGGAAGACGGGGCCTCTCAAGCGGATGGTCGTGGCGGCATGGATGGTGTGGGAGAAGGTGTTCCACGTCCTGTTCCGGGTTCGGCCGTTCGGCGACGGCTCCTTCATGAATTACCGGCTCGTCCGCTACAACGGGCGGGAGCTGACGCTGCGGGACGGATCCCGGCTCGTCCGCGGGGACTTGGTCGTCGAGATGCACTTCGATAACGAGAGAATGTACGAGATCGGGATGAAGTCGAAGTCCGGCGTCCACGTCGCGATCCGGCTCATCCGTGAAGTCGAGCGGGCGCTGCCGGACATCGCCCGGGAAGTCGAATCGCTGCCGCAAGCCGGCAAGATCAAGGCGCTGTACGGCGTCTCGATGATCAACCGCGGCTCCGAAGGCCTCGGCTTCGACACATTCGAGCTGCCGCGGGGAATGTTCTCCGCTTTGACGAACGTCTACTTAAAGCTGCTGATGCGCGTCATTCATCCCGACGGCGGGAAGAAGATCAGCGAACACGGCGGGAAGCTGGAGCCGCGCATCATCGTGATGAGCCGGGCAGCCTTGTCCTTCTGGAACGGGACGGACTCCTCCGAGGAAGCGCGCAAGGCCATTCGCCGGATGGGGAGCGACGCTTGCTCCGCGGATAGGCCGGAGGCGGCCGAATCGGCCGGGACGTCGAATAGATCCAAGGAGGCCGGCGCTTCCTCCGACGCCTCCGAGCTTCGCGAAGAGATCGCGCTCGAACCGCTATCGTAATCGTCATCCTAATGTATGGATTTATGGATCGATGGGATTTATGGCTCAATGGGAATTACGGATCTATGGGAATTACGGATCGAAGCCGCATCCGGCCCGCTTCTTCGCGATCGAAGGAGCGGGCCGATTGTCTTATCGGCGGCGGATAAGAAGCAACCCCCGACGGAGAACCGTCGGGGGTTGTTGTCGCGATTGTCGGACGCTGCCTCGGGAGCGAGGTCCGACGAATCGTTCGGCGCGTATTCGGATCAGAGCTTCATGACGCCGCCTTGGGAAGCGTTCGTGACCATGGCCGAGTAGCGGGCGAGGTAGCCGCGCTTGATCTTCGGCTCGAAGCCCTTCCAGTTGGCGCGGCGGCGTTCCAGCTCTTCGTCGCTCACTTCGAGCGTGATCGTGCGGTTGTTCATGTCCAGCTCGATCATGTCGCCGTCCTCGACGAACGCGATCGGGCCGCCTTCGGCCGCTTCCGGAGAGATGTGGCCGATCGCGATGCCGCGCGAAGCGCCGGAGAAGCGGCCGTCGGTGATGAGACCGACCTTGGTGCCCAGGCCCATGCCGACGATCTGCGACGTCGGAGCGAGCATCTCCGGCATGCCGGGGCCGCCCTTCGGACCTTCGTAGCGGATGACGACGACGTGGCCTTCCTTGACCTTGCCTTCCGCCAAGCCGCGCAGCACGTCGTCCTGCGAGTCGAAGCAGATGGCCGGGCCGCGGTGGTAGCCGCCGACCGACTTGTCGACCGCGCCGACCTTGATGATCGAGCCGCCCGGAGCCAGGTTGCCGAACAGGACGGACAGGCCGCCTTCCTTGGAATGCGGGTCGTCGATCGGACGGATGACGCTGTGATCCTTGATCTCGCAGCCGGCGACGTTCTCGCGCAGCGTCTTGCCGGATACCGTCAGGACGTCGCCCTTCAAGGCGCCTTCCTTCTTGAACAGCTCGTTGATGATGGCGCTGACGCCGCCCGCCGTGTGCAGGTCTTCGATATGGTGGTCGGAGGCCGGAGCGAGCTTGGACAGGTACGGAACGCGCTTCGCCACTTCGTTGATGCGCTCGATCGGGTATTCGATGTCCGCTTCGTGCGCGAGGGCGAGCGTATGCAGAACCGTGTTCGTCGAGCCGCCCATCGCCATGTCGAGCGCGAACGCGTTGTCGATCGAATCCTTCGTGACGATGTCGCGCGGCTTGAGGTCCATCTTGATCAGTTCCATCAGCTGCTTGGCCGATTGCTTGACGAATTCCTTGCGCGCCGGGTCGACGGCGAGAATCGTTCCGTTGCCCGGGAGCGCGAGGCCGAGCACCTCGGCGAGGCAGTTCATCGAGTTGGCCGTGAACATGCCGGAGCAGGAGCCGCAAGTCGGACAGCCGTATTGCTCGAGCTCGGTCAGGCTCTGCTCGTCGATCTTGCCGGTCATGTAGGCGCCGACGCCTTCGAAGACGGAGGTCAGCGAGATGGCGCGGCCGTCCTTCGTGCGTCCGGCCTTCATCGGGCCGCCGCTGACGAAGATCGTCGGGATGTTGATCCGCAGCGCGGCCATCATCATCCCCGGGGTGATCTTATCGCAGTTCGGGATGCAGACCATGCCGTCGAACCAGTGGGCGTTCACCATCGTCTCGACGGAGTCGGCGATGATCTCGCGGCTGGCGAGCGAGTAGCGCATGCCGATGTGGCCCATCGCGATGCCGTCGTCGACGCCGATCGTGTTGAACTCGAACGGAACGCCGCCGGCTTCGCGGATCGCTTCCTTGACGATCTTGCCGAATTCCTGCAGGTGGACGTGACCGGGAACGATGTCCAGGTAAGAGTTGCACACCGCGATGAACGGCTTGCCGAAGTCCTCTTCCTTGACGCCCGCCGCGCGCAGCAGACTGCGGTGCGGGGCGCGGTCGAACCCTTTCTTGATCATATCGGAGCGCATTTTGTGTGCGGCCATAGATGACCCTCCATTTCTTGATGAGACGCTATTCATATAAGCATAAGTCTATCATAAACGATGCCCTATTCGCTAGAAAAGTTGTTGCCTATTGCTGTAAGCCCTCCGCCTTGGCGTCCCGGGCCGGATCGAGCAGGTCGGCGTCCCCGAACAGGGGCTCGAGCCTCTTCGCCTGGGTACGGAGGGCGACGCCGTCGATATGCCGGCGGTCCATCTGCAGAGTGCCGTTCCTGTATATCTTGTACGGCGCGGGGCCAACCGAGCAGAAGACGTCGAAGCCCTGGGAGCGCAAGTAGGCGAACTTCGGATCCTTGTCGTCGACCCGGCTGCCGTACGGATAGATGAAGATATCGGTCGGCCCGACGAGCGGCTCGACTTCCTTCTTCCATCTCTCGGTATCCTGCTTCAGGCGAGCCAAGGATACTTTGTTCGCGTCCACGTGGCCCCAGCTGTGCGAAGCGAACAGCCAGCCGGAATCGCGCAGCCGGGCGATAACGTCCAGCGCCTCCGCCTTCTCCTTCTCATAATTCGGACTGTCCAATTCGTTCGTCCGGTAGCCGAACACGCCTTCGTAGCCGGTCAAGGCCAGCACGCCCTTCGCGCCTTCCCAGGAGAAGTCGGGATGCGCCTTGACGAAGTCGTCGACGATCGGCACGAGCTCCCAATCGCGGTCCGTCCGCTCCTCGCCGCCGGGCGTCCGGGCCCAGGCGGTGACGCTGCCGTCCGAGTCCGGCACGAGCTTCCACGCGTTCCCGTTCTGGCGCATATAGTCGTAATAGTTGATGTCGTCCACCGATAGAATAAGAGGCTTCTTGCCGGCGGGCAGCCTCAGCTTCTTCGCCTCGGCCGAGGGAAGGCCGTCGACGGTCTTCGTCTCGTAGAGCGAGGAGATGGAGACGAGCATATAATCGCGCTTGTACAGCTCCTCGAGCATCTTCTTGAATTCGGGCACGGTCACGAACCAATCGTCGTACCCCTTCGAGATGCGGTCTCCGTCGAAGGCGAGCTCGGGGAAGGCGACGAGCGGGTGGAAGAAAAGATGCTCCACCGGCCCCTTGTACTCGACCGTCTCTGCCGGCGCGGAGGGAGAAGGGGAACCGGAGGGCGACGCGGTACCGGGCGCGCCGGAAGAAGCTCCCGGGGCTCCTTCCGCAGGCGCGCCGGCAGAAGACCCGGGCGACGGAGCGTTGCCGGAATTGCCCGAAGGCTCGGCCTGGCCGTCCGAGCCGGGGTTGGCCGGGGGCGTCGCGCCCGATTCCGAACCGGACGGCGACCCTGGCTGCGAAGCCGATTCGCCCGGGGTCGCGGCCGTTCCTCCCGGCGCGTTCGTCCCCGCGTCCGTCTGCCCGGCTCCAGCCGGGGCGGAGGGCGAGGCCCCTTCGTTCGACGCGCACCCGGCCAGAAGGACTAGCGCCGTCGCAATGGCGAAGACAGATCTTAATGCTTGAGCCCTCATCCGATGATTCCCCTCTCCTGGAAGTACCTATGAAGTACCTATGAAGTACCTATGAAGTACCTATATAGACGAAGGGAACGAGGGGCAGGTTGTATCGATCGCCGTCGAATCTCGCCTTGTTAAAAGTCGATAAAATGTTATCAAACATAACACATACTCATTTACTAATGGGAGGCGATTTCCTATAATGAAGGAAAGTAGGGAAGGAGATATGACATGAACCTTACGGAGCGGGAGAAGGAGAAGCTGCTTATCACGGTGGCGGCCGATCTGGCTCGGAGAAGGCTCGAACGCGGCGTGAAGCTGAATTACCCCGAGTGCGTGGCTCTGATTACCTCCGCGATCCTGGAAGGAGCCCGCGACGGAAGGACGGTCGCCGAGCTGATGGCGTACGGCACGACTCTGCTGACGCGAGAGCAGGTCATGGAGGGCGTGCCGGAGATGATTCACGAGGTGCAGGTGGAAGCGACGTTCCCGGACGGCACGAAGCTGGTGACGGTTCACCGGCCGATCCCGTAACGGGCGAAGGGGGAGCGAAGGATGATTCCAGGAGAGATCCGGGCAGCCGCCGGGTATGTGGAGCTGAACGCGGGCCGGCGGACGATCGAATTGATCGTCGCCAACTCGGGCGACCGGCCGATCCAGGTCGGCTCTCATTTTCATTTTTTCGAAGCGAATCGGGCGTTGAAGTTCCCTCGCGAGTCGGCGTTCGGCATGCGGCTCGACATCCCGGCGGGCACGGCGGTGCGGTTCGAGCCCGGCGAAGAGAAGCCGGTGCGGCTCACGGAGCTGGGCGGGGCGCGAAGATCGTACGGCTTGAACGGCTTGACCGAGGGGCTCGCCGTCCCCGGCCCGCTGCCTGCCGAAGCGGCGGAGCGTCTGCGGGCCTGGCTGGCCCTCGAAGGAGGCGAGCGCTAGATGCGCATGGAACGCGGCAGCTACGCCGGCATGTTCGGCCCGACGACGGGCGACGCCGTCCGTCTCGCGGATACGGAGCTGTGGGCCGTCGTCGAGAAGGATTACACGGCGTACGGCGACGAGAACAAGTTCGGCGGCGGCAAGGTCGTCCGCGACGGCATGGGCCAATCGAGCCGAGCCGTCCGCGCCGAAGGAGTGCTCGACACGCTGATCACGAACGCGCTGATCATCGACCATTCGGGCATCGTGAAGGCCGACATCGGCATCAAGGACGGGTTCATCGTCGGCATCGGCAAGGCGGGCAACCCCGACATCATGGACGAGGTCGAGCCGAACCTGATCGTCGGCGCGAGCACGGAGATCATCGCCGGGGAAGGGAAGATCGTGACGGCCGGCGGCATCGACACGCACATCCATTACATCGCGCCGCAGCAAATCGAGACGGCGCTGTCGTCGGGCGTGACGACGATGATCGGCGGCGGCACGGGACCGGCGACGGGCACGAACGCGACGACGTGCACGCCGGGCGCCTGGCACCTGCGGCGGATGCTGGAGGCGGCCGAGGCGTTCCCGATGAACCTCGGCTTCCTCGGCAAGGGCAACGCTTCGGCGCTGCCGCCGCTCGCCGAGCAGATCGAAGCGGGCGCGATCGGCCTCAAGCTGCACGAGGACTGGGGGACGACGCCGGCGGCGATCGACGCCTGTCTGACGGTCGCGGACCAGTACGACGTCCAGGTCGCGATCCATACCGACACGCTGAACGAAGCCGGCTTCGTCGAGGATACGCTGCGGGCCATCGGAGGCCGCACGATTCATACGTACCACACGGAGGGAGCGGGCGGCGGACACGCGCCGGACATCATCCGCGCGGCGGCGGAGCCGAACGTCATCCCGTCCTCGACGAACCCGACGCGGCCATTCACGGTGAACACGATCGAAGAGCATCTCGACATGCTGATGGTGTGCCACCACCTGGACAGCCGGATTCCCGAGGACGTGGCGTTCGCGGATTCTCGCATCCGTCCCGAGACGATAGCGGCGGAAGACATTCTGCACGACCTCGGAGCGTTCAGCATCATCAGCTCGGATTCCCAGGCGATGGGCCGGGTCGGCGAAGTGATCCTCCGCACGTGGCAGACGGCGGACAAGATGAAGCGGCAGCGCGGACCGCTCGACGGGGACGGCGAATACCGGGACAACGCGCGGATCAAGCGGTACGTGGCCAAATACACGATCAACCCGGCGATCGCGCACGGCATCTCGCACCTGGTCGGGTCGCTGGAGGTCGGCAAGTGGGCCGACCTGACGGTATGGACGCCCGCGTTCTTCGGCGTGAAGCCGGATCTCGTGCTGAAGGGCGGCAGCATCGCGTTCGCCCAGATGGGCGACCCGAACGCGTCGATCCCGACGCCGCAGCCGGTATTCGGCCGGCCGATGTTCGCGTCGTTCGGCTTGTCGCTCGCGCGCAGCTCGATCACGTTCGTCTCCCAAGCGGCCTACGACGCGGGCATCGCGGAGCGGCTCGGCCTTCGGAAGCGGGTGGAGCCGGTCCGCAACTGCCGGGGCATCGGCAAGAAGGACATGGTCTACAACGATGCGACGCCCGCGATCGAAGTCGATCCGGAGACGTACCGCGTCACGGTCGACGGGGAGCTCGCGGTCTGCGAGCCGGCGGACGTCCTGCCGATGGCGCAGCGCTATTTTCTTTTCTAGAAGCAATGGGGGGGCCGCCGTGGAACGTTACTCCTGGCTGAACTTGCAGCTTCTGCTCGATTCCGCGCTTCCCGTCGGCAGCTTCGCCCATTCGTACGGGCTCGAGACTCTCGTCCAGGAAGGAGCGGTGGCGACCGGCGAGCAGCTGCGTCTGTACCTGGAGGCGATGCTGCGGCAGAGCTGGTCGACGTCCGACCTGATGGCCGTCAAGGCGGTTTACGAAGGGCCGCCGGACGAAGAAGCCGCCAAGGAGTACGCCTATCGCGTCGAGCGGATCGTTCACTTCCAGCGGCTCGGGGCGGAGACCCGGGACGGCGTCGAGAAAACGGGAAGGCGGCTGCTCCGGCTCGCCCCGTCGCTGTTCCCGTCCCTGCCGCTGGGCGATCTGTCCGCGGACATCCGGGAGGGGAAGGCGCTCGGTACGCATCCGCTCGTCTTCGGCGCCCTGTGCCGCAGGCTCGGCGTGCCGCTGGACCAGGCCGCGGAAGGGTACTTGTACGCGTGCGCGTCTACGTGCGTGAATGCCGCGCTGCGGCTGATGTCCATCGGGCAGAACGAGGCGCAGCGGCTGCTCGCCGGCACGTTCCCGGTTATCGCGGAGGCGTGGAACGACGTGCGCGGCATGGAGCCCGAGGACGCTTACGGGGCGATGCCGCTCGCGGAGCTGGCCATGATCCGCCACGAGAAGCTGTATTCGAGATTGTTCATGTCTTGATTCGAATTTCTATTTCTTTCGTCACCCTATCACGATCAATGGGAGGTTTTATGGATATGAACAGAAGAGAAGGCCATGCGCATCATCGTCGGTACGGGGGCTTCGAAGGCGAACGGGTCGCCGTCCGTTACCATCGGCTCGATCACGACCACGAGCATCCGGAGTGGGAGACCCCCGCGTTCGAAGGCGGGCGCCCGCTGCGCATCGGCATCGGCGGACCGGTCGGCTCGGGCAAGACGAAGCTCGTCGAGCGGCTGTCGTCCGCGCTGAAGGACCGGATCGACCTGGCGGTCATCACGAACGATATTTATACGAAGGAGGACGCGCGCATTCTGTCCGACTCCGGCTGCCTGCCCGTCGAACGGATTATCGGAGTCGAGACGGGGGGCTGCCCGCATACGGCCATCCGCGAAGACGCATCGATGAACTTCGAAGCGGTCGAGGAGCTGGAGGAGCGGTTCCCGAACCTGGAGCTGATCCTGATCGAGAGCGGGGGAGATAACCTGGCGGCCGCGTTCAGCCCCGAGCTGGCCGACCGCTTCATCTACATTATCGACGTCGCCCAAGGCGAGAAAATACCGCGCAAGGGAGGCCCGGGCATCAGCCGGTCCGACCTGCTCGTCATCAACAAGATCGACTTGGCCCCGTTCGTCGGGGCGAGCCTGCAGGTGATGGAGGAAGACTCCCGGCGCATGCGCGGCGACAAGCCGTTCGTGTTCACGAACCTGTTCGGCGGCGAAGGGCTGGACGAGGTCGTCCGCTGGGTCGAGCAGCAAGCGGGCCGCCATGCCGCCGCAGGCTGACTCGCAGGCCGCCGCGCTCCCGGGAGTCCGGGCGGAGCTGAAGGCCCGCGCCTCGCTCGCCGGGGGGCGGCCGGCGTTGACGGAGCGCTACCATACGGCTCCGCTCAAGATCGCGAAGTCGTTCGATCTCGCAAGTCCGGGCGGGGAACCGCAGCTGGCGGTCGTGCAGATGGACGTATCCCCGGGACTGCTGGACGGAGACCGGTACCTGTACGATTGGACCGTCGGAGCGGGCGTCCGGCTCTATGCGACCAACCAGGCCTACACGAGGGTCCATCCGTGTCCGTCTTCGGACGCCTGCGTCGAGACGCGGCTTCGAATCGAACGGGACGCGGCGTTGGAGTGGATGCCGGAGCCGATCTTGCTGTTCAAGGAAGCGAAGTACGCGGGCTCGACCGAGATCGAGCTGGAGTCCGGGGCGGTCGCGATCGTCTCCGATCTCGTCTGTCCGGGAAGGCTGGCGAGAGGGGAATCGTTCGAATATGCCTCCTACGACGCGAAGCTGGCCGTCCGGCTCGAGGGCGAATTGATCCATTATCAGCGGCAGCGCTGGATTCCCGCGGAGCTGCCGCTTCGGTCGCCCGGCTGCTTCGGGGATTGCACCCATATCGCCTCCCTGTCGGCGTTCTCCGACCGGATCGAGCCGTCGATGGCCGATGAGGTCGCGGGCAGGCTGGAGCGCGAGGACGTCCCGCCCGACGTTCGCTGGGCCGTCGCGCGGACGGCGCGCCACGGGCTCGTCGTCCAGATGGCGGGCAACCGGACGTGGCCGCTCCAGAGGCTTACGCGGCAAGCATGGGGAGCGATTCGCGGTCTGCTGCTCGGGTCGCCGCCGCCGAAGCTGTTCGCCGACGCGCAATAAGAATGAGCGAATAACGAATGGGCAAAAAAACATACCCTCCCGGCCCCGGCCGGAGCCGAGAGCGCGGTCCCCGAGGGCGCGCCGGCGGTTCCGGTTGGCGGCGGCTCTCGGGCCGCCGTCAGGGCGAGGAGGGTTTGTTCGGCATGAGCTTCGCCAGCGAGGCGAACGGCAGGTTCTCGTAATGGTCGGTCTTGTAGACGATCTCCGATTCGAGCTTCGTCTCGTCCGACAGCTTGTTGCGGCGGAACTGAAGCTTGTCGAACAGCTTCACGAGAATTTGCGCGGTGTTCATCGCGTCGTCGAGCGCGCGGTGGTGCGAGCCGACGAACGGAATCTCGAGCATCTCGAGCGCGTTCTTCAGTCCCATCTGCTGATGCTTCTCCAGCTTGAACGTCTTGGACAGCATCTTCTGCAGGTTGTTATGGTTCAGAATCCAGTCCGTGGCGATCTTCTGCTCGCGGCATTCCTGAACGAGCTGGCGATGGTCGTCCGGCCCCCACGCGCACAGGAAGTATTCCTCCGGGCCCATCCATTCCACCCAGCGGCGCACGACCTGGCCGAGCGTCTCCGCTCCGTTCACGTCCTCCTGCCGGATTCCCGTGAACGAGACCGTATCCTCCGACAGCTGGGGGACGACGACGGGCTTCACGAACGCCTGGAACGAATCGACGATGCCCGGAACCCCGTCCGTCACCCGGACTTTGGCGGCGCCGATCTCGATGATCTCGGCGACCTGTCCTTTTTTGCGGCGCACCGTCATTTCAAGATCGTATACGATATAAGTCAATGAAAACACCTCATGCTCGATCGGTCGAAAATATCCGTACTTCGTTATTATAGTCTTCCGCCCGTTGTTTGTCATGGCGGCATCGATGGAAATCGGCCGGACGCCGGGCCGGCCGCGGGGATTCGAAGAGTCGGGCTTGACGGGAACGTCCTTTTCAATTATTATCATTATCGAAAATGATAATATAAAAAGAGGTGTCCGCAATGGCGGAATCCAAAGCGGATTTGATTCTCCATCCGATCCGGATGAGAATCATCCAATCGTTGCTGTCGGGAGGCCGTCAGACGACGCTGCAGCTGGCGGAACGGCTGGCGGACGTACCGCAGGCGACGATGTACCGGCACTTGAACAAGCTGCTGCAGGCCGGGCTGCTGACGGTCGCCGAGGAGCGCAAGGTGAGGGGCACGACGGAGAAGGTATACGCCCTTGCCGAGAACGGCGGCGAATTGACGCCGGCCGACGTCACGGAGGCGTCGCGCGAGGAGCATCTGTCGCTGTTCATGAAGCTGGCCGCGTCCCTCATCGGGGACTTCGGCGAATACGTCGCCCAAGACCGCTACGACCTGGCCGAGGACGGCTTCTCCTTCCGCCAGCACCAGCTGTACTTGACCGACGAAGAGTATAAGGAGCTGCTCGCGGAGATGAGGAAGCCGCTCGCGCGGCATGCCGGCAACGGGCCGGGGGGCGGCCGGCGCCGCCGGACGATCACGACCGTCGTCGTGCCGGAGCAGCGGAACGGAACAACGACGACTACAAGGAGAGGGAACGATGACGACGATGAATGAACCGATTGCCAAGCCGGATATTCAATACGACCAAATTTCGGGGAGGGCGATCCGCAGCCTGCCGCTGTACGCGCTCGTCCCCGTCGCGTTCGCGCTGGTCTTCTCCGCGGCGGGATACCCGATCGATTGGAAGGCGTTCGGACTCGGGGCGCTCGGATGGCTCGTCGCCCTGTTCCTCCGGGGACCGGTGAGCGCGATCGCCATGAAGCTTCCCCAAGACCGGGCCCGGAACGTCGTCGTCGGCAGCTCGGGGGTGCTGGAGGAAGGCGTGCGGCTCGGGCTGATCGCCCTGGCTTCCACGGGCGCTTCGTGGGCCGTCTCGGCCGGCCAAGGCTGGGCGGCGGTCGAGGTGCTGTACGTCATGATTAACGTCGTGCTGATCGCCTCGCTCGTCAAGCGGACCGACGAGAAGGCGATGCAGGCGAAGCAGTTCCTCGAAGCGCAGGGCACCGTTCAAGCCCACCCGCTCTGGGGCGTTCTGGAGCGGATCTGGGCGTCCGCGTTCCATGTCGGCTGCACGCTGATCGTCTGGCGTTACGGCTGGAGCGTCGTCCTGCTGATGCCGCTGCACAGCGCGCTCAACTTGATCGCCGTCCGTCTGGCGGCGAAGAGGTCGGTTCCCGCGGCGAGCGCGTTCGTCGCCGTCGCAGGCGTCGGAACTCTCGCCGTCGGGCTGCTGACGATCTGAGGAGCCCGTCCGAATCGATCGAATAACGAAGCGCCGGAGATGATCGCCATCTCCGGCGCTGTCGCGTTTATTGGCCGTTAACTCCTTGCGCCGACGGCCGTCTTCGAGGTTCTGGAGATTAGGAAGGAGGCGGCCAGCGCGAACGCCAGAACGAGAGAGAAGGCCGCGAAGGCCAGCCCCGGTCCGGACGAGCTTAGAAGGCCGAGCGAGATCGGCGGTCCGACCGCGGCTCCGCAGAATAAGACGAAGGAGTAGAGGGTGATTCCCGCTCCGCGATAAGGGCCCGCGAGTTGTCCGACGACGGAGATGAGGGACGGGATCAGAAGCGAGATGCCCGCCACGAAGACGACGCTGGCCGCGACGAGCGCCGGAAGGCTCCGGGCCGCATAGGCGACGAGCAGCCCGGCGAACGCCAGGGCGATTCCCGCCCGAAGCACGGGGACGAGCCCCCGCTTGCGGCTCAGGACGCCGGCGAGCGGCGAGAGGAGCATGCCGGCGATGCCGATCGCCCGCACGTAGAGGAAGCCGTCGGCATCCAGGGAATACGGCGGACGGGCGAGATCGGCGTTCAAGGCGGTATACATGCCGACGAACGAGAGCAGCGCCGTCGCGGCTATGGCATAGCAGGCGAGCAGCGACCGATTCGCCAGCAGCGTCCCGATCTGCCCGAGCAGCGGCTCCGGTCGGGGCGCGCCCGGCGATGGCGCGCCTCCCGCCGATTCGCCCGGAACGAGGCGGCCGAGCAGAATCGCCGATAGGGCGTACGCGATGCCGAGCCCGAAGAACACCGGCGGCCAGCCGAGCCGTTCATACAGGAAGCCGGCGTAGAGCTGCCCGGCGATGCCCGACAGCAGGAAGGCGAAGCTGACGAAGCCGATGGCGGTCGCCCGGCGGCCCTCCGGGGACTTCGCGGCGACGTACGTGATGACGGAAGGGGCGAACGTGGAAGCCGCCAGCCCTTGAACGACGCGAAGCGCGAGGAACGCCGGGAGGCTGTCCGCGAGGCCGGCGAGCGGCGCGACCAGGGCCAGAGCGGCCAAGCCCGCGAGCATCATGCGCTTGGGCCCGACCCGGTCGGCGACCGGAGCGAAGATCAGGAAGCCGGCCGCGTAAGCCAGCGAGAACGAGCTTCCGATCCAGCCCTGCGCCGAAGCGCCCAGCTCCCATTCGCCGGCCAGCGCTCCCGCGATCGGAATGGTGACGTACACGTTGGAGACGACGGCCAAGCTGCACCAGACCAGGACGGCCAGCGCCCGATTGTTCATCCTAAGCTTCTCCTCCCGCCGCCCGGCTCTTGGCCAGGAAGTCCGGATCGGTCGCCACGACGCCTCCGTTGCCCCAATCGGAGAGCGGGACCTCTCTCAGAATAACCGTGATCTTGTCCTTCGGAATCTTGAACAGCCGGTTCGTCGTGTCCGTCAGGGCGACGATCCACTCCTTCTTCTGCTCCTCGCTGAACCCTTCCCAATGATCCACCTGAATAACGGGCATGATTCCATCTCTCCTTATCCCAATCGATCGAATGTTTGGTTTGGCGCCAACCTGCCTAGATTGTAACAAATCTACAATCATTGTCAATATGATTCATACTCTTGTGAGGAAACTTCAAATTTCGTAAACTATCATCAACAGCACATTTTCGGAAAGCAGGGGACGGTATGAGCGAGCCGACGCAGGCAGACAACGTATTAATGGACTTCGATCTTCTCAAGAAGCTGGTGGTCGGAATCGGCGAGGTGGCGGATATCAGCGGCGTCCCCCAGAGGCAGATCCGGTACTGGGAGGACAAGGGGATTATCCGCTCGGTGAAGGAAGGGGAAGGCTCGACGCGCAAGTACGACTACCTGAACATCAAGAAGGTGCTGCTCGTCAAGGAGCTGCTCGACGACGGCTTCACGCTGGACGCGGCGGCGCGCAAGGTCGAGGAACGGATGAAGACGATCAACGACGCCTTCTCGCGCCTGTCCGGCAACAAGGGGCAGAGCGAATGACCGGATATCGAAAAGGCGAATGAAAAGAGCTTGAAAAACGAACGTTATTTTTCATGAGATCTTCATGATGGCTTCCCGAATAAGTGTTATCATTCTAATTACAGTTCAGAGAGACCGAATCGGTTGGAATGGAGGAAGCCATTATGCTAGCATCTACATTCGTATTGTTCGGCGCGACCGGGGACCTGGCCAAGCGCAAGCTGTTCCCGGCCTTATACAACTTGGATCTCGACGGCAAGCTCCCCGAGCCGTTCGCCGTCTTCGCGCTCGGCCGCAAGCCGTTCGACGACGAGATGTTCCGGGAGCACGCCGCGGAGGCGATCCGCCGCTTCTCCCGCCGCGGGAACGCGGACGAAGAGAAGATCTCCCGGTTCGTGAAGCGGATCAAGTATCAGATCGCGGACGCGACGGACGCCGCCGGTTACGCGGGACTTCGGGAGACGGTCGAGAAGCGCGAGCGGGAGCTCGGACTGCCGGGCGACCGGTTGTTCTACCTGTCCGTGGCTCCGGAGCACTTCGGGCCGATCGCTTCCCATATCCGCGCCTCCGGCCTCGCGAAGGAGAACGCGCTCACCCGGCTCGTCATCGAGAAGCCGTTCGGCCGCGACCTCGCGACCGCGCGGGCGCTGAACGCCGCGCTGCTCGAATCGTTCCCGGCGGAGGACATCTATTACATCGACCATTACCTGGGCAAGCCGATGGTCCAGAACCTGCAGTCGCTTATCGCTGCGAACCCGGTGCTGAAGGCGGTGCTCAGCAACAAGTACGTCGCCAACGTGCAGATTACGGCAAGCGAGACGGTGGGCGTGGAATCGCGGGCGGGCTACTACGACGAAGCCGGCGCCCTGCGGGACATGTTCCAGAACCATATGCTGCAGCTGCTTATGATGACGGCCCGGCATTCGGAGATCTTCGATAAGAGGAGAATCATGGAGTCCGCGTATCCGATCGCGAAGGAAGCCGCGGGAAGCCACGTCGTGCGGGGGCAATACGCCGCCGGCTCCGCGGACGGCAAACCGCTGGCCGGCTATCTGGACGAGCCCGGCATCGTTCCCGGATCGCGCACGGAGACGTACGTCGCCGCGCGGGTAATGCTGGACGACCCGATCTGGAGAGGCGTTCCGTTCTACATCCGCACGGGCAAGCGAATGAGCGAGAAGTCGACGCGGATCGTGTTCGTCTTCAAGGATCCGCTCGAAGCCCATATTCAAGGCGAGCCGGTCCGGAATTACTTGACGATCCGCGTTCAGCCCGACGAGAGCGTGGACTTCCGGCTTAACCTGCACGGAATGGACGGCGGGCTGGAGCCGGTATCGCTTCGGTTCTCGACCCGCAAGGAGGAGGTGCCCGAGGCGTACGAGCGGCTGCTGCACGACGCGCTCTCCGGAGATCCGACCTTCTTCGCGCATTGGGACGAGATCGAGCTCGCCTGGAAGTGGGTGCAGCCGCTGCAGGAGGCGTTCGCCGAGAACCGGGTGCCGCTGTATACGTACCCGGCCGGATCGCGGGGGCCGAAGGAAGCGGAAGAACTGCTCGCCGAGCAAGGCTTCTCCTGGCTCGAGCAGGAGGATCTGGCGCCGGAGCCTCGCGTAGAAGCCGAGGCCGTCGCGGCCGGGCGATAAGCGAGATTATATCGAAGGGATTCGAGCGAAAAAGCCAAACCTAAGCCTCTTCGGCGGGTTCGGCTTTTTTCGCATTCCGGGAAGGGCGGCGGTTCTTCCGGGGGGCTCGTCTCCATTTTCGGAACAAGAGAACTCCGATGACGGTCAGCGCCGCGCCTGCCGACAGATAGATCAAATACCGCTCGACGACGTTCAACACGAGGGTCCACTGTTCCCCGAACCCGTAGCCAATGGCGAAGAAGAACAGCACCCACAGGGCGGCGCCCGGATAGGCGTACAGCAGCACGGCCCGATAGGGAACCCGCAGCACCCCGATGAAATACCCGATGAACTGCCGAATTCCCGGAACGAAGAAGAGGAACAGAAGCATCCGGTTCCCGTGCCTCTCGTAATAACGTTGGGTCCGTTCCACGAACGAGGGTTTGATGAACAGATACTTGCCGTAACGGTTCAATAGGGGCATTCCCGCCAGGCGGCCGATTCCGTACGTAACCGTAACCCCGATCCAAGCGCCTCCCAGGGCCGCCGCCAGCGACGGCCAGAGCGAGAGCGTGCCTTTATAGGCCAGGTAGCCGGTATACGTCAGCGTGCTGTTGCCGGGAGGGATGGGCAGCGCGATGAAGTCGAGAGGCAGGCCGAGGAGCAGCACGAGATAGGCGTATTGGTCGAACAGCCTCTCGACGAAGGCGATCAGGTTCATAAGCGAAATCCTCGCAATTCGATTGTCGTGATTCGCGCGTCAGGACGAACGGACTTCGGCGGCGTCCTCCGAAGGCGCCGAGAGGGCGGGAGCTTCCGCCGTCGCCGGATCGTCGTCGCTGTGTTCCGCGAGCGCGCCCGACGGCTTGGCGGCGTTGCGGCGCCTCTTGACCTTCCGCGCGACCAGCCAGCCCGCCGCGATGAGCACGCCGGCCCCCAGCATGATAAGGGTCAGCGAGCTGTGGACCATCGACTCCGCGGAGCGGCCGTACAAGTAGAACAGAAGCCCGACGATGTAAAATTTGGCGGCGCGCCCGATCGCGGCGTACCCCATCAGCCTCCAGAGCGGGTAGTTCATGCAGCCTGAGACGATCGTGAAAATCTTGAACGGAATCGGCGTGAACGAGCCGATCAGGATGGCCATCTCCCCGTGCTTGCGGAACAGGGCGGTGACGCGCTCCAGCCGGTCCTGCTTCATGAACTTGCGCAGAATCCGGTAGCCCGACGTCTTGCCGATCAGGTAGCCGATCGGGGTTCCGATCATGCATCCGGCGAAGCCGAGCGTGGCGAGCCACAGGGCGTTGTCGGGATTCAGGGCGCTCAGGGATACCTGTAGGAAGAAGGCGGGAATCGGGAAAATAATGGCGTCGATCATGGCGTGAATGAACAGCCCGAGAGAGCCGAAGTCGCGGAGAAAATCCATCGCTGCTTGTATCAAACGATCTGCCTCCTCCATAGGAACGAAGAGGGAACTTCTCTTCTGTTGCAGTCTATTCGCTCGGCGTCCAGCAGGGGATAGTCGTACAGGTTGCCTTCGTAGACCGTCTCGAACGAGCCGTGCTTAAGGAAGTCGTCGGGCGTGACGAGCGCCGGCGACCGGTCCCACAGCTCGATTCCGGCGCGGAGCAGCGCGTCGGCGACGAACTGGGAGCAGAAGTAGGCGTTCTTGCGATTCAGGTCGCGGTTCAGCATGACGCCGAGCAGGCCGATCAGATTGTACTTGTACGCATCCCGGTCCCGCTGGAACGTCCGGACGACCCGGATCGCTTCTTCGCGCTGGGACGGGGTCACCCGCAGTCGGAGCAGCGCGCATTGAGTGTCGGGATAGCGGCTGTACGTGCCTTCGTAGACGTCTTCCTCGACGAAGCCGGCGGACAGCGGGTTGGACGGCTGCTTCCGTCCGAAGCTGTACAGCTGGCTCAGACCCGCGTCCAGCGCGAGCGAAGCGTGGTTATAAGGGGCGGACGTGAAGTTCTGGATCATTCTCGTAAACAAAGTTCCGGTATGAGTGAGCAGGACGTACAGATCGTCCTCGGTCGTGTTGGCGTTCGCGGCATGGATCATGGCGGAGTTCCTCGCTTCCTTCGGTCGGCGCCGTCCTATCCGATGGGGCGCGCCGGCTATATCCAAAGGTTAACAAAGAAAGGAAACGAAAGGACCGACCGGGGGAACGGTTCCGATCTGGACTTAAGTCGTGGATGATGAACCGACCGATGGCTTGGTAGGCCCGCTAGACGGCCTGCTGCCGGCGAGGGGGATTATGGTAGAATGAGGTGGAACGCTCTGGGAGCTTGGAAGGAGAGATCGTATGACCATCGTAGATCAAGCCATCGAATTCGCGGCTTACGCGCATCGGAACCAGAAGAGGAAGGGGACGGACATTCCCTACGTCAGCCACCCCTACGCGGTCGGAATGATCCTGCGGCAAGCCGGCTGTCCGGATGAGGTCGTCGCGGCCGGCCTGCTGCACGATACGCTGGAGGATACGGAGACGACGGCCGAGCAGCTTCGGGATCTGTTCGGACCGGCCGTGCTGGAGATCGTCGTCGGTTGTTCGGAACCGGACAAGGGGGCTTCCTGGGAGGAGCGGAAGCGGCACACTCTCGAGGAGCTGAGGTCGGCGAGCCTGGCAATTCTCCAGGTGGCATGCGCGGACAAGCTGCACAACATCCGTTCGATCCGGAGGGACTTGGCCGTTCACGGGGAGCAGGCGTGGGATCGATTCAAGCGGGGGCGCGACAGCCAGCAATGGTACTATACCGGTCTCGTCGAGAGCCTCGGGCACGAGTCCCGCTTCGCCCTGCTGGACGAGCTCGAAGCCGAAGTGAAGGCCGTGTTCGGCTCCCCGGTTTAACTGTGGAAGAAGAGGGGGGCTTCATATCGGAACAAGCAAAACATTTGGCCGATGAAGGCAAGAGAATGCGCGATCGGAGCAGAAGCCTTCCCCATAAGAAAGCAGATCTCTCCCAGCGGTTCAGAAGGGGAGAGACCTGCTTTTTTACCGTTAGATCACTTCTTCGCCTTATAGAACTCGTGGTACAGCTTCATGAGCGCCCGCTTCTCGATTCTCGACACGTACGACCGGCTGATCCCGAGCTCGCGGGCGATCTCGCGCTGCGTGCGCTCGTCGCCCCCGCCGTCGAGCCCGAACCGCCCGCGGATCACCTCCTGCTCGCGCTCGTCGAGAATGTCCAGATTGCGGTAAATTTTGCTTTTCTCGATCTTCAGCTGGACCTTGTCGACGACTTCGTCGGGCTCGGTGCCCAGTATATCCTGCAACGTAATCTCGTTGCCTTCCTTGTCGGTTCCGATCGGATCGTGGATGGACACGTCCTTGCGCGTCTTCTTCAGAGACCTCAGATGCATGAGGATCTCGTTCTCGATGCAGCGGGCCGCGAACGTCGCCAGCTTCGTGCCTTTGTTCGGCTGGAAGCTCTCGATCGCCTTGATGAGACCGATCGTTCCGATGGAGATCAGGTCCTCCAGATCCTCCCCCGTGTTGTCGAACTTCTTGACGATATGAGCGACCAGACGCAGATTGTGTTCGATAAGAAGATTGCGGGAGCGGGGATTCCCCTCCGCCATGCGCTGCAGGTGCAACGCTTCCTCTTCGTCGGTCAGCGGTTGCGGGAACGCATTGTTTTTGACGTAGGAGACGAGCAACGACAGTTGCTTGATGAACAACGCGATAGCGGTAAAAAATCCGGGCACGGTAATGGCCACCTCCGGCAAGTTGGTCGGGAGCGCGCGGGGAAACATTACCATTCTATGTGGGTGGGAGCCCATGCGTGCCTGTACGCGGCGCGAAAAAGGAAGACCCGCCGGTCTTCCCTTCGTCTTCCCGCTATTTGACCGAGCCTTCGTCGGCGAACGAGACGAGAACCTTCACGCGGATGTCCGCTTCGGAGAACGCCTTGCCCCAATCGTCCTTTACTCCCCGGAAGGCCGCGTATTCGTAAGCTCTGGCGTATATGCCGAAGCCGACCGGGTCGACGGCGCTTGCCTGGAACTTGTCGATCAATTCCTCGAATTTGCCGCGGATCTCCCGGGCGCAAGCCGCCTCGACTTGCTTCTGAAGCTTGTCGAGGTCGATATGGGACAGCTTCTCGATCACGCTCGCCGAGATCCGGATCCGCACGTCGAACCGGAACCGGCCGCCCGAGTAGGAGGGTTTGATTCTCGTTCGCACGCGTTCGGTAACCAAGCTGATCCAGCTTTTGTCCGGGGGAGCTTTCGTCAGCGAAGACGGCAGAGGAAGCGTCAAATTGACCGCCGGTCCCGACGTCATCTGAAGCATCCTGAGGTACGTCGTTTCCCGAAGCGACAGCGTCGCCGCGTATTTCCCCTTCCTGTCGAGCAGCGCGGTCCCTTTCATTTTCGCGTCTTGTTCGATGCTCATCTCGGCCAGGTACGGCGTCTGCCCCGGGTCGTACATTTGCCGGTGAAGCTCCTGCAGCGTCGTCTTGACCGACTCGGAGCGGGAAGAGGCGGATTCGATCATGCCGATGAGCATCAAGGGGAGCATCGGCTGGTCCGGGGACTGGTAGCGGAACAGCTGCTCCAAGTCTCCGTCGAACATGACGAGCTTCGGAGTGATCGGGTTCCGGCCGTCCCGGAAGAAGACGTCCACGTAACGGAACCAGTCGGGAACCTGCTGCACGAGACGCTTGGAGAACACGATGACCTGCGCCTTCCTTCCGTTGAACGAGCCGATCGAGAAGGCATCGAACTTGTCCCGGCTCTCGCGGAGGGTTCTGGCCTCCACCTTCAGCTCCTGGGTTTTCTTCTTGGCGTTCTTGCTGAACACCGGAATCGTCGTGAAGGTACGAATGCCGTTCTCCTCGTTCGCGTCGATCCCGACGACGAGAGAGAAGGAGACGTCTTCCATATCGACTTTGTCGTAGCAGCCCGCAAGACAGACCGCGGCGATCAGGGATAAAGCCAGCTTGAACGCCGTTCGTCTCATAGGCGTCTCCGCCGGCTCCGCTTGCGCGAGATTCGGGCTTGCAGCATAAAGAAGAGGAGAAGCGGAACGGGAAGCGCGTATTCCAGGACGGTTCCGACCTTCGTCAGCTTATCGCTCAGAGCGTAGGTCGTGTTGAGGCCGGGAACGTAGAAGCAAGAGAACAAGACGATGCCGATCATGAGGACCCGCAGGAAGAGACGATGGTCCGCGCGGCCGAACAGCCACGCGGCGCAGAAGGAGGACAACAGGAACGGAGGGATCCAGGACATCGAGAAGATCAGCATGTACATAACGATAAACAACCCCTCGACCTGTTCGATAAACCGCAGCTCGATCGTCTTCAACATGTAGATGGAGGGCTGGTTGACTTCCTTCATCTCTTCCGGGCTGAAGAAGATAAAGCTTAAGATCGTAATGAACAGGTAGCTGAGCATCGTCAGCCCGTTGGCCGTCAGGATGGCGAAGGACGCCTTCTCCTTCTTCTGAAGGAACGGGTAGAAGAGAGTCGTGGCGAAGAAGCCGAGGAAGTAGAAGAACGTATCCGGAACGGCCTTCAGGATCGGGAGCCATCCCCTCTCGAGCAGGGGGAACAGATAGTTCCAATTCGTATGCCTCCATACGAGCAAGAAGACGAAAGGGATCCAGAGCGACAGCCAGATCGACAGCTCGGCGTACCGGCCGAGCACGCGGAATCCGTTGCGCGCGACGACGTAGGTAGGAATCAGAAGCAGGAACAGCGTGATGTAAGCGGGCGTCTCCTGCAGAACCCTCGCCTTGATGACCCGGGTCGAATAGACGATGCCGATATAGCCGTAGAACAGGAAGTAAGCCGCGATCACGACGGCGGCCAACCGGCCGGCCCACTTGCCGACACGGCGCGTCAGCATATCCAGAATCGTGCCGTTCGGGAATCGTCTCATGATTTGGACGACGATCAGGCTTGCCGCCATCGTGACCAGCGTGCCGAGCAGGAGCGAGATCAGCCCGCCCGTTCCGGCCTTCTTGTGAAGGTCGGCGGGAATCTCGATGAAGCCGAAGCTGACGGTCATCCCGTTGATCAGGCTGATGTATTGGATCGTCGTGATCTCGTTGAAGGCGTACTTCTTCATCGGCCGTCTCCTTCGGGGCGGGTGGGTCCTTGTCTGTCGGATTGAACGGCTCTCGAGCCTTCCGGCCGCCGGCCCATCTTCCACAGCGGCGCCCGGATGAACGTATCCTTCCAATCGGAGAAGCGGATCGGGGCGAACGAGCTGGCGAACGGCGTGCCCAGCGATTCCAGGGCGATCAAGTGGCCGATCAGAACCATCATTCCGATCATGATGCCGAAGATTCCGAACATGGCGGCGGCGATCATCAAGGAGAACCGGATCAGGCGAACCGCGGCCACCATGTCGAAGTTGGGCAGGATGAACGAGGCGATGGCGGTGAAGGCGACGACGATCACCATCAGATTGCTGATGAGGCCGGCCTGCACGATCGCTTGGCCGATGACGATGCCCCCGACGATGCCGACCGTCTGCCCGACGGGCGCGGGAAGCCGCACGCCCGCTTCGCGGATCATCTCGAGCGTCAGTTCCATGAAGATGGCTTCCACGAAGGGCGAGAAGGGGACGGAGCCGCGGTATTCTCCGATGGCGAGAAGCAGCTTGATCGGAATCAGCTCGAAGTTGAAGGAGGTGACGGCGATATAGAACGCCGGCAGGCCGATCGACACGAAGAACGCCATGAACCGAAGCAACCGAATGAACGTCGCGATCGACCATCGCGTGCTGTAGTCGTCGATGCTCTGGAAGAACGAGGTGAACGGCGCCGGAGCGACGAGCACGCCGGGGGAGCGGTCGACGAGCACGACGAAGCGGCCCTGCACGATCTGCGAGACGGCCGCGTCCGGGCGTTCGGTGACGAGCAGTTGGGGAAAAGGAGAGTACGGATTGTCCTCGATCAGCTCCGCCAGCTCTCCCGTATTGATGATGACGTCCACGTCGAGCTGCGAGATCCGGTCCTCCAGCTCCTTCAGAATCTCCGGATTCGCCACGTCGGCCAGATAGACGATCGAGACTCTCGTGTCGCCCCGCCTTCCGACCGTCAAATTGGCGAATTTCAATTGCCGATGAGGAAGATAGCGCCGAATGAGAGCGACGTTCTGCTCGATCGTCTCGACGAAGCCCTGGTGCGCCCCCTTGAGCGAGGCTTCCAGCTGCGGATCTTCGATGGAGCGCTGCGGCCAGCCTTCCGTCCCTAGAACCCGCGCTTCCGCGCGGCCTTCGACGAAGAGAACGCTCTTGCCTTTCAAGATGGCCGGCACGATGTCGGACCACTTCGTCAGCCAGCCGACGCGACCGATCGTAACCGACAGGACGCCCTCCGAATCCGTCTCGCCGAGGAGCGGCTTCAGCACGTTGTTGTTGATCGCGTTCTTGTCCGTCAGCCCTTCCAGATAGACGACCGCGGCTTCCTCGCCGGTCGAGCGGATTCGCAGGCGCCGCACGTTCAGGTCGCTGGCGTCTCCGAACAGCTCGCGAATCCTGCCGAGATTCTCCTCCAAGGCGTCCGAAGCTTCTTCGCCGGACGAGAGCGGCGCGGTGGCCGCCGGCTTGCGGCCCTTCGCGGGTCTGTACTTCCTCTGGCCGAAGAGGGAAGGGAACTTCATGATGGCACCTCGCGGGTTGGGCGGTTAAGAGATAAGGACCGGCACGAGAATAAAAGAAAGAGGCCCCTGGGGCCTCCCGTTATTGCCACGGACGATAAGAGAGCGGCGCCTGAATCGTGTCGTTGAACGACAGCTGCCGCCCGCAGCTCATCCCCGTATGGAAGCCGCTGTTGTACGACCATTGAAGGATGGTCTCGATCTGGTTCGTCTGCTCCTCGGTCAACCGGAACCGCTCGCGCAGTCCCTCCATCTCCTTCTTCATGTCGCCGATGAAGAATTTGCGGCTCTCCGCCTTCCAGCCTTCGGAATCCAACATTTGCATCCCCTCCTCGTGTATCAGCATAACCAGTTCCGGCCGGACCTAACCTTCGGGGACTGACATACTTCGCCCCCCTTTGGCAAATAATGAAGCGGACGCCGCCCGATTGCGGAAGGAAAGGGGAGAGTCCGTATGGCAACCAAGGAAGCGCAGCGAGGGGCCTACAAGCCGTTGTCCATGTCGCCCAAAGAGTATAAGGCGTTCGCCAAAAACCGCGAGCCCGCCCGATCGGTATTCAAAAATTGCGTCCGGGCGTTCGTGATCGGAGGACTCGTCTGCTTGATCGGGCAAGGAGTCCAGCAGTTCTTCATGGCGGCGTTCCACATGAACGAGCGGCAAGCGGGCAATCCGACCGTCGCCGTCATGATCCTGATCTCCGTCATCCTGACGTGCCTGGGGGTTTACGACAAGATCGCCCAGTGGGCAGGCGCCGGAACGGCCGTGCCCGTCACCGGCTTCGCGAACGCGATGTGCTCGGCGGCGATCGAGCATCGGAGCGAAGGGCTCGTGCTGGGAGTCGGAGCGAATATGTTCAAGCTAGCGGGGTCGGTCATCGTGTTCGGAGTCGTAGCCGCGTTCTTCGTCGGCATCGTTCACTGGCTGCTCGGACTGGGAGGGTGAGCCTATGCGGAGCGGAGAGCGAACGTGGCTGTTCCCGGCTCCTCCCGTCATCGTCGCGACCGGCACCGTCGTGGGTCCGGACGAAGGAGAAGGGCCGCTGGCCTCGGATTACGACCTGGTCCATCCCGACATGGAGCTGCAGCAGCCTTCCTGGGAGAAGGCGGAGCGGCTTCTTCTGGAGCAGGCGTCCGATATCGCCGTGAGCAAGGCGGGGCTGAAGAAGGAGCAGATCCAGTTCTACGTCGGCGGGGACCTGCTGAACCAGATCATCAGCAGCACCTTCGCGGCCCGCTCGTTCGGGGCTCCGTACATCGGAGTGTTCGGAGCGTGCTCCACCTCGATGGAGTCGCTGGCCCTCGCTTCCTTGATGGTCGCCTCCGGCGCCGCGGATACCGTCATGGCCGGGACGAGCAGCCACAATTGCACCGTGGAAAAGCAGTTCCGCTATCCGACCGAGTACGGTTCGCAGAAGCCCCCGACCGCCCAATATACGGTGACGGGAGCGGGCGCCGCGATCGTCGCGAAGGCGGGATCGGGGCCGCGGGTGACGGCCGCCACGATCGGCAAGGTCGTGGATCTCGGCATCAAGGACCCGTTCAACATGGGGGCGGCCATGGCGCCCGCGGCCGTCGATACGATCCAGGCCCACCTGCAGGATACGGGCCGGGAGCCGGGTTATTACGATCTGATCGTGACCGGAGACCTGGCGGGCGTCGGCCATCCGATCGCGGCGGAGATTCTGGAGCGCAACGGCGTTCCGATGGAGCAGACGCTGTTCCGGGATTGCGGCCTCATGGTCTACGACGTCGCGAAGCAGAAGGTGCAGGCCGGGGGGAGCGGCTGCGCCTGCTCGGCCGTCGTCGCCTACGGGCACCTGCTCAAGCGGATGGCCAAGGGCGAGCTGAAGAGGATTCTGGTCGTGGCCACCGGGGCGCTCCTCAGCCCGCTCTCCTACCAGCAGGGCGAGACGATTCCATGCGTCGCTCACGCCGTCGCCATCGAAGCGGACGCGTCGCTTGAAGGAAAGGAGGCATAACGATATCATGCAATACTTGTGGGCGTTCATCGTCGGCGGAGGAATCTGCCTGATCGGCCAGCTGCTGTTCGACGTCGCCAAGCTGACTCCGGCCCATACGATGGCGATTCTCGTCGTGGCGGGAGCGGTCATCGACGGCATCGGCTGGTACGAGCCGCTGATCGACTTCGCGGGGGCGGGGGCGACCGTGCCGATCACGAGCTTCGGCAACTCGCTCGTTCACGGGGCGCTGACGGAGCTGAAGCGGGACGGGTGGATCGGGGTCATCACCGGCATCTTCGAGGTGACCAGCGCCGGCATCTCCGCGGCCATCATCTTCTCGTTCCTGGCCGCCTTGGTCGTGAAGCCGAAGGGCTGAGCCTCGCTTTTTTTGTCGGCCGCCGTCGAATCTCCATAAGTTACCGAACGTCGTCCAAAGCCTGCCGCGCCGCGGTTTGGCTTTTTTTATATGCAGATTTGTAGGATTGCAAAATTTACGGCCCCCTCCAAAATCAGGTATAATAAGATAGGTTTTATAAAGGTTATCCAAGATTCCATAGGAGGATTCGGGCATGGAACAACAGCAAGCGATGCAATTGTTGGATCTCATACGGCGCAATATGGAATCTTGCATCTTCGGCAAAAAAGACGAAATTACGTGGATGCTCACCGCTCTGGCGGCGGGAGGACACGTTCTGATCGAGGACGTGCCCGGCACCGGCAAGACGCAGATGGTCAAGTCGCTCGCGCGCTCCATCGGGGGCGAATTCCATCGCATTCAATGCAATCCGGATCTTCTTCCTACCGATATAACGGGAGTCTCGATCTATCATCCGAAGCAGGAGCAATTCGTGTTCCGGCCGGGGCCGGTCATGGCGAACGTCCTGCTCGCCGACGAGATCAACCGCGCGACGACGAAGACGCAATCCGCCCTTCTGGAGGCGATGGAGGAGCGCCACGTCTCCGTCGACGGCGTCACGTACCCGCTGCCGCGGCCGTTCGTGCTGTTCGCGACGCAGAATCCGATCGAATTCGACGGCACCTACAGCCTCCCGGAAGCGCAGCTCGACCGGTTCCTGATGAAGATCTCCCTGGGCTACCCGGACGAAGCGTCCGAGAAGCGCCTCATTACCGAGCCTGGGGCCGGGCGTTCGGCCGACGGCCTCGCGGCGGTCGCGTCCGTGGAGGACATCCTGGAGATCCAGGCGGCGACGGAAGCCGTCCATCTGGAGGGCAGCGTCGCGGACTACCTGATCTCTCTCATCCGCGGCACGAGAAGCCATCCGTCCGTCCTGCTCGGAGCGAGCCCGCGGGCGGGAATCGCCCTCGCGTCGTGCGCGAAGGCGTTCGCCCTGCTGCAGCGCAGATCCTTCGTGCTGCCTGACGACGTGAAGGCGGTCGCTCCTCTCGTGCTCGGCCACCGGCTTCACCTGAAGTCCGAAGCGCGCATGCAGGGGGCGAACGCGGCCAGCGTCCTGCAGGACGTGCTGCGCCAGATTCCGGTGCCCGTCGGGATGGAGCGCTGACGATGAACAGGCTTCTGGCGGCCCGCATCGGGTGGTGGAGCGCCGCCCTGTATTTATTCTCTTTATTCTTCCTCGTCTTCCAGGGCGGCAAGACGTCGTTAATGCTGTTCGTCATGCTGAACGCCCTCGGCTTGTATTTGCTGTTGGGCCGGTGGAGCGGAATCGGCCAAGTCCAAGGGACGCGCACGCTGGAGGACGCCGCTCAAGCGTCGCTGGCGACGATTCCGGCCGGAGCGCGGCTGCGGATCAAGCTGCAGATCCAGATTCCGGGCTTCTGGCCGCTCCCTTATATCATCGTGAGAGAGAAGCTGACCCGCCTCTCGGGCTCCGACTCCCAGGATTACGAGCTGTCCGTCGTTCCCGACTACCGCAGGCGCGGCACTCTCGTCTACGAGACGGCTCCGCTAAGACGGGGGCGGTATCGGTTCCAGCGGACGCACTGCTCGACGAGGGACATCTTCGGCTTGTTCGAGCATAAGGGCTCCTTCGAACAGCCGCTCGAGGTCAAGGTCTCGCCCCGGACGGTGGCTCTGCGCGACTGGAAGATGCTGCAGCGGTCGAGGACGGGCGTCGTCCAGCAGAAGCTGCTGTCGGCGTGGTCCCGCGAGACGACGCAGATCGACGGAGTCCGGGAATATATCCACGGCGACAGGATGTCCCGCATTCATTGGAACGCGACGGCGAGAACGGGCGAATGGAAGTCCAAGGAGTACGAGAGGGAGGCGCTGCCCCGGCTCGTCGTCGTCCTGGACCGTCGTTCCTCTTCGTACCGGACGTCCGAAGCGTTCGAGCTGGCCGTGTCCGTCTCGGCCTCGCTTCTCGAGATGGCGGCTCGCAAGAACATGCCGCTCGGCTTCGTCTCCGCGGGCGCGGAGAGACGCTGGTTCGGGGTCGGCCGCGCCTCCGGAACCCGGGAAGAAGCGCTCGACCACTTGATCGACGCGGAGGCCGACGGGACGGGAGAACTCGGCGACGTGCTGTGCGAGGCGTCCGAGCGGTTCGAACCGGGCGCTTACTTGATCTTCGTGAGCCCCAAGACCGAGGATTCCGTCGCGCGGGCTCTCGAGACGCTCGACTCGCGGAAGCAGATCGCCAGCCACGTCCATATCGCGGACCGGACGGCCGGCGACGCGGAAGGACAGAAGCGGCTGCTTCAGTGGCAGCGAATGTTCCGCGTGAAGGGCTGGGACTGCTGCACCGTGTCCCGCCTGGACGATCTGCCGCAGGCGCTGGAGGTGGGAGCCGTATGAACCAAGCCGCGCAGCCCGCCTCCGCCCGGAGGAAGGAAGCCGTCCTCTGGCGCAAGCTCCTGCTGGAGCGGCTGCACCGATTGTTCTCGCTAATTCTCGTGCTTCAATTAATCCATTGCTTCGGCGATTACTGGTGGACGGAGACGTACCGCGTCGTCTACGCGACGCTCGCCGTCTACGGAATCACCGAGCTGCTCATCTCCCGCGCGCTGGCGCTGCGCCTGATCTTGCAGGTCGCCGCGGCGCTCGTCGCGGCCGCCGTCTACGCGCCGGTGCGATGGCTCGGCTGGCCGCTGTCCTGGCGCAGCTGGGACGAGGTCCGGCACTTCTTCGCCGCGCACGGAGAGCAGTTCCATCCGTTCGCGGAGCTGGCCTTGGGCGCCCTGCTCGTCGCGCACGCGCTGGCGGCATGGGGAACGAACCGGGCGCGGACGATCGCGATCGTCCTGGTCACGGTCTTCACCCTGGCGGCGATCGACTCCTACTTCCCTTACGAGCTGTGGCCGAACATCGCTTGGGCCGTGCTCGCGGGACTGGGCTGGCTCGTCGTCATCCATCTCCGCCAGCTGAGGGACCGGCATTACGACAGCTGGGAAGCGCTGGCCGAGAGGCCGCTCGAGCTGATGCTGCCCGCGGTCGTCGTCATCGGCGTTCTTATCCTGGCCGGCGTCCTTATGCCGCGCGCTCCGGTTCTGCTGGAGGATCCGTATACGATCTGGATGGAAGCCCAGAACAAGGAGGTTCCGAGTCTAGCCGGCGAGGGCGGGTACCTCATCAACGGCTCGCCTTTGTCGCCGGGAAGCTCCGGCTCCGCCAAGTCGGGGTACGGACGCAACGACACGCAGATCGGCGGAGGCTTCCAGTTCGATTATTCCCCCGTCATGCAGGTTACGACGACGCAGAAGGCGTACTGGCGGGGAGAGACGAAGGCGGTGTATACCGGCAAGGGCTGGAGCGACCGCAAGGGCATGGAGACGGTGCCGGCTTCCGCCGGCGACAAGAACCTGCCGCTCGACCCCCCGAGGGAGAAGAAGGAGGGGGTTCGCGAAGTCGTCCAGACCGTCACGATGATCCGCAAGGACCGGGTACCGGTTCTGTTCGCCGCGGGCCCGCCTTCGGGAATCGAGGAGATCAAGGGCGGGAACAACCCGAAGCTGTTCTGGAATTCGGAGGAATGGGAGCTGCGATTCCAGCGGCCGACGCAGCTCGAGTCGTACACGGTCGTCTCCGAAGTCCAGGAGCTGGACGAGAACCGTCTCCGCTCGCTGTCCGCCGTTCCGAAGGACGGCCGGGCTTCCGTCGACCTGTCGCCGTACCTGCAGCTTCCGACCTCCGTGCCGAAGCGGGTGCGCGATCTGGCCGAGCAGGTGACGGAAGGAGCGACCGACGACTACGACAAGCTGAAGAAGCTGGAGTCGTACCTCAGCACGACATACCCGTATACGAACACGCCGGACACGGGCAAGCAGAAGAGCTCGGACGTCGTGGACGCGTTCCTGTTCGAGATTCAGGAAGGCTATTGCGATTACTACTCGACGGCGTTCGTCGTGATGGCCCGCACGCTCGGCCTTCCGACCCGCTGGGTCAAGGGCTACACGTCCGGCTCCAATCCGGCGGACGAGGAGAGGGCCCGGTACGGGGGCGGCTACACCCCGGACCCGGACGGCGCCGGCACGTACACGGTTCGCAACGCCGACGCCCACTCCTGGGCCGAAGCCTACTTCGAGGGCTACGGCTGGGTTCCGTTCGAGCCGACCGCCGGGTTCAGCATTCCGCTTCCGCTGCCCAAGGATGCGCCGCTCCCGACGAGCGACGTTACGGAGACGATTCAGACTCCCGACGAAGAGACGGTCGAACCGGCGTCGGCGGACTGGTCGAAGCCCGTCGCTATCGCGGCCGGAGCGCTTCTCGTCGTGTTGGCGGCGGCATGGGCCGTCTGGAAGCGCCGCAGCCTGCTCGCTTCCTGGAAGCGGCTGCGCCACCGCGGGGCGACGCCGAACCAGCGGATCGTCCGCGAGATGGAGAGCCTCGTCTCGTTCATGCAGCGAAGAGGGTTCAAGCGCAATCCGCACGAGACGCTCCGGGAGACGTTCGCGGGCTGGAGCGGTCGCTTCGGATCGCTGAGAGCCGAATTCGAAGGCGTGCTTCAGCAATTCGAGTCGGCCCGCTACGGCGGCGAACGGGTGGACGAGGAAGCCTGCGCCCGGTTCGCGGAGACCGCGGAGAGAATTCGCAAGGCGCTCTGATCGGGTAAACGAATAGATCGGCGGCAGTCATGGACGGGTTCCAAGTCTTGGGCTGCCGCCGCTTTTTTTTTCAGGAAGGCGTAGTTCGATATTTATCCTGATCCTGGTTGCGTGCGCGACGGTCTTCGTTGAATCGTTAGCATGGCGGCTGGAGACCTTATTCTACAAATCGGCGCCCGCTCGGCTCCGCGGCTCGAAGCGGAATCTTGGGACCGGCCGGGAAATTCCGCCGCGGACGCAGCGAGGCGGGGGGCGCAAGTCAAGCAAGCGCCTCGGCGAACGAGGCTTTCCCGCCTTTTGCAAGGAATCGCGGGGTGTGGTATATTTTGTTCAATCATTTCGATAGAGACAGGGGATTAATCGGGAATGTTCCAACGGTTGCTGCCGGATCAAATCGTGAACACCGTTTTTGATATCGATTTGCAGGCCTTGAAGACCCGCGGCGTCCGCGGCATTATCACCGACCTGGACAATACGCTGGTCGGAGCCCGCACGCCTCTCGCGACGCCGGAACTGATCGCTTGGCTGGAGCGGGTGAAGCAGCAGGGGTTCCAGGTCGTGATTCTGTCCAACAACAACCAGACCCGGGTATCCACGTTCGCGAAGCCTCTCGGCATCCCGTACATACCGGCCGCCCGCAAGCCGTTCGGAGGAGCGTTCCGCCGGGCGCTCGCGCAGCTGAAGCTCGAGCCGAAGCAGGCGGTCGTCGTCGGCGACCAGATGCTGACGGACGTGCTGGGAGGCCGAAGGATGGGGCTGCACACGATTCTGGTCACGCCCATCGCTCCCGGCGAGGAAGGCTGGGGAACGCAGATCAACCGGCGAATCGAGAAGATCGCCCTGTCCCGGCTGCGCAAGAAGGGCTTGTGGCCGGAGAAGGAGGGACGCTGATTTTGCCTGAACCAACCATGACGAAGAATCGCTGCGCCGGCTGCGGCATCGCTCTGCAGACGAGCGAGAAGGATCGGCCGGGGTTCGTCCCGGAAGGGGCGCTGGCCCGCGAGCCGGTCATCTGCCAGCGCTGCTTCCGGATCAAGAATTACAACGACGCGTCTTCGGTCGCCATCGACCAAGACGATTTTCTGCGTTTGCTCGGAGGCATCGCCTCGACGAGCAGCCTTGTCGTGCACATCGTCGACCTGTTCGACTTCGAAGGCAGCCTGATCTCCGGCTTGCAGCGCTTCGTCGGGAGCAACCCCGTGCTGCTCGTCGTGAACAAGATCGACCTGCTGCCCCGGGTGACCAATTGGAACCGGCTGCGCAACTGGGTGCAGAAGCAGGCTCGCGCGAACGGGCTGAAGGTCGCCGACGTCGTTCTATGCAGCGCCCGGCGCAACATCGGCTTCGACCGCGTCGTCGAGACGATCGCCGAGCTGCGCGGCGACCGCGACGTGTACGTCGTCGGCGCCACGAACGTCGGGAAGAGCACGCTCGTCAACCGGCTTATCGCCGATTACAGCGATCTGCACCGGGAGCTGACCGTCTCCCGCTATCCGGGGACGACGCTCGACGCCGTCCATATTCCGCTCGAGGACGGACGGAGCATTATCGACACGCCGGGAATCGTCTACAAGTCCCGGCTGTCCGAGGTCATTCCGCGCGAGAGCCTGCAGGCCGTCCTGCCGGAGAAGCCGCTCAAGCCGATGACCTATCAGCTGAACGCCAAGCAGACGCTGTTCTTCGGCGGCCTCGCCCGCTTCGACTTCGTCGAGGGAGACCACCAGTCGTTCACGGCGTACGTCTCCCAAGGCTTGCCGATTCACCGGACGAAGCTGGAGAAGGCCGACGAGCTGTACGAGGCGCACAAGGGAGAGATGCTGTCCCCGCCTTCGCGCGAAGGCCTGGAGAGCGTCCCGCCCTGGACCCGCCATACGCTGAGAATCCAGCCGAACTCCGACGCGGACGTGTTCGTGTCCGGCCTCGGCTGGATCCGGGCGAACGGCAAGTCCGGAGCGCTCGTGGACGTCTACGCGCCCAAGGGCGTCAAAGTGCTGCTTCGCGAAGCGATCGTGTAGGGCGGCAACCCGCTGTTTTTCCAATTGAATGTCTTGTCCGGAACGATCGCCGGGAAGAAGTTCCGCGGGGAGAAGAGGAGATTAAAAGGGGAACTTAGGCTATGGACAGTCATACGGTGTTATACGGAGTGATCGGGGACCCGATCCGCCATTCCCGGTCGCCGGTCATGCTCAACCGCGCGTTCCGGGAGGCGGGAATCAACGGCGCGTACGGCGCCTTCCACGTCGCTCCGGAACGGCTCGGGGAAGCGATCGCGGGCATTCGCGCCCTCGGCTTCCGCGGGCTTAACGTGACGATCCCGCACAAGATCGAAGCGATGGCGCATCTGGACGAGATCGACGAGGGAGCCCGCGCGATCGGCGCGGTGAACACGATCGTGAACGAGAACGGGCGCCTGATCGGCTACAACACGGACGGAATCGGCTACGTCCGTTCCTTGAAGGAAGAGGCGGAGCCGAATCTGGCCGGGAAGAAGATCGTCGTCGTCGGATGCGGAGGCGCCGCCAGGGGAATCGTCTGGGCGCTCGCCCGCGAGAATCCGGGAGCGATCGTCCTGACGAACCGGACGGCGGAGAGGGCCCGCGAGCTGGCGGCGTTCTTCGCGCGGCCGGACGTAACCGCCGCGGATTGGGGCCGGCTGAAGGACGAGTGCGCGGACGCGGACGTCGTCGTCAACACGACCTCGGTCGGCATGTCGCCGGACGTGGACGCGACTCCGCTCGACCCCGCTTGGCTGAAGCCGGGCGCCGTCGCCAGCGACCTGATCTACAATCCGCTGAAGACCGCCTTTCTGAAGGGGGCGGAAGAACGGGGCTGCCGCGTTCACGGCGGGCTCGGCATGTTCGTTTACCAAGGCGCGTACGCCTTCGAATATTGGACGGGACGGCCGGCTCCGGCCGAGGCGATGCGCGCCGCGGTGCTGGAATCGTTCGATCGGCCGACGTCCCCACTTACAAGATGAAAGCAGGTTCAACGCTTATGCTAACCGGCAAACAAAAGAGATTTCTTCGCTCGCAGGCGCACCATCTCGACCCGATCTTCCAGGTCGGCAAAGGCGGGGTCAACGATCAATTGATCCGCCACATCGAGGAAGCGATCGAGGTGCGCGAGCTGATCAAGGTGAACATTCTGAACAACAACGACGACGACCGCTTCGAAGTGGCCGAGGAGATCGCGGAGCGTTCGGGCTCCGAGCTCGTCCAGGTCATCGGCAAGACGATCGTCCTGTACAAGGAGTCCCGGGACCACAAGCAGATCGAGCTTCCCCGATAGAAGGGCTTCGAGCCGCGTCCGGAAGAGCGGAAGCGCTCGTCCGGGTTCGGTCCGGGCTTAAGGGAGGCTCCGCTCCGCTGCCGGAGGGAGTCCGCAACGAATGGAGAAGAAGACCATGAAGCGAACGGGATTGATGGGCGGGACGTTCGACCCGATCCATCTCGGCCATCTGATCGCGGCCGAAGCGGCCAGAGAGGCGGCGGGGCTGGACGAAGTCTGGTTCATCCCGACTTCCGTCCCTCCCCACAAGCCGCAGCCCGGAGCGGACGGGAGCGACCGGCGCGCCATGGCGGAGCTGGCGCTCGAAGGCCATCCTTCGTTCCGGGTGGAAGACGCCGAGCTCGCGAGAGGCGGCGTCTCTTATACGATCGATACGGTGACGGCGCTGCGGGAGCGGTATCCGGACAGGGACTTCCATTGGATCGTCGGAACGGACATGATGAACGATCTGCCCCGTTGGCGGCGCATCGAGGAGCTGGCGGAGCTCGTTCGCTTCGTCTGCCTGAAGCGAGAAGGGGAGGAGAGCGAGGAAGCGGTTCTGCCCGCTTTTCTAAGAGAACGCTTGCTTCATGCCCCGATGCCGCCGATCGGCATCTCGTCGACCGACATCCGCCTCAGGCGGAGAGAGCGCCGCTCGATTCGCTACCTGGTGCCCGAGGCCGTTCGCGAATATATCGAGGGGAAGGGCTTATATGAATCGTGAAGCGTTGATGGAAGCGACGAAGAGCCAGATGCCCGAGCGCCGGTGGAAGCACGTTCTCGGCGTCGTGGACACTGCGGTAGAGCTGGCCGACCGGTTCGGAGGCGACCGGGACAAGGCTTGGCTGGCGGCTCTGCTCCACGATTATACGAAGGCGTGGCCCATCGAGAGGATGGAGAAGATCATCCGCGAGCAGGGGCTGCCGCCCGAGCTTCTGGAACACGACAAGGAGCTGTGGCACGCCCATGTCGGTGCCTGGGTCGTGCGGACGGAGCACGGCATCGACGACGAGGAAGTGCTGGACGCGATCCGCTATCATACATCCGGAAGGGAAGGCATGACGAAGCTGGACAAGATCGTCTGCCTCGCCGATTACATGGAACCGGGAAGAGACTTCCCGGGCGTGAATAAGATACGCGAACTGGCCCAACATAATCTGGAAGAAGCGCTGCTCGCCGGGTTCGATTCGACGATCCGGCTGCTGCTGGACAAGGGGAAGCGAATCTTCCCGTTGACGATGCTGGCGCGCAACGATCTGCTGCTGGATGTCGAGAGGCGCAAGCAAGAACGAGACTAATTCATGGGAGGCTGGGATATGGCATTATCTTCGGACAAATTGCTGCAATCGGTCGTCGAAGCGGCCGAGGAGAAGAAGGCGTACGAGCTGGTGGCGCTTAACCTGCAAGGAATCTCGCTGGTGGCGGACTACTTCCTCATCTGCCACGGGAACTCGGATACGCAGGTGCAGGCGATCGCGAACGAGATCCGCAAGCGGGCGGAGGAGCACGGAGCCCGAGTGCGTCTGGAAGGAATGGACACCGCCCGTTGGGTCTTGATCGATATGGGCGACGTCGTCGCTCACGTGTTCCATCGCGACGAGAGAGAATATTACCATCTGGAGCGGCTGTGGTCCGACGCCAAAGCCGTCACGCTCGCATGACGACGCCGGCCGCGGGAACGATCGTTACGCTTCGGGTGCGCCGGGAGAAGCCGCCTTACGGTTGGTTCCTCGGATTGGACGGGGAGGAAGCCGGACCCGAAGTGCTGCTTCCGTACGGAGAGGCCGAAGGCGCGCGCCCTGCGGAGGGCGAAGACGTCGAAGTCTTCCTGTTCCACGACGACAAAGGAAGGCTCGCGGCCACCCGGCGCAAGCCTCTTCTGACGTTGGGGCAGATGGGAAGACTGCGGATGGCCGACTTCCATCCCCGGTTCGGCTGCTTCCTGGAGATGGGGATCGGCCGCCAGCTGCTTCTGCCGATCAAGGAGCTCGGGGATCGCAGGGAGCGGTGGCCGCAGGAAGGCGACGAGCTTCATGTCGTCATGAAGCATGACAAGGAAGGGCGGATGCTCGCCCGGCTCGCGAAGATCGAGGACTTCCAGGCCGTCGCGTTCCGCGCCCCGAGCTCCTGGCATCACGAGCAGAAGGACGCCTGGGTGACCGAGACGTTCCGGGACGGCGTGTTCGTGCTCGTGGAAGGCGGAGTGCTCGGCTTCGGCGCGCTCGGCTACATCCCGGACGCCGCGATGACCCGCCCGCTGCGGCTGGGCGAGAAGGTGAGCGGCCGCGTCACGCAAGTGCGGGAAGACGGCCGGGTGACGCTGTCGATGAAGCCGCCGAAGGAGAAGGGGCGGCTCGAGGACGCCGACCGGCTGCTGGCGTTCCTCCGGGAGCGCCCGGGCGGCGCGATGCCGTACAGCGACGAATCGCCCGCGGACGTTATCCAGCGCCGGTTCGGGCTGAGCAAGTCCGCCTTCAAGCGGGCCGTCGGCAAGCTGATGAAGGAAGGGCTCGTCACGCAAGAGGGGAGCTGGACGAAGCTGACGGAAGCCGGCGCTGCCGGTGCGGAAGGCGCGGACGGCGCAGACGCTCAGGAAGGCGCGCCGCAGCTGTAGCGCGTCTGGGCTCGCGCCGGAGCGGCCGCCCGCCGAATCCGGTGAGAGCCCGCGCGAAGTCGCGAATAAGCCGGAAAAACCGTCTTGCTGGGCCCTGACCTTGTCGAGTAAAACCCGTCGCTGCAGCCGCCACCCGTCGCAATTTATCTTCTGGGGGAGAAGGAATGCGTACATACCGCCAATTCGCGTCGGTCTACGACCGGCTTATGGAAGAGATGCCCTACCCGCAGTGGCTGAACTTCGCCCGCCGCTGCTGGGAGAAGTACGGGATGCCGAAGACGGTCGTCGACTTGGGCTGCGGAACCGGCAACGTCGCCATTCCTCTCGCCAAGTCGGGGTTCTCCGTCTTCGGCATCGATCTGTCGGCCGACATGCTGGCCGTCGCCCGCAGCAAGTGGGAGGCGGGCGGAAGAACCGCCCGGACGCCCGGCGAGGAAGGCTCGATCCGCTGGCTGCAGCAGGACATGCGGGACTGGGAGCTGCCGGAGGAAGTCGACGCGGTGCTCTGCTTCTGCGACAGCCTGAATTACTTGACGGAGCATCGCGACGTGGCGGACACGTTCCGCCATACGTTCAATAATTTGGCCCCCGGAGGGCTGTTCGTCTTCGACGTGCACGCTCCGGCCCAACTGGAGAGATACGCCGACGAGCAGCCGTTCGTCCTCGACGAGAAGGACGTCGCCTACTTGTGGACGTGCGAATACGATCCCGTCCGGCGGGAGATCGATCACGATCTGACGTTCTTCGTCCGCGAGGAGGAGGAGGGGGCGGCCGGTGGAGCCGGACTCTACCGCCGCTTCGAGGAATCCCATACGCAGCGGGCTTACGAGCCGGACTGGTTGGCGGAGCAGCTGCAGGCGGCCGGCTTCGAGCTGCTGCACCGGTTCGCGGACTTCGAGTGGAAGTCGCCCGACGAGGATTCCGAACGGCTCTTCTTCGTCGCCCGCAAGCCGGCCTGAGCCCGTTCAGGTTCATCTGATCGTGGCTCCATATGATCGCGCGAGTCCGCTCGATATTTCGAAGCGGGCTTTTGGCGTTTTATAGCGTGGTCCCGAACCGGAAGAGCCGGCGCACGGGGCTGGATACCGCTAGGAGGAATCCGAAGGCCGTCGGGAATTGAAGTCATGTCTATCCGAAAAGGTCATATCCTTTACCGTCGACCCTATCACGGAAAGGATGGTCCCATTTGGCGGTATCCTACATGGATTTCACTTCTCCCGACGTCCAGTTCTTCTTCGACGTGAACAAGAACAGGGCTTTTACGACGAACAGCCGCAACTACATCAATTCTCTCGGGGTTCAGCAGCTCAACACGCTTGGCAACGCGTCGATTCTGGACATTTTTTTCTCCAAAGGCCACTACGTCGAACCCCACTACCACCAGAACGCGACCGAGCTCGTCTATTGCGTGTCGGGTGCCGTTAACGTCTCCTTCCTCAATCCGTTCACCCAAAAGCTGCAAACCGTCGTCATCCGTCCCGGGCAAGTGGCGAATGTGCCTCAAGGCTGGTGGCACTACGAAGAAGCGACGGAAGACGATACGCATCTCATCGCGATCTTCGACGCGCCTACGCCGCAAGTCATTCTCGGCTCGGATATTCTCCGCCTGACGCCGGCCCGGGCGATGGCGGAGGCGTACTGCCTCGATGAAGCGAAGTGGAAGGAAGCCGTCGCGCCGATCCGGCAGACGGTCGGAATCGGCCCCCTCGACGATTGCAGGCAAAGCCACGTCGCCGGCAAAGGCGGTTCGAAGGACACGCGTCAGCCGGCGCCCGCCAAAGATTCGCAGACCGCCGCATCCGCCACCTTTTACGGCGCTTACGCTAATTCGCCGTACCCCGGCCAGGCGGCGCCGATTCGCGTTCCGGCGACTCCATTCGCGGCGTGGGCAGGGAACGGGGGGCCGCAAGGGAACGACGGCCAGCCGGGTTACGTCCATGCGGCCTCTTCGCCGTATCCGTATCCGCCGGCGCAGGGATACTCTTACCCGAGTTATCCGGCGAATGTATACGGGCAGCAACCGCCGCCGCCGCCGTTCGCCCAAGCTAGCCCCCAGCTACGGTCGCAACCCTACTCCGTTCCCGCGCCGCAGTCCCCGCCCCAGTCATACGTCCAATCCCGGCAGAACCGCACTGCGCCATTTTCGCCACCGTACGCCCAAGCTTATCCGCAGCCCCAACCCCAATCGCAGCCATACGCTTCGCCGCAGCCCCATCCGCAACCATTCGCAGCCTCTTCGCCGCAGCCCCAACCGCAGCCATACGCCATTCCTTCGCCCCAATCCCCTGCGCAGGCATACGCTGGCGCCCGTTCCCAACCCCGGCCTCAGCCCGAGCCTCAGCGCCGGCCCCAAGCCCGGCCGGAACAGCCGAACTCGCCGCACCGCTCGGGAGACAAGGGAACCTCCGGCGACTCGAGAACCGGGAACAAGAGCGTCTAATCGAATTCGCCGACGATCCCATCTGCACGCATAGTAACACGCCAACGGCTCGACCGGCCTCGCCGGCCGGCTTTTCTTTTTGCCGTTCGGAAGACGAGCATCCGAGCCGGCGCGGTTCCTTCCGCCTAGCCTATCTCCGTCGGCTCCCCGCGGTCTTCTCTTCGATGAAGAGGAAGCAGCAACCCGAATCCGCCCACAAAACAAATTCCGGCCAATGCGTAAACGACGGGAAGCGAGAGCGTCTTCGCCGCCACGCCCGCCGCGCTCATCGCCAGGAGCATCGCCCCGGTCATCAGCGGCGTCCGAATGCCCATGACCCGGCCGATATAGGCCGGGTCGACCTGCATCATGACCAAGGCGTTATTGCCGACGAAGATGGCCGGCTGCAGCAGGGCAATGGCGAATTGCGCCGTCATCGTCAGCCACAGGACGGGGGACAGCCCGGCCAGGACGATCCCGATCCCGTCGACGAGCAATCCGATCATGAGGAGGCGCCGCGGAGCGATTTGGGCCGCGAGAGCGAAAGTCGCGATTCCTCCGATCACCTCGCCCGCTCCATACGGAATGCTGATCCATTGGACAGCCTCCGGAGGCAGACCCAATCGTTCCGTGACGAGGAAGATGCCGAGCGGCGAGATCCATCCGGCTCCGAATCCTACCAGCGTAAAACAGACCGTCAGCTTCAACAGCGTCTTGTTTGCCCAAACGTATCGAATCCCGTCCCTCATCTCCCGAAGAAGCGAAGGAGCCGGGGACTCCCGATTGGTCGACGCGTTCGACGGCTTCGGATCGGGCGGAACGAACGTCAGGGCAACGGCGGACAGAAGGAAGCAAGCGCCCGTCGCCAACACCGAGACGTCCATTCCAAGCCGCTCGTACGCCAACGTTCCCAGGATCGGACCTATGACCATAAATACGGACGTCAAGGTTTGGAGCAGAGACATGGCGGCTGTCGCCTCTTCGTCGCGGACGCAATTCTTGAACAGCTTCATGCCGGAAGGCAACGCGAACTGGGATAAGGCGGAGGAACAGAAGGCAGCGAGAAAAACGGCGCGCCAAGCGCCGGCCTCCAACAGGGCGAAGACGGCGAACACGGACAAGGAGCTCAAGCATTCGCACCAAACGATCGTTCTCTTCGGCCTCCACCTGTCCGCGAATACGCCGCCGACGAACGAGAACGCGAATATCGGCGCATACTCCGCGACGGAGATCATGGATACGGCCAAGGCATCGCCGCCCGTCGTCTCCGCCACATCCAAGAGGACGGCGAAATTGCGAATCCAGATCCCCGTCTGCGAGAACAGAGTCGACATCAGTACGGTCCGAATATAGCCGTTTCGAAGCAATGGAATGATTCCGGTCGACATCGCGAAGAACCTCCCCTGACCTTTAATCGGAATCATCTTAAGGCCTGCCTCAAGGTCAGAGTCAATCGGATTCCCCGGCGTTCTGTGCGAGTCTCCCTTTGCCTTCTTCCGAATTATGGATTATGATAAAGTTGATAAAATGAAACGAAGTTTCGCAGAATGGAACAACAAAGCGACAAACGGAGGAGGAAAAGCGGGATGGCATTCCGATTCGAAGGAATCGATCATGTGCAGTTGGCCGCCCCGGAAGGCTGCGAGCCGGAAGCCCGGTCGTTCTACGGAGGCCTGCTCGGCTGGCCCGAGCTTCCGAAGCCCGAACGGCTGCGGCCGAGGGGAGGCGTCTGGTTCCGCTGCGGACCGCACGAGGTTCATATCGGCGTGCAGCGCCCCTTCGTTCCCGCCGCCAAGGCCCATCCGGCCTTCGTCGTGCGCGATCTGGCAGCGCTCCGCCTTCATCTGGAGGGAAGCGGCGTCCGGATCGCCGAAGACGATTCGAGGGACGAGGAAGGAATCGGCCGTTTTTACGCCGAAGACCCGTTCGGGAACCGTCTGGAATTTATGGAGAGAATAAAGTCGATGAGGGAGGTTTAAGCCATGCGGAACACGGAACGGTTCACGGACCGGGTCGAGGCGTACGTCAAGTACCGTCCGGGATACCCGAAGGAAGCGATCGACTATCTGTACGGTCCCGTCGGCTTCGGGAAGGAGTCCGTCGTCGCCGACGTCGGCGCGGGGACGGGCATCTTCTCGAAGCTTCTGTTGGAGAGGGGAAGCCGGGTCGTCGCCGTCGAGCCCAACGCGGCCATGAGGGAGGCGGCGGTCGACGCTCTGGGGGACTTCCCGGGCTATCGGGCCGTCGACGGGACCGCCGAAGAGACCGGCTTGGCCGGCGGATCCGCGGATCGGGTCGTCTGCGCCCAGTCGTTCCACTGGTTCGACAGGGAGCGCGCGCGGGAGGAATTCCGCCGGATTCTGAAGCCGGGCGGCTTGACGGTTCTGATCTGGAACACGAGGCTCTCCGAGGGCACGCGGTTCCTCGAGGAATACGAATCGCTGCTGAGGACGTACGGAACGGATTATGCCGAGGTGTCCAACAAGAATATCTCGAGGGAGGCGCTCGCCGAATTCTACTTGCGAAGCCCGATGTCGGAAGCGCGCTTCGCCAACCGCCAGCTGTTCGGCTTCGAAGGATTGGCGGGACGCCTGCTCTCCTCGTCCTACGCGCCGCTGCCGGGCCATCCGAATTACGAGCCGATGATGAAGGAGCTTCGGAAGCTGTTCGACCGGAACGAGAGGGACGGGCAGGTCGCGTTCGAATACGAGACGGAGATTTACTGGGGAGAAGCGTAACAGACGATCCTGGCAAGGCGGCCTTCGTCCCGGGCTTCTCGGGATGCGAAGGCCGTTTCGTTTGGCCGCGATAAGGATCGATCGCTTCAGGTGCCGTCGCCGTAATGCAGACCAAGCTCGTAAGCCCGCGTCAGAATCCGATCGAAGACTTCCGGCCTCGAGTCGAGAGTGTCGTACAGGATCTCGAGCTTGCTGTCCGAGATTCCGCAATAGCTGGCCATTCCCACGTTGAGGAGCAAGGACATCATCTCGTCGTACTTTCTTTTCTCGAAGTGTTCCCGCGGAGCCCCCGCCAGCCCGAGCCACAGCACCTTCTGATGCGGGAGCCGACCGGTTCCGTACGCGAACCCGTCGTTCCACACCCGGTCGATATATCCCTTCAGCATAGCCGGCAGCCCGTACCACCAGATCGGGAAAATAAAGGCGAGAGCGTCGTGCCGCTTCAACCGTTCGATCTCGGCCTCCACCTCGGGCGAGTAGATTTTGCGATCGCCTCCGGCTGCCCAATCCGGCTCGTCCGCTTCCCGCAGCACGGGGTCAAACCCGCTGCGATGCAGGTCCAGCAGCTCCGTCTCGTGTCCCGCGTCGGCGAGTCCTTGAACGAATCGGGACGCCGCGGCGAACGTTAAAGAATTTTCCCTCGGATGCGATACGACGGTCAATATGTTCATAGACGCACCTTCCTTGTCTCGTCTTTTGCCTTCGGCCGAAGTACGATAAAATTATCGAGGATGCGGCGATAAATGGGAAGTACGTACTTTAAAGTGTTATAAACACTCCGAAGTGATATAGTTACCGGAAAGTAATTTTTGAACCGTGTCGCATGGGAGGAAGGTGAACCGATGGAGAGGCCGACCGCGCGAACGTACAACATCCCCGCGGAAGCGACGCTGGAGGTGATCGGGGGGAAGTGGAAGCTGTTGATTCTGTGCCACTTGAACTGCGTCCCCGAACCGATGAGAACGAGCGAGCTGAAGAAGGCGATCCCCGATATTACGCAGAAGATGCTCATTCAGCAGCTTCGGGAGCTGGAGGAGGACGGCATCGTTACGCGAACGGTCTACAATCAAGTGCCGCCGAAGGTCGTCTACGGGATGAGCGAGCTCGGTCAGTCGCTGAAGACCCTACTGGATCAACTGGACGAGTGGGGCGAGCGATATATCGGCAGTCGAGAAGGGAGAACCGTTTGTTCGGACTGAAACAACGACAAGATTTTTGGTTCTCTAACGAACCCAATGAGGCTGTCTATAAACTG